>JAKSRC010000003.1 GCA_024403855.1 Saccharofermentans sp. | reverse complement strand
CCGTGTCTCAGTCCCAATGTGGCCGATCAACCTCTCAGTTCGGCTACCGATCGTAGGTTTGGTGGGCCGTTACCTCACCAACTGCCTAATCGGACGCGAGGCCATCCTTCAGCGAATAAATCCTTTGGTCGGAATGTCATGCGGCACTCCGACGTTATGCGGTATTAGCAACCATTTCTAGTTGTTGTTCCCCACTGAAGGGCAGGTTCCTCACGCGTTACTCACCCGTCCGCCACTAGGTTTAAATGAAAGCAAGCTTCCTTCTAAACCCCGTTCGACTTGCATGTGTTAAGCACGCCGCCAGCGTTCATCCTGAGCCAGGATCGAACTCTCAAAAAAAATTTTTGAGAGCCATGTTTGGCTCAAATTACTTAATAAAAACTCAATTCTTAGAATTGAAAAAGGTCCGTTTTACTTCAAGTTTTGCATTCTATTCAATTTTCAAGATCCGCGCTTCTCTGACTTCATCGGCGCTTTTGTTTTGTGCCTCTGTCAAAGTGCTCGTAAAGAATATACCACGGCAAACGATGTGTCAAGCACTTTTTTTCGATTTTTTAAAAATTTTTTTCGAGAGCCAAAAACCTTTATTTTGCTAAAGCGTTTTTAACCGTCTTAGTGCCTTCGTTTTTAAAGCAATACAGCGGGTCAAACCCGCCGTATTTATTGGTGTTATCGTTGTTTTGCCTCTAACCTTCTGGCTCTCTTCGATGCCGCCTTCTTAATTCTATTGATACGAATCAATAATACTAAATTCAGTATCATTATGAGGAGCATGAAGCCACCGATTACTCCGGATATAACAGGATTGTTCTTAACGAAAAGTTGCAATGGAGCTTCCTGCTGAATCTCAGGTTCTGTTTCCGGATCTACCGTTGCCTCCGGTTCAGGTGTTGGAGTAGCTTCTACTATTCCGAAATCTTCGAGGCTGTCTCCGGGATTTACAAGAGGATCGTACTTCGGCTGCTGTGAAGCAGGAGCATTTACCCATCTGTAATCTCCGGTTGTGCCTACTACTCTGGTTACCGGATCAGCTTCCCAACATGCGAGATTGCCATAAGCGGTTACTGATGCAAGATACATAGTAGTATAGAAATAATATTCTTGTGGAATGCCGCAGACAGATATCATCAACTCGTGTCCATTCTCATTTACGGTATAGATAGTAAGTCCCTTACCTGCCTGAGAAGTAGTTCCTGTCTTTCCTCCGACTACTGCAGCAAGGTGAGCGTCGGTGCCGTTGGCTGTTTTTGATGCAAGCCAGGGATCATATAAAAGATAATTAGAATTCTTTACATAACTCCACGCATCGGCTCTGTGTCTGTTTGTTGCAATGAAAACATGTGAGGGTGCACTGATGAGAGTATTAAAGTCAGGGTTCTCTGAAGCGGCTGACATTATTAATGCAAGATCATATGCCGTCGTATAGTGGTTATCATCAGGAAGACCGCATGCATTTACAAAATGAGTTCCGGTACAACCTAACTTACTCGCACGAAGATTCATAAGGCAAGCAAACGCTTCAAGCTTTCTCGAAGAGAGAATATGGTCCTTGTTATCATTCAAAGTATCGAGAATATACTGTGCATTAACGCCATCAGAATTAAATGTATTGCCGCCGGCAGGATATTTCTGGAAGAAGGCATCAATGCAGCCTTCTCCTAAAGCGTTTGCGGCATCATTGCCGGATGGAAGCATAAGGCCGTATAAAAGTTCGCTGACTTTTACCTTCTCCCCTTCAAGCACTCCCATAAGTGATGAGTCATTACCAAGTCCTGCAAGTGCTGTTTTACTTACTTCAATCTTTGAAGCGGTATCGAGATACTCAAGACTCAGGAGACAAGTCATTATCTTCGTCATGGAGGCAGGATAAATCTTGTCATTGGGATTCATGGAGAGAACCACATATCCGGTGGTCTTGTCGTATACACAATAGGAAGCACAATGAACATCACTCAATGCAGGAACAGGAATATCCGGCTGACCGACATCTGCAGATACCTTCTTTCCCGGCACAGCGAAAAAGACAATTGAACAGACAAAGAGGATAGCAGCGATAATAATCGCCGCCTTCCTCGATATACTCTCAATTGTCTTATTAATACTATTCATTAGGTGTTCTCATCCTCATTGTTATCAGAAGCTTCAGCTGAAGCGATATCTTCTGCTTCAATCTCAGCAGCTAAAGTATCTGCGAATTCCTGTACTTTAGCAGCATTAGGGCTCAAACCTTCTTCAACACTGCCTTCTACAGCTGAAGTAGCTTCAGAAGTGGTGTCTGCCTCAATGCTTTCAGCAGGCTCATCTTCTTCTCTGTCTGTAAGGGCGAAATCTACAACATATGCATTATTAGATTTCATGAGCTTAACACCGGATGTTGCTCTGGAGAGAGTAGGAATCTCGTTTGCTCTTACTCTGATGATTACACCCTGGCTAGTAATGATGAGAAGATCATCATCATCTGTGACTGATAATGTACCGCAAAGTCTTCCTGTCTTCTCGGAAACTTTGTAAGTAATGATTCCCTTACCGCCTCTGGACTGTACGCGATAGTCATCGACTACGGAACGCTTACCGTAACCCTTCTCAGAAATTACAAGGATCTCACGTGAAGGATCTACTGGTTCCATACCTACTACTTCATCGTCATCAGCAAGCTTCATTGCTCTTACACCAGTAGCTCCACGTCCCATGTCACGGGCATCGTCGGAATTGAATCTTACAGACTTACCTGCAGCACTTACAACGATTACTTCCTGACCAGGCTTTGTGAGCTGAACAGCAACTACGCTGTCTCCTTCACGGATCTTGGTAGCGATAAGGCCGTTCTTGTTGATGTTGGCATACTTATCGATAGAAGTCTTCTTGATTACACCGTACTTGGTTACGGTTGTGAGGTAGAGATCCGGCTCCTCGAAGCTGTCTACCGGAATAATATTCCTGATTGACTCGCCTTCATTGAGATTCAAGAGATTAACCAACGCTGTTCCTCTTGCGGAACGTGAAGTAGTCTCAGGAATCTTATAGCCTTTGATCTTGAATACACGACCGGTATTAGTGAAGCACAAAAGGAATTTGTGAGTTGTAGTCGTAATGATCTTCTCGATATAGTCCTCTTCACGTGTGGACTGACCGGAAATTCCTCTTCCGCCTCTGTGCTGTGCCTTGTATGTATCTACTCTCTGGCGCTTGATATATCCGAAGTGAGTAAGTGTTACAACGATATTCTCTTCTGCAATCAAGGACTCGTCATCAATATCTTCGAAAGAACCATTAATGATCTCTGAAACTCTCGGAGTAGCAAACTTATTCTTGATTTCAGTCATCTCTGTCTTAATGATGTCATCAAGGAGAGTCTTATCAGAAAGAACGCGGTGGAAGTACTCAATCTCTTCAGTGAGGTTCTTAATCTCCGCTTCAAGCTTCTCTCTTTCAAGACCAGTAAGACGGCCCAAACGCATGTCTACGATATGCTGTGCCTGCTTATCTGAAAGGCCGAAACGCTCACACATACGTGTCTTAGCTTCAGCTTCAGTACGTGAAGATCTGATGATCGCGATAATCTCATCGATATAATCCATCGCAATGAGGAGACCTTCATCAATGTGCTTCTTCGCTTCGTCCTTCTCAAGATCATACTGAGTACGACGTGTAACGACGTCTTCCTGATGCTTGATATAGTAGAACAGTGCTTCCTTAAGGCCAACGAGCTTAGGCTCAAGCTTGCCTTCGCTATCAGGTACAAGAGCGAGCATATTTGCGCAGCACGCATCCTGGAGTGAGCAGTTCTTATAAAGCTGGTTAAGAACAACATCAGGATTTGCATCCTTCTTGAGCTCAATTACGATACGAACCTGCTCATTTCGGTCAGATTCATCTCTGAGTCCGGAGATGCCCTCAACCTTCTTCTCCTTAACAAGATCAGCCATACGCTCGATAAGTCTTGCCTTGTTGACTGCATAAGGAATGTCATGAACGATAATTCTTGTTCTGCCGGCATGCTCTTCAATCTCGGCATGGGCACGTACAACAATACGGCCCTTACCGGTAAGATAAGCTTCTCTGATACCGGATGTTCCAAGGATTGCACCGCCCGTAGGGAAATCAGGTCCCTTAACGACCGTCATAAGCTCATCAACAGATACATCAGGATCATTCATCATCATAATGCAGCCATCAATTACCTCACCCAGGTTATGAGGAGGAATGTTAGTTGCCATACCTACAGCGATACCAACCGCACCGTTAACAAGGAAGTTAGGGAAACGGGAAGGAAGTGATACAGGCTCCATCTCGTGTTCATCGAAGTTGGGTCTGAAATCAACAGTATTCTTGTTGATATCACGCATCATCTCCAATGCAATCTTCTCAAGTCTTGCTTCGGTATAACGGTATGCTGCCGGCGGGTCGCCGTCTAATGAACCAAAGTTACCGTGACCATCAACCAGAGGATGTCTCAATGAGAAATCCTGTGCAAGTCTTACGAGAGCGTCATATACGGATGCGTCACCATGAGGATGGAAACGACCCAAAACGTCACCGATCGTAGTAGCGCACTTACGATAGGGCTTCTCAGGTGTAAAGCCCTGCGTGAACATTGAATAAAGGATTCTTCTGTGAACCGGCTTAAGACCATCTCTGATATCAGGGAGAGCACGGTCAGAGATAACTGACATCGCATAGTCGATGAAAGACTTGCGCATCTCACCATCTAAGTCAACCGGAACTATTGTAGTTTGTTCGGACTTGAATACATCGTCCATCTCGGCTTCCTGCTGAAGCCTGGCTAGTTTCTTGTCGTCGCTTTCTGCCATTTGTCGCCTCCGCTCGCGGAATATCGTCACGCGAGTAATTAGAATACTTTAGTTGTATAGATATAAATCTACAGGTTAAAGTATTATACCATAAATATACGCACACGCGCACGTTATATTATAATATAAAGCACAAATGTCCTAATATCAGACTAAAGGTGTTTTGGAGGGGGTGCCTGCTTTTCTCGGGAACCTTGCAGGTGTAGGGCGAATCTTACGAACGACAATGATCGCTCTTTCCATATCAGTACCGGGGAGTTTGAAAGCATCCGTTTTTTCGATGGTGCCGCCTAAAAGAGCAATTGCCTTTGCTGCTTCCTTTTCTTCTTCTTCAGAATGAGCTTTCATGGCGAGGAATACACCTCCAACTTTGACCAAAGGAAGGCAATATTCAGCAAGAACAGACAGCCTTGCTACAGCTCTTGCGGTAACAATGTCGTACTTCTCTCTGTGTTTTTTGTTTCTTCCCGCATCTTCGGCTCTTGAATGGACCGTAGAACAGTCCGCAAGTCCTAATGCGGTAATTACTTCATCAAGGAACTTAAGGCGCTTATCGAGCGAATCCATGAGCGTGACATTAAGTTCAGGGCAGGATATCTTTACCGGAAGTCCAGGGAAACCTGCTCCTGTACCTACATCGATAAATGTAAGCTTCTTGGAATTCTTCTTTTCCTCTTCTGCCCTGACATAAGGACACAATGTAAGAGAATCAATGAAGTGCTTCATAGCGATTCCCTTATTGTCGTCAACGGCAGTAAGGTTCATGACCTTATTCTTTTCCTTAAGCATTGAAGCGTAAATCTGGAATGCGTGAATCTCTTCAGCAGACAACGGAACACTGATTTCATCGGAATGAGACTCTAATACAGGTGCTACATCGGTAACATCTTCGTTCTGCTCGGTGATTTTTGTTCCTTCAGAACTAATCTCAACCTTCTTGGGAAGGCTTTCTCTCAAGCGCTTTATGTCCTCTTTTGTAAGGGATTTCTTCTTAGGGAGAAAAGCATCAGCCATTGTCGTGTCTCCTTCTTTGCTGTTCGAGATATACCAGCAAGACTTCGCAGTCTGCGGGTGATACACCGGATATTCTGGAAGCTCTTCCGACGTTCTCAGGCTTCATATTTGAAAGCTTCTGCATAGCTTCAAGTCTCAAGCCTTTGATGAGGTTATAATCGGTTTCTTCCGGTATCAGGATTTTTTCCAGATTCTTGAATTTTTCTATCTTCTCTTTTTCGAGAGATAAATAGCCTTCATATTTGATATTTGTCTCGCACGCGAAAGTAATATTGCGTGTAAGCGGTTTTCTGCCCTTATCGATCGGTGCCAGGAGTTCATATGTTACGCCCGGACGCTTGATAAGATCAGCAAGGCTTTCACCGGACTTGGGTAATGTCTGACCACATGTATCAAGAAGCTCACCGAGTTTTTCAGTCGGAGCAACATAAGTTTTCTTGAGTCTTTCGGTCTCAATAGCAATTGCTTCTATTTTTGCTTTGAACTTCTCGAAAACATCATCTTCGATAAGTCCTATCTCATGACCTATTGGCGTCAGACGCTCATCTGCATTGTCCTGTCTCAGGAAAAGCCTGTATTCTGCACGTGAAGTCATCATACGATAAGGTTCATTCGTTCCCTTGGTTACAAGGTCATCGATAAGAACACCCATGTAGCCCTGTGATCTGTCGATTATCACGCTCTTTTTGCCCAAAACCTTCATAGCAGCATTAATGCCGGCAACTATTCCCTGGGCAGCAGCTTCCTCATAACCGGATGAACCATTAATCTGGCCGGCTGTAAAAAGGCCGGGAACGATCTTGGATTCAAGGCTGGCTTTTATCGATAACGGATCAACAAGATCATATTCGATGGCATATGCCACTCTTTGAATCTTTGCATTAGCAAGACCGGGCAGAGATTTAACCATCTTCTCCTGAATTTCTTCAGGAAGGCTGGTTGAAAAGCCCTGAATGTACATCTCATTTGTATGTCGTCCCATAGGTTCGATAAAGATCTGATGTCTCGTCTTGTCCTTGAAACGCATAAACTTGTCTTCTATCGAAGGACAATATCTGGGACCGATACCTTTAATCTCACCACTATAAAGGGGCGATCTGTGCATATTTTCGCTTATTACCTGACGGGTTTCATCCGTTGTCCAGATCGACCAGCACGGGATCTGTTCTTCTGCAGGTGGAACTGCTTTACCTTCCATCTCGTTTCTGAAAGAGAACGGAGGAATATCATCTTCGCCGTCCTGTCTTGTCATTTGCGAAAAATCTATGGAATTGGAATTTACTCTTACCGGAGTTCCTGTTTTGAATCTTAAAAGCGGTACGCCTAAAGAATTAAGCGATGAAGATAAGCCTACAGATCTCGGTAATCCGTCCGGACCACTTTCTGTGATAACTTCACCTCTGATAATTCTGGCTTCCATATATGTGCCTGAGCAGATTACTACAGACTTTGCCTCATAAACGGCTTTTCCTTCGGTCATGACGCCTGCAGCGTTACCATCTTCGTCGACTAGCAGCGCCGTAATATGTGCCTGCTTTAATGTCAGATTGGGAAGATTCTCGAGATAATGTCTCATCTCGATTGAATACATAGATCTGTCTTCCTGAGCTCTCGGAGAATAAACTGCGGGGCCCTTAGATCTGTTGAGCATTCGCATCTGGACTGCGCATCTGTCCGCCATTATGCCCATGATGCCGCCGAGCGCGTCAATCTCTCTTACCAGTTGGCCTTTCGAAGTGCCTCCGATGCTTGGATTGCACGGAAGGTTTGCAAGACTGTCGAGCGACAATGTGAAAAGAATGGTATCAAGGCCAAGTTTTGCTGCTGCATGTGCAGCTTCGCAGCCTGCATGGCCTGCACCAACAACGGCTACGTCAAATTTACCCGCCAAGTAGCTGTTATCAAGCTCTAATGCTTCACGGATAGTCATTTATTTACCTATGCAGAATCTCGAGAATATTGTATCGGCAAGTGTAGCGGATACTGTTTTTCCGGTTACTTCACCTATCTCATCGAGGCAGGCTCTCAATGCAGATGCACATACTTCCGTTCCAAGCTCATTATCAAGTGCATCCAACGCCATTGCGAGCTTCTTGGTTGCCTTAAGGAACTTTGTATAGTGTCTGCTGTTTGTGATAAGGAGACCTTCAGAAGCGCCACCACCGAGTTCGTTGTAATAATCAATTATTGCATCTTCGATTTTGTCGATATTGAATTCTTCTTCAGCACTGATCGAGATAAACTCTGTTATTCCGATAGTTGCAAAGCGCTCTTCTATCTCACTTCTGTATGGATTGGTACCGGCATCGCTTTTCGAGAAAACTGCAATAATGCAATCGCAGTCTTCAGCAATAACACTTACGCCGGTAAATGCTTCCTCAGCTGTCATATCAGGCGGAACCATGTAGAAGATCATGTCAGATGCCCTGCCCGCTTCAAAAGCCTTGCCAATACCTATGGATTCGACAATATCTTCTGTCTCTCTTATTCCTGCGGTATCAATTAATGTAACAGGGATTCCGTTTATATTAATCTGGACTTCTATAGTATCTCTTGTGGTTCCTGCAACCTCAGTAACAATCGCCCTGTCATAGCCTGTAAGCGTATTAAGGAGCGTACTCTTTCCGCTGTTAGGAAGGCCAAGGAGAGCGACACGGAGACGCTCAGAAAGGATTCTGCCTTTTCCGTAACCTTTGCAAAGAGCAGAAAGTCTGTCGTGGCAGTCACTAAGGTTATCCTTTACTTCTTCAAGCTTAGCTTCTTCTTCAGCGGGATCTTCCGTATCGAATTCTGTGAATGTCTCAAGGCATGCAGCCTGATCATATAAATTATGCTCAATGAAATTAATCTCATCTGCAAGCTTGCCTGACATAAGGCTTCCAGCGGCCTCAAGCTGTCTTTCAGTCTCGGAATTAATAACGTCCATGACTGCTTCAGCAGAAGCAAGGCTCATCTTGCCATTTATAAATGCTCTTCTCGAAAACTCACCGGGATAAGCCATTCTTATTCCGGACATTCCAAGGCACTTTAAGATCTCCTGTTTTACAGCTCCGGAACCATGCGAAGAAATCTCTACCATTTCTTCACCTGTATATGAATGAGGTGCTTCAAAATGCGTGAAGATTACCTCGTCTACCTTTATGTCGGTAGACGGTTCCTTCACATAACCAAATGCACAAGTATAGCCTGGAAGTTCAGAAAGTTTCTTATAGTCGCCGCTGCTTCTTAAAATGACCGAACATTTATCGGCAAGCTTTCCACAGCCGTTACCCGAAATACGGATAACCGCTATGCCTGATATTCCGGCCGGCGTTGAGCAGGCGCAGATAGGTTCGTCATCGTACGAATACATCGAATAAAGCCCGCCAAATACTAAGATTAATTATTTCTGAAAATTACTTCTTTTCTTCAGGAGTTACTACAACGCATCTGTTAGGCTCAACACCCTCTGAATGTGTTGTAACACCACGTACTTCCTGGAGATAAGCATGAACGATTCTTCTTTCAGCAGGGCTCATAGCTTCCATGACTACCTTGCGTCCGGAACGTCTTACTCTGGATACAGCCTTATCAGCGAGGCCCTTGATGACCTGCTCTCTGTGCTTTCTGTAACCACCTACATCAAGAGAAACATGAACTCTCTGCTCGCTGTGCTTGTTAGCGATGAGGTTTGTCATATAGGAAATTGCTTCCAATGTCTCTCCGTGACGGCCGATAGCTGCACCGCAATCAGAACCTGTTACGGAAATATAGATTGTATCGTCTTCTCTGTATGAATCCATGTTGCCATGAATACCGATGCCGGAAAGAACTTCAGCAACGAAATTAGCAGCTGCATCTTCAGCTTCACTTACTGCGTCGCCTTCAAAGCTCTCATCGTCACCATAATATGTATCATCAGACTCAGAAGCACCGCTATCTTCAACTGCTTCATCAGCATTAAATGTAACCTTAACTTCGGCATCCTTTCTGCCTAAACCGAGAAAACCACCTTCGGAACCTTCTTCGATTACTTCGATAACAGCCTGTTCCTTTGTACAACCAAGCTCAGAAAGAGCCGCTTCGATAGCTTCATCAACTGTAACGCCTGTCTTGATTACTGTCTTTTCCATATATACAGGGCCTCCTTCGAGCCGGATTAATTCTTCTTTTTCTTATTCTTCTTGGATGAATCATTAGCTACATCAGCAGAACCAGCGCCTGCGAGTGCAGCCTTACCGCTCTTCTTGAAAACGGCATCCTTCTTTGCCTCAATCTCGGCCTTCTTTGCTTCATAAGGCTTTGTGAACATGAAATATACGATAACGCTTGTGATGATGCTCATAATACCTGATACGATCCAGTAAAGACCCATTGCAGCAGGCATTGCGAATGTTGTAACGAGCATAAGTACAGGCATCATCCAGTTCATCATCTTCATAGAATTCTGAGCATAGTCTTCAGTAGCGCTCTTGCCATCGCCAGCCTGACCAGCTCTAGCAGGATTCATCTTTGCACGCTTCTTAGCCTCTTCCTCTTCTTTCCAACCCGGCTTCATAATCTTGGAAAGCTGCATTACTACGATGTTTGTAATAACTACAAGCAACGGGATAATAAGCATCGGGAGATATGTCTTGGGATCTGACATGATAACTCTGGGATTCCAAGCGGGAGTAACCGTAAGGTCCATGCCAAGGAAGTGAAGATCGATCATCTGGTCGAGCTTAATCAATCCCTTATTGATACATTCATTTAAAAACTGCGCATTCTCATTAAGAGCCTTGATAAGAATGATATGGTTATCAAATTTTACGCCGTTCTGGAGAATACCGTTTTCGCCAAATCTTGTTCCAAGATCAATCATGGCGTTGATATTGTCCTTGCTTACCTGTGAAAGGTAATACAAAGGTCCGCTTACGATACGGTAAATAGGCCAGATGAAGAACAACTGAAGGAAAGGAAGAAGGCATCCGGAAAGACCGCCTGCACCATTCTCCTTCTGCATCTTCATGAATGCTTCCTGGTAAGCCTCTTTGTCATCGCCATACATACGCTGAAGTTCAGCCTGCTTGCCGCTTAAGGCCTGCATCTTGAGCATGGACTTCTGTGAACTGATATTAAGAGGGATGAGTGCGCCTCTGATAATTATGGTAAGAAAAATAATCGCCAAACCGTAATTACCAAAGAACTGGAATAATATTCTCGTAAGCCATCCGAATACATAATACAGCGGATCGAGAATAGATAACTGAACTATAATATCTCCCATTTAACTATCTCCGGTTCCTATGAAATTGCTAATTAATTACCTGACGGGATCATAACCGCCTTTGGAGAATGGGTTGCAACGCAAAATGCGCCAAACACCCATAAGTCCGCCTTTAATAACACCATACTTGGTAACAGCATCAATCATGTACTGCGAACAAGTAGGCTGGTACTTGCAATGGGGACCCATGGCAGGGGAAATGTATTTCTGATAAAAGCGGACCATTCCTATTACTGCTTTACGCATCATAAGAACTACCCTCCAAGAGATTGAGCCTGGCAAGACACTTGCCCATATCAGTGCTTAAATCAGAAAAGTCAGGAACACCGTTTTTGGCTTTTAAAGTAAATACATAATCATAACCTGTCGGAAGTCTATCTTCGTACAGTCTGTATGATTCTCTCATCAGACGTCTTGCACGATTCCTTCCAACTGCGCCAAGTTCTTTCTTGTTCGCACAAAATCCGGTTCTTCTCAAGACCGGATTTACTTTATAGCCACTTTGGGTGGTTCCTTCTCTTCTTCTGAGCACGTGAACCGACAGGTTCTTGCCGGTCGCGAATTTCCCGTACCGGTAAACCCTGCTAAATTCGAAATTGAATCTTAAAGCTACCGATTTCAAAGCGAGACTGCGAAGCAGACCTTAAATCAGACTGCGATTCTCTTTCTGCCCTTAGCTCTTCTTGCAGCAAGAACCTTACGGCCGTTAGCTGTTTCCATTCTTGCTCTGAAGCCGTGAACCTTTGCTCTCTGTCTCTTCTTAGGCTGGAAAGTCATCTTTGACATAATATAAATCCTCCGAATTCGTTTTCTTTCAGTTGCACACCCGCGTTTCTGGCGGCAGTGCATATTAAGACATAATAAAACTTGTAAATTATATTAGGGGTAAGGTTCTATGTCAAGCACAAAGAACTCTAATACTGTGTGTTTATTGCTGTATCAGCACTTGCCGAACAGATACTCAATAAACTTCATGTAATTATTGTTTTCCTTCGCCGAAAACGCATAAGCAAAAGCAATATAGTAATCGTGTCCGTCATCAAGACCGAGATTCTGCTTTGCTTCTTCTGTAAGTTTCAAAGCTATCGGGATCGGGTTGTCTGAATCTTTTGCCCCTCTTCCAAGGAGATCATCAATGGACACGCCTTTTCCCTTTTTGGCTTTCTCAGCTTCTGTTTCAACATAGTAGTAGAAATCATCCTCGGTAAAGTTGTCCATATCTACAAGCAGACTCAAATCCTGGAAATAGTCCGGTGTCGAGTATGTGTATACCGCGTCCTCACGCATGATCATATAATCGAATGTACCGGTTATAATCTGCGCTCTGAAGGCAACATCAAGATATTTCTCCTCATACTCAGACTCATCTGAAAAATAAAGATCTTCAGCAGCAAGTAATCTTGATGTTCTGTTCTTGTCGTATCCGCCCCACTCAAGGAAACCCTTTGTGGCATATTCAATACCGGCTTCTGTCGGATATCCGTTAATGACACCGCCGCCAAGCACCCTCATCTTAGACTTGTATACATCTGTTCCATACCATACAGCTGCACCGATTACGAGGATGACAAGAACTGTTGACGGGAGATAATACTGGGCAAAATATATCAGTTTCTGCTTGAAAGATAAGTCTTTGAGCTTTTCCTTCTCAGTTTTGATATATCTTGTAAATCTGTTTCCGGATTTATCAGCTACCTTTGCATCGTCTTCATTAAGTCCGCCTTCAAGCTGCTTGAGATTCTTCTTCTCGCCTGCAAGAGAAATATTACCAATGGCATCTGTCTCAGGATCATATTCAACAGATTCTTTAAGCGCCTTGAGTTTCTCTTCCTGTGCTTTTTCGAGCTTATCGAACTGCTTAATGCAAAGAATTGAAAGATAGTATGTTATTGCCGTGGATGTGAACGCATAAACCAAAGGGAACCACTGTGCATACCAGAGGCATGCGATTACAGATCCAACGATAAGCAGTGTAATGAGCAAAAGAGGAATGAGTTTTATCATTATGAAGAGCAGGGCGGCCTTGAATAACTCGGTAGTCTTCATCTTGTATCTTGCAATGGTTGGGAAAATTGCAAGTGTCATGAGTGTCACTGCAACACTGAAAAAGATTACACCAAACTTGTAGATGAATGCTGTACTATTCCAGCCTGAATAAAGGATCCAGCGCCAGTCGAAAACAATCAGGAATATTGCAACCAGCAATATGAGCCAGACTTTCGTCGCCTGTTTGAAGTTCTGGGCAAAAGACTTAAAAAATGGGCCAACAACACCACTGCCCTCGCCTCTGATTATCTTCATTGAAACATAATACTTTGCAGATACTGCTGCACCGAATGTAATGACCGGAATGCAGCATAATACACATAACAAATCTACTATTATGAGATTTGTAACCGTTCTTAAGAACTCCATTACAGGACTGTCAGGCTTTAATATATTCATTAAATTATTTCCTATCTAAATTTTGTATGCGGAAAGTATTCCGAGTTTCCGCAGGAAGCTATCCCTTATTTTACAACAAACGCGAGGTCAATTTCATTTGCTTTCGAAATAAGGGCTGCCTCACATGAAGCAGCCCAAATATTTTTCGATTTTGATCGTTAAGTAATTATTCCTTAACGCCACCGATTGTAAGACCGGATACGAAGTATCTCTGGAGGAACGGATAGAGGGCAAGGATAGGTGCCATTGTCGCAATAGTAGCGGCAGCTCTTACCGTAACAGGTACGATTGTTGCAACAGAAGCTGCTGTTGCAGATGTACCGGCCTGCTGTCCACCTGTTGATGCAGATACAGAGTCGAGGAGTTTTCTAAGCTCGAACTGGAGCGTAGTGTACTGAGGATCGAATCTGTTATAGAGCATTGCGTCGAACCATGAGTTCCAGTGATATACAGCCTGGAACAAAGCGATTGTAGCGTAAACAGGAGTACACAAAGGTGTAACGATTTTAACGAATACTGTCATGTATCCAGCACCTTCAAGCTGTGCAGCTTCTTCAAGTGAATCAGGAATACCTGCCATGTAAGTTCTCATAACCATTACGTTAAAAGCACTTACCATACCAGGGATGATGTAAACCATGAAGCTGGATGTGAGGTGAAGATATCTGAAGAGGATCAATCCAGGAATCAAACCTGCAGAAGCATACATTGTAATGATCCAGAACAATGAAAGACCGGATTTGAACAAGAACTTCTTACGGCTCAAGATGAAGGAAAGCAAAGCATTCGCTGCCAATGAAGTAAATGTACCGATAACAGTTCTTGCAACAGTTACGATCAAGCCCTGACGGATGCTAGGTCTGTTAAAAATGATTTCTTCATAGCTTCTGATTGAGAAGATTCTAGGCCAAAGGTGAATTCCACCTCTTACCGCATCGTTACCATCGTTAAATGAAATGGCGAGCGTATTGAGTACCGGATAAAGGGTTACAACCGCAAATAAAATCAAGAAAATAGCATTACAAACTTCGAAAACGATTTCCTCAGTTGCCATTTTTCTCTTCTTGTTAAGTTTTAATTCTTTAACATTTTCTGACATAATTATTACCCTCCTTTCCTTAGAACAGACGCTCATCGCCCTTCTTCTTAGCGATGTAATTGGATACCAAGATGAATGTCATAGATACAAAAGTCTTGAAGATACCGGCAGCCGTACCAAGTGAGAAGTCGATGTTTCTACCATCGAGCGCCCAGTCGAGGATGTAGATATCAATAGTTCTTGAAACGTCACGTACAAGGTCGTTACCGAGCAAGTACTGAATTTCGAAACCTGCATTCAAAACGTTACCTAAATTCATCAAGAGAAGAATCATTATTGTAGGACGAATTCCCGGGATGGTTACATACCAGATCTTCTGGAAACGTCCGGCACCATCAATTGAAGCTGACTCATAGAGACAAGGGTCAATAGAGGTGATAGCTGCAAGATAGATAATTGCATTCCAACCTGTCTCCTTCCAGAGATGGCTGAATGTAACGATAGGCCAGAACCACGCTTCTTTCTGAAGGAACGGATACGGCTTCTGAACAATTTTAAGATTCATAAGAATCTCATTGATAATACCTGTTGATGTAAGTGCATCGTGTACGATAGCAACTACGATGATCCATGATAAGAAGTGCGGCATGTAAGAAATTGTCTGGATGGTCTTCTTAAACCATGTGTGCCTTACTTCGTTCAAGAGGATAGCAAAACCAATTGCGAACACTGTGCTGAATACAAGATTAAGTACACCCATCGCAAAGGTATTTCTGATTACCATGAGGAATGTATTATCGCTGAACAAGAACTGGAATTTGCCTAAGCCAACCCATTCAGATCCTGTGAAACCTTTTGCGTACTTGTAATCCTGGAAAGCCATTATCCAACCCAAAAGAGGCAGATAATTAAAAATTAAACCGTAAACAACATATACTGCACCAATTGCAATAAGTATCCACTGTCTCTTGAATTCTTTCTTGAATTCCTCGGCAGTGAGTCTCGGTTTTGTTACATCTTGCTTAGCTGGTGCTTTAGATGTAGTAGTTGTGTTTTCCATGTTAAGCAACTCCCATTAAGAATGGTGGCAACCATAGTTATATTTTCCATGGTTGCCACCACAATCGATTAATTATTCATCTATTAATGACGAGGAATTAGGATGCCTTCCAGCCGTTAGCCTGAGCTGTAGCGAGTCTAGCATTAACTTCAGCCTGAGCCTCTGTGAGGAAGTCGCCAGGGTTGCACTCATTGTAAGCTGCCATGTATGCATCCCAGTCAGCATCGAAGTTCTCAGAGATAACGAGTGCAGGGAGCCACTTGTGCTTTGTCTCGCCCATCTTCTTCCAAGCTGTTCCGCCAGGAGTGTCTGTGCTTACATTGTTGGACCATGACCAGAGAGGATACCAAGGAAGTGTTGTCTCTGTAACGACATATGTAGAACCTACCATGTCTGCATAGTTGCCTGCGCCATAAGCTTCGAAGCACTTCTTAAGAGGAGCTGACAAGCCAGCGAGGAACTCTGTAGGCTGCTCAGCAGGCTGCATGCAGTTCTTGCCGTCCTTGCTCTTACCAAGCCACTGAGGCATGTAAGAATATTCGCAAGAGTGCTTAGCCTTGTAGCTGTCGTTCTTCCAGTTCTCTCTCTGCTCTTCTGTTCTGTAGTAAAGGCCGTTTTCATCAACCTTGTAGTCTACATCCTTGATACCCCAGAAACGGAGATCGTGGATTTCCTGATCGAGGAGTGCGTTGAGGAAGCTGAATGCGAGTTCAGGATCCTTGCATGCTGTTGTTACAGCACAACCGGAAGCGTTGTTGAGCTCGTCACCATAAGAGTGCCACTGCTGCTGCATACCTGCCTTAGCAACGAGGCCGAGAGGTACATAGTCACATCCAAGTTCATCAAGACGGAATGTAGATCCATCAGAAGCCTGGAGAGGTGAAGAGAAGGGTCCCATGATGCTGTAAGCGAAATCCCAGTACTGATCGCAAAGACCGAGAACAGCACCTGTAGAAAGCTTAGCAATGTACTCATCGTATGTCTGAACTGCGAAGTCAGGATCGATGTTGCCCTTTGCATACTCTTCGTTGAGCTTCTTGAAGTAAGCCTTAGCTGTATCTGTTGTGTTGTAGTCAACTACCTTAGGCTTATCAGTACCATCGTCAACATTAACGATAACGCAACCGTCGTTCGGATAACCATCGAGGAACATAGGAGCGTTCTCAAGGCAGTAATACTTCCAGTCTTCGCAGAGAGCTGTATAAGGGATTACCTTTGTTCCGTTAGGGAGCTCAGGATTCTCCTTTGCATACTTCTCGAGGATCTCGAAGTACTGATCGAGTGTCTCGATCTTAGGATAGCCATAAGCTTCGAGTACTCTAGCCTGGATCCAGAAAGCCTCACCGTTGTGGCCTGTTGTTGTATCTTCCTTGTAGTGGTTGCCGAAAACGTTAGCCCAGTAAATCTTACCGTCAGCCTGTCTGAACTTATCCCACTCTTCGTCTGTATACATTTCCTTGAGGTTAGGATACTTCTCAAGATAAGGATCCCAAGCTACAAGCAAACCGTTGTCATAGAGCTGAACGCATCCGTCACCACCGTCGATGAAATCAGGCAACTTACCTGATGCGATGATGGAACCGATAGCTTCACCAGCTGTCTGACCTGAAAGCCAGGTTTCCTTTACACGAACGCCTGTCTTCTCTGCAATGAGTTCTTTGATCTCGTTGCCATCGTTCTTCTCTTTACCAGCCATAGCTGCGAACATTGTCATGTCAACAATGTTAGACTTGGACTTGCCGTTGTTGTTACAAGCAGCAAAAGAAGAAACTGTAAGCAATGATGCCAAGACCAAGGAAACAATTTTCTTTGTCTTCATTAGTAGACCTCCCGAATTGGATTCTCGCGAACAATCAGCGAGTATTTAGCACTAAAATTATAGAGTTGCCTCATTTATGCCACAACCCGAAAAACTCTAAGTAAATAACTGATAAATTCTACAAAAATATCCGTATTTCAACATAAGTAAACAATAAAGCTCTCGGTTTTTAGTGCACATTGCACAAACTCCGAGAGCCTGAATTAAGCAATTAGTTTAGGGCTTTTACCTGTTGGTTTTTCTGTATTTAGAAGGGGTACAGCCCATGATTTCAATGAATTTGCGGATAAAATAGTCACTGTCCTTGTAGCCGACTTCTTCTGCAATTCTGTTTATTTTCTTATCCGTATTGATTATCTGCTTGGATGCTTCTTTGATCCTATAATTTGTCAGGTAATTCTTAAAAGACATTCCGTATTTCTTCCTGAAAACCTGTCCCAGATATGAACTGTTGATATGATATTTGTCGCCAAGATACTTAAGACTGATATCGCCGGCGAAGTTTTCTTTTATCTCATTTTCGATAACAGCCAATATTCCATGTGAAACGCTTTTCTGAAGTTCAGAAAGATAAGTTGCATATTCAAGTGCGAATGACTTAAGGTGCTGATAACTTCCACGTGTCAGGGAATCACCGGATGCCTTTTCTGAAATGTACTGGACAATTTCTTCCTGGTTAACCGTGTCATCAAGTTCGCTAGCCAGATGAATCAGCTGGAAAATCAGATAGTTGATATTGAGGTCAAATGCCACATTATTACTGTCTGCTCCACGAAGTTCACTGTGAAGTTTTTCGACACCGGTTTCAATTGCGGCGGAATCATTTTTCGCGATGGAGGAGATAATCTCATCTATCGTATTCTTACAAAGAATTATTCCACTTGATCCGGTATCTGCTTCTTCATAGAAATAGAGTTTCTTTGCATTATGGAATCCGGCGATACTCTTAAGACGCTTGCAGGATTCATAAGACTTAGAAAGCACTGAAACATCGGAAACCAGTTCACCACAATACATTCTTATTGGCATTGTGAAAACGAGTTCGATCTTTCTTATCAACTGGTTAAGGAATTCGTCCTCTTTCATATCACGGACGGTCGCCATATTATCGCAATATATGAATCCTACGTCATAATTATCTTCATCGTAAGGAACTTCAATCGTAAAGTGGTTAGCATATTCCTTCAGTACTTCTTTGCAGGAATTAACAAACTGCTTCTGAATGACGCCTGTGTCGTAATCATCGGAAGAGCTGCTCTCAATCTCCAACTCCCTGTTTGCAAATCCAAGATAAATGAATCTCAAGTCTCCGGTCAGCTGAAGATTTTTATTGGCATATTCGATTTCCTCATCTGTATAGTTGCCTCTGATGAGATGCCTGATAACCCTTGAAAGATAGGCATCTTCCATTTTCTCCCTGTCTTTTCTTAATACTATCGATTCATGGTTAAGTTTGGAGACTTTCTGAAGGACTTCAATAAGTTCTTCTTCTTCAACAGGCTTAAGGATGTAATCAAGGCAACCGTTGCGTATAGCCCTCTTTGTATAAGCGAAATCGTCGTAACCTGTAAGAAGGACAAATTCTGCTTCGGAAACCTTCTCTTTCTTGATTGTCTCCAAAAGTTCGAGGCCTGTCATCTCCGGCATACGAATATCGGAAATGATAAGATCTACCTGATTTTCTCTCAGATATCTCAATGCTTCTTTACCGTTGGAACAGGTCTGTGCGATCTCGAAACCGCCGCTCTCCCAATCAATAAGGACCTTAAGGCCCTGAAGGATATAAGGCTCATCGTCAACCAGCATTACTTTAAGCATTTTCCACCTCTTTAACCCTCTGTTATCAACTCAATCGGTATCGAGATAATGATACTCGTTCCGATACCCTTTTCGGTCTCAATCATAAACTTTGCTCTGTCTTTGAACATCATCTTAATTCGGAGACAGGCATTCAGACTTCCGACATGCCTTGTTTTCTTGATTGCATCAATAGTGACCGTATTCATCAGTTTCTGAAGCTTTTCAGCTTCCTTCTCCTCCAAACCGTCACCCGTATCTTCTACTTCGATCATAAGATCGGTATCAGTCTTATACACTCTTACGAAAATCCATCCCTGCGTTGCCTTTGATTCGATTCCGTGAATGCATGCATTCTCTACGAAGGTAACGAGCGTCAGTTTAGGGATAAGAATGTCCTTGCAGTCATCATCAATTTCGATGTTGTAAGAAATCCTATCGCCAAAGCGATAACTTTGAAGCTGAAGATATGTGTCGATGAGTTCTTCTTCATCTGCAATCTTCACTGCATCTTCATGCCACTCTACATTCTGTCTTTGCATTACAGCAAGTCTTTGTACCATCTCGGCAGTCTCATTTTCGCCTTTGAGGATACTATGCATTCTAATGCTCTCAAGAGCGTTGAAAAGGAAGTGCGGATTAATCTGACTCTGAAGTGCCAGAAGTTCAGCATTCTTTCTGGCGATATCAGACTCCTGCTCCCTTAGCTTATCTTTGTAAATCGTGTTGGTCAGTTCATTATTGATCTCAACAATTCGATTGTAGTTGTGCATGAGATCGGAAATCTCATCTGAACCACTGATTTCCTTTATTGGCTGGAAGTACTCTTTTCCTCTTTCACCAAAGGCTTTTCCCAGAATAGAAATTCTTTCTGTGATTGACCTCTCGATGAATTTGATAAACAAGAGCGGAAGAATGAGTGTAAGGATGATAAGAAGAATCGTTATCGGTACATTGCTCTTGATAACGGAAAGAATAGTAAGTTCTTCAGAAATGGCATAAATCGTGAATGTATTGCCATACATATTAAAATCTTTCACTGTCGCATACGAAGTCTTTTTCGCTTTCTGCTTGATATCGTAAATTGACGGATTGGTATTATCACTCGCGTAGAGTACGTAGTCATCACAACAGATGTACATCGAGCAGTCTTCAGGCGTTTCCTTAACCTTATTTGGAAGTCTTGTTCTTCTGTGCTCAATAGTGATTATTTTCTTTACATCAGACTTTGTCGTATTCATCTTACGAACATAGATGAAACGATCCTTGTCAGCTGATGGAAATCTCGGAGCTCTGTCAAAATATGCATATGCAGCTTCATATATATCTTCCTTGGAAAATTCTATATACCATCTTTCATTCTCTACTTCCTTAATGTTATGGAAATAGTGACCGCTCATCATAGTATCGTTGTCGGAATAGATAACGATTCTGTCCTGGTTAATATCAGAAAGTGTCGCAAAGAAGGAAGAGGACACGGTAAACATATAGTTATTAAAATATCCGTACGGCATGTCGTACTTGGTATTGATAAAGGTGTTCAATTCCTTATTAAGATCGATTGCCGTAGCTACATCGCTATCATATTCGAGAATATCCCTAAGAGTGGTGGCATAAGCATCAATCGCATTGTCTCTGTAACTCCTCTGATTACCAAGCTCAGCTTCATATATTGATTGGAAGAGAAATGCATCAGTAATAACAAGCGGTAAGATGATGCCAAAAACATACATAAGAAAGAACTTCTTATTGAGTTTGATGTTGCCGATATAGGCTCGTATGTTAAAAGATTTGAACATTCAGACTCCGCTTAAGGTAAATTGAGAGTGTTACCGGAAGATACCTTACTATGTTATAAAAAACAGAGTTCCTTTGCAAACTTAACACCCACAAAGAACCGTATTTTTTAGGGGTCTTTCTGCAATTTATCCCGTTGATTATTCATTCTCGTTTTTCTAACATAAATATAATAAACATAATATAGGAGTTCCTTATGTTGAAAATAGTTAAGACCGAGAATGGCCTTGTAAGAGGACTTCCCGGCAACAATACACGTATTACCGCTTTTAAAGGCATTCCTTTTGCAGCTCCGCCTGTTGGCGAAAACCGTTGGAAAGCACCCCAGCCTTGCCAGGACTGGGACGGCATTTATGATGCATATAAATTTGCACCTATATCCGTACAGGATCAGCCCGGTGTCGGAACTGACATATATTGCAAAGAGTGGCATGTTGATCCCGATATTGAAATCGGTGAAGATAACCTCTATCTGAACATCTGGACTAACGCAAAGAGTGAAGAAGACAATCTTCCTGTTCTCGTATGGTTTTTCGGTGGTGGATTCCAGTGGGGCTACACTGCTGAGATGGAATTCAACGGTGAGAATCTCGCTAAGAAAGGAATCATTGTCGTAACCGTTAACTACAGACTTGGCGCTTTGGGTTTCCTTTCACATCCGGATCTTTTCAAGGAATCTCCTGAAGCTCCTGCCAACTTCGGTCTTTTGGACCAGCTTGCAGGTCTTAAATGGGTAAAGAGAAATATCCGTGCCTTCGGTGGTAATCCGGATAACATCACAATTGCAGGCCAGTCTGCAGGCGGCGGAAGTGTTTTAAATCATCTTACTTCCAAATCCAGCATCGGTCTTTATCAGAAGGCTGTTATTTTCTCCGGTATTATTTCTTTCCCTTATGCGCAGGACTTCGTCATGACTCCCAGAACGATTGATGATGCTTGCTCATACGGAGTTAAATTTTTCGAAAAGCTTGGCGTAAAAACACTTGAAGAGGCACGTAAACTTGATGCTTCTTATATCCGCGAAGTTTATGCAAAATTCAGAGAGACTGAGTCCTTCTTTTTCACGCCAATGATCGACAAAGTCTTCATTGATGATGAGCCGCTCAAGCTTTTCATGCAGGGCAAGCACGCTCATGTACCGATTATGTCAGGTAATACCTTCGATGAATTCCCGAGTGTTATTTTCGCTGATTCAAAAGAAGACTTTATAAACAAGGCAGAAGAAATCTTTGGCGATAAAACTGAAGAATTCTTGTCCTTCCCTGAAGCTAACAAGAATAACGGAAATATGTACGCTCCTTTGCGTGCAATCGAGTGTGCGGTCAAAGCTGCTTTCGCACACAACGATAAGCCCGGTTACTACTATAGCTTTGAACCTGATATCCCGGGCGAAGATAATCCCGGCACATTCCATTCCGTTGACCTCTGGTTCTTCTTCGACAATCTCGATAAGTGCTGGAGACCTATGACCGGAAGACATTTCGATATAGCAAGACAAATGAGCACTTATTTTGTCAACTTTATCAAGTGTGCTGATCCGAACGGCAACGATGTCGATGGAACTGCTCTTCCCTTGTGGAAGCCCTACTCACCTGACTTCAAAAACGAGATGCACTTCACAAGAGATGGTGCCGTTGCAAAGGTCCAGGAAGAATCTGAGGAGTCTGATTTCTATTCGTTCATGACTAAGCATCTTGAAGAATCCCTTTCAGGTGTTGTCTCCGGAGTAAAGAAAGAGTCCAAGGAACCAAAAGTTGAGCTTTACACTGTTCCAAAGAAGCAGGCATTTAACCCGTATCTTCCTAACTGGGAATTCATTCCTGACGGTGAGCCTTATGTCTTCAATAACAGGGTCTATATTTATGGTTCACACGACTACTTCAACGGATATGCTTTCTGCCCCGGTGATTATGTAACCTGGTCAGCACCTGTTGACGATCTTGGTAACTGGACATATGAGGGCGTTATCTTTAAGAGAAGTGATGATCCGCACAACCAGGATGATCGTGGCTGCCTCTATGCACCTGATGTCACAGTAGGACCAGATGGAAGATACTATCTCTTTTATGCTCTTGATAACGACTGCGTTATTTCAGTAGCTGTAAGTGATACTCCGTCCGGAAGATTCAAATTCATCGGAAATGTTCACTATGAAGATGGTACTGTTTTAGGTCGAAAAGAAGGCGACGAGCAGCAGTTCGATCCAGGTGTCATCACTATTGGAGATGTTACGTATCTCTATACAGGTTTCTGCGGTCAGGGCGATCCTTCGCGCCACGGATGTATGGTAACTGTTCTTGATAAGGATATGCTTACCGTAAAGCGCGCACCTGAATTTGTTATTCCATCAACCCAGCACAGCGCCGGCACTGAATTTGAAGGCCACGCTTTCTTCGAAGCACCTTCGATCAGAGAAAGAAATGGTATTTTCTATCTGATTTATTCTTCTCAGGTTATGCACGAGCTTTGCTATGCTACTTCCAACAACCCGCTTGGCCCATTCAAATACGGTGGAGTTATTGTCAGCAACTGCGATATGCATATCGATACATATAAGCCTGCTGATAAGCCCACTGCTTTCGGTGCCAACAATCACGGAAGCATCGTCGAGATCGATGGTGAATGGTATATCTTCTATCACAGACAGACCAACAATTCCTGGTATTCACGTCAGGGATGTGCCGAAAAGATTGAGTTTGCAGAAGACGGTTCTATCAAACAGGTCGAGATTACATCATGTGGTCTCAATGGTGGCCCGCTTAACGACACTGAGGAATATCCTGCACATATTGCCTGCAACTTGTTTAACGACAAGAACGAGATGTATGTTGGTGAACTTCACCAGGCAAATATCACAAAAGAACATGAAGATGGTGTTAAGGATCCTTCATTTGTCAGAGATATTTACGACAATACGACTGTCGGCTTCAAGTATTTCAATCTTGTTGGTGTTAAGGGCTTGCGTATTGTAACAAGAGGTTATGGAAAAGGTGACTTCGAGATCAAGACAAGTCTTGATGGTGAGCCTTTGGCAAAGATCAGTTGTGATTTCTGTACCGCTTGGACGGAAGGAAAAGCTGAATTCACAATTGAAGACGGTGTATATCCTCTCTACCTCACATTTAAGGGCATGGGTAATCCTTCTCTTAAGTGCTTTGAATTCCTGCATTAATCTGAAGTTTTGACTTCAGACTTCCCGATAATAAGGCCGAAAGATATGAATTTCTTTCGGCCTTGTTTATTTTTTTCATTTTCCAGAATGTCGAGTTGTTAATAATTACGTAAAATCTTTCACACTTTCCTCAAATTTCATTTATATAACATTAAATTTATGTCGTTGAAATTCAGCGCCAAATCTACTATACTTCAATTATCAACAAAGACATTTTTCTATTCCTATTATCCCCATATTTGCGGCCACCCTTTCCCGGGTGGTCGCTCCTTTTATGGGAGTTTTATTAATCTGCAGTTTTCGATACCTTCTACCCAGAAATCTTCAAGCGGAATATGCCTTACCTGACCTATTATCGACGAGTTCATTGCCCCGTGACCTACGATCAGTACATCTTTTCCTGACTCAACAAGTGGGTAAGCTACTTCTTCAAGAAAGTTGCCGGTTCTCTTAATCAGGTTTTCGAGACTTTCGGCTCCATTTACTGCCTCGTATTCTGCCGGTGTGAAGAACAGAACTCTTATAGGACATTCGGGCTTGTCGAACACGTTTTCGATGCCTTCGTATATACCAAACCCCATTTCAATGAGTCTGTCATCATAGATTATCGGTATATCTCTGTCTTCAAGAAACAGTTCAGCTGTCTCTTTTGCCCTGATTAATGGTGAGCAATAGCAGACATCAAAATTTATGTCTTTATAACGCTCTTTTGCTTCTCTGGCCATTTGACGCCCCATATCATTGAGCGGGATATCTGTCCTTCCCTGAAGTTTGTGTTTCAGGTTCCAGTCTGTCTTTCCATGTCGCATTATGTAAAGCATACTTATTTTCCCGTTTTATTCTTTATATTTGCGACAAGACTGCGCAACTTTGTTTCTTCTTCGAGCAAATCAATGGTTCCTTCATTCAAAGCATTCAGGTTCATAAAGAAGATCTTAACCAGTGTTCTTACCTTTTCGCCGGAATCACTCTTGATTAAGCGCATTCTCTTTACGATTGCTCTCATTTCCTTTACTCGGATTTTTGTCATGGCACTCAATGTGTCACAGCCTGAAGCTTCGAAAACGGAGAATAATTCATCAACGAAAACTTTTCTTTCTTCAAGACTCATCTCTTCAATCCAAGAAGTCATCGTTTCTTCGACAACATCGCTTAACTTATCTGTTGATGCCAGCGTCACAAAGTTCTTTCCGCAAAGTTCCCATGACATCGGATTATGCTGCATTATTCCCAGTTCAGTACTTTTTACAATTACCGGTGCTACAGTTCTTGTAAGTAATCTTCCTACAACTGAAGTCTGGGGGATAAACTTTTCGATTCTAGGCTGTATTTTCTTAAACTGCGATGAATTCAGTATATCGCGGTTAAATCCAAATCCCGGTCCGTCAAAACTATAGATATTTACTGCTCTCTCTGCCAGATCCTGTGTTGCTTTGCTTGCAGCATATATTGCAAGGTGGCCACCTTTAGAATGTCCGCCAAGTCTGAAGTTTTCTTTTCTGCCAGACATTACATCCTGTAAATACAGTACAGCTTCAATCTCTGCAGGAACTGTCATATAGCTGAGATTAAAATCTTCCTTCCAGCCAATGATCCTGTCATCTGTACCACGGTATGATATGAAAGGTGTGCCGTCGGATGTATCAATCTCGATAGCTGCAAACTGAATCTCTCTTTCGATATCTGTATCGTCTACATAATTCAAAAGATAGGCATTCTGAAATCTTTCAGACGCTGCAAGTGCTTTAAGAAGCTGAGGTCCGAAATTAATAAAAGATTTGTCTTTTGCAAGTTCAGATTCGGAATGCAACTTGAAGAACTTCTTGGTTGCATCCTTTATCGTGATTCTTCCATTACCTTTTCCCGGTACGACACCTGCAAAATCTACATAAGAAAGGCATGACAAAATTACAGCATCAATACTGTTGAATGGATCACTTGTTAATGAGAGATCGCCTCTCCATGCCAAATAGTCAAGTATGTTACTCATATCACTGTAATTATAATTGAATTTGATTCGATTTCCACTTTGCAAATTTCGAACAAAATTATAGGGGCTGTCTCTATTCGAGACAACCCCTTTTAATTTGCATTAATAAGCAGTAATTATTTACCTTCTGCCTGTCTTGATTGTGAGATCTTCAAGGAATCCCTTAGGGCTTCTGATCTCAAGTTCACCTTCAACCTGAACGATAAGGTCGTTAGCAACACCTGTAAGAATCAAAACGGAAGTACCTGCAAACCATACATTCTGGAATCCTGTGAGGATACCGATAACTGTAGGAAGGAGGCAGACCAATACGAGGAAGATTGCTTCAAGCCAGTTAAGTCTGAAAGCAGTATTCTTAATAAAGTCTGTCGTAGGCTTACCAGATCTGATACCGTTGATCATACCACCATTCTTTGTAATGTTGTTTGCAATCTCGACGGGATGGAAATTGATCGCCGTGTAGAAGAATGTAAAGCAGATTACAAGAATAAGGTAGACGATGTAGTAATAAACACTACCTGTAAAGGTGTTTTTGAACCAAAGCGCAACTGCATTGTTGCTGTTGTTAAAGAACAAAGAAACAACAATTGAAGGAACAGCGAGCATAGACATTGTAAAGATTACAGGCATAACGCCGGACATATTAACCTTGAGAGGAATATAGTCTCTGTTACCGCCTCTAGCCTGTCTGCCAAGAACCTTCTTGGAATACTGAACAGGGATTCTTCTTTCTGAATTCTGAACATAAAGAACGAATACGATGATAGCTACAGAAATAAGTGCTACCAAGATGAAAACAAGAACACCAACTACAGGTCCCAAAATTGCGTTTTCAATTGAATCGCTTATATCAACACACTTTTCGTAGAGCGTTTTAACCATGTCAGGAAGACGTGTAACGATACCAGCAAAGATGATCAAAGATACACCGTTACCAATACCCTTATCGTTAATCTTCTCACCTAAGAAAACTACGATTGCTGCGCCTGCTGTGAATGAGAGAACAACAAGTGCTGCATTGAGCCATGTAGGAAGGGCTGAATTAAGTGCAGAACGTGTTGAATAAGTAAACAGGATGGACTGAACAAGTGCCAGACCGATCGCAGAGTAACGAGTAATCTTATCCATCTTCTTTCTGCCGGATTCACCCTCTTTGGATAACTCTTCCAAGGGCGGAATAACGACAGTCAAAAGCTGAATGATAATTGATGCGTTGATGTAAGGAGATACACCGAGAGACAATATGGATGCATGGAAAAGACCACCACCTGAGATGAGGTCCATAATGCTGCCGAGCTGGCCCCACTGTCTGAGTATGCTGGTGAACTCAGCACCATCAATACCCGCAACAGGGACAAGCCCGCCGAGCATAAAGATTCCCAGGATCATGAAGGTATAAAGCAGTCTTTTACGTATAGACTCTACACGAAAAGCATTTACTGCAATATCGAAAATACCATTCATGCCTATTAACCCTCCGTAGCCGTGCCTCCGGCCTTTTCAATCTTCTCTTTTGCAGAAGCTGTGAACTTTGCTGCTGTTACATCGAGCTTCTTAGAAAGCTCACCGTTTCCGAGAATCTTGATGCCGTCGTTGTTCTTAGGGAGAGTAATAACACCCTTATCAGCAAGAGCCTTTGCGTCAACTACAGCTCCGTTATCGAAAACTTCAAGATCACCAACGTTTACTTCAATGTAAGCAAGAGCAAATCTCTTATTGTTGAAGCCTCTCTTAGGGAGACGTCTGTAAAGGGGCATCTGACCACCTTCGAAACCAGGGCGTACACCACCACCGGAACGAGCGTTCTGACCCTTGTGGCCACGGCCGGATGTCTTACCATTACCGGAACCAACGCCTCTACCCTTACGATATGCTTTTTCGTTGCCTGCGGAAGTCATTTCATTGAGCTTCATGTGGCACCTCCATTAATTCTCTTCTACGGCTACGTAGTTAACAGCTTTTTTAACCATTCCGCGTGTAGCCTCATTGTCAGCCTTTTCAACAGTCTGACCGATCTTCCTCAAGCCCAAAGCTCTGATTGTAGCCTTCTCGGACTCTCTTGCCTTATTTGTGCTTTTGACAAGCGTAATCTTAATGTTAGCCATTTGAGCGGGCCTCCTTACTTAATCTCGTCAACGGACTTGCCACGAAGTCTTGCAACTTCTTCTACAGACTTCAATGTCTTGAGGCCTTCAATTGTAGCGTTGACCATGTTATTAGGATTGTTGGATCCGATAGACTTTGTACGAATATCAGTGATGCCTGCGAGTTCGCAAACTACACGAACAGGACCGCCAGCGATGACACCGGTACCTGCAGCAGCCGGCTTCATTACGATGTGAGCTGCAGCAAATTCACCAACTGTCTCGTGAGGAATAGTACCGTTAACTACAGATACATCAACGATGTTCTTCTTAGCCTCTTCGATACCCTTTCTGATAGCGTCCGGAACTTCAGTAGACTTACCGATGCCCTTACCAACACGACCCTTTCTGTCACCGATAACTACGAGAGCAGCAAATCTCATGTTCTTACCGCCCTTAACAGTCTTGGAAACACGGCCGATGTGGATAACGCGCTCTTCGAACTCTTTATCCTTCTTTTCTTCTCTTGAATTGTTCTTAGACTCTAAAGCCATCTAATTTGCTCCTCCCGATTAGAATGAGAGACCGGCTTCTCTTGCCGCCTCTGCCAAAGCCTGTACTCTTCCGTGATAGAGATATCCGCCACGGTCAAATACTACGTCCTTGATATCCTTGGCAATGGCGCGCTCACCGATAAGCTTACCAACGGCTGTAGCTGCCTCAATGTTGCTGCCAACGGATACGGAACCCTTGATTTCCTTGTCGAGTGTGGAAGCACTTACAAGAGTTGTTCCATTTGTATCATCGATGATCTGAGCGTAAATGTGGCTGTTGCTTCTATATACGCAAAGACGAGGGCACTCTGTCGTTCCAGAAATCTTCTTTCTTACACGAACATGCTTTCTCTTGCGAATTTCGTTTTTATCAATTCTACCAATCATGTTGAATATACCCCCTTTGCGACTTACTTCTTAGAACCTGTCTTACCTTCCTTAATGATAAGGTGCTCGTTGGCATACTTAATACCCTTGCCCTTATAAACATCAGGAACTCTAAGAGAACGGATCTTTGCTGCTGTCTCGCCAACGAGCTGCTTGTCAGCTCCCTGAACGATGATCTGATTGTCTTTAACATCAATTGTGATGCCATTGGGTTCAACCATCTCGATAGGATGTGAATAACCAAGGTTGAAAGTTACCTTATTGCCAGCCTTAGTAGCTCTGTAACCTACACCATTGATCTCCAATGTCTTTGAGAAACCAGTGCTAACACCAGTTACCATATTCTGAATGAGCGCTCTTGTGAGGCCATGGAGTGAACGATGATTCTTATCATCGGAAGGACGAGTAACTGTGATCTGTCCATCCTCCAGCTTTACTGTAATGTCCGGATGAACATTAAGTGAGAGCTCTGCTTTGCCACCCTTAACTGTAACGCACTGACCGTCGATCTTAACATCAACGCCAGCAGGAACAGCTATGGGCAATCTGCCGATTCTTGACATAAATTTTTCCTCCTGCTCTTGAGATTTAACCTCCGGTTCTAGTATGTCGCCAAAACCGGGGCTTTTCAGAGATATATATTTTAAGAAGATCTCTTAGAAAGAGACCTTCCCAAAATTACCAAATATAAGCGAGAACTTCGCCGCCTACACCAAGCTTTCTAGCCTGCTTATCAGTCATAACACCCTTAGATGTAGAGATGATAGCAACGCCTAAGCCATTGAGTACGCGAGGCAGATTCTCCTTATCCGCATAAGTACGAAGACCGGGCTTGGAGATTCTCTTGATACCTGTGATAACAGGCTTCTTACCGGAATACTTGAGTGTGATTCTGATAACGCCCTGAGTATTTCCCTCGAGAGTCTCAAAATTCTCAATATATCCTTCGTCAAGGAGAATCTGAGCAATAGCCTTCTTAATATTGGACTGGGGAACGTCTACTGTGGCGTGTCCAGCAGTACCGGCATTGCGGATTCTTGTAAGCATATCTGCGATTGCATCTGTAATCTGCATAATTCTTCCTCCTGTTTAGTTATGGACAGTTCAAATTCTTAAGAAAGAAACTGTTACCAGCTTGCCTTTCTTACGCCCGGAATCTCTCCCTTGTATGCCAAATCGCGGAAGCAGAGACGGCAGATGCCGTACTTGCGAATATAAGCATGAGGTCTTCCGCAGATCTTACAACGATTGTGCTGCTGAGTGGAAAACTTGGGTGTCCTCTGAGCCTTAAGGATCATTGACTTCTTTGCCATGTGATATTCTCCTCCAAATTACTTGCGGAAAGGCATACCGATGAGCTTCAAAAGCTCAAATGCCTCTTCGTCTGTACCAGCAGTAGTAACAATGATGATGTCCATACCGCGAATCTTATCAATCTTATCGTAATCGATTTCAGGGAACATAAGCTGTTCCTTGATGCCCATTGCGTAGTTGCCGTGGCCATCGAAGGAATTGGGACTGATTCCGCGGAAGTCACGTACACGAGGAAGTGCAAGGCTGATGAGCTTATCGAGGAAGTAATACATATTATCGCCTCTCAAAGTAACCTTGCATCCAATCTTCATGCCCTCTCTGAGCTTGAAGGCTGCGATTGACTTTGTTGCTGTAGTAGCTACAGGCTTCTGACCTGCAATGATACCCATGTCACGCATAGCGCTCTCAAGTGCCTTCGGGTTATCCTTAACCTCGCCGACACCCATGTTGAGAACGATCTTGTCGATCTTAGGGATCTGCATAGGTGAGCTGTACTTAAATTTCTCCTGAAGAGCGGGTGCTACTTCGGAAACGTACTTATCCTTTAATCTGGTCATTGATTATTCCCCCTTCTTAGCCTTAGAAACCGTATCGATGACCTCGCCAGATCTCTTTGCGATTCTTGACTTGGAGCCATCTTCGTTAACACGGTAGCCAACTCTTGTAGGCTTGCCTGTCTTGGGGTCAACGAGCATAACGTTAGATGCATCGATAGAACCTTCACGCTCAACAATTCCTGAAGGAGCTGCCTGGTTTCTAGCCTTCTGATGCTTCTTAACCATGTTTACGCCTTCAACGTAAACTCTGCCTTTCTTCTCATCTACCATGAGAACCTTACCCTGAGCGCCCTTGTCCTTGCCGGAAATGACAATGACCTGGTCGTCTTTCTTTACATGAACACTACTTTTAGCCATGTCTATTCCTCCTTAAAGAACTTCCGGAGCGAGAGAGAGGATCTTCATGTAGTCCTTATCTCTTAACTCTCTTGCGATTGGTCCAAAGATACGTGTTCCACGAGGGTTCTTGTCTTCCTTAATGATGACAGCTGCATTCTCGTCGAACTTGATATATGAACCATCGTTACGTCTTACGCCCTGCTTAGAACGTACGACAACTGCTTTAACTACATCGCCCTTCTTGACCATGCCGCCGGGAGCAGCGCTCTTTACGGAGCAAACGATAACATCGCCGATATTAGCGTACTTACGCCATGAGCCACCCAAAACCTTGATGCAGAGAAGCTCTTTTGCTCCGGTGTTGTCGGCAGATCTGAGTCTGGATTCAACCTGAATCATCTGATATATCCTCCTTTAATCGCCTTACTTAGCCTTCTCAACGACACTTACGAGTCTCCAACGCTTATCCTTGGAAATCGGGCGTGTCTCCATAACTTCAACCTTATCGCCCTCGTGAGCTTCGTTGTTCTCATCGTGAGCCTTAAGCTTGTAAGTTCTCTTCATGATCTTTCCGTAAAGAGGGTGCTTAACGTGCTCTACGACGGAAACTGTGATCGTCTTATCCATCTTGTCGGATGTAACGAGACCGACTCTGGTTTTTCTTAAATTTCTTTCAGCCATTTGTCGTCCCCTCCTTACTTATTAGCAGCGAGCTGCTTCTCGCGCTGAATTGTCATTACTCTAGCGATATCACGCTTAACCTGTGCAATCTGAGCCGGGTTATCGAGCTGGTTTGTTGCATGCTGGAAGCGAAGCTTGAAAAGTTCTTCCTTCAAAGAGGCGAGCTCAGAAGAAAGTTCTTCAACAGACATCTTACGAATTTCTTCAACCTTCATTAGCTACTTCCTCCTTTACCTTAGCGATAAACTTTGTCTTGCAAGGGAGCTTGTGTCCTGCAAGTCTCATTGCTTCTCTAGCCTGTTCCTCAGTTACGCCAGAAATCTCGAAAAGAACTCTTCCCGGTCTGACTACTGCGCACCAGTACTCATTTGCTGCCTTACCTGAACCCATTCGGACCTGTGCAGGCTTCTTTGATACCGGCTTATCGGGGAAGATCTTAATCCATACCTTACCACCACGCTTGATGTATCTGTTGATTGCGATACGTGCTGCTTCGATCTGATTTGACTTGATCCAGCAAGGTTCAAGTGCCTGAAGACCGTATTCACCGTAAGCTACGAAGTTGCCGCGGTGAGCCTGGCCCTTCATACGGCCTCTCTGCTGCTTTCTATACTTTGTTCTCTTAGGAAGTAACATTAAGCTTTTCCTCCTTCAGACTTCTTTGACTGGCTCTTCTGGCCGAATACTTCACCCTTGTAGATCCAAACCTTAACGCCGATGATACCGTATGTTGTCTTTGCCTCAGCAAAACCATAGTCGATGTCAGCGCGAAGTGTCTGAAGCGGGATTGTGCCTTCGTGATATGTCTCGGATCTAGCGATCTCGGCACCGCCCAAACGGCCGGAGCACTTTGTCTTGATTCCGAGGATGCCAGGCTGCTTCATAGCCATCTGCATTGCTCTCTTCATAGCTCTTCTGAAGCTTGCACGATTCTCAAGCTGAGAAGCGATGTTCTGTGCAACGAGAGTAGCATCTGTATCACTGTTCTTAATAACTTCGATATCAACAGTAAATGTTCTCTTCTGTTCCTTAGAAACGTTCTTGTTGAATTCCTTCTCGAGTGCATCCTTAAGAGCGATTCTGCCTGAACCCTTGTCTCCACCTACGAGTGAAGGACGAGCTGTCTTAACAATTACGTTGATCTTGTCGCCCTTACGGTCAACGATGACCTTGGAAACGCCAGCTACATTTGTGCGGCTCTCATCTACGGGCTTCTTAGCGTTGCCTCTAGCGATAGGCTCGATAGCCTTCATGACAAACGCACGAATCTTCTGATCTTCGACAAGAGAATCGGAAAAGGTTTTCTTGTCGGCATACCAGTGTGCGCTCCAGTCATCGATAACGCCTACTCTAAGTCCATTCGGGTTAACTTTCTGACCCATGCTTAAACCTCCTTATACCCTTTCCTTGAGAACTACAGTGATGTGACTTGTTCTCTTCTTGATCGAACTAGCCGAACCTCTTGCTCTCGGGATGTATCTCTTGAGAACCGGGCCGGGGTTAGCAATACACTCAGCAACATAAAGCTTGTCTCTGGAGAGGTCGAAGTTGTTGACAGCGTTAGCTTCAGCAGACTTCAAAACCTTAGCGATAACAGGTGATGCTGCCTTGGGAGTGTATGTGAGGATAGCGATAGCATCATCAATTGACTTTCCCTTAATGAGGTTAGCAACTACTCTTACCTTACGGGGAGCAATTCTGATGTACTTAGCTGTAGCTGTTCCTCTGTCTCTACCCATTCCGAGAAGCTTTCTCTGCTTCTTTGTAGGAGTGGGGAGCTTGTTTGAAGACTTGGAAGGAGCCGCATAAGCTTCAAGGATCATCTCGCGGTTCTTCTCAATATTGTCTCTGCTTAAAATAATCTTTTCCACAGATGTTTCCCTCCTTATCACTTAGAAGCGGTCTTCTCGTTGCTTGTGTGACCACCGAACTTACGTGTCGGAGCGAACTCACCAAGCTTGTGACCTACCATGTCCTCAGTAACGTATACAGGAACATGCTTATGACCATCATATACAGCAATTGTATGGCCGACGAATTCAGGGAAAATCGTAGAAGATCTTGACCATGTCTGGATAATCTTCTTGTCGTTGGCTGCATTCAACGCCTCGACCTTCTTCATGAGAGCGTCCTGAACGTAATAGCCCTTTTTAGTTGATCTACTCATTGACTGCCTCCTTATGCCTTTCTCGACTTAACAATATACTTGTTGGACTGCTTCTTCTTATTACGTGTCTTCTTACCCAATGTAGGAACACCCCAAGGTGTAACAGGGCCAGGAAGACCGATAGGAGACTTACCTTCACCACCGCCGTGAGGGTGATCATTAGGGTTCATTACAACACCTCTGACTGAAGGTCTGACACCAGCATGTCTTGACTTACCAGCTTTACCAAGCTTAACGTTCTCGTGCTCTGCGTTGCCGATAGAACCGATCATTGCGCGGCACTTATCAGGTACCAAGCGAACTTCGCCGGAAGGAAGACGGATCTGTGCGAAGCCGTTTTCTCTAGCCATAAGCTGTGCAGAAGCACCAGCTGTTCTAACGAGCTGAGCGCCCTTACCAGGATTCATCTCTACGCAGCAGATAACTGTACCAACCGGGATAGAGGAAATAGGAAGAACGTTTCCGCTGAGGATGTCTGCGTCCGGACCACTTACAACTGTGTGACCTACCTTGAGGCCTTCAGGTGCGAGGATGTAGGACTTAACACCGTCAACATACTGAATGAGTGCCAAGTAAGCTGTTCTATTAGGATCGTACTCGATTGCCTTAACAGTTGCAGGAATACCTACTCTGTCACGCTTCCAATCGATTACTCTGAGCTTTGTACGGTTACCGCCGCCGATATGACGAACCGTAATGCGGCCATATGAGTTACGACCACCACTCTTATTCTTTGATACGAGAAGGCTCTTCTCCGGGTCCTTCTTTGTAAGAACGGAATAGTCAGCTATGGCCATTCCACGCACTGCCGGAGAAGTAGGTTTAAATGTTTTTACTGCCATTTTAATTTCTCTCCTTGATTACATTACTGACCAAAACCGAATTCTTCGATTGATGTCTTGTTCTTTGCGCCGACCTTTACAGCCTTACCGCCCTTGCCGAGGTAAGAACCCTCAACAGAATCAGTAGCGATTGTAACAACAGCCTTCTTGAAAGCAGCTGTCTTGCCGGGCTTGCTTCTAAGTCTCTTTGTCTTGCCGTCATAGTTAGCAACATTAACGGACAAAACCTTTACACCGAAGAGCTTCTCAGCTGCAGCCTTGATCTCAGGCTTTTCAGCGTCAGGTGCAACTACGAATGTGTACTTGCCTTCTTCTGTGATTGCCATCGTCTTCTCTGTGATGATGGGCTTAATGATTACATCATAGGGGGACTTCATTACTTGTATACCTCCTCGATCTTCTCAACTGCAGCCTTCGTAGCTACGAAGCTGTCATACTTGAGGATGTCAGTAACGTTGATTGTATTAACGAGTGCTGTCTTTACATCCTTGATGTTTCTAGCAGAAAGCTCTGCGTTTCTGTTGACTCCCTCGAGAACGATGAGTGAAGAATTGCCAGCGCCGATAGCCTTAAGAGCCTTAGCAACTGTAGCTGTCTTAACTTCAGAAAGATCCATGTTCTCAACAACGATCAACTTCTGATCAGCAACCTTAGAAGAGAGAGCAGACTTCAAAGCGAGTCTCTTAACCTTCTTAGGGATTGTGTAGCTGTATGATCTAGGTGTAGGTCCAAAGATGATACCGCCGCCAACGTACTGTGCGGAACGCTCTGAACCGTGACGAGCACGACCAGTACCCTTCTGTCTGTAAGGACGCTTACCACCGCCGGATACTTCGCTTCTTGTCTTTGTCTTCTGTGTGCCCTGTCTCTTGTTTGCAAGCTGGTTTCTAACAACTGTAGACATTGCAACTTCGTTGGGCTCGATGCCGAAGATCTCATCGCAAAGCTCGATGGAACCTGTAACGGCACCTGTGAGATCTTTAATATCAATTTTAGCCATTATTGTGTTCCTCCGTCTTACGCTTTAACAGTATTCTGAACTGTTACGATACCGCCCTTAGGACCAGGAATAGCACCTCTGATTACGAGGATTCCTCTGTCGCCATCAACCATGACAACGCTAAGGTTCTGTACTGTACAGTTAACTGCACCCATATGTCCAGGCATCTTCTTACCAGGCATAACACGTGCCGGTGTACTATTAGCGCCCATTGAACCGACTCTTCTGTGATACATGGAGCCGTGACCGGAAGGACCACCCTTCTGTCCGTGACGCTTGATGTTGCCCTGGAAGCCCTTACCCTTGGATACGCCGCTAACGTCAACCTTGTCGCCAACTGCGAACATATCGGAAACCTTGATTTCCTGTCCGAGGCTGTATTCCTCGTCGGGTGTGAATTCGCGGATAATTCTCTTAGGCTCAACGTCAGCCTTCTTGAACTGTCCTGCGTCAGGCTTGTTTACAAGCTTTGCTCTGATGGAACCTGTGCCCACTTTGCAAGCCTTGTATCCGTCTGTTTCTTCCGTCTTATTCTGGAGCACGTACATAGGCTCGCAGCTTATAACGGTTGCCGGAATAACGTTGCCGTCGTCGTCGAACAACTGTGTCATGCCGGACTTTCTGCCAATGATGAATTTCGTCATAAAGTTCTTTCCTCCTATTAGGTTATTGGTTCAACGGTTTACCGAAGAACGTGACCTCGGCATTTAAGGCTTGGCGTTCCTTAAAGCCGATTTAAGCCACAAGCGTTTTTATTTAATCTTGATCTCGATAGAAACGCCTGCAGGCATGTCAAGCCTACCAATGTCATCCATCGTCTGAGAAGACGGTGTATAAACATCAATGATTCTCTTGTGTGTTCTCTGCTCGAACTGCTCACGAGAATCCTTATTTACGTGAGGTGAACGAAGGATCGTTACTACCTCTTTCTCTGTAGGGAGCGGGATAGGACCGGAGAAGCTTGCGTCGTCACGAGCAAGTGCATCTACGATAAGCTTAGCGCTCTCGTCGAGAATCTTGTGATCATAAGCCTTGAGCTTAATTCTGACCATTGTTGTCTTTGTTGCCATTTTGTTGGCCTCCTTGCTATAAGCTGTATTTCTTTTTCTCAACCCTGTCGGGAGTGTCTTAGCTTTCCATTCAAAAACCCAGACTTCCAGTTACCTCCATCATGGTGGCACTTTGGTTCGCTGGGCAGTAACGTACTGCTTCGAACTCTCCGGACTTAGGTCCTGAGACGGCATCGGATCGTGTCCTTTGCCTCAGCTCCTGCGAAGTTCCCCACCTCGTGATTTCCGCGCAGCCGGCGCCTCACCTCGTGGCAATCTCCACTATCAAAGCCTTATCACTCGTATCTTCAAGGCATAATACACCCCTGAACAGACGCGTGCGAATGGTATTCTACTATCATGTATTGGGATTTGCAAGCACTTTTTTACAGTTTTGCTCGCATTTTTATATGTTTTTTATCTCTTCCGGTTCAAATACATATTTGCTGTTGCAAAATCTGCATACAGTCTCAATAGATTTGCCATCTTTTGTAATCTCTTCAATGTCATTTTTGCCAAGTGCTGCAAGACCTGAGAGCATTCTTTCCCTGCTGCAGTTGCACTTGAACTCTACTTCCTGACCATCAAGATACTTAAGATCGGGATCTCCCATGAAGAGATCAATAATCTGAGCAGGACTGAATCCTTCCTTGAGGAGGAATGAAATTTCAGGAAAGCCGGATGCTCTCTGCTCAAGATAAGAAATCTCATCTTCACCTGCACCGGGAAGGAGCTGAACCATAAGTCCACCTGCTTCACTGACTTCTCCATGTTCCAGAAGAACTCCAAGTGAAACAACTGATCTTGTCTGCTCTGATTTTGCGAGATAATATGCAAAATCTTCAGCAATCTCACCTGACACAAGTTCAGATACACCAACATATGGCTCTTTTAAGCCGATATCTCTTATTACTGTGAGGCTGCCCTTACCAACTGCAGCACCGACATTAATCTTGCCTGGTCTGTGATATTCAGTGGGTACAACCGTCTCTAAAGGATAAGCTCTGACTTTGAATCCGTAATCGGTTACGCATGTCATTCCTTCAAGCGGACCATCGCCTCTGATAATTGTTGTCTGTGTATCCTGAGGATTTTTCATAGATTCGGAAATCAAAAGAGAACCGGTCATGAAACGTCCTAATGCTGCTGTAGCGGCAGGAGTCATCTGGTGTTTGATTCTGGCAGTGTTGCATATTGTTTTCGTGCTGACACACAAACACTTAACAAGGCCGCCAAGGCCTTCAGCTCTTACTATGTGATCTTTTTTTACGTCTTCGGGTGCACCCGGTACAAAATATGCGTTTTCTGCCATGTTGATTTCCTATATAGATTATTTACCGAAAACAAAGAACACTCTCTCGTCTTTATCATTCGGTTCTTCATTTCTCAGTTCGCCATAAACAGCGATTTTCTTAAGTCCGGCTTTTACCGCCATCTCTGTTATCTCTTCAGGAGAATAAAATCTGGCCGTAAGCTCACCATCATATCTTTCATAAAGATCATCTTCAGCAAGCTCGAAAAGTGTCAGCTCAGCGTGATTGATCTTATTTTCCTTATCGAAATGATTTACCCACAGAAGAGTAAAGTCATCGTAGTCCTCATAAAATACATTTTCGCCAAGTGAATCTTCGAAGTGATGTTTGGTTGTTGTATCCAAAATGAAGATTCCGCCTTCTTCAAGGCTCTGAGATACCATAGAAAACATTTTCGAGAGGTCATCCGGATTGATAATATGGCCGACGGTATCCATTGTGGAGATAAAGCAACCACTGTCAGGACCTTCAAAAGAAGTAATATCTGCGCAAATCCAGGAAACCGTACCGGTCTCATCACCTGAAGAAGCTATGGAAAGCATATCCGGAGACAAATCAACACCCGTAACTTTCAAACCCTGTGAAGCCAGATAATTGGTAATTACTCCTGTACCACATCCCAGATCAGTAACGGAAGGATTTGAAATCTTGCAATGGGTCTTTATAAGTCCATGTACAAAAGGACCCCACAAAGACGTGTCACCGTTAATCTGAAGCTCATCGTAATGAAGAGCAAGAATGTCGTAAAAACTGTCTTCCATGAATGATTAAGGCAGATAGTTCAAAGGATTTACTGTGCCACCGTTAAAACGAACTTCGAAGTGGAGGTGTGCACCAGTAGATGTACCGGTACTGCCAACTTCACCGATGGCCTTGCCACGTGTAACCTTCTGTCCGTTCTTGACATAGATATCTCTAGCGTGGCCATAAAGAGTGGTATATCCGTTTCCGTGGTCGATGATGCAGTAGTTACCATAACCAGTACCACCCTTATTCTTACCTTCAACAGGTTCTGTTACGAAGATGACCGTGCCGGAAGCTGCAGCCATAATTGTGTCTCCGTAACCTGCACCGATATCAATACCGGAATGGAATTTCTTGGTTCCGTAAACAGGGTGGATTCTGTATCCATAATATGAAGTAATTGCTGTTGTATAAGTAGGCCAGCGGAATGTAACAGAACCGACTGTCTTTGTGCCGCTGCTGTTAAAGCTTGATGTACCGCCAGTGCTTGCCTGCTGCTGATTGTACTGCTTTGTAAGGGACTTAATCTTGCTCTCGAGTTTTTTCGCTTCTTCTTCGAGCTCGTCTTCCATCTTTTCGAGGGAGTCGATATCAGTATCTACATCTTTAAGTGTCTGCTCAGTCTCTCCAATGAGGGCCTTCAGTTCATTTAACTGCCTCTGCTTTTCATCTGCAATAGCCTGCATCTCTTCAGCGTACTGAAGCTTAAGATTTGCCTGAAGTTCAGCGTCATCTAATGCAACCTGCAAAAGATCAATAGCCTGTGAGTCAGCATCAGCAATGAGAGTAATGAGCTCCATATTGGTGAAGAAACCAGCAATGCTGTTGGACTCGAGAAGAACTTCCAATGTTGACTTGTTCTGATATTCGAACATGATGCTGATTCTTTCAGTAAAAACAGCCTGCTGAGCTTCGAGATTTTCCTGTGCTTCGATATATTCATCTAAAGCATTAGCCTTCTCATCGAGAGCTGTCTGGAGCTGAGTGCTGATGAGCTCATACTGTGCTTTCTGCTCTTCGTTTGCTTCATTAAGCTTTGAAAGCTCACCGGTAAGCTCTGTTTTCTGAGTCTTTAACTGAGCAATCTTCTTCTTTGCTTCTTCAGCATCTTTCTTAGCTGTATCTCTCTTTTTCTTGGCATTGTCGATATCTTCTTTTGTAACCTTATTGACGATGATCGGCACACCACCTACAGCAACTACACGTTCAGCAGTAAGCCATGAACTTGAAGCTGTAGCAATAATGCAGCAAAGCATGGCAACAAAGAGCATTGCCACTTTTTTCAAGACTGCATAACTTTTATTGTCGCGTTTTTGAACGAATTCCTTATTATCCATATTATCCATTTCGCACCTCACACCTTAATGTACTGACGGACTGAAATGCCGCTTCCGATAGCTCCAATTATCAAACCCATTACTACAAGGATTACAAGCTCATGCCACATAAGGGATCTTGTTGAAGCAAGCGCATAAAAGCTTGTAGGATCGATTGTGCTCATTGTCTTTACATAAACTGAATGATAGACCGCAGTCGTTATTGCCCAGGAAGTTATTGCACTGAACATACCAACGATTGCACCTTCGGTTATGTAAGGAAATCTGATGTAGTTATTTGTCGCACCAACGAACTTCATGATTTCAATCTCAGAAGCTCTTGAATATACAGAGATTCTTACCATGTTCGAAATGATGAACAACGCAATTATAAACAGGACAAAGAATGACACTGCTGTCGTGATGTTAACGATTCTTGACGCCTTGGTGAGGAAAGTCATAACGTTGCTTTCCTGGGAAACCTTCGAAACACCAGTATATGTTGCAACTTCAGCACAAACATCATTAGCCATAGCAGGATCAGAAAGTCTGATGCTGAATGTATAAGGAAGATACATGTTGTAATCGAAATCATCCAAAATGGAAGAAGAAGAACCAAGGTTTGCCTTAAAGTTGTTATAGTTCTCTTCAGGTGATGACTGCGTAACCTCGATGATATCAGCGTTTGCTTTAAGTTTGTTCATGACAAAAGTTCTTTCGTCTTCAGAACACTGAAGCTGCATATAAACCTCAATAGGAGGTCTCTGCGAAAGCTTTGTCATTATTCTTCGTGCGTTGACGGAGAACATATAGAATGCGCCCATGATTATGAGCATCAACATGATTGTTGTTATGGAGGCGATAGTTACGAGCGGATGTCTGATAATTCCGCGGAAGCCTTCCTTAATAGAATTGATAAAAGCTCTTCCACTCATTATTCGTCATCCTCCGGGATCATATCTATATCACTGCCGGGCTTGAAGTCTGTTCTTCTTACTTTCTTTTTCTTATCAAGCTTTTCCTGACGCTTTGCTTCCTTAAGAGCCTTCTTCTCTTCCTTTTCTCTGCGCTTCTGTTCGCGCTTAAGTTCTTTGGCATCTACAGGTTCGTCATCCTCGTATGCCAAATCTTCATCGTCATCAGGAGTAATATCCGGATCAGCTTCAAATGCGCCCATAGGAATTACAGGAGCTACCTTTTCGACATCACCGAAAGTTACTTCCGGCTTCTTTTCGGGAATGTTAATCTCGATAATCTCCGGCTGTACGGGAGCTTCTTCTGCCTTAACCTCCGGAACGACTTCCTGTACCGGTGATTCCTTAATCTCAGGAACCGCTTCAACAACAGGTGCTTCCTTTACTTCAGGTTCAGACTTAGGAAGTTCTTCTACAACTACCTCTTCTACTGCTTCAACCTGCTCAACAGGAATCTGTGCTACAGGAGCGACTTCTTTATCAAGATCAAACTCAGGCTTAAAAGTCTCTTCGACAGGTGCGTATTCTCTTACAGTCTTCTCTCCGAAAAGAACCTCTGAAGGTGCCTGAGGCTGTGAATTATCAACATATTCAGCATCATCGTAATTATTGCTGTAGTCAGCGTCATCGCCAAAAGCAACTGAGCTCGTTGTTACTTCTCCGGCATAAAGTGAAGTTCTTGACGTCTGAGAAACATTAGATTCGTGCTCCTGATCGCCTCTGTAACCGCTGCCCTTCTCGTCTCTTGAGATAAGACCACCTTCGATCTCAATTACACGCTGCTTCATACGGTCAACCATCGTGCTGTCATGTGTGCAGATGATAACTGTTGTCTGACCATTTTTGTTAATTTCGAGAAGCATTGCCATGATGGCTTCTGATGTTTCAGGGTCAAGGTTACCTGTAGGCTCGTCTGCAACGATGAGACTAGGGTTGTTTACCATAGCTCTTGCGATAGCAACTCTCTGCTGCTCACCACCGGAAAGCTCCTGAGGATAACAATCAGCTTTATCTTTAAGTCCTACAACGGATAAGCAAATCTGAACGGTATTCATCAAGCTCTGCTTCGGAACACCGATGATCTCACCTGCAAAAGCGACATTCTCTGCAACAGTCTTAGTCTCAATGAGACGGAAATCCTGATAAATCATGCCGATTCTTCGACGCAAATGAGGTACGAGCGCACGGCTCATATGTGAAATATCGAAGTTATCGATTGTAACTTTGCCTGCAGTGGGCCTTTCTTCGCAAGTAATACACTTTAAGAGTGTGGACTTGCCGGAACCTGATTTGCCGATTACAAATACAAATTCACCGTCTTCAATAGTCAGGTTGATGCCCTTTAATGCTTCAACGCCTGACGCATATGTCTTCTCTACATTAATAAAATCTATCAATTTAATTACCTGATCTTGTTGTCATTAGTATCATTAAGATAGTCGATGTAAGTTCTTACCATCGTAGCCATCTTGAAAAGTACTGCGTCATCAAACTTTCTCAGATCAAGACCTGTCTTGGTCTTAACCTTTTCGAGTCTGTATACGAGTGTATTTCTGTGAACGAACAATTCTCTGGATGTCTCTGAACCATTGAGGTCATTTGCAAAGAATGTATCAATTGTTGTTCTTGTTTCTTCATCAAGCTGCTTGAAAGCTTCGTTGGGGAATACTTCTCTGATGAACATCTCGCAAAGAGGCTTAGGGAGCTGATAAATAAGTCTGCCAAGACCGAGCTTGTCATATCTGGAAAGATCTGACTCGCTGTCGAAAATCTTGCTGACCTTCAAAGCTGTCATAGCATCGGAATAAGACTTGCTGATATCCATGAAGGATGCAACTACAGAACCTACTGCAACCTTAGCCTTGCAGCCTTCTGATGTAAGGCAAGCAAGAACAGACTGTGATGTCTCTTCAAGGAAGCTGTCCTTATTCTCTTCAGTTATCTGAGATTCCTGAACATCGATTATTACAATCGTTGTCGTGTCATCCATGGAGATAACTGTAGCAATATCTGAATCGGTATAAAGATTCTGAAGAATCTCAAAAGCTTCCGCACTCTGCTCTACAGAAGTTCTTATAACAAGAACGAGTCTGGGATTATTGCAATCGATCTTGTAACCTCTTGCAATCATCGGAACTTCGCTACGGATCTCGTTATCAAGCAAGACGTTACGGATAAAGATTGCCTTCTCAGCATCTGTACCCTTCTCCTTGACAAGAGTCTTCATCCATTCAGCGATAAGCTGAAGCGTGATCTTCGCATCCGGTTCTGTGCTCTCGATATAGAGTATGTACTTGAGCTGTTCGCCTATAAAAACTTTGAGATAAGTTCTGTCAGCTGTGGAAGCGAAAAGATTATCAGAAGAAACAACCGCTCTGAAAGAAGGATCGATCTCTTCTTCGCCAATATCATTTGTCGCAGCTAAAATCTTGCCAACAGTATCAATCACTCCGCAGTTCGCAGAAATAATTGTTTTTACCTGGCGCATGCATTTTTTAATCTCTTCCATGGTTTCCACCTCTCAAGAAGCAATATAAACGTCCACAAAAACGCTACTCTAAATCATATTATTTTTCTTTAAAAGGTGCAAGGTTTGACTTCATCTGACACTATTTTGCCACATAAAAGAAGCCGTGAACTCCTTTACGGGAATCCACGGCCTCTCAATTGAGGTTCTAAGATTAATTATCTATTAGGAAATGATGCTCTGCTCTGTATCCTTATCGAAGAGGTGGATACGGTTAGCGTCAACAGCGAGGTCAACAACCTGACCAACAGCAGACTGAGATGTTGTAGGATCAACACGGCATGTGAGCGGGAGTGATCCGTTAACTGTAACGTAGAGGTATGTCTCAGCACCGAGCATTTCTACGACGTCAACGTCAGCTGTGAATGCAGATTCAGGGTGATCAGTAACGTATGTAATATCGTCTGTGATTGCCTCAGGTCTGATACCGAAGATAACTTCCTGACCATCTCTCTCCATAACTTCCTCAACAGCATATCTCTCAGGAAGCTTGATTGTAACATTCTCGAAAGAAACGAATACATCAGAACCTTCAACATTGATAACTGCATTGATGAAGTTCATAGGAGGCATACCGATGAATCCTGCAACGAATGTGTTAACCGGGTTATCATAGAGCTCCGTAGGAGAGTCAACCTGCTGGATGAAACCATCCTTCATAACTACGATTCTGGTACCCATGGTCATAGCTTCTGTCTGGTCGTGTGTTACGTATACGAATGTTGTCTTAAGTCTGTGGTGAAGCTTTGTAATCTCAACACGCATCTGTACACGGAGCTTAGCGTCGAGGTTTGAAAGAGGCTCGTCCATGAGGAAGACCTTAGGGTCACGAACGATAGCACGGCCGAGAGCAACTCTCTGACGCTGACCACCGGAAAGAGCCTTAGGCTTTCTGTCAAGCAAGTGCTCGATTTCAAGAATCTTAGCTGCTTCCTGTACACGACGATTGATCTCGTCCTTAGGCATCTTTCTGAGCTTCAAAGCGAATGCCATGTTGTCACGAACTGACATGTGAGGATAGAGAGCGTAGTTCTGGAATACCATTGCGATGTCTCTGTCCTTAGGGAGAACGTCGTTTACGCAACGATCATCGATGTAAATTTCACCTTCGGAAATATCTTCGAGACCAGCGAGCATACGGAGTGTTGTAGACTTACCGCAACCGGAAGGTCCTACGAGGATAACGAACTCCTTATCTGCTACGTCAAGGTTAAAATCTGAAACTGCGACAACGCCGCCGTCATACTTCTTGTAAACGTGCTGGAAAGATAAACTTGCCATAACTTATACCTCCAAAATGTGCTCAGCGTGTGTGAGCAAGATAACTATGAGAATAGTATCAAACCCCGTATTTGAATACTATATGACACATTCCCCAAAAAATATTTTGCTATTTTGGCATACTAATTCCCGTTGCTTGGTAATTCTATCAATTGCCCCGAAGTTATTTTGTGTGTGTTGTACAAGAAAAAGAGGCAATCCAGATGTTTTGGAGCTTTTTTCGACTTTATGGAAATTGTGCAATATAACTTTTCGGGCTCAAAAACGCTTTTTTCATTGTTACTTTTGTATTACCATTGCCCCATTTCAGTAAACTGATCAGGTTATATGCGATATTATGCGTATGGAATTATGAATCAACTATATGTAATTAATTTATGTATATTACTGTTGATTTTTGAATATTTATGCGTTATATTGCATAAATCAAACATCAGGGTGGGAAATATCACCCTTATTGGAGGCAAATAGCAATGGCTAATGAAGAATGTATTAAGTATGTTTCTATTATCGGATCTACCGGTTATGTCGGTGCAGAACTCGTAAGAGGATTTGCAGGACATCCATTCTTCAGATTCCGCCATCTTACCAGCAAGACTTTTGCAGGACAGCCTTATTCTGAGATCTATCCTGAATTCCGCGGCATTGTTGATACGGTTTGCGAAGATATCGCATATGAAGATGTTGCAAAGGATTCAGATCTTGTAATCACAGCTCTTCCCCACGGCGTTTCAGCTAAGATCGTTGTTGATCTTCTCAAGGCAGGAACAAAGGTAATCGACCACAGTGGTGACTTCAGATATAAGGATCTTGCTACTTATGAGAAGTCTTATAAATTGACACACCCCAATCCGGATCTTCTTAAGGATGCTGTATACGGACTTCCTGAGATTTACAGAGACAAGCTTAAGACTGCTAATCTCGTTGCAAATCCCGGTTGCTATCCGACATGCTCATTGATTGCTTTGGCACCTTTCCTTAAGGCACATCTTATTGAAGAAGATTCTATAATCATTGATGCAACCTCAGGCGTATCCGGTGCCGGTCGAAAAGCAGATCTCGCTTATGCATTCTGCGAGACAGATGAAGCTTTCAAGCCTTACGGCGCAGTTGGTCACCGCCATACAACAGAGATTTCAGAGCAGTGCTCTTTCCTTGCAGGCAAGAATTCCGGAGACATCAAGGTAACCTTTACTCCCCACCTCGCGCCTTTCAAGAGAGGCATGCTCGCAAGCATTTATGTAAAGCCCTCAAAGGCTTTCACAGATGTTTCCTCCGAGAAGATCAATGCTATCTACGAAGAGTTCTACAAGGATGAGACTTTCGTAAGAGTTCTTCCCGGAAAGACCTTACCGGACGTAAAAGCAGTAGCAGGTTCTAACTATATTGATGTAAATGGTGTTTACGATCCTGATACAGGCATCATCAAGCTTTTCTCTGCACAGGACAACCTTGGTAAGGGTGCAGCTCTTCAGGCAATTCAGGCAGCAAATGTCATGTTTGGTCTCCCTGAGACAGCAGGACTTAAGAATATCGTAAGAGGTATCTGACAATGGCAGGACAGAAGGATATTCCGGTAATCACCGGAGATATGAAAAACAATGTAGACAGAGCTTCGATTCTTATCGAATCACTTCCCTATATCAGAAAGATGAGAGGCCAGACCTTCGTTATCAAGTATGGCGGAAACGCAATGATCAATGAAGATCTCAAGCAGTCCGTAATGGATGATATTACTCTTCTCAAGTACATTGGCATTAACCCTGTTATCGTTCACGGCGGCGGACCTGACATCAGCGATATGCTCAATAAAGTGAATAAAGAATCTCACTTCGTCAACGGCTTGAGATATACAGATGAAGAGACTATGGGATACGCACAGATGGTCTTGATTGGAAAGACCAACAAGAACATCGTATCCGTTCTTTGCGGCAAGGGTGCAAAGGCAATCGGTATTTCCGGTATTGACGGCAACCTTATCGAAGCCGAAAAGCTTACAACAGATGCCGAAGGCAATCCTGTAGATATAGGTTACGTAGGTAAAATAAAGAAGATTAATACTAAAGTAATCTCTATGCTCGCAAATGATGAGTACATTCCCGTTATCGCACCTATCGGTGTTGGTGAAAATGGTGAAAGCTATAACATCAATGCAGATACAGTAGCAGCAGAAGTCGCAGTTGCTTTAGGGGCTTCCAAGCTCATTACTCTCACAGATGTCGGCGGAGTATTAAAAAAGCTGGAAGACGGTTCAGACTACATCATCCCCGTTCTTGATCAGAAGGATATTAAGGACCTTGTAGATGAAGGAATTATCAAGGGCGGTATGATTCCTAAAATTGAAGGATGCCTTGATACGGTATTGCGAGGAGTCGATCGAGCTCACATAATAGATGGAAGAATTCCTCACTCTATTATCCTCGAAACATTCACCAAGAACGGTATCGGCACAATGATCGTAAAGGAGAAAAAGGAACATTATGAGTATAGAAAATGATTTCGGTCTGATTCAGGACTACGATAAAAATTACTGCCTTCAGGTATTTAACCTCCTCCCCGTAGCTTTTGTTAAGGGTAAGGGTTGCTATCTTTACGATACAGAAGGCAAAAAATATCTTGATATGATTGGCGGTATCGCAGTTAACTGTCTGGGCTATGCTCATCCCAAGCTCACATCCGCTATTGTTTCACAGGCAAAGAGTATTATTCATGCCTGCAATTACTATCACATTCCCCAGAAGTCTGAGCTCGCTTACAGACTCTGCCGCGGAAGCTTTGCAGACAAGGTATTCTTCTGCAACTCCGGCGCTGAAGCAAATGAAGCAGCAATCAAGCTCGCAAGAAGTTACTTCTACTATAAAGATGTAGATAAGTACGAGATAATCACAGCTGACATGAGCTTCCACGGAAGAACTATGGGAACGATCGCAGCTACAGGTCAGGCTAAGTTCCAGAGACCTTTTGAGCCTGCACTTCCCGGATTTGTTCATGTCCCTTATAACGATATCGATGCATTGATCGGAGCTATCAATCCCAAGACAGCAGCAATTATGTTGGAGCTCGTTCAGGGAGAAAGTGGTGTTCACCCTGCAGATATCGAATACATCCAGGCTATAAAGAAGCTCTGCGTCGAAAAGGGCATCCTTCTCATTTTCGATGAAGTACAGACAGGTATCGGCCGTACAGGCAAGATGTTCTGCTATCAGAATTATGGTGTAAAGCCTGACATTATGACTCTCGCAAAGGGTCTCGGCGGTGGCGTTCCGATCGGTGCTATGCTCACAACTGATGAAGTTGCTACCGGCATGAAGCCCGGCGACCACGGTTCAACATTTGGTGGTAACCCCCTGGCTTGTGCTGCAGGTGTTGCCGTTATGGAAACACTCGAAAACGAAGGCATCATCGACAACGTAAGAGAAGTTAGTGATTACATTTTCGATAAGCTGAATGATCTCAGAGCTAAATACAATTGCATCCGTTCCGTAAGAGGAAAGGGCCTTCTTATCGGTATCGAATTTGACGATACCATCACAGCTCAGGGAATGCGTGAACAGCTCTTCTCAATGGGAATCCTCGTAAGCGCAATCGGCAAATCCACAATCAGACTTGCTCCTCCGCTTATTCTCACAAAGGCACAGGCAGCCCAGTTCATCAAGGCTCTCGACAAGATCTTGAAGAGTGTTCAGGGACCGAAAAGTGTCTTCAGCAAGATCAAGAGCGCTTTCCCTTCAAAGAAGCAGGCTAAGGAATCAGTACCCAGCACAAGTGGCGCAAAGATCGACAAACTTGATCAGGTTCTGACAAATGACAGCGATGCTGATAATATTAAGAAAGACAACTGATATATTCGATAAGGAGTTATTACAATGAAGCATTATATTGATTTCCACAGAGACGTTTCTTTTGAAGATCTTGATTATCTTCTCGACGTCGCAGTAGACCTCAAGGCAAAGACAAAGGCTGGCATTGAGCATCATCTTCTCAAGGGTAAGTCTTTGGCTATGATTTTTACAAAGTCTTCAACAAGAACAAGAGTCTCCTTTGAAGTAGGTATGTATCAGTTGGGCGGTCAGGCACTCTTCCTCAGCAGCAACGATATCCAGATCGGCAGAGGCGAGACTATTTACGATACAGCAAACGTTTTGTCCGGAATGGTCGACGGTATCATGATCAGAACATTCAAGCATCAGGACGTTGAAGATCTTGCAAAGTATGGCAAGGTACCCGTAATCAATGGCCTTACAGACGATCAGCACCCTACACAGGTATTAGCTGACCTTCTTACAATCAAGGAGCACAAGGGTACTCTTAAGGGTTTGAAGATGGCTTATCTTGGCGATGGTAACAACATGGCTAACTCCCTCCTTCACGCATGTGCAAAGGCAGGAATGGACATCTCCGTTGCAAGCCCTAAGGATTACACTTGCCCCGATAAGTATGTTCTTGAGGCAAAAGAAGATGCTAAGGTTACAGGTTCAAAGATCTTTATGACAGAAGATCCTTTTGAAGCTGCTGAAGGCGCTGATGTTATCTATGCAGACACATGGACATCTATGGGTCAGGAAGCTGAAAAGGCTAAGAGAGTTGAGATTTTCAAGAACTATCAGGTTAACTCAAAGCTCATGGGTGTTGCTCATTCTGACGCTATCTTCATGCACTGCCTCCCTGCTTACAGAGGCTATGAAGTAACAGAAGATGTTATTGACGGACCTCAGAGCGTTGTTTTCGATGAAGCTGAGAACAGACTCCACGCACACAAGGCAATTCTTGTAAATTGCTTCCTTAACTGATGAAAATAGCACCCGTAATAAGAAACGCAAATACTAAAGATGCAGAAGAAGTATCGCGCCTTTTAAGAAGCGCGATGCTTACTTATTGCGCGGATTCAGGTATATCATCTGCTCTTCTCGAGGCTATGACAGAAAGCGTTGAAAGCGTCGCTGACAGAATCTCCAAGCAGATATGTCTTGTTGCTGAAAGTGACGGCAAAATCATCGGCACTATCTGTATAAAGAAATGTCAGACACCTTTGGTTTACAGCTTTTCAGACAAAACAAAGGCATTTCTTGAAGGAACGAAAACAGCATATTACATCTCAAGATTTTCGGTCTATGAAGAATACAGAAAAACAGGCCTTGGTATCGACCTCATGACAAAGGCAATCGATGTCGCAAAAGAAAATGGTGCAGATTGCATTCTTCTTCACTCCGCAGCATCGAACAAGAATATGGTCGATTTCTACGGTAAGAGAGGATTTACCCTTATCGATTCAGAAAACTCCAGAGGTTATATGAGAGGTCTTTTCGCAAATACTTTAGATAGTCTCTGACGAGAAGACATCAAAGCCCTTAAATTCAAGATTATTTTTAATGATTACCGAAGCTTTATCTCTGGCTTCGGTATTTTCATATATGGCGAAAACAGCACTCCCGGAACCGGTCATGCGGCTGTATTTTGCGCCTGTATCAAGAAGTGAAGATCTTATTTTCTCGATTATGGGGTACTTCTCAACAGAAGGGATCTCAAGATCATTTGTAAGAAGATCACCGCCTGCGACAAAACCTGCTACCTTGTCGCCTTCAACGCTGTTAAGGCTCTGAATGAAAGCTTCATAACGATCTTCGTCGAACTCCGGAAGAGGCTTGCTGTCGATAGCTCGAAAACATTCAGGCGTGGAAACACCAACATCAGGCTTAACAATAAGGAGCGGGATTCCCGATAATGGATTCAAAACTTTTATCTGCTCGCCGACTCTTTCGCAAAGACATGTTCCACCATAGAGGAAGAAAGGAACGTCCGCACCGACATTTACCGCGAGATGATTAAGTTCTTCTACTGTAAAAGGATTTCCGAAATGTTCCTGTAAAACCAGAAGAACCGCTGCAGCATCAGAACTTCCACCACCCATTCCGGATTCGGAAGGTATCACCTTTGTAAGCTCAATCTCGATATAGGGGAATTTATTCTGCGCCCAGAGTGCGGCATTCGGAATTGAAGGATCCGCGCTTGCCTTCTTACGAAGAGAAGACAGAAATCTGTCCTTTGCCTTACTGCAGAGATTCTTTTCAGGATCTATGTCATTTCTGCCAATGCATCTTATATCAAAGCCACTTTCGCGCTCCGGATAAATGTTGATGGTCAGGGTATCTGCAAGATCAATCTCCTGCATTATCGAATACAAGCTGTGATAGCCGTTGGGCAAAATCCCACGAACACGCAGGAAAAGATTGATTTTGGCATTAGCTGTAATCTCGTAAGAATCCATAAGGAACTCCTAAACAAGCATCGAATGAATCGTTCAATTGAATATGTAAATTTTACCTTATATTTAGCGTAAATTAAAGCAGAGTCTGCCAATACTTCTTTACAAACAATAAAAAACACTGCCAGAAACCGAACGGAATGATTCTGACAGTGTATTAAATTCAGGTAATGTAAAACAGGTTAGACTGCTAATTCTTCCTGTGACTTCTCAGGCATGATGCCAACTCTTACAGTTCTTGTAAGAACATCGATATAGGAGAAGGATACGATAGACTGCTTCTCTGATTCATTTGTGCAACGCATTGTGAAAACGTTAGGATAGCAGTGCTCAACTGTACCAATGTAAGTAATGATTCTCTTACGGCCGCCATTTGTCTTGCAAACAATGCGCTTACCGATGAGCTCCTGAAACTTAGCTTTGCACATTTCCAAATCGGAACTGATTATCATAGGTATTCCCTCCGCCCGGAGATTTGTCAAATAATATTTCAGATGCTTTAAAGGGACATTACAGAAATATTACCAAACATGAACCAATGCTATCATTCCGTTGTCATATTGTCAACGGATAAACACAACATCTAGTGAAAAACCCACAGATTATACAAAATGTAGTGGTAAAGAGAAAATCTTTGTAATTCTTACAAAAGAATGTGTGCTGTGATTGAAAAGGCAGTGCTTTTACAATACAATCGTATTTACATTTCTTAATATAAGGTAGGAGACGTCATATGCTTAGTGATATCGAAATTGCTCAGAGCGCAAAAATCAAACCCATTACAGAGATAGCCGAGCAGGCAGGAATTGATCCTGACAAGCTTGAATTATATGGAAAATATAAGGCTAAACTCCCGCTTGATTATATTCAGAGTCTTCCTGAAAGACCGAATGCCAAGCTCATTCTCGTCACAGCAATGAACCCTACACCTGCCGGTGAAGGTAAAACCACTATAAGCATCGGACTTGCACAGGGTCTTAAGCTCATCGGCAAAAAGCCTATTCTTGCATTAAGAGAACCTTCATTAGGACCTGTCTTCGGTGTCAAAGGCGGAGCTTGCGGTGGCGGATATTCACAGGTAATCCCTATGGAAGACATTAACCTGCACTTCACAGGCGATCTCCATGCAATTACTACTGCAAACAATCTCCTCGCAGCACTCATCGACAATCACCTCTTCCAGGGAAACAGCCTTAACATCGATAAGGACCGTATTTTGTGGAAGCGTTGCCTCGACATGAACGACAGATGCTTAAGAGCAGTTACTGTTGGTGTCGGTGGTGGCACAAAGGGTGTTACACGTCCTGAAATCTTCCAGATTACAGCTGCTTCTGAGATCATGGCTATCCTCTGCCTCTCCAAGGACTTGGAAGATCTCAAAGTCAGACTCGACAGAATCGCAATCGCATACGACATGGACGGAAATATTGTTACTGCAGGCCAGCTCGGTGCTACCGGAAGCCTTGTAACATGCCTCAAGGACGCTATCTGCCCTAACCTCGTTCAGTCTTTGGAAGGTGTTCCTACATTGGTTCACGGTGGACCTTTCGCAAACATCTCACACGGCTGCAACACAGCAATCGCAACAAAGTCTGCATTAAAGCTCAGCGACATCGTCGTAACAGAAGCAGGCTTCGGCGCTGACCTTGGTGCAGAGAAGTTCCTCGACATCAAGTGCAGAAATCTCGGCATCTGGCCTGACCTCGTAGTAATCGTAACAACAGTAAGATCTCTTAAGTACAACGCAGGAATTCCCAAGGATCAGCTCTCAAATCCTAATCCTGAAGCTGTAAAGGCAGGACTTGCGAATGTATTAAGACACATTAAGAATATGCAGAACTTCGGAATCCCGGTTCTCGTTGCTTCCAACAGATTCCTTACAGATACTGAAGAAGAACTCGCAATCGTAGAAGAAGCATGCAAGGCTACAGGTGCCGAATTCGCTCCTGCTGAGATTTTCGCAAAGGGCGGCGAAGGCGGAATCGACCTCGCAAACAAGGCTGTTGCAATCCTTGATCAGAACAATCCCAAGAGCCCCAAGTATACTTACGAGCTTACAGATTCTGTCGAAGAAAAGATCACAAAGGTTGCAACTAAGGTTTACGGTGCTGCTAATGTTGACATTCTTCCTGAAGCAAAGGCAAAGATTGATGCATTTGTCGAAAAGGGTTACGGCAACCTCCCTATCTGCATCGCTAAGACTCAGTATTCACTTTCTGACGATCCCAAGAAGCTTGGTAATCCCGAAGGCTTTACTTTGACCGTCAGAGACTGCTATATCTCTGCAGGTGCAGGCTACCTTGTTATCCTTACAGGTACGATCGTAACCATGCCCGGACTTCCTCCGCACCCTGCAGCTATGGATATCAATATTGACAATAACGGTGTAATTACCGGTCTTTTCTGATATTAGATGGTACGTCCCAATCCGACATTTCTGAAAAAGGCCGAAGGGATCAAAACATCCCGTAAAAAGCGCACCCTGATAATCGTTTTGGTATTGCTGGCGATTACACTCGGAGTAGTATTCGTCAGCTCCATTGCGTCTGCACAGGATACGTATCGCCTGATGTATCCCGGACTTGTCGGAGCGGCAACAAGCACAACAACCGGTTATTCTGCTTACCAGCGACCTGTACATACCACTACAGAAACAACTACACAGGTAACGACGACTGCAACTACCACTCTTCCACATGCGGTACTTGCAGCTACGCCTACACCTACTGTTTCTCCGGAACAGGCCGGCGTATTTCAGAATAATTCACCGGATCTTTATACCGAAGATCCTAACTTCAGCTTCAAGCCTATCGGAATTCGCACTGCATCCTACCAGCAGCGTGCCGTTTATCTTGACGGCCTCAAAGAACAGGTTGCCAACTATCAGAAGACCCATCCGGGTGTCAGAATCTGCTATGAATTCATCTCACTGTCCTATGGCGACCGTATGGGCGTAGATGAATTGGATCCTGTTGTGCCTTCAGGTGCAATGGCAATCCCGGTATCTATTGTTTACTACGACAAGATTGCCGGAGTAACAGGTCCGTTATCTGAAGTCGTAACATACGACAACAGTTACAAGGGCTCCCGTTATTCTTCCTATATCGCGAAAAACTATTCTTACGGCAAGCAGTTCTACATGCGAACCATCCTTAACTATGCAGTATCCAAGAATGACAGCATTGCTCTCAATTACGTTATTGCACAGCTCGGAGGTATCGACACTACAATTGCCGAGATCAAGAAGATCAGCAGTTACGTATCTTACGACGATAAAGTAATTTATAAGGATTATAGTGGCAAGGAATTCCGTACATCCGGTACGATCTCCTGCTATGACATGGGTAACTACCTGTCTTATATGTACCGTACATTCACGATCAACCCTTCAGTAAACCAGCGTCTGTTTAATGATATGGCTTCAAATGAAATAGAGTCACCGCTGGCTGCAGCCTTCCCTCAGGATACAAGAATCCTTCACGTGCTTGGCCGCAATACTGACCGAAGAGCTTATATGGAATGTGCAATAGTAGATTACAAGGAACCTTTTGCTCTGGTAATCTATGTCGAGGCAGCAAGTTCAAGCGATGCAGGAACCGCAATTGCGACACTCGGTGGCTATACTCAACAGTTCATCGATTCCTGCTATAATTAACCTCAGGATTTCATATTGTCCTTAAGTCAGAAGTGATAAATGGAACTTTTATGATATAATCCATATGTTTGAAATACGAGTTCGTCCCGCGCGGTCTGCCGCCGGCCAAGGTCCCGTGCGATTTCGGGCTGTGAACCCTGTCAGGTCCGGAAGGAAGCAGCAGTAAGCGGTTTACGGAGTGCGCCGCGGGTCAAGCCTTACCGACGGCAGTTCGGGCGGGACGACTTTTTATTTAGTTTTTTGGATTCGGCTTTAAGGAACTAACTATGGAAGATCATGTCGTTCTCTACAGACAATACAGGCCTATCACTTTCGACGATGTAGTCGGCCAGGAAGCCGCCAAGACTGCCCTGAGGCAATCCGTGGTCACAAGTAAGCTTGCACATGCTTATCTTTTCTGTGGCCAGCACGGTACAGGTAAGACTACTATCGCCAAGATCTTCGCAAGAGCAGTTAACTGTGAGCACCCCGTCAATGGTAATCCATGTAATGAGTGCCCTACATGCAAGGGAATCCTTGATGGCTCTATCCTTGATGTTACTGAGATGGACGCCGCTTCCAATAACGGTGTCGATGACATCAGACCTATTCTTCAGGAAGTGAATTTTGCTCCTACCAGAACCAGGTATAAGGTTTATATAATCGACGAGGTTCATATGCTCTCCAAGGGTGCATTTAATGCACTTCTCAAGACAATCGAAGAGCCTCCGAAGCATGTTATGTTCCTTTTCGCGACTACGGAATCCGACAAGATTCCTGCAACGATTATTTCACGTTGCCAGCGATACGATTTCAAAAGAATCCCTATTGAACTCATTGCCGGAAGATTAAGAGAAGTCTGCGGCAAGTCCAATATCAACGCATCTGACGATGCACTCCGTTTGATCGCATCAAGATCTGATGGCGCTCTTCGTGATGCGCTGTCACTTCTGGATCAGATTTCCGCCATTTCCGGTGGCGATAAAGAGATTAATTCTCAGGATGTTGAAAGAATCACTGGAACAGTCGACAGTTCCTTCCTTTTCAAGATGGCTAACTGCCTGATCGATGCGAGATTCGATGAACTTATCGACCTCTGTGAGATCCTTAATGCATCAGGAAAGAACCAGGCTCGTTTCACTCTTGACCTGGCTGCTTACTTCAGAGATTTGCTGATCATCAGAGTCAAGGCAGACCCTATTATCTATCTGCCCTATCCTAAGGAAACGATTAAAGATATGTATCAGACTGCTTCAAAGGTAAGCGCCGATACATTAACCGGTTATATCAGCTATCTTTCAAAAGAATATGCCGAACTCAGGAAGTCTCCGGATATTCCTACAAGCTTCGAGCTTATGCTTATGCGCCTTTGCGGAAGAAAATCCGCATTGCCGCCGACGCCTATTGTCATTCCTGACTTTGAAAAGAAGCAGGCTGAAGCTGCTGCAACTCTTACATTAAGTGACAGCAAGCCAATTGTTGTACCTGCAAAAGAAGAGATTCCTGTCAAAGCAGAAGAACCTTCCAAGCCGGAGGGCACTGCAAAAACAGAAGAACCTGTTGAAGAAAGCCTCCCTGTCGCAGAAGATACACCTGAACAGGAAATCGAGCCAACCTTTGTTGCGCCTACACCTGCTCCCGCTCCTGCACCATACAGACCTAAGCCTTCGTCAACACCTACAGGACTCTTCTCTTTTGGTTCATCCTCTGTAGAATCACCAAAGCAGGAACCTTCCGTTTCTCCTTTTGATGCGATCTTCTCGACCAAGAAGGATGAACCCGCTGAACCGGCAACTCAGGAAGAACCTGTCAAGGCAGAGGAGCCTGCCGCATCAGACGATTATATTCCTGCGGAAGATTCATATAGCGAACCCGCTGAACCGGAGGAACCTGCTGAACCTTCTATTTTCTCGTTCATGCCTAAGGAAGCAAGACCTTCATTTAGCTTCGGCATTGATGAACCGGAAGAGCCTGAAGAACCTGACGAACCCGCTGAGCCGGAAGTTCCTTCTGAGAATACTTATGCATTCACGTCTGAAGAGCCTGCTGCACCTGTTGCTCCTACCGCTCCTTCTGCCGGAATATTCTCAGGCCTGTCATCTTCTTTCCTGAAGGATCTGGCTTCGGATATCGATACTTCTGACAATTCCAAGGAAGAGGAGCCTACGGTTACAGAACCTAAGGTTCAGACAGAGGAACCTGTCGTAGCACGTTCTCAGCTCGCAGTTCAGGCAGATAAGAGTGGTCTTATCGTTGACGGAAGACCAAAGGGTGGCGTCAGAGTGCCCGTCTTTGGCAGTGACGAGAATGACATCGATTCCAGATGGTCAAATGTTACGAACAGCCTCAAGGACAGCAATGACAACATCGCAATTATTCTCGAGCATACAAGACTTCGTAAAGATGGCGATTCCGCCTATATTGTTTTCGAAGATAATGATATGAGACTGTTAGCAAATCTTAAGAAGTCACAGGCTTTCAGACAGATTTCAACAGGTATAAAAGAAGAGTTCGGAGCAGATCACCTTTACCTTTGCACTACTACCCAGTATGCGAATGTAGAGAAAAAGAACCGTGCATCTGAGCTCGATAAGAAACTGGATGACTTAAACGAGCGTTCCAGAAATATGGGCGTTCCTACAGACTTCCATTTCGGTGACTAAATATATAATTGATTAGAATATTTTTCGGAGGTAATTAAAATGGCAAAAGGATTCCGTGGCGGAATGGGAATGGGAATGGGCGGCAACATGAGCCAGGTAGTAGCTCAGGCTCAGAGAATGCAGAGACAGATCGAGATGGCTCAGGCTGAGATCCAGGAGATGCGTTTTACTGGCACAGCCGGCGGCGAACTCGTTAAGGTTGTTGTAACAGGTAAGCACCAGGTTGAGAGCATCGAGATTTCAAAGGATGTTGTTGATCCTGAAGATATCGAAGGCCTCCAGGACCTCATTATCGCTGCAACCAACCAGGCTTTGGAGCAGATCGATAAGACCAACCAGGAGCGTATCGGCGCTATCACAGGCGGCATGAAGATGCCCTTCTGATAATGGCAAGATATTCACCTTCAATTCAGAATCTTATAGCACAGCTGAGCAGTCTTCCCGGTATTGGCGGAAAGTCAGCTCAGCGTTTGGCATTTCATATTTTGGCAATGGACCAGAAGGATGCAGATGCGCTTACTTCTTCAATAAGCGCTGCGAGACAGTCCACAAAGAGATGCACATGTTGTCAGAATTTTACCGATTCAGACCCCTGCCCTATCTGCTCAGATCCTCTGCGAGATAAGTCGACTGTTTTAGTTGTCGAATCTCCAAGAGATGTATCTACTTTCGAGCGTGCGCACGAGTACAAGGGCCTTTATCATGTGCTTCATGGCGTTTTCAATCCTATGAAGTCAATGAGCATTTCTGATACGACTATTCCGGATCTGATTAAGCGTCTTTCTGACCACCCGGAAATCACAGAGATCATCATTGCTACGAATCAGACTGCTGAAGGCAATGCGACAGCTCTCTATCTTTCCAGAATGGTAGGTCCTTCAGGAATCAAAGTGTCACGTCTTGCTTCAGGTCTTCCTATGGGTTCTGATATCGAATATGCAGATGACCTTACACTCCTTTCAGCATTGAAAGGCAGAGTCATGCTTTCAGGAGATAATAATGAGGCTTGATAAATTTCTTAAATTATCCAGAGTAATAAAGCGCAGAACCGTCGCCAATGATGTTTGCCAGGCAGGACGTGTAACCGTTAACGGTAAACCGGCAAAACCTTCGGTAAAGCTCAAAGTAGGCGATGTTGTCTCAATTCTTTTCGGAAGTGGCGAAGTTACCTTCAGAGTCCTGGCACTGCCTGAGACTGTCAGGAAAGAAGAAGCGACATCAATGTATGAACTTCTTGAATGACGTTATTTGACACTTTTGACACTTATATTACAAGTACTTTAAGTTTAACCCCGGGCTGTTGTTTTGCACCCGGGGTTAAGCAATAATAACCATATAAATTATTCTTTCAGGAGGCATACCTTGCGCAAAGTCAGACGCAAATCAGGTGGAATATCCTTTTTGACGGCAATGATCTGCATCGTCTGTGTTGTTGTTGCCATTCTTTGCATTACCAAGTATGCCAATATCAACAGACAGAAAGAGCGCCTTATGGCAGAGAACTCTTCCCTCATTGCTCAGTCAGAAGCTTTATCTGACAAACTCAAGCAGTTAAGAGCACAGGAAGAATTCGGAAAAGATGATGCATATGTTGAAAGCGTCGCCAGAACCCAGCTCGACATGGTTTATCCCGGCGAAGTAATCTTCAGAGTCACAGCAGACAAGTACAATTAATCTCCCGGATTGAGGATAAAAGCAATATAAGGGTTTTGGAGCAAATTCCAAAACCTTTTTATTTGTTTGCGATATCTTTAGCTGCCAGATAGGCTTCGCTCATACACGCCTGGAGATTGAATCCGCCGCTGATACCATCGATATCCAGTGCTTCACCTAATACGTATAGATTAGGAACGATTTTGGATCCCATAGTCTTTCTGTCGACTTCTTTAAGTGAAACTCCGCCTCTTGTGACATAAGCAATCCTGATGTCTGGAACTTCAGATAACCCTATCTTAAGATGCTTTGTTTCACGGCAGAGATTCTTCCTGTTCTCTTTGGTAAATCCCTGGGCATATAAACCGTCGCATCCGGCACTTTGAGTAATCTCACCGGCGACAGAAGCCGGAACAAATTTCGAAAGAATCGTCGCGATTTTCATGTCGGGATGCGAATTGATCAGATTCTGAAGTTCTTTTGAAAAATCTTCATCGCTCATTGAAGGTATCAGGTCAATTTCAAGAAAGGCGTTCTTCCCTTCTAATCTCGCGGATACTTCTCTTGATATTTCCATTATCGCCGGACCGGAAAGACCAAATTCGGCAAATAGAATGTCGCCTTCAGCAGAAGCAGTTTTCTTTTCATTCTCGAAAAGAGATACTCCAGCTTTTACAGATACACCACTTAAGTTCCTGCAAAATCCGACTGAAGCATCGTCAGCTTTAACAGGCGCAAGAGCACCCCTTGTTGGAACAATAGTGTGTCCGAGTTTTTCGGCAAATCTATAGGAATCTCCGGTAGAACCTGTTTTCGGGAAGGATCTTCCGCCACAGGACAGAATCAGATAATCGAATTTGTAGGTTCCTTTCGAAGTAACGACTTCAAAATCTGTCGTTTTCTCAATGCTTTGAACATTTGCTTCGCCAATCACAGCAACATCTGAAGAAATATAAGATACCAGCCTGTCCCTTACTGCCACTGCACTGTCGCAGACAGGAAAAATTCTGTTATTGTCTTTTTCTTTTGTCTTGAGATTCAGCTCGTTTTCGAAAAAATATATCGTATCTTCAGGAGAAAACTCCTTCAGTGCAGGGTAAATAAAGTTGCCTGCCTCGTGATAGCAGTTCTTAAGTTTCTCAGGAGTTTTGCGATTGGTAATATTACAGCGGCCATGGCCTGTAAGAATCAACTTTTTGCCTGGAATGGGATTTTTGTCGATGAGAGTAACGTCGAGGTCACAGGAAAGTCGTTTAAACTGGCAGGCTGCAAATAAACCCGCTGCTCCGCCACCGATGATTCCTACTCTCTTTCTCATCAGGATTCGATAATCCTTATCTGGAATCTGTCGAACCTGACAATCTCCGTATACTGTTCACGAAAAAAGATCGTCTGGCCGAAAGCAGCTATTTCTTTGGTATTTTTCTTCATCCACATAGGAACAGGAATATCTAACTGCTTGCAAAGCTCAACCAAAGCCTTCTCGAGGCATCTGGAATAAGAAGTGTCTGTATTCTCAGTAGTGACTTCTCTTATTTCTGTCATTCTGTTGGCAACAAAGAGCCTGCCTTCGAGCGTCAAATCAGTTTTCCTCCAAAATGTGTGATTTCTGCCACTATTTTGCCTTTTTTGAATCTTAAAGTAAATAATCCGGATGGTAAGATATGATTGTTCAAAGTAATTGTTCCTTACTTCATAACACCCTCCTTAAGACACTGACACCCCTCGTCAGTGTCTTTTTTTTGATAAATAAATATTAATTGATGGTAAAAATGGCTATAAAACCTACTAAAGTTAAATGATTTCTTATTGATAATGTATAAATCTCGTTGTAAAATACTTCTACCATTACATTTGCGGGTTTTTCTCTATCCGCGATACAGGAGGTCTTAATATATGAAGAAATGTCCCGATTGCGGCATGGTCATTGCTAATCAGGCTATTAGATGCCCTAAGTGTAAGTTTACATTTACATCCGAAGAGGAGACGGCAGGCGCTAGTGATGCGGTAGTTACTCCTCAGGCAGCAGCAGTTTCTGCAGCAGCTACAGGTAAGTCCGATAAGGTTGCAGGCATTATGCCTATGATCGAAGTAAATAAGGATAACGTTGATACCCTCTACGCTCAGCTCAAGGCAGCTATCGTTAAGAGAAAGACAGAGTTCGACCACTTCATCGAATTCCTCGAGAACAGAACATCTTGGCTCACAGCTCCTGCTGAAGTTAAGGGCAACCTCGCTTGCGAGAAGGGCCTCCTTATTAGAAGCGTTGCAGTAGCTAAGCAGCTCTTGAGAATTAAGGATACAATTATGCCTCAGCTCGACGAAGAGTCAGCAATCATCATCGCTCTCTTCCACGAAGTAGGTAAGGTAGGTATCGAAGGTAAGCCTCTCTTCATTCAGGAAGAGACAAGCGCTCTTGGTTCAACTTCCACATTGGGTCTCTCATTCAGCAGCAGACTTTCCGGAACTTCATCAAGCTCCACACCTTCTTACTCAGTTAACAGCAAGCTCGTTCACATGAACGTTGGCGTAAGATCCCTCTTCCTCGTTTCACAGTACATGTTGCTCTCAGACGATGAAGCTCAGGCAATCAGCTACGCTTCAGATGTTGACCTCTTGGGCGGCAAGCTCTCACCTTATACACTCCTCCTCTCTACTGCTCTCCAGATGCAGAAGACAATCTATGAGGATGCTGATGTTGTATCAGGTTACAGCTTCACAATCATCAATCCTTAATCGATTGACATAATCTGATTTCACAGGCTGACTCGATAAGGGTCAGCCTTTTTTATTGAATTATTCGAAGTAAACTTCTTTAAGCCTGCTTTTTGTGATAACTTACATTAAAGGAAGGTATTCTTTATGAAATATGACAACGACAGGCTCGGAGCAGCTCTAAAACTCTATCTCGGAACCGAACCTCTGCCGATGCATATGCCCGGCGGAAAGCGCAATCCTGACTTCGTATCTCAGGCCTTCACAAAAGACATCACTGAGATAGGTGGATTCGACAACCTTCATTCTCCCGCAGGCATACTTAAGGATATGGAAGACTGTGCGGCACAGATATGGAAAGCCCGCAATGCATTCATTTCAGTAAATGGATCTTCCGGCCTTATTCTCGCTGCTATATGGAGCGCGTCGATTCTTTATCCCGGCGCGAAAATCCTTACTGCCATGAATTGTCATCTGTCAGTATGGAATGCAATCGAACTTACCGGTAACCGTATAGTTCCGTTAATGCCTGCATTTGATACAGCACTTCCTTTCGCAGGGCCCGTTGCACCTTCCGATATCGAAAAGGTTCTCGCAAGAGACCCTTCGATAAAGATAGTAGTAATCACTTCACCCACTTATGAGGGTGTCCAGTCCGATACTGAAGAGATTTTCCGTATTACCAGAAAATACGATGCACTTCTCATCACCGACAGTGCCCACGGTGCGCATTTAGGTTTGGACGACGAATTTTTCGGTGCTGATTCACGGGGAGACATCGTGATAAAGAGCCTTCACAAGACTCTTTCTTCGCCAACGCAGACTGCAGTTATGCTTCTTAATGATGGCTGTCCAATTGAAGAATCCCTTATAAGGAGAGGCATCGATATTTTTGAGACTTCCAGTCCTTCTTACATTCTTTTGGGTGGTGTTTCCAAATGCCTTTCAAGCCTTAATTCAAAAGGCGCAACACTTTTAAAACCGTGGGAAGATGCCATCACTTATGCAGAAGAAAATTTAAGAGGACTCCGCAATTTTAAGTTCTGGGAAGCTCCTGTACGTGAGAGATCGAAGTTTGTACTGATGGGCTATGGAGATTTCCTTTTCGACCAGTTAAGAGGAACTTTCAATATCGAATGCGAAGCAAGCTTTCCTTCGCATCTGATTGCCATGACAGGCATCGGCGACACATTAGATTCAGTAAAGCGTTTCTGCGATGCGGTAATTACGATTGATAACGCTGTCGAAAGCGAAGATTCAGGCATGACTTTCGTATCAAGGCCATACCCGAAATTCGCTATGACTTTGAGGGAAGCTTCTATTTCCAGACTTCGCGCTGTAGAACTTGAAGCAGAGTATTGCGTAGGACGTGTGGCAGGCGAATTTATCTATGGTTATCCGCCCGGAATTCCACTTCTTATGCCCGGTGAAGTTATCACGGAAGATACAGTAAAACTGTTATCCAGAAGCGATATTAACCTTCATATGGGTGGTGGACGTTCTTATAAGGGCCTGATACCCGTTTTGCCTTGACTGTAAAGGTCCATCAAAGTATAATTCTCATATCAAATTTCTAGGGAGACTAATAACATGACAAGAATCGTTACTGTTGAGACAAGAGATCTCGAGAAGTCAGCTAAGGAAGGCGGATGCGGCGAGTGCCAGACATCTTGCCAGTCTGCTTGCAAGACATCTTGCGGTGTTGCAAACCAGCCTTGCGAGAAGCTTTCTAAATAAGCAAGATTTATCTTTAACGTCAAAGGTCTCATTTTACGTGGGACCTTTTTTTATGTAATCAGGAGTTTCTATGATCCACTGCTATCAATTTGAAGGTCTTAACATCGTACTCGACTGCTATTCGGGTTCTATTCATATGGTTGATCCTGTCGCTTATGACATGATTCAATGGTATGAGACAGAATCTGCCGAGGATGTTATTTCCAAAGCTATCGAAAAGCACGGCATCTCACGAGAAGACGCCGAAGAATGCATTGCCGATATCGACGATTTGAAAACAGCCGGAAAACTCTACGCTCCTGATAAATATGCCAGTCTGGCAAAGGATTTTCGTAAGAAGAACATCAAGATCAAGGCTTTGTGCCTTCACGTAGCACACACCTGCAATCTCAATTGTTCCTATTGTTTTGCAAGCCAGGGTAAATACCACGGTGAGCGCGCGATAATGAGCTATGAAGTAGGTAAGCGTGCAATCGATTTCCTTATCGAGAATTCCGGATTCCACAAGAATCTTGATATCGACTTCTTCGGCGGTGAGCCCCTTATGAACTGGGATGTTGTAAAGCAGCTCGTTGCATACGGACGCGAACAGGAGAAGCTCCACAACAAGAATATCCGTTTTACACTTACAACCAACGGTGTTCTTTTGGATGACGAGGTTACTGAATTCTGCAACCGTGAAATACACAACGTCGTTCTTTCTTTAGACGGCCGTAAAGAAGTCAATGACCGTTTCAGAGTCGATTATGCAGGTAATGGTTCTTACGACAGAATCGTTCCCAATTTCCAGAAATTCGTCGAAAAGCGTGGCGACCGCAGCTACTATATGCGCGGCACTTTTACGCACTTTAATACAGATTTTGTAAATGATATTAAGCAGATGTTGGATCTTGGTTTTTCCGAGCTTTCAATGGAGCCGGTAGTAACCGACCCTTCAAGCCCTTCTGCTATTACAAATGAGGACCTCCCTGTTATTTTCGAGCAGTACGAGGAACTCGCGAGACTTATGGTCGCACGTTATAACGAAGGCAGACCTTTTACTTTCTACCACTATATGCTCGACCTTACATGCGGCCCCTGCATCTATAAGAGAATTGCAGGTTGTGGATCAGGTACAGAGTATCTTGCTGTAACTCCATGGGGTGACCTCTACCCTTGCCACCAGTTCGTTGGTGATGACGCATACAAGATGGGATCGATTTACGACGGAGTAACAAACCTCGACCTTCAGGATAAGTTCAGCCGTTGCAATGCCTATAGCCGTCCCGAATGCGAAAACTGCTGGGCTAAGCTTTACTGCTCCGGCGGATGTGCTGCAAATGCATATCACGCTTCAGGCGATATTAATGGCATCTATGAGATGGGTTGCGACATTTTCCGCAAGAGAATCGAGTGCGCTATAGCAGTTAAGCTTCTCACTTCAGGTTTGGAACAGCCGGGACAGGAATAATATATCCTGTCTGACTTTTCGAAGTGTAAAGCCCGATTAATTAGGCGTGTTTACTCCAAAGAATACGTAATCGTTGACGTTCTCACTTTTCCAGAACAGCGCCGGTGGCATGAAATAAGGGCTGTCATCTTCCAATAATTCTTTAACCGGAGTGCCGGTATCATTAGCTATGAATACGCCCATGAGAATTCCATCGTAAAAGTCAGGAACGATAAAATATGAAGTAGTCCTGAGCAGGAACTTCTGCTTAAGGAATACATCTCCATCGCCTGCAGGCTCTGAAGTATTCTCGAGGATCTCCTGCTCACGGTATTCGTAATAACCGATGTGATATTTGTTGCCTTTATAAATGACATTTCCGGTTACGCTAAAGCTGTCGATCTGCGTCGAAAGATTTATCGCAGGAAACTGATAGCCTGTATAGTAGTCAACAAAAGTTACATTGTGATAAGAATAGAACGATGTGCTTACATGTGCCGGCTGCTTGGCATAAATTGGGAATGTCTGCGTATATTTGACCTCATAGATAACGTAACCGGGCTCGTCTGCGCCATATACGACAACGGACGGCTTAGACACAGTAGCCATATAATTGAGGTTCTCACATATAAGGTTATTATTGGAATCCAGAGCAACATAAACGAAATAATTATCTACGTCACCGCTAACTACGCGAAGCTTGTTATTCTCGCCCCACGCTGTGTCAAACTCGTCGATATAAAGATCGTCAAATGTCTGAGTCGCATCTACACGTGTGAGATCATGAGAAGGTTTGCCGGGATGGACCGTGCCTTTAGTAGTCTCATCAGTATCATCGTCAGTAGGACCGCCTATAACGCCGTTATCATTGCCGAACTTCGTAGTCTCACCGGTACCAAAACCTGCGCAGGAGGCAAGTGACATTGCCAGCAAAGAAGTAACGAGTAATGTTGCAATTTTTCTCTTCATTATCTAACCCTTTTGAATCAAATCTCCTGCTTTCCTTAACCGAATTATAACATCACTAAGGCATATGCTGCGAGCAAACAAAAGAGGTTGCCACAAATATGCAGCAACCTCCGAATTCAACTTTGTAATTGTCTTTACTCGAGCTCGAAAGCACCTGTATAGAGCTGATAGTATGTGCCCTTCTGTGCGATGAGCTGATCGTGAGAACCGCGCTCGATGATTCTGCCATGATCGAGAACCATGATTACATCGGAATTCATAACGGTAGACAAACGGTGAGCGATAACAAATACCGTTCTGCCTTCCATAAGCATATCCATTCCGCGCTGTACGATAGCTTCGGTACGTGTATCGATTGAAGATGTAGCCTCATCGAGAATCATTACAGGCGGGTTAGCAACTGCGGCTCTGGCGATAGCGATAAGCTGTCTCTGACCCTGTGAAAGGTTGGAACCGTTGTTGGTAAGCATTGTGTTGTAACCTTCCGGCAAACGCTCGATAAAGTCAGCTGCGCCGGCAAGCTTTGCAGCTTCTTTACATTCATCGTCACTTGCCTGGAGTCTTCCGTAACGGATGTTATCCATTACAGTACCGGTAAAGAGGTTCGTCTCCTGAAGAACGAGTCCTAACGATCTTCTGAGGTCCTTCTTGCTGATCTTGTTTACGTTGATTCCATCGTAACGGATCTTACCGTCAGCAATGTCGTAGAAGCGGTTGATGAGGTTGGTAATCGTTGTCTTACCTGCACCTGTCGCGCCTACGAAAGCAACCTTATTACCCGGCTTTGCATAGACTGAAACATCGAAAAGGACCTGCTTTTCGGGTACATAAGCGAAGTCAACTTCATTAAGCGTAACATCGCCTTTGAGTTCAGTGTATGTGATCGTTCCGTCAGCCTTGTGAGGATGCTTCCATGCCCAGTGACCTGTAGCGTGATCTGCTTCAGTAATAGTGCCGTCTTCAGCGATATTGGCATTTACAAGAGTTACATAGCCATCATCTGTCTCCGGCTCTGAATCGAGAAGAGCAAAGATTCTGTTAGCGCCTGCGCCTGCCATAACAATCGCATTCATCTGCATTGTGAGCTGGTTGATATTGCCCATGAACTGCTTGCTCATGTTAAGGAAAGGAACGAGAAGTGTAATGTCGAATGCCATACCTGAAAGTGATACATTCTTTGTTCCTACAGCGATCATGATACCGCCTGCAATTGCAAGAAGAACATAAACGATATTACCGATGTTGTTGATGATCGGTGCAAGGATATTTGCATAAGCGTTAGCCTTGCTACTGTCACTTACGAGAGTATCGTTAAGCTTCTCGAATTCTTCTGTGACCTTTTCCTCATGGTTAAAGACCTTAACGACCTTCTGACCATTCATAATTTCCTGAACAAAGCCTTCAGTTGAAGCTACAGCTTTCTGCTGTCTGATAAAGTACTTGGCAGAACCTGCTCCGACCTTGCCTGTAACAAGAACCATTATGAAGATACCGGCAATGACGATCAATGTCATCCAGAGGCTGTAGTAAATCATAATTGCAAATACTGCAACGACTACGATACCTGCTCTGATGATCGTCGGGAAAGCCTGGGAAACCATCTGTCTTGTAGTATCGATATCATTTGTATAGTGGCTCATGATATCGCCGTGCTTATGCGTGTCGAAGTAGCGCAAAGGAAGCGACTGCATCTTGTTGAAAAGATCTGTTCTTATACGATGCATGAAATTCTGTGTCAGGTGTGCCTGAAGCTGTGACTGCAGAACGCTCAATATGATTGCGACAACATAGATGCATACGAGAGGAATGACGAGCGACAGGATCTGAGGCCTTGCTGCTTCCCAGTCGCCTGACTCAACGGTCTCTGTTATAACTGCAACGATTTTCTGGAGGAAAATTCCAGGTGCCGCTGCCGACAACGCACCGAAAATAGCACAGAAAACAATGACGCAGAAAAGTACCGGTGAACACTTGATGTAGTACTTCATAAGGCGCTTCAGATCGCCCATAGCGCCTGCAACCTGTGCCATTGAGGCACCGCCTCTTCTTCTGCCACCCGGTGCAGGTGCTGCAGCCTCAGGCTTCTTGGGAGCTTTCTTGTTCTCACTCATGGCTATTTCCTCCCTTCGTCTGTTCTTCATATATCTCGCGATAAATCTCATTATTTGCAAGAAGTTCAGCATGCGTACCGCTGCCCATTATCTTGCCACCGTCCATGATGATGATCATGTCGCACTCCTTAACGGAAGCTACTCTCTGAGCGATGATGATCTTTGTAGTCTCAGGGATATATTCAAGGAAACCTTTTCGGATAAGGGCATCTGTCCTTGTATCTACTGCAGATGTTGAGTCATCGAGAATCAATATCTTCGGCTTCTTGATGAGAGCTCTTGCAATACAGAGTCTCTGCTTCTGACCGCCCGAAACATTGGTACCACCCTGCTCGATATAAGTGTCATAACCGTCAGGGAACTGGGAGACGAATTCGTCAGCCTGGGCGATCTTACATGCAGCTACCAGTTCTTCATCTGTAGCATTCTCGTTACCCCATCTTAAGTTCTCAGAAATGGTACCTGAGAACAGTTCGTTCTTCTGAAGAACAACTGATACAGCATCACGCAAAGTCTTAATGTCGTAATCCTTTACCGGAACGCCGCCAACTCTGACTTCACCACTCGTGACGTCATAGAGTCTGGGGATAAGCTGAATCAAAGTAGTCTTGGAAGAACCTGTACCACCCAAGATACCGACAGACATTCCGCTATCGATGTGGAGGTCAATATCAAAGAGTGCATCACGGTTAGCCTTTTCAGAATATCTGAAAGCAACATCCTGGAAATCGATTGAACCATCCTTTACTTCCATTACAGGATTCTCAGGATTTGTAATTGAAGGATTCTCATCAAGAACTTCAACGATACGTCTTACAGCCTCAAAAGACATCGTAAGCATAACGTAGATCATGGAGAGCATCATCAAAGACATAAGGATCTGGAAGCCGTATGTCATCAAAGCCGAAATCTGTCCGACATTGATAATTACACCCTTACTGGTGATTGCAAGCTTGGAGCCGACATACAGAAGGAATGCAGTATTAAAGAAGAGGCAGAATTCCATCAAAGGACCATTGAGGCCAACGATTTTCTCAGCTTTTGTAAAGTCGAACTTGATCTCAGCAGAGGCCTTGTCGAACTTGCCTTTCTCATATTCTTCTCTTGCGAAACCCTTAACTACTCTCATGCCACGGACATTCTCTTCAACGGATTCATTGAGTTTGTCGTACTTCTTGAATACAGCGCGAAAAGCAGGCATCGCAAATTTACCTATGAGCAAAAGTCCAACACCCATGACAGGAATTACGATTACAAATGATGTCGCAAGAGGACCACCTAAAACATAAGCCATTACGACTGCGAAGATAAACATAAGAGGCGATCTGACGGCTGTTCTAATGGTCATCATGAAAGCGTTCTGAACGGTAGTAATATCCGTTGTCATTCGAGTTACAAGAGATGATGTAGAGAATTTGTCGATATTACCGAAAGAGAATTTCTGAACTTTCGAAAACATTTCAGATCTTAGGTTACCTGCAAAACCGGCAGAGGCAGTTGCAGAGAACTTTCCTGCCAAAACACCGCAAGCCAAAGACAACAAAGCCGCGCCCGCCATCAGACATCCCGTCTTTACGATAGAGCTCATCTCAGCGCCTGCGCTGATATTGTTAACCATATCGGCGGTAATGAATGGAATGATTACTTCGAGAATAACTTCTCCGATAATAAAAATGAGTGCCAGTATTGTTTCTTTCTTATACTGACGCAATGAATTCAAAATTTTACGAATCAAGATCCAACCTCCCCAAGTCCTTTATAGTGTCCATATTTTCGAGACAATATATTATAAACCTCGCGCGCGAATAAATAAAACAAAAATGATTTTGACGAACACTTATAGTGATGTTAATATGGTTTCGGCTTTATTTTAATAAAGTTATCGGAGGAATATCTATGCCAGTAATTGACTTATTGAGACGTAACGCTCGCGAACACGGTGATGAAGTTGCTCTCGTAGAACTTAACCCCACAATGGAAGACACTAGAAAGATTTCTTTTAAGGAATTCGATCTTGTTCAGCAGACTACATCACATCCTTACCGCCACGAGATTACATGGCAGATTTTCGATGAGAAGTCTAACAGAGTAGCAAATATGCTCTTGGGAAGAGGCATCAAGAAAGGTGATAAGGTCGCTATCCTTATGTTCAACTGCCTCGAGTGGCTCCCTATTTATTTCGGCATTCTTAAGACAGGTGCTATCGCTGTTCCTTTCAATTTCAGATATACAGCAAATGAGATCTCATATTGCGCTGATCTGGCTGAAGTATCAGTTATGTTTTTCGGTCCTGAATTCGTAGACCGAATCGCAATCAATTCTGAAGATATTTCAAACGGAAGACTTCTTCTCTATGTTGGCGAAGGCCTGGCTCCTGATTATGCTGAGAACTACTGGCAGCAGGTTGCTGACTACTCCAGCAAGGATCCTGACATCGCTCTTACTGAAGAAGATCACGCAGCTATCTACTTCTCATCCGGTACGACAGGATTCCCCAAAGCAATCCTCCATCCTCACAGAAGCCTTACACAGGCGGCTGAAATGGAAGCTATCCACCATCAGACATGTAAGGATGACTGCTTCTTATGCATTCCTCCTCTCTATCACACAGGTGCGAAGTTCCACTGGATGGGTTCTTTGTGGACATGCAGCAAGGCTATTCTCCTGAAGGGTACAAAGCCTGATGTAATCCTCAAGGCTGTTTCTGAAGAAGGATGCACAAACGTATGGCTTTTGGTACCGTGGGCACAGGATATCCTCGAAGCTTTGGACAGTGGCGAATTGAAGCTTTCTGATTACAATCTTGCTCAGTGGCGTATCATGCACATCGGTGCTCAGCCTGTACCGCCTTCACTTATCCGTCACTGGAAGGATTACTTCCCTAATCATCAGTACGATACAAACTATGGCCTTTCTGAATCAACCGGTCCAGGCTGCGTTCATTTAGGCATTGAGAATGTCCACAAAGTTGGCGCTATTGGTGTTCCCGGCTATCGTTGGGAGTGCAAGATCATCGACGACAAGGGCAATATCGTTCCTCAGGGTGAAGTCGGCGAGCTCTGTGTAAAGGGCCCCGGTGTCATGCTTGAATACTACAGAAATCCTGAAGCTACAAGAGATTCACTGAAGGATGGCTGGCTCTTAACAGGCGATATGGCTCGTCAGGATGAAGATGGCTTCTATTTCCTCGTTGACCGTAAGAAGGACTTGATCGTATCAGGTGGTGAGAACATCTATCCTGTAGAGATCGAGAACTTCCTTCAGGAATATCCTAAGGTTAAGGACGTTGCAGTAATCGGTCTTCCCGACAAGAGATTGGGTGAGATTACAGGTGCTATCGTCGAGATTATTCCCGGCAGCGATTGCACAGTTGAAGAATTGGAAAAATTCTGCAACCAGCTTCCCCGTTACAAGAGACCGAAGCAGATTATTCTCGCTGAGGTACCCAGAAATGCTACAGGTAAGATCGAGAAGCCAGCACTCCGTAAGAGATATGGCGCTGAGAGACTTGTAGAACAGGAAAACCAGTCTTAAAGAATAACCTTGCATATGAATTCAGATTTGTATGCAGGGTTATTTTTTAAATATTAAAACATGATGCTAAGAGCCTCAGAGGGGAACTTTTAGCAGGAAAGAGGACAATTACATGGATTTGGCAATCAAGATCATCTTCCTAGTCGTCTTTTTCGCTGTCATGATCGCAATCGGTCTTGTCACACGTAAAAAGGCGAACAGCGTAGAAGGTTTCGTTTTGGGTGGCAGAAATGCAGGCCCCTGGCTCACAGCATTCGGCTACGGAACTTCCTATTTCTCCGCTGTAGTTTTCATCGGTTACGCAGGACAGTTCGGCTGGAAATACGGCGTAGCTTCAACCTGGATCGGTATCGGTAACGCGGTTCTCGGTTCACTTCTTGCCTGGATCGTTTTAGGAAGAAGAACAAGAGTCATGACAAAGCACTTGAATTCCAAGACCATGCCTGACTTCTTCGGAAAGAGATTTGAAAGCAAGGCTCTCCGTATCGCAGCTGCTCTCATCTCCTTCATCTTCCTTATCCCCTACACATCTTCCGTTTACAACGGCCTTTCAAGACTTTTCAATATGGCCTTCAACATCGACTATAAGATCTGCATCATCGTAATGGCAGCTCTTACATGCATCTATGTTATCCTCGGCGGCTATATGGCTACTGTTGTAAACGACCTCGTTCAGGGCATCATCATGCTCTTCGGTATCACAGCAGTTATCTTTACAGTTCTTAACAACAACGGTGGCTTCATCGGAGCTCTCACAACACTTTCACAGTCTGAATCAGATCTTCCTGTCTCAGCAGGCATGCAGGGTGCATTCACATCCTTCTTCGGACCTGACCCTCTCAACCTCCTTGGCGTAATCATCCTTACTTCCCTTGGTACATGGGGTCTCCCTCAGATGGTTGGTAAGTTCTACGCTATCAAGGACGAGAAGTCCGTTAAGGCAGGAACAATCATCTCCACTATTTTCGCATTCATCGTAGCTGGTGGTTGCTACTTCCTCGGTGGTTTCGCAAGACTCTACAAGGATAACCCGGCTATCTACAAGGCTGACGGTTCTGTCATGTATGACTCAATCATCCCTACAATGCTTGATAACCTCCCGACAATCCTTGTTGGTGTAGTTATCGTTCTCGTGCTTTCTGCTTCAATGTCCACACTGTCTTCCCTCGTTCTTACATCGAGCTCAACAGTTACTTTGGACCTCATCGAGCAGATTAAGCCTCAGTCAAAGAATGCAGACAAGAAGAAGACAGAGAAGACACAGCTCATCACAATGCGTATCCTCCTCGTATTCTTCATCGTTCTTTCAGTTATCATCTCCCTCAACCCGCCTACGTTTATCGCTCAGCTCATGGGCTATTCATGGGGCGCTCTTGCTGGTGCATTCCTCGCACCTTTCCTCTGGGGTCTTTACTGGAAGAAGACAACAAAGGCATCCGTTTGGGTTTGCTTCATCTTCGGTGTTGGCTTCACAGTTGCTAACATGTTCTTTAAGTTCATCGCTTCCCCTATCAATGCCGGTGCTGTCACAATGCTTGCAGGCCTCGTAATCATACCTTTGGTAAGCCTTATCACACCTAAGCTTGCTAAGGATAAGGTTGAAGGAATCTTCGCTTGCTATGACGAGAAGGTCACAGTAGAGAAGAAGCATTCTCTTCCTGAAGAAGCTTGATAGTTTCATAATTGATCTTAAAGGGGCTGTGAAATACTTTTCGCAGCCTCTTTTTTATGCGCGGCTTTCGGGTAATTCTAACTAGAAGCACTCATCCAGAATCGACTTTTTCGAGCAGTTTGGATGAGAGTTTTTGAAAACACTCATCCAAAATTAAAGAAATCTTCCGATTTGGATGAGTCTGTCATAGTTAACTTGATCTCCTTCCAGCTCGAAAAGAACAATTCCCCATAATCGTCGACGAAACGACTCGTAGTAGCGACGATTACGGCTTGTGCAATTTTTGTGCAAAAACACCCCCAACAATTGCATAAAAACGCGATTTTGTGCAATTTTTGACCATTTTCGAGCGAAAAATTGCACAACTGGCAACCGGCACATGAAAAAGGAACTGTGAAACCTGTATTTTATTTTTTACACCCTCTTTTTTACAATGATCACTCCACCTTAGGAAAACGATTCGAAAACGCTCAAACAAAAAGTCCGCAAGATTTCTCCTGCGGACTTTATTCATTTAATTAATCGAAAACCGGGATTGGCCCGAATCACTATTAATAAAGCTTACGCTTATCTGTTGTGTGCTTGCTCTTACCATCGAAGTGCTCAAGACCGTTAGGTTCCATAAGGGAGATCTTAGCGTTGAGGCCGATTGCCTGTCTGAGCTTATCGTGGATTGTCTTTGCGAGCTTCTCCTTGGATGCAGCATCACCGGCATTTGCAGCGTCTGTCATCTCAACCTGAACTTCGAGAGTATCGCTGTTATCAACACGGTCAACAACGAGCATGTAGTGAGGTGTTGTTCCTTCGATTGTAAGGAGAGCTGCCTCTACCTGTGAAGGGAATACGTTTACGCCCTTGATGATAAGCATGTCATCAGATCTTCCTTTGAAGCGCTGAATTCTTGCCATTGTACGTCCGCACTCGCACTTATCGTACTTGATGGATGTGAGGTCCTTAGTTCTGTAACGGATAAGAGGCATACCTTCCTTAGTAAGGCTTGTGAGAACGAGCTCACCATCAGAACCCTTAGGAAGCTGCTTGAGTGTGTTAGGATCAATGATTTCAGGAAGGAAGTGATCTTCCCAGATGTGGAGACCAGCGTGGTGTTCGCAGTCGCAAGCAACACCAGGACCCATCATTTCTGTAAGGCCGTAGATATCGAAAGCCTTGATGTGGAGTCTTGACTCCATCTGATCACGCATCTCATCTGTCCAAGGCTCAGCGCCGCAGATAGCAGCCTTGAGCTTAATCTTATCAACAAGTCCCATCTTCTCAAGGTCTTCTGCAACGTGAAGGAGGTAAGAAGGTGTGCAAGCAATTGCTGTTACATCGCAGTCGATCATCATGTCGATGAGCTTCTGTGTGTTACCGGCAGACATAGGGAGAACCATTGCGCCGAGCTCTTCTGCACCGTAGTGAGCACCGAGACCACCTGTGAAAAGTCCGTAGCCGTAACCAACCTGAATGATATCGTCCTTTGTAAGGCCAGCCATCGCAAGACATCTTGCTACGCACTCTGACCAGATATCAATATCACGTCTTGTATATACAGCAACCTTTGGCTTACCAGTTGTACCGGAAGAAGCGTGAACACGAACCAACTCGGATCTGGGCATAGCTGCAAGACCAAAAGGATATGTATCTCTCAAATCAGCGTAAGTTGTGTAAGGCAGTTTATCGAGGTCTTCGATACCCTTGATGTCGCCGGGTTCAAGACCTAAATCCTGCATCTTCTTGCGATAGTACTCAACGTTGTGATAAACGTGGTTTACTACTTTGACGAGTCTTGCACTCTGAAGAGCCTCAATCTGATCTCTTGACATGCATTCCTTGTTTTCGTTCCAAATCATGTTCCTTGTTCTCCTTTTCGGGGTTTATTTACGTTGGGTTTTGAATCCATTAACGATAATGAGAGCGAGTTCTTTGCCTTCCTGATCGAAAGCTTTGATCTCGTAAAGACAGACAAATCTTCCATCCTTGACGATGTCGGCTGTGCATGTAATCTTACCGCCGCGCCATGCTCTTAAGAAGTTCATCTGTGCTGACTGTGTAACTGTTACTGTGTCGGAATCAAGCACGCAATTCTCTGCTACGGCAAATGCGAAATCTGCCATGGTGTAATAAACTGCGCCCATGAGAGCTCCAACTGCATTAAGATGTCTGCCATCAGGTTCAAGTGTAACTACACTATGACCCTTCTCGGCTTTCTCAATGACAATTCCGGAAGCCTCGGTGGCATACTTATCACCATCGAAAAACTTCTTTATCTCTTCAAGACTTGCCATTTTGTTACCTCCGGAAATTACTGAGCGTTAAGACCCATCTCGAAGGCCTTCATATTAAGTTCAAGGAACTTGGAAGGAACGCAGGCTTCAATAGCCTTAATCCATTCGTCCTTGGAAATCTCTGAAATGTACTTTGAGAAAACGCCCATAAGAACGATGTTCGTTGCCTTGGAAGAACCTGCCTGCTCAGCGAGAGTCAAAGCATCGATTGCATCGACTGTTGCGCCGTTAGCTTCCATCTTTTCGATAAGGTTTGCAGGATATTCGGCTGTGCCTGCGATTACCGGCATAGGGTCGATCTGCTGTGTATTTGTGACGATCTTTCCGCCGGGTTTAAGGAACTGTACATATCTTGCAGCTTCCAAAAGCTCGAAAGAGATGATGTAGTCCGCTTCACCCTTGTCGATAATTGGTGAATGAACTTTATCACCGAACTTTACATAAGTTACAACGCTTCCGCCTCTCTGGCTCATACCGTGAACCTCTGAGACCTTTACATCGTAGCCTTTGTCCATTGCAGCTCTGCCTAATAACTTACTTGCGAGAAGTGAACCCTGTCCACCTACGCCTACGATCATTATGCTTGTTACCATGTGATTGCCTCCCCGTTCAATGTCTCGAAAGCGCCGAACTTACAAAGCTCGCTGCATACCTTGCAGCCGAAGCACTGTGTAACGTCGACATGAGCCTTGCCACCCTTGAATGAGATAGCAGGGCAACCGAGCTTCATGCACGCCTTGCAGGACTTGCACTTGTCAGGGTTAACCTGGATAGGCTCGCCTCTCTTAACCTGCTTAAGGAGTGCGCAGGGTCTTCTTGAGATGATTACGGAAGGCTCTTCAGCAGCAAGCTCTTCCTTAACAGCCTGTTCAGCTTCAGCGAGGTTATAAGGATCTACTACTCTTACTCTGTTAATGCCCATTGCACGAACAAGAGCTTCGAGATCGATCTTACCTGCCGGATCGCCACGGAGATTGAATCCTGTTGTAGGATTCTGCTGGTGGCCTGTCATACCTGTGATGGAGTTATCAAGGATGATGACAGTTGAATTTGTCTGGTTGTATGCGATATTTGCAAGACCAGTCATACCGGAATGCATGAAAGTGGAATCGCCGATAACTGCTACTGTATTCTTCTCAGCGTCAGCGCCCAAAGCCTTGTTGAAGCCATGGAGTGAGCTGATTGAAGCACCCATGCACTCTGTTGTATCGATTGATGAAAGCGGCGGAGTAGCGCCGAGTGTGTAGCATCCGATGTCGCCAAGAACTGTAATCTTATTCTTGGAAAGAACATAGAACATACCTCTGTGAGGGCAGCCTGCGCACATTGCCGGCGGTCTTCCGGGAAGTCCTTCGATGGGCTTGCAGGAAGGCTTTTCGGGAAGGCCAAGCTTGGAAGCGATGAGGCCCTGTGAGAACTCATCGATAATAGGGAAAATATCCTTACCTGACACTTCAAGACCCAATGTTCTGCAGTGTGTCTCGATAATGGGGTCAAGTTCTTCTACTACAACGAGCTTATCAACCTTAGCTGCAAAATCCTTAATCTTCTTAACAGGAAGAGGATTGATAAGACCGATCTTCAGTACGGGATACTTATCACCGAATGTTTCCTTAACATACTGATATGAAGTGGAAGATGTGATGATACCGATTGATGTATCCTCGCCTTCTTCAACACGGTTAAGCTTGGATTCTTCAGCGAATTCTACGAGCTTTGCTGTTCTCTCCTCAACGAAGGGATGACGTCTCTTGGCATTTGCAGGAACCATTACATACTTTGAAGCATCCTTAACATAAGGCTTTACAGGTACTTCAATTCTCTCGCCCACTTCAACCAAGGACTGTGAGTGTGCAACTCTTGTGCAGATCTTAACGAGTACAGGTGTATCAAACTGCTCTGAAATATCGTAAGCCTCAACGATGAAGTCCTTTGCTTCCTGAGAATCGGAAGGATCAAGCATAGGCATCTTTGCTGCGATAGCATAGTGTCTGGAATCCTGCTCATTCTGTGAAGAGTGCATTCCGGGATCGTCTGCAACGAGAATTACCATACCGGCATTTACGCCTGTATAGCTCATAGTAAAGAGAGGGTCTGCAGCAACGTTGAGACCAACGTGCTTCATTGCGCAATAAGATCTCTTGCCTGCTCTTGATGCACCGAAAGCGGTCTCCATTGCGACCTTCTCATTAGGTGCCCATTCGCAGTAAATCTCATCATACTTTGCTGCTTCTTCAGTTGTCTCAGTACTGGGAGTACCGGGGTACGAACTTGCAACTGCTACGCCGGCCTCATAAAGACCTCTAGCGACAGCCTTGTTTCCAAGCATTAGTTCTTTCATCTTAAATTCTCCTAAAGCTGATTTTAATAAATCACTTTGGCTATTATACGATAAAACACCCCATTAAATAAATAATTATTTAGACAAAATAAATAATAAATATATAGACGCTTTGCTTTAAGCGGCATTCTCGAAAACAATACTTTCCGCTTCGACAGTTTGACCGAAGACATTAGAGTATTTAAATTTTGTGCCATTGCATCTTGGTAGTTTTACAGCCATATCAACTCTGGCATGGTAAACAAACTCTCCATCCGTAAGATTGAAAAACGGGTAGATAGGACTTCCGTATGTATCACTGGCAGTATCATTCCAAAGGCAGTCAACATTGTAATACTGTCCTTCGATCAACACGATATTCCAGGAGTGACTTCCGCCCTCACCTGTAACATTCGCAACACCGCCTTCAAGGCCATCCGTTCTGCCGGTGACATAGTAACAAGTAATACTCAGTTTATTCATCAGATACTGAAAAGCACGCGAGTATCCGGCACACACAGACTTGTGCTCAACCAGGACAGAATAAGCACTCTGATTATAGGGTGCCGCCTCATCGTAGGAGGTGTACTGGCAGATGTAGTTGTGAATATAAAGTTCTCGCTCAACTACCGTAGGTTTCAATCTTGCCTGATTAATGACGGCATCGCTGGCCTGTTCAAATTTCACTTTTGCGGAGTGAAGCTTTTCGGGCGTTTCCGCAAAATCATAGAATTCGAGAGTAACCTCTTTTATGCTTCCGTCGACAGGATCGTAAGTATAAGCATATTTGTTATCCAGCCAGAAAAACTCCGGGTGGTCGTTCATTACAGCATCGATAGCTTTGGTAAGATCTTCCGCAGTACAGGAAACCTTGCATTCGAAGGACTTATTACCGCTATAGATTTCCTCGTAAAGCTGGGAATATATGTCCTTTCCCTTTTCGCTAAGGGTTCCGAAATAAGGATACATTGAAGCATCAAAAGATTTACGCTTATAAGGGGTTGTGGTCGAAATAGTTGTCGTCTCGAGCGAAAAATCATCCATATCAAAGCATGCCGTCAGGCTGACAGCAAGTGAAATCAAAAGCGCGAAAACCAGTAACCTGACCGATACTTTCTTCATAAAAATTCCCTTCAGGATATCTCCTAAAGGGAATTATAAGTAAAAACCATCGATTATTCTATCTTTATTCTTTCGGCGAATTTACTACTGCCAACGCCTTTACAGTTGTTCCTTCTTCTTCATCAGAATCTGAGAGCCCTAATTCTTCAGGCGACACGGTCTTTCTGACGCGGAATTGGAGAGCCAGTGCAACGATTCCGATAAGGAGCAAGAGCACGCCGAATGCTGTAATCACATAATCGTAGAAAAGTCTTGTCTCAGTCATCTGAGTTGCCACTTCCCAATAAGGGAAATCATAACCCATACGTTCTTTTTCAGTCTCACCCAAAGGGAAAATCGTATCGATTACACGTGGCAAAGTAAGTCTGCCGGTATCGTTTACAACATAAACCTGAGGATTCGTCAAAGAATATGACGGAATGGCATTCTTAAAATCTGAAACCGCTACGCCTCTGACCATTTCAGGTAAGAGCGCCTCGTAACACTGGATGGCATAGTCGATTTCTCCCGGGTTTGACGGTTGCTGACTGCTTCCGTAGTAATTGCCATAGCCGTCAAAACCACCACCAAAATCGCTGTCTGAGTTGTCAGGGATATTCTCTGAGTTGCCTCCAAAAACAGAACCTAAAGCTGAAAAATATATGAATGCTCTGGGATTCTGTTCTCCTGCAAGTTCAGATACTTTTGTACTCTTCTCTTCGACAACACCGATAATGGTAAACAGCTTGCCGTTGATATCGATCTGGTTGCCTACTACGTTATATGAACGATAGAACTTCCATGCCAAAACATCGTTTATGACGATCTGATAAGTATCAACAGGTGTCTCAGGAAGGAATCCGCCTGAAAGATATCTGTATGGGTGGAACGCTTTGTAATTGCCACCTACAGCAACGAGCTGAACATTTGCCTTGCCTGCTTCAGTAAGCTTGTTATTCTGAACCTGCATGGCAGAAACCGATGTATTAACTGTTGAAGAATAGCAGTCTTCCCATCCTCTGAGTTTGTTGCCGGAAGGCATATTCATTCCGGAAGCACCTGTGCCTGTATTGGCAGAAGCCTGAAGAGACTGCCTTATCAGGGGTAAATCTCCCAAATGAATGGACTTGCCTCCTGACACATATGTAAGAGGAGAGGTGTTTCCGTTAGCTCTGTTGCCACCTGCATATACAACCATATGTCTGAAAGATGTTTCAGATTTACTCTGCCACATCTCGGCAACCTTACTGTCCGGTCTTGTATCGACAAGGTATATCGCTCTTCCGACGCCAAAACCTATGAAGATCAATGCAATTACTACAATCCAGAAAGGTACTGCAAGGATGAGCTTAAGGAAATTAATCTTAATCTTTCCCTTCTCGATATTTAAAAATTGTTTTGTCTTTTCAATTACTCGCATTGCAATATTCCTTCAGGATTACTTGGCAGCGTAATCTTCAAGTCTTACACGCTGTCCGTCTTCCAAGGGCTTTTCGGATCTGATGACGATCATGATGTCATACTTATCAAGTCCTTCACCCTTGATTGCAGAAGCAGAACCATCTGTAGCTTCGACAGATACATCTACTCTCTTTACGACATACTTATCGCCCAAAGGAGTTGAGGAACCGACGATTACGTATACGAAACTACCACTTGCATCTTCATTTACCGCACTGCTTGGAACAACACAATTGTAGTTGCTGTTGCCTCTGCCGGCATTTACGGTAATCTCTTCACCCGGCCATGAATCGTCAGAGTCGATTACGCACTTAACAAGTGTGTTTCCTCTCGGATTCTCCGGATCAGGCTTCTTGGATACTACAGTGCAGCTTCTTGCAAAACCACTTGTTACTTCAAGCTGCTGACCAACCCAGATTTCCTGTGCTGTTGAAGATGAAAAACTGAATGTAACTACGCATGTTCTGTCATTTTCAGGAAGAACGCTTCCGATAACGTCCTTGCTTGTCAAAGTATCACCTGAGCTTACAGCAAGGTTATAAATGAAGCCGTCAGCAGGAGCCTTAATGTCCTTGATCTTTGCCTTTTCTTCAAGCTCGGCAATCTCCTTCTTGAGATTTGCGATCTGCTCGTTACGATCGTTGATCTGGTCCTTGGCCTTATCAGCGCTGATACCTGCCTCTGTCTTGGCATCTGAATAGGACTTGTTTGCAGAATTAAGTGCATTCTGTGCTGCAGATACAGCATTCTTAGCGTTCTGTTCAGAAGGAAGCATAGCCAGATCAGAGATGCCCTGTTGAGCCTTATCGATCTTACCCTGACATTCAGCAAGCTTTCCTGCTGCCTCATCAAGACGATCCTGTGCAGAAGATAACTGTGCCTGAAGCTGCTTCTTTTCTGCCTTCAACTGATTGATCTTATTGATAAGTGTAATCATTTCAGGACCGGGTGTAGGACCGGGTGTTCCTGCATCATCAGGATCTTCCGTACCCGGAATCGGTGTAGGTGTAGGAGTGGGTGTTCCCAAAGCAACATATACATCGATCTGTGACTGGAGAGGCGCAATCTTTGCATCGATCTCATCAATCTGGCTCTTAATATTCTCAATTGTTTCAGCTGCCGCATTTACGGAAGCTTCGAGAGAAACTACCTTAACGGATTCTTCATCGATAGTATTCTGATATTTTTTCTGCTCAGCTGACTTGTTCTTAACTTTGTTCAAAGTTGTCTTTGCTTCAGAAAGTGTTGTCTTAGCCTGGTTGATCGTATCCTGATACATACCAAAATCGGTATAAGGCTTAGGCTGTCTTGCCTCATAAGCCCTCTCACGTTCAAGCTGCTTGAGAGTATCCTTCTTATTCTTAAGTTCTTCGGACTCCTCTTCAGTCTTAAGAGTAAGGATTACATCGCCCTTCTTGACTACATCGTAGCCTGTTACCAAAACTTCATCGACAACTCTTCCGTCGATGCCTTTGATCTCGGCCTGATTATCAACCGTAACCGTGCCTCTCGCACTGTTGGAATACGAGAGATTGCCTCTTGAAGCATAAGTTCCCATTACCTTAGGGATGGTCAGGTTCATTATCGTATTCGAAAAGAATGTCAGTAATGCAAGTACGGCTACAAAAGCGATCATCGCTTTTACAACCTTTGCTCTCCTGGTGTTTCCCTTAGCCATCTTCTAGTTCCTCCATATTTTACGCATGTGCTTTTCGCATCATTAATTTACTTAATTCCCGATCTCGAAATACCTTCGACAAGATAATCTTCACCCCAGAAGAAAATCAGCAGCGGCGGTATCATGTAGACTGACGAGGCCGCGAAAGCGATTCCCAATTCCGGTTCATTTATCTGTGAAAGGAATACTGAAAGCGGCTGTTTGTTAATGTCAGTCAGAAGTACCAACGGCTGTTCAACCATGTTCCAGTAATCGATAAAGAGCAATATCGTCAGAGCAAATATCGCATTCTTACAGAGTGGTAATGCGACATTGGTAAAGATCTGCCATTCGGATGCACCGTCAAGCGTTGCAGCTTCGATATAACCCGAAGGAATCTGACGCATGTATTTTGTCAGAAGGAAAATCGCAAATGTCGAGAAAACGCCCGGCAGGATGATCGCCCAGATCGTATCAAGAATATTCAGTGAATCAGCGATCATGTAGTTCGGAACGAGCGTTACCTGGAAAGGCATAAGCATCAGGATAATGTAAGAGAAGAATAAAACTTCCCTTCTCTTCCTTCTGTATCTTGCAAATGAGTAAGAAGCAAGACATGAAACAACCATCTGTCCGGCTACAATAGGCAGCGTTAAAAGAATGGAATTCCAGTACTTGAAAAGATACTCCGGATTCATGAAAAGGAGTGTCGAATACTGCTGTATCGTAACCTCTTCAGGAATGAGCTTTAATACAGGTGTTCTGGACATATAAGTCGCACCCTGTGAAGCGTGACCTGACATGCTCTGGAAAACTACCTGGTAGTTCGCAACTATTTCTTCAGAAGACATAAATGAATTAAGGAATGTGAAGAAAATAGGTATAAGTGCCAGAGCCGAAATAAATATGGCTACGAACAATCCTAATCCGGTTAATACTCCGCCCTTTATCTTGCGTCTTCTTAAACTGAGTGCAATTCTTTTTCGCTCGCTCGCGAAAAAATTCTCTCTTGCCTCTTCGGATAACGAAGTAATAAACGTCTCCGGTGCACTTGTCTGTGTGTAGATATGACGGCGTGCAAGAGTTGCCTGCTTTCTTCTTTCCATACGCTTAATATCGTCCATCTTATTCCTCCACGTCCGAGTCGAACTTGGATTCTGCGAAGAACAGACCGCCGACGATAATGATCATGACAACACACATTACAATCGCACCGGCAGAAAGCTTACTGTAGTCCAGATGCGTAAATGCGTTGTTCATGAAGTGCTGAAGCATATAGAGGTTATCGTACGGATAATCACCCGTTAAGAGATAGACCTCTCTGAATATCTTGAAAGAGTTAATGAGCGACATGATGCCTACGAAGAAAATCGTAGGTGAAAGATAGTGAAGCTTGATCTTGAAGAATCGCTTCACAGGACCTGCTCCGTCTATCTGCGCAGATTCCAAAATCTCGTGCGGAATACTGTTCAGTGCCGCGAGGAACAATACCATGTTGTAACCCAGATTTTTCCATAGGAACAACAACATGATTACTATCTGTGAATAGGACGATTTAAGCCAGTCTATCTTCTCCGCACCCTCGAAAAGCTGGGCTGTGATACCGTTAATTACGCCGTTATAACTGAAGAATACCTGCCAGATAAGTACGACTGATGCGACAGGAACCATCATCGGATTAAGAAGGAAACTCCTGAACAAGCTCTTTCCGGGAAGACCGGAATTAAGAAGCAATGCAACAAGCAACGCGAGGATAACAGCCAAAGGGACTGAAATCAAAGCAAATGTAAGTGTATTCTTAGACGCAGCGATAAAAGCATCGTTGGTAATTACTCTCTCGTAGTTCCTAAAACCTACAAAATCAGAATTCGTAGGCGACTTCTGGAATGAAGTCTTAAGAAGCAAGATCAAAGGTAAGAAGAAAAATACAAATACGCCGACAAAACTCGGTGTCAGATAGCCGGTAAAAACTCCCCAGTCGCGGAGCTTTCTCTTGAAATGCATCTTCTTACGCATCTCAAGCTTCGCCTTGCGTTCGGGGGTCTCTTCGAAAACCGGTATATCTTTCGGAGTCAGCTTAAGATTAGCCAAAGGTGTTACGTTCTTCGGCTTTGGTCTGTCCATGAGCTTAGCTTCAAGCTGCTCTTCGGTATCAGTAGTGTTGTGATTCTCGGCCTTGGCAGATTCAGTCTTCTGTTGTTCAGCAATAACAACTTCAGAACCCGGCCTCATACCGGTGACTTCCCCTCTGTCACTTATTAAGTTGTCTTCTTTCATCCTATTATCCATACAAATTAATTATCCACACCGCGCCGAATTATAAATTATTATCTCTAATAGTTTAATGTCGTTTTACGGGCAAAGTGTGGCAAAGCGACTACATTTTTTCGATATTTGGTTTACAGTTTTAAAGTATAACTATTTAAAGCATCAAAATAGTATAATTTTGGTTAAGATTTGACATCAGGGAGCATTCATGAGACACGAGAAATCCATAGATTATAAGAAGAGCAGATCAATTGACGCCAAGTCATTCTTTTTGATTTGCGCACTCGTACTCATTTACTGCCCCTTCTTCTACACCGAGATGATCGGTAACTACGTTGGCGATACCGCTATCCAGATTAAGATCGGACTTGACGGTCTTTCCGGCGGCAGTTTCATTCCGACAGAGATCTACAGCTGGCACGAAGGACTCAACTGGCTCCCTCACGAGATTGGCTGGTATTACATTTTAGGCATCGCCTATAAACTTCTTGGCCTGTCAGGCGTAATCCTTGTTGCCGCAGCATTCAACTATGGTATGGCAGGAATGATCTTCAGAAAGTATAAGGACACCGTCCATCCCGTAATAATCGTTGGCGTCGCTGCAGTTGCAAGGCTCCTCACATTCCCTAACTACATCGCAAGACCGCACCTCTTTTCCGAGCTCGCAATTCTTACACTTGTTTATGTAATGCTGAGCGAAAAGAAGATCTTATTCAAATCCATCATCTTCTGCGTTATCTCGTTCCTGATGGCATGGATCCACGGTGGAATGGTTCCGATTTTATTTGCCGTATACTTAGTCTTCGTTGTAATCGAATTAGTATTCAGACAGTTCAAATCAACTCTCATTTATCTCGCTGCAGCTGTTGCCGCTTTCCTGGTATCACTTCTTAATCCGCTTGGAATCAAGATCTGGACTTATGGCATTCTTCAGTCTGCAAATACAGATTTCTGGCATATAAATCTCGAATGGGCACCCAAGAATTTTGAGATTTGGGAAATCACGCTGATCCTTCTTGTTTTCGTAGGATTCGTCGTTGATGGTCGTGTAAAAAAGTTCGAAAAGAACGCGATCATAAGACTTTGCATTCTCTGCATGTTCCTTATCGCTTCATGCAAATACTGCCGTTTTATGAACTATACGGCACTTTTCATCCTCGCTTTGTGCCCTGAAGAAATCCAGAGCCTCATTTCCTGGATCAACGATAATGTCTTAAAAATCAACAAGGAAAAGATAAAGCTGAGCAATGCATCTTATTATATACTTAGCGCTTTCTGTGCTTTGTTCTTCGTATTCATTACAGTATTTTCAATTGTAAAATTCGTTCCTTCGAACACCATGCAGACTGCAAGCGCTATCGCCGCTTACGATGAAAACGTCATTACCTGTGTGAAGCAGAATGGCTATAAGAAAATCTATAATTCATTCAACTCCGGAACATGGCTTGCCTTCTACGATATCCCTGTCCACATCGATAACCGTTGCGATCCGTATATGGCTGAATACTCCGGAACAGACTATCTCACCGGACAGATGATGATCGAAGACATTGATTCACTGGATAAGTTTTTCGCTAAATATGACGAAGCAGACGCAGCTGTGCTGGACCTCTATCCTGGCACAACTGACGACTGGTTTGTTGATGATATCTACGAAGCAACCGACCGCTACAAAATCGTTTACGACAACACAGTAACATCTACTTACAAGCCTGATGTAAGACTCAGATGGGTTGTCGTTGAGCGCGTCAGATAATTAATCTACTGTCTCTACTTTAATTGTATTGGTGTTGCCTGTCTTGCCGGCAATAAGTCCGCCTGTCATTACGACGTTGTCACCCTTTTCGAGAGAGAGAACACTCTGAGCGACATTAAGGCCGTGGTAGAACATAACATCTGTAGAATTGAATTCCTTATTGAGAATCGGGATAACGCCCCAGCTCAGATTAAGTCTTCGCCAGATTCTCTCGGATGTAGTCATGCCGACGATATCAATAGGGCATCTGAATCTTGATACCATTCGTGCTGTAACACCGCTCTTGGAATGAACAACGATTGCTTTCGCACCAAGATCGATTGCCATCTGGCATGTAGCGTGTGAGATAGCGTCAAGGTTATTAAGGATCTTGAATTCCTGCTTATGGAAACGCTCCTCATAGTTGATGCGCTCTTCAGTAAATTCAGCAACTTCGGACATTGTCTTAACTGCTTCTACAGGATGCTTACCTGCAGCGGATTCGCCTGAGAGCATGATCGCGGAAGAACCATCGTAAACTGCATTTGCAACGTCGGAAATCTCAGCTCTTGTCGGTCTGGGATTGTTGATCATGGACTCGAGCATTTCTGTAGCAGTGATAACTCGTCTGCCCAAAAGTCTGCAACGCTTGATGAGCTGCTTCTGAACACTCGGAACCTCAACGAAAGGAATCTCAACGCCAAGGTCGCCTCTTGCGATCATGATACCTTCGCAGTACTTACAGATCTCGTCAATGTTATCAACGCCTGCACGGTTTTCAATCTTGGCAATAACTTCAATATTCTCACCGCCGTTAGCATCGAGGAACTTACGCATCTCGATCATGTCTTCCTTGGATGAAACGAAAGAAGCTGCGACGAAATCGATCTCATTCTGAATACCAAAAATGAGGTCCTTCTTATCCTGCTCACTTAAGAAATCTCCCTGCATTACCTTGTTAGGGAAATTCATGGACTTCTGGTCGGACAATGTTCCTCCGACAACTACATCGCAGATTACATCAGCACCCTTGATTTCTTTTACTTCAAGAATAACAAGGCCGTTGTTGATAAGGACTCTGTCGCCCTTACTGAGCTGTTCGGGAAGCATCTTGTAAGTAACGGATACCTTTGTCTCATCACCTACTACCTCATCAGTTGTCAGGATGAATTCCGCACCGTCACTAAGCTCAACCTTATGGTCCTTGAAAGTCTTGATTCTGTACTCGGGACCCTTTGTATCAAGCATTATCGCAATAGGGAGATTAAGCTTCTCTCTTACTCTTTTAACAAGATCGATTTTTTCCTGGTGCTGTTCGTGTGTACCATGCGAAAAGTTAAGTCTTGCGACATTCATTCCTGCTTCACACATCTTTGTAAGAGTCTCTTCGTTATCCGAAGCCGGTCCGATAGTACAGATAATCTTGGTTTTACGCATAAGACAGCATCTCCACGATTTTTAATGAATTTGGCAAGATTTTAACATTTGTGGAGATAAACTTCTTCACAAGATTGTTAATAGTTATCGTATTAATTTTTACACAGAATGCTTTACAGAAAGTTTTTGGGAATCATCCACGCTCTATATACCAGTAAATTCCATACCGCTGATTTCCCGTCTGGCAGTAAGGAATAAGTGGCAAATCCTCTCGATTAGCAAAACCGGTGAGGAAGAATTTGCCATTCTCACATCTGATATGCTTATCAAACTCTTTAGTAAAACTCTCGACAGTCTCGCCTTGAGGAAGAATCAAAGTTTCTGACTCCAGAACTCTTCTGGTAGTTTTACCATAGGTAATCGGTCCCTTATATGTGTCGCCGAAAACGATTTTCCAGGCAGGCGCGACGACTTCGATGCCGGCATTTTCGGTAATGCCCCATTTCTCTTCGCCAAGCGGCACGCAAAGCACAAAAGGTCCATACCGGAAGCCTTTGACGGAAGCGTTATCAGGCAATCCAAGAAGTTCCATCTTCATGGAGAAATCAAGTTCAAACGTGCCTTCTGAAGAAAGCGTTATGCACAGGAAATCTTCGTTTTCGGAAAGTATCTCTTCCCTTCTCTGAATCCATCTGGGAATGCGAAGGTTGACGACAGAATCTGAAGGGCCTTCGACTGATAGTTTTCCACTTTCAAAATCGACACGCAGTCTGTAAGAATCGCCTTCGAAAATGCATTCTGAAGAAATCCACTGTGCAATATAAAGTTCCCCGTCATCGGCAAAGTAGATCTTATCTGCAAACTTTGCAAAATCCTCAAGGCCGGTTCCGACACAGCACCAGAAGGGATTTGTTGAAGGTCTGGCAGAAGAATAAAGCCTGTAATAACCTGTCGCCATCGGATTGAAGTATGTATATCCGCCGTCAGGTCCTATTGAGCCAAGCTTAGCATTCCAAAGGGTTCTTTCTACATAGTCCAGATACTTTGCTTTGCCGGTAAGCATAAAGAGAAGCTGGGACAGCTTGATCATGTTGTAGCAACAGCAGCTTTCAGCATTGCATTGCGTGCGTGAGCCATCAAGAAGTCCATCTTCGAAAAAATGCTCCATGTCACCAAGACCGCCCGTGGCATATGTCTGGTTCTTTAAAACGGTGTCCCAGAATTTTTCTGAAGTAGCGATTCTTTTCGATACTTCATCAGCATCGTCAATAACAAAAGCACCTGTCAGGAAGCCTGCAAACTTAGGTATAGTCGCATTGGCATGAACGCCTTTCATACGATTCTTAAATCCCAGCAATTCAGAATAAAGCTCAGGCTCGTCGAAAACCTTTGCCGCCTCAAGATACTTTCTATTTTGGGTGAGACTATAGATAAGATACAATGTCTCATTCATGCCACCGTATTCAACTGAGAGTACCTTTTGCCTTGTAGCTTCGTCCCAGGAGAGGACACGGTCAGATACCCAGTCTGCCAGGTTGCATGTTACTTCTTTTGCACCTTCAATTTCTCCATAGAACCAGAGATCTAGAACGCCCTGCAAAACCTTATGCAGAGCATACCAGGGAACCCACTGCTGCCCTTCAGCTTTTCCTTCAAGGATATCGAATTGAATGTAAGGATTATCTTCATCCTGAACTGTAGCCGCGCTTAAGAAACCATTGCCGATTCTTTCCTGGCACATCTTAAGACCGGAAACGATTGCGTTCGCCTTTTCGAGACTGGCAGATAATTCAGCTTCATAAGAACTGTCGCCGCGGAGACTTCTGATTCGCATTCCAAGAGCAGAAAAATAATGTCCAACACCGTGTCCTGCAATAAGACTGTCTTCCCAGCCACCGTAGGGCATGGAATCAGTTGGGATCTTACAGGTGCGGTAGAAGCCGGAAAGGACTCTTTCAGGCTCCATATATGAAAGGAAGAGTGCGTTTTTATCAGCGCACTCTTTCCATTTACTGTCAGTTACTATTACTTTGTCGAGAGCCAGAAAGTTCTTCATAAGATAACTTTTAGACGTCAGCCTTCAATCTTGCCTATCAGCCTTGAATCCGCGCCATAGTACTCAAGCGTGATAATGCTGGGACGGATTTTGTAGCCCTTTTCGATAGCATCTTTGAGCTTAACTATTTGGCCATCCATGTTTACCTGCTGTATCTGTGACTTTAACGCTGTAACCTCAAGCTGATCAAGAGGAACTCCTAAATAAGCTTTGAAAGTGATATGGTTCTCTTCGACTTCCATCGTAAAGTCAGAAAAATCTTTAAATTCTTCGTTTGTTTTTACCAGTGTAATCAATCTCTGTCTGTCAGCATCGGAAATTCTTTCTTCAAGCGTATTGCCTCTGTAACATCCGACAAACATGAAAAGGCACATGAAAATAACCAATGCGCCGGTTACTGTTTTACGCATACTATTTACCCCCTAATGCGTTACTTGCGATTTTCAATACTACTTTATATATGCTGAAAATACAATATAATTAACTTGGAATAAGGAGGTGACTGATATGCACCTGAATGGATTAAATAAAAGCTATTTAAAGAGAGGCTCCGGCGCACTTATTGCGCTACTCTGTCTCTTGTTCATCCCCATGATCAGCCTTGCTTCAGGTTATGGAATTGCCGGTGAAGTTAATACCATGTCCTTTGCAACGGATCTCGCTTTCTATGCGGGAGCATTCTCTACTGCAGTAACTGCTTCAGTCAACCCGACTGCTACCATGGCAGCACTGGCTATTTTGGGAGCGTTCGAGAATGCTGCTCTTTATTCACCGGATTCCGTTGTACTCTGCAACATCGCAGACTTTCTCAACGGTGTTCCGATCATCAAAGAAGTAGGTAAACTTCCTATCGCAAATCCTTATGCGGCTGTTTTCCTCTCTATTATCGCAGCAGCACTTATCGTCATTCATTCTTTTGCAGAGTCCAAGTTCGTATCTGAAGAGACGATCGATAAGCTCGATAAATACGTTGGTTATATCTGCACCGTATCGATAACACTTCTTCCTTTTGTCACTACCAGTACACTCGAAGAAGATGGTGATATCGTAAAGGGCGCAGCAATCGTAGGCGTCGTTCCCGGCGTTGGAACTTATATACTTGCTGCCATTTCGATTGTTGTGATAACGGTCATATACTTCTGCATCTATACATGTATCGACAATCTTGAAGTCATTATCGCTGCCATTCCTGTTAAGGGCACAAGCCTTATCTGGCAGATCGTAAAGGCTATCCTTCACCTGGTATTGCTCCTTCTCCAGATTTTCGCACCGGTCATCAGCTTCATCGTAAGTATCCACCTGGCCGTAGCCGGTGTATTCTTATTCAGGATCCTTAAGAGGAACGCTCAGTACTACAAGGACGTATATATTTTCACGTTCTTGAGAAAGATCTTTAAGCGCAACAGTGAGATCCCAAGAATCGAAAAGCATGTCCCCAGAAAACTCAGGAAGCTCTACCCTTCTATGGAGATTGCAATGTCCGTCTATACTTTCCATGGCGTTGCAAGACTTGCCAAGCGTTCGAGAGTATGGCTTATCAAGGAAGGTGACAATGTCGACATCGTTTACAATCGCCTTTTCAAGAAGCCTTACGTAATCTCATGGGCTGACCTTAAGACCCAGCACAACGATAAGCAGGTTTACCTTGAAAACTGCCTGAGATTCATGAAGATAAGAACTGAAGACAGAAAGATCGAACTCGTAATGTCTTCAAAATACAAAGCTGAGAGTGAGATGCTTTCTGAACTCCTTGGCCTTAAGGATTACGAACCGGTAAAGCAGGAGATCAAAGAGACAAAAAAACTCAAGCGCAAGTGGCGCCGCAAAAAGACAGCTGATTCAGCAATCTAAAAATGAAAACTGCCGCTTCATGTAGGCGGCAGTATATTTTTCTCGTAATAATGTTTGATTATCGACCTTCGGGTAACGATTCCTATGAATATTCCACGGTCATCAGTAATCGGCACGAAGTTGGTCTCCATCGATCTGATAATGAGATCTTCTATGGATGAATTGATCGATACCGGCTGGTTCTTGAACTTATCCATATCGACATCGGCAAGCTTGAAATCTTCAAGGCTTTCGATAGCCATTGTGTGAGGCTCACCGCCCTCGCCTTTTACGATAAACCAGAGAAGATCGCCTTCACTGACTGTTCCAACATAGTGACCGTCGCGGTCAAGAACCGGTACGGCTGTATATCTGCTGTTGTGCATCTTTTCGAGAGCCTGGCGAACAGTGCAATCGATGTAGAGATATGAAATCTCCTGCTTAGGTCTGGTAAAGAAAGCTATATTCATTACGCACCTCCAAGATCCTTATCAATTCTTACCTGGAACGGTGTGGCTGTAAGTCCGTTTTGCGCATGAAGCGGCGTCGGGCCATATGAGAAGAAGGCATATCTTACCTTTGAAGGGAACTCAACCATAGGGCACGATAAGAGAATCGTCTTACCGTCAAAGTCGACATTTGCTTCAGCCGGATAGAAATCGCCATCGTCACCTGCAATCTCAAATCCTGAATCGTCAGGACCGAATCCTGTTGTGAGATTCAAAAGAAGATAATCTCCGCCGAAAGTGATCTCAACGCCTTCGCCTCTTCTGGCGTCGATGATGAAAGGAGATACCGCCTCGACCTTCTCGAAGCCATAAACAAATTTCTCAGCGAGAAGTGCGAGTCTGTCACCAGGAGTCTTCTTGTCAGACGGGAAAAGGTTATTAAACTCACCGCAGTCGACAATTACCGCCATATAAACATTCGGCATATCGATTGCAACTATCTGCTGCTGTTCACGAAGAAGCGGCCAGGACATATCGTCGTAGCCCATGTACTTACGATCTTTGGAAATATACATCGGAAGCTGGCAGAATACGAACGGAAGCTGGTCGTCAAAGAAAACTTCACGCCATTCCTGGATCATGGTCTTGAAAACCTGACCATATTCAGACTGGTGACCATCAGTATCAGCCTCACCCTGATAGAAAACTACACCGCGCAGTGTGAAAGGAGCAATTCTCAAGATCATGCACTCAAAAGCTGCACCCGGGTGCCTTGCAGACCTGTGGCCAATAGGTGCAGGCCACGGTGCAGGACCAAGCTTCTTATCTGCTTCAGGATAGGTCAGGTATGGATTCTCTCTGAGAATCTCTTCCAATACTTCATTATATTTCTGATATTTCTCTAAATAAGCAGCCTCTGCCTGATCATATTCTTCAGGCGTAAGCTCAGATGCAGCATCATCGAAATCTCTGATATACTGTCTGCCTTCTTCTGTGGTAAGAAGTGATTCGACGCTCTGCCAGTTATCGATAGTAGATCTTGTAGCACAGCACTGGATAATGCCGATCTTTACATCAAGTCTTGATTCAAGTTCTCTGGCGAAATAGAAAGCGACCGCGCTCATAGCAGCGCATGTATCGCTGTTGACATCAATCCATTGAGATTCAGCTTCAGCTTTTGCCTGAGCTTCGTTCATGTGTCCGTAAGCAGGCACCTTGTAATATCTGATCTCAGTCTCACCGATTTTAGGAATGAGGAATTTTGCGAACTCTGATCTTGCAAGCGGATAATCCATATTACCACCGCCTGCAGCAAGCCATACCTCACCTGCATAAACATCAGACAAAGTTCTGACTTCTACATCATTCTCATAAATCTTGATCTCATAAGGACCACCCGGTTCATCGACGGGTTCAAGACAGATAAGGAAACTTCCGTCCTGCTCAGTCTGGCAGGATGCTCTGGATATCTCATCATTGTCTTTAACGAGAGCCGCACTTATCACACCCGGCATATCAGAATTGCCGAAAATGCGAAGCTCTGCGCCCCACTGGAAGATCATCTTATCTTTAAAAATGCCGTTAAGTATAATCGCCATAATTTCTCATTCTATCAAATAATCCGAGATTTTTCTCATTTTAGATAATTCCCGTATCACTTGCCGAAGAGTGTAGTACAGAAAACGAGTGCCTGTGCGGCATCACCATTCATCGTAATGCTTCCCTTAGATACTTCCTCGACAAAGTTCTTTTTGCCATTCAATACTTCTGCGAATGTCTCAGCGTCAGCATCAATGTAAAAAGGTGCATTTATGTATTCGTAAGGAGCAATCTCTGCCTTTTTATCTTCAACCTTTACATAGAACGGCAAATTATCGAGATTGCCGTTAAGGGTAATCTGTGTAGCCGTATCCTGAAGGAAAGCAGTCTTCTTTGCCTTTTCTTCAACAGCCCTAAAAATGCTTCCAAATGTGGGTTCAACCTTTTTCTTTTGCATATCAGAACACTCCTTTATGTTTATTTATTTACGCCTCCGCCAACAAAAGCCAGTATCCACGAAGTGGGAACTATCTTTGAAGCCAGGTGCAATAACTTTTGCGAGAAGGGATATACGAGTATCTTTCTTCCCTTTGCCGACGCCTTAAGCGACGCTCTTGAAAGCTTAACAGGGTCAGCGACAAAATTCTTACGCCAACCTGTAAAATCTTTCTCTTTTCCTTCAGTCGCTCTTCTCTGGAAATCCGTAGCGACAGGACCGGGGCAAACGACCATGACGTCTATTCCCTTAGGCTTTAATTCAACGCTCATAGCTCTCGAAAATGAGATTACATACGATTTACTCGCCGCATAAGAAGCGAATCCCGGCTGAGGTAAAAAGCCTGCAGAAGAACCGATATTGATAATCTTCGCCCTTCCTTTTTCGCTCTGCTTCATGAAAGGGGCGGTAATTCTTATCATCTGACTCAATGCTGAACAGTTAATGGCAATAGTATCAGCCAGCGCCTGGGTGGACTTGTCGATCACGTGTCCCTTGATTCCCATTCCTGCAGAATTAATAAGAAGTCCTACATCCGGCTGTTCTGCTTTGAGTTTATCTTCAACTGTCTTTATTCCTGTTGTATCTGAAAGATCTGCAACGACCGGCACAATCCTGTATTCAGGCAAAGATAAAGCCAGCTCATCAAGAGCATCTTTACGTCTTGCTATTGCCCAAATCTCATCAAACGGGTTTTTATAGAATTCACCGCCATCATGTGCAAGTAGCTCTATAAAAGCCTTTCCTATGCCCGATGAAGCTCCGGTAATTATTGCGATTCGTTGGTACATAAAAGCTTCTCCTTGGAAGAAGTTCTGTACTTTTAATAATACACTCTACTAAAAAAGATTAAAAGAGAATGTCCTTGAAGCAGACTCTCTGCTTGTTCTCATCGTAATCGAAGCTGTGTCTTGAACCACCGGCACACCACTTCTCCCATTCGCACTTCTGACAATCTCCGCAGAGATTGGAAAGCGGCTGTCTGAATGCCTGAAAACGGTTATTCCATACATCACTGAACTTATCTTTATAGATATTGCCCTGAACAAATTCCGGTCTTTCTTCGATATCAAGGCAGGCAGTAATGTCACCGTTAACCCTGATAGCAGCAGTATGAGTTCCGGCTCCACAATAGAAGAACCAGTCTCTTACATCTCTTTCGTAATCCAGACCAAGGAAATGTGAGCAGCCGTAATTTACGGGAATGCCCTTTTCTCTCTTTTCGCGAATATAGTTAAAAAGGTATCTCTGGTCGTCAGGTGTCAGGAGCATATCAGGATAGTCCAAAGCTCTTCCCATAGGCTCAATTCCGATAACACGCCATGAATCAAGATCAAGCTTATCAAGAATATCGTACAGCTCATCTAATTCACCGATATTCTTGTGATTTACAACTGTCGTAACCTGGACATGCTTAAAGGCCTTACGGTCGATAAGATTCTCTATGCCTTCCATCGCCCTGTCGTAGCCACCGACAATGCCTCTTTGTCTGTCATGGGAATCGCGAAGTCCGTCAATACTTACGGATACAGTTCCCATTCCTGCTCTTGCGAGCATATCAGCAACGTCTTTGGTAATAAGGGTAGCATTGGTGGTCATTCCCCAATGGAAACCAAGGCTGACCGCATAGGTCAGAAGTTCTTCAAAATCACGGTATAAAAGCGGTTCGCCACCGGTAATACAGAGCTGGAGTTTCTTTAAGTCGAAATTCTCCTTAACATCTCTTAATACCTTTTTGAATTCCTCTTTATCAGGGCCGTCACCCAATCCGGGCTCACAACGGCTGCCGCAATGGAAACACTTCGAATTGCAGCTCCTTGTTAATTCAAAAAACAGGTATATAAGTTCCGGCTTGGCGAAAAGTCTGGCTCTTTCAACAGCCTTCTTATCGAGAAAAAACTTTTTCGCTTCTGTAACGTCGACAGCCATAGAGTTACTCATCTCCCGGAGGAGGTCCGTAAACATCTACTTCAGGACCGTCAACATCAATACTGTCAGCCGGAGGTCCATAAACGCACACTTCTTCAGTATCTGAAGGAGCTGAAGAATCAGTCGGATCCGTAACATCTACTTCTGTCTCTTCTGTGACTGTAGTCTCAGGTTCCGGCGGAGGTCCGTAAACGGCAACCGGCGGAGGTCCATAGACACAGCCTTCAACAGCCATGCTCAAAGCACCAATACTTGCGGCAACTGCAGCAAATGTGAGTGGCTTTTTTGATTTCTTCATAGTCTTCTCTCCTTGGTAACCTTAGTTGTTATCCTGAGCGCCTTCGTTGTTATCCAGGCCCTTGAAGCCTGCCATCGGCTTAGATGCTGTAGGAGCAACATTAGTATTTGGATCCATTATAGCAGGTCTCTGTCCTTCAAGTGCAGCACCAATAGCAGGTGACTTATTTGAATCGTTCTCGCTTCCTGAAGCAACAGGTCTTACTATTCCGCCGTAAGCAGAAGTGTGTTCCTGCTGATCAGCAGAAGGTGTTCTTTCAGTCTGAACTCTCTTGAAGAATGCTGACTTACGTGTAATTGCAGTATCAGCGATGCTTGTGTAAGCAGCTTTTGCCTTTTCGTCAGCCTGTCTCTTAGCTTCTTCTTCCTCAAGACGCTTCTGTTCTTCAAGTCTTCTTGCTTCCATGACCTCTTCACTTTCCTTGAAAGCGGATACATTAGCCATTCCGGGTGCAGCCCAAACGGGAGCTCTTCCTGAATTGTTATATGTCTTGCCTGAAAGCATGTTTCCTAACTGTGAAGAGTTAGATGAAGCCTTTGCAGCTTCCTTAGAGATAGAAGGACCTGAGACAGTCTTAGATGCAGAAGCACCGACGCCGGAAGAAGAACCGCTCTTAAATGATGCGAACGGACTAGGTCTGCTCTCAGAAACTGATTCTTTCTTGTCATCGAGCATCTTACCGTATCCTTCAGTAGATGCCATAGCAGAAATACCAGGAACAACAGCATTATCAGATGAAGCCAGTGTATTCTTGAAGAATGCAGATGTCTTCGCCTGTTCCTTAGCTCTTTCAGCCTTCATTTCTCTGGCTGCGTCTGCTTCTCTGATGGCCTTCTGAGCTTCATTGATCTTTGCTTCGGCTTCAGCCTGAGCCTGAGCTGCAAGTCTTGCAGCTTCCTCTGCTTCTGCCTTCGCTTTCTGTGCAGCAAGAGCTTCTTCTGCAGCCTTTGCTGCCTCTTCTGCCTTCTTTGCTTCAGCGGCTTTTCTAGCCTCTTCTGCCTTTGCAATCTCGGCTGCCTTTATAGATTCCTGAATTCTTCTTGCTTCTTCAGCCTTGGCTTCAGCTTCAGCTGTCGCTATAGCTGCTGCCTTTGCTGCTTCTTCAGCTTTTCTGGCCTCTTCAATTCTGGCGCGCTCTGCTGCTTCAGCAGCTGCCTTTGCCTTTCTTGCTTCTTCAGCCTTCTTAGCTTCTTCTGCTTTTCTTGCAGCTTCAGCTTTACGAGCTTCTTCAGCCTTTATAGCCTCTTCTTTAGCTCTTGCTTCTTCCTGAGCCTTCTTAAGTTCAGCGTTCTTTCTGATTTCCTCTACGCGTGCAGCCTGTGCTGCTCTTCTCTCTTCAAGAACCTTCATGGCTTTTTCGCGTTCAGCGATCTGCTCCGGAGTAAGTGAAGACTTAGGACGCTTAATCTGCTGAGTATTCTTCTCATCCTTACGTGCAGCTACTGCTACTGAACCGGCTACTGCAGCCACAGGTGCTGCCTTGCTAGCATCGGGAGTTGGAGCAGCCTTGAAAGGGAAATTAGCATTTGATGTATCAGCAGCAGGACGTGTTGTAGGTTCCTTTGTATGCTCGAAAGCACTCTTAAATGCTGAGTTCTGAGCTCCACGGCTTGCCTTGGGTGCACTTGCAACAGGTCTGTTTGCTGATGTAGCACTTGTTGTTGCGGGAGTTGCAGCTGCATCAGTTGTAGGCTTAACCGGCCTGAATGCAGAATTAGCTGTCTGCTGTGTTTTTGCCGCAAAAGTATTCTTTGTTGCGTGATTCTGAGAAGCTGCCTTTGCTGCAACCGTGCTTGGAGCATTGTGAGCACTAACACTCTTCTCGGATCTCATAGCAGCCCTCATGGCATTATTCTGAGCTACAGAATTAACTGTAGTCTGAACACCTGAAGCATTTGTTGATCTGAAAGGTGATTCCTTATATGAGGATGATCTGGTTGCTGCAGTTGTAGCAGCGACTCCGCCCATAGCCGCCTTTGAATCAGTAGCGGTCTTTCCACTATTGAAAGCATTGGTCTTCAAAGATGAATTAGCGGATGTATTTGCAGCAGTTCTGGAAGGAGTCTGGAACTTGCTATCTGTAGTTGCCTTGGGTGAGTTGACGGAACGATCTGAAGGAAGCTTCATAGGACCTTTCTGCTGAACAGGTCTTGTCACGCCATCTGCAGGCTTGAAAGGATTGATGTCTTCATCCTTCATAGCCTTGAGTTCTTTCATAGCGGAAGCAGCATTAAATGCTTTTTTCTCTTCCGGCTTCGGCGCTTCTACAACCGGAACTGATGAAACCGGTCCAAGATAACCAAACTTATCAGCAATAAAAGGAACGCCCGGGATGAAAGCTATAGCGAGATCGATACCTTCAAGTTTTGTATTCTTCTTGAGATATCTGTATCTCAGAATTGCAGCACCTGCGGCAATGACAATAAGAATCCACCAGAGCCACTTGGGGTTAGCAGGTCCCTTCTTCTTGCCTGTAGATGCAAGCTGGGCAGTAACAGGTGTTGGTGTAGGAGTAGGTGTGCCATCTCCTGTACCGTTATCAGAACCAGCTGTTGTAGCTTCAGTCGTTTCTTCAGATGCGAGAACACCGCCAACAAGTGCGTCTGTTGCAGTAGTTTCATCTGTAGTTGCTGTTGTTGCATCAGGCGCGTTTGTAGGAGTTATCTCTGCCTCAGTAGGAACGGGCGTAGATGTATTAGTAGGTACAGGTGTGCTTGTGTTTGTAGGCGCCGGAGTATTTGTGGGGGTAGATGTTGCCACATTTACAGGAATAGGTGTAGCTGTAGCCTTGGCAGGTACCGGTGTATTTGTATTAGTCGGCTTAGGTGTTGCTGTCGGAGCCTTTGTTGCTGTGGGCTTCGGTGTAGCAGTATTAGTCGGCTTGGGTGTTGCTGTCGGAGCCTTCGTAGCTGTGGGCTTCGGTGTAGCAGTGTTAGTCGGCTTGGGTGTTGCTGTCGGAGCCTTTGTTGCTGTGGGCTTCGGTGTAGCAGTGTTAGTCGGCTTGGGTGTAGGTGTATTTGTAGGCTTCTTTGTAGGCGTGGGTGTAGCAGGAGCCTTTGTCGGTGTAGGTGTAGGCTTCTTTGTAGGCGTGGGTGTAGGCTTCTTTGTAGGAGTCGGAGTGGGAGTATTTGTGTTTGTAGGCTTAGGTGTAGGCGTGTTTGTCGCAGCGGCCTTTTTATTTACTGAAACAGACTTATTGGTAATTTTTAAATCACCAATATTAGTTCCTGAAATACCAACAGCAACCCACGCGTTAGGCTTAATTTTTACCGTTATTGATGTGTCAGATTTTTTGGAAGCACTGAGCAAATCAGGATTGCTTTGTCCCCAAGCTTTGTAAATACCATCAACAGAATGGTTAAAGGACAATGTAAAAGTAAGTGACTCAACATCTTTGCCATAGTCCCAACTTTGAACATAAATTATGACATGATCTGAGTCTCCATCAGTCGAATTTATACCTGCGTTATAACCAGCGGCATAAACATCATTAGTTCCAAAGAATTGCAAAGCAAAAGAAAATCCGATAAGTATGCATAAAAATAAGCATACGTACTTAATCGAGAAGCGACCCGAATAGCTACCCGTCATTTTACCTAACCTCCAAAAAATAAAGCACACAAGTCTCCTAATAAATATATTAAAAGACAATGAAAATTATACAGTCAAAACACAAGCATTATCAAGTGTTTAGAGCCTTCCGATATCAAGTTTGCTTTACATTTTCGAGACAGTTTGTATGGTTTTAGGAGTGTATTTCGTAATAGCAGTTTATTCGCTTTTTTCGACTCTTGAAGCAGTAGGACGCTTTAAAGCTGTGGGCTTAACCTTCTGAACGGGGGCGTCCGTAATTCTGACTACCGAAGGTGCTGCAGAATCCATTACAAGTGCAGGTGTCTCTGCTTCCTTGCCAACCTTATCGGAATCAAGCTCCTCGCGCTGCTTCTGGCGCGCCTCAAGGGTGTTGGAATAAACAGGTCTGATCGGTGCAGTATTTGATTTCTGAAGATAACCGTTAATGATTATCCTCTCCTTTTCCTTGTCTATGGATTCAGCTTTCTTTGAAGAAATTCCTAAAGAACCGAAAACCTGACCGGCTCCCAATTCTTCTCTCTGGGCATCGCTCTTTCCGCCCAAAAGTGTGTTTTTGGAATCAGCTTCTTCCTGTTCTTTTTTCTTGGGATCTCTGGTTTCACGCTTAATCTGATGGATCTTCTTTTCGCTTTTTGCAGAGCGACTGCCTACACGGTTTACAACCTGTTCAGCTTTCCATGCAGTATCTATCTGTTCGTCCATTTTTTCCTTGCGCTTGTCCTTTGCCTTCAAAACAATAAACACAACGATAAGCGCTACAACAACAGCAATAACAAGTCCGATGATGATCGGTTCTAACTGGCTGTTATTCTCGAAAATATTGGCCAAATAGATATACAGCATATTAGTTCTCCTTCAGGCTGTCAGATGACGAATCTAAATCTTCCGCATCTGATGCTTCACCGATATTCGCCTCAGGTTCTTCAGACGATGGGATCAATATCTCCTCCGACGCTTTCCTCTTGGCGATTCTCTGCTTTGAGGCAATCATTACAGCTGCGGCAATGATCAACAAAGCTACTGTTATTATAACAACTACGACAAGAACAGATGTTGCTTTTCTGATAACAATATCAGGCAGATTTTCATCGGAACCTTCGTTAATAACCATTGTTTCTTCGACGGAAGTGCCTTCAACAGTTGTCGCTTCAGCAGTTTCCTCCGAAGTCTTCGCAATCGGCTTTGTCGGAGCAGGTGTAATTATCTCACCCTGATAATCGTTTAAGGCTATGCCGTTTACACCCAAAGGCACAACATGGTCAAGTCCAATGAACTTGCCTTCTTTGGTCTGCCACAAAACCTCTTTTACGAAAGCATATTTTTCCTCATCCCATGTCTTGAAATCATCCTTAACAAGTCCTCCGGTGTCGCCGGAATTGGCATTAAAACACCAGAAAGTATGGTGGAGATGCTTTTCGGCGATCAGCTGTCTGAACATTTCCATCCACTTCAGATTGTCGCCTTCCATAAAGCCGCCCCACTCGCCCACGAAAATGGGAGCAATTCCATCTTCCTGAATGTAGAGCCAGTAGTCGTGCCATGCATCCTTATAGAGCGATTCATATGTAAAACCGCCCTTAAACCACGGCTGCTCGTAAACTCTCGGACCGTAATCGTGAGGTGAATACACAATCTGCTTGTTGCGCTCCGGTGAGCCGAAATCGATGGGATAGTCCTTAACACCCATCAGGTTTGCACCCCACCAGGTGTTGTAATAGTCGTTGTCATCGTCTTTCGAGACGAAATTGTTCGCCTTGATATTAATGGGATAGATCTGAATGCCTTCGATAATTATCAATGCGTTGGGATTCTTATCCAAAACGGCATTTCCGGCTTTTTCAGCTACTCTCTTCCAGTTATCCTTATCGTTCGAATCGTTCCAGATCGCACGTGGTGATTCTGAAGCCTTTCCGTGAGGCTCATTCTTCAGGTCGTAACCGATTATGGTGTCATTATCCTTATATCTTTCAGAAACCCAGGAAAGAGATTCAATAAAATCATCTTCTTTCATATCGTCTCTATACCAGACCGGATAATTATGGCCTGACGCATCCGTTTTTACAGTATGAATGTCGATGATTATCTTCAGTCCGTTCTGCTCACAAAGCGAAAGAACATAGTCGAAGATCTCAAGAGAATTCATGGAATTCAGTTCTTCATTATAGGCGTTATTGTAATTTGCTCTGGGATATTCACCCTTCTTCCACTGAAGCAGGAGTTCAGCACTCATGGGCACTCTCAAAACATTAAAGCCCCTGTCTGCAATAGCCTTCAATGACTCTTTGAGATTACAGTTCCATACGCCGTCGAAAAGATTGGTTCCGGTGTTATAACCAAACCAGTTACAGCCTGTAAGCCAGACTTCTTTTCCATCTTTATCAACTATATGAGAGCCCTCTGTTGTAAGCCAGTCGTCACCCTTTTCGCCCTTGATGGTCTTTGCAGGATCCGGTGATTTTACGGGAGTTACCGGCTGTGTACTTTTCGTGTCAGAAGGTGCTGATTCCGGCTCTTTCTTATCGCTTACCGAACCTGATTCGCCATCACCTGAAACAGAAATAAGCTTTGCCGAATTGACATCGCTGCCGGTTACCTGAATTCCGACTTTACTGTCGAAGCCCCAGCTGTTAGGACCGGTTGAAGAGCATGTCGCAGTAACTCTGTTTCCGTCTATCGCATAGGAATCAAATCCCCAGCCGGTAGCAGAATCAATTTTGCCTGAAAACTCAGCTATTACGGTGATTTTCTTATATCCGCTGCATCCTGAAAGTGATATCTCGATCTGTCCACCCGAACCCCAGCAATTAGTAGTGGCACTGCCTTTCGGAGCTGCCAGAGAAGTTATCGGGAATGCAGTAAAAATAAAAACAATCGAAAAGAGAAGCAGAAGTATTTTCTGCCCTTTAGTGCAACGCATATTAGTCCTCCATTAGAGATTAATTTCAGTCTTTCTGCCTGATGGCTGATACTTCTCGTACTTAATGCCTGCAGCATCTAACATTTTACGAGCTGCCTTTGCGGTATCAGTATCGTGATACTTATCATCGAAATAAACAACCTTTCCAACGCGCTTCTGGATCAATGCCTTGGTGCATTCATTGCAGGGGAAAAGAGTTACATAAACAGTGGAACCTGCGAGGTTGCCTGTCTTAGAATTAAGAATCGCATTAAGTTCAGCGTGAGCAACGAAAGCATACTTTGTGTCGAGTACTCCACCGTCTCTTGCCCAAGGAAATTCCTCGTCGTTACAACCAATCGGGAATCCGTTATAACCAACAGACAAGATGTAATTATCCTTATCAACGATGCAGGCACCTACCTGTGTGCTCGGATCCTTACTTCTTAATGAAGCAAGCTTTGCTACACCCATAAAGTATTCGTCCCAGCTAATATAGTCAGATCTCTTGTCGCTCATAAAAGGCCTCCCGAATAAAAATCAAGCACCCTTAATTCTATATGAACTAAGGGTTGCTCGCAACAAATCAAATTTTAAAACGCAGATCAGAGTTCGCGCGCTCTCTTGCAATTCAGAACAAGGCTCTCGCAAAGATCTTCGTATGAAGTTCCATCGACTTTTGCAGCCTCAGGAAGGAGTGAAGTGTTTGTCATGCCGGGAAGATTGTTACCTTCGATAAACCAGAATTCGTGGTTTACATCGTCGTACATCATGTCGATTCTTCCGTACTGAGTCATTCTCAAAAGGCGGAAGATCTTAAGTGCAATCTTCTGTCCTTTCTTATAGTCTTCCTCTTCGATGTTTGCAGGGCAAACGTGTGTTGTAAGACCATTCTGGTACTTATTCTTATAGTCGTAGAAACCCTCGTGAGGGATAATTTCCGTGATAGGAAGAGCCTTGTCATTAACAATGGAAATCGTGATTTCTCTTGCCTTGATGAACTTTTCTATAAGGATCTTCTGGTGATATGAAGCGGCATAGTTAATTGCTGCTTCGAATTCTCCCTGTGACTTTACGATAGATACACCACATGAAGAACCGGTGCCGATAGGCTTTACAACACAAGGAAGGCCAATCTCATTGTTTACTCGCTCGAAAGTAAGCTGCTCAGGAACATCAACAATCCAGTCAGCTGTAAGATATCCGGCAGCTTTTACCAAAGACTTGGACAAGTCCTTATCCATCGCGATGGCACAGCCCATATAGTCGCATCCTGTGTATTCAATATCGAAAGCGTTAAGCAAAGCCTGAACCTGGCCATTCTCGCCATGGCTGCCGTGAAGTCCGAGGAAGACTTTGTCAGCGTACTTGCACATCTCGATTACTCTTGGACCAACCCAGCTTCTTCTTCCACCGTGCTGCTTGATAATTTCTTCAAGATCGGGTTCTGTCTCGGGAATAGTATAAGTAAACGGGTTTACAGTGCCACGTCTGAAATAAGTCTCGCAAGGATAGTTAGTCTCAATTCCATCGTAAAGGTCGACTAATGCTACTTCGTGTCCTTTTGAGAGCAAAGCATTGGCGACGAGGCTTGCTGATTTAAGTGATACATCTCTTTCAGGTGACAGGCCGCCGCCAAGAACAGTAATTTTCATTCAAATTCCCCTTTTATTGCAAAAGATAGACAGATTATACTCTTTTTCGCATGGTGTCTTCATAGATACTTATAAATTGCCACATGTTTGTAAAAAGCCAAGTTGTGTTAATATTTAGAAAGTTATTTAAAATAAGGGGATTTTTATGCTCGCTATTTTGTATTTGGTATTATGTGCTGCATTCGGCATTTGCTTCGTAGGCCTTTGTGTGCCGGATGTCCGTAGATTATATATTGCTAGTAGTTCTCAGGCAAAGGCGATAACTCATATTCCGAACACTTTGTTCACTGTTCCGGCCGGAATCATCACAGGATTGTTATGTGTTCCCTTCTTCAACTACTACATAACACTTGGACTGACTTATTTCCTTGATAACAGTGCTCTTTGCATGAAGCTCGGAGTTCTCATCACATTCGCTTTCTTCATCTGGATGATCCTCACATGCCTTGTACTCATCAACCGCAAGAGGATCAAGCGCGAGGAACTCAAGGCTTCCGGCTCTACTACTATTGAAGATTACAAGCACAATGTCCTTGACTCAGTTTTCTATGGTGCCGTCATTGTTCTGATCACTATCGCTGCTACTTTCCTTATGTTCTACACATACAGAATCGACGGTGGCAGACTTTACAACGGCTCTTCTACCTTCTCTGACTTGTCACCTCATACGGCAATGATCTCTTCATTCGGTAAGGGCTTTAACTTCCCGACTCAGTATATGCACTTCTCCGGCGACGGAATTAAGTATCACTTCTTCTTCTATTTCCTTGCCGGAATGCTTCAGCATCTGGGATTACCTATCGATTATGCACTTAATCTTCCTTCAATCATCACTATGGTAAGCACTCTCGTCCTCCTTGGACTTCTTGCAATGCTTATCAGTTCAAGAAGAGCAGCTTTCGCTGTAGCTCCTATCCTTGTATTCCTCAGAAGTTCCATTAATGCTTTTGTTCACTTGAAGGAACTCATGGCATCCGGTCTTCCCCTCGTTAGTGCCATCAAGGAAATCCTTGCATTCGATCAGTGGTATCAGGTTACAGATTACGATAACTGGGGACTCTGGGCTATCAATGTCTACCCTAATCAGCGCCACCTCATGCTTGGTGTTGGCGTAATCGTTCTGATGGTTATCCTCTTCCTGCCTTTTGTCAGAAGAATCGGAATAGCAGTTTCAAGAGCCGAAAGCTTTGGCGAAGCTGTAAAGGCTTTTGCATTCTCCAAGACTGCTTGGCTCGTAAGATCTGAGGATCCGCTCTATCCGATATCAATTGCCTTCCTCGCATGCGTACTTGTTATCGTTATGCCTTATTTCCATGGCTCATGCCTCATTGCACTTCTCCTTGTGCTCTTCGGTATGGCAATCTTTTCTGAGAGCAGACTCTTATATCTTGCAGTCGCAATTTGTGCTGTTGTCTCTTCCTTCATTCAGACTTTGGTCTTCTCAGGCGGATATAACAACGTTGTTTCCTTCGTATTCAAGCCTGGCTTCATCGTTAATAACCCCACATTCACAAATGTGGCTTCTTACCTTTTCAACGTAACAGGCCTTACTCTTATTCTTGCAGCAGCTTTCGCACTCATTACACTTATTCTGGATATCATTCACAAGAAGCCGGTTCACCGCTTCCTCTTGTTCATCTGCGCACTTAATCCTTTGATTTTCGCGTTCCTTTTCCAGGTAACTTTGGAGATGCTCGCAAATCATAAGTTCATCCAGATAACACTTATCCTTGTTGATGCTTTTGTAGCAGCCCTGGTTGCTAATCTTCTCTATATTCCCTTCAAGCTCAGAAAACCTGAGAAAGAAAGACCTACAATTGCTGTTGAAGCAGACGGCATTATCGACGCAAACTCAGCCGATGGAGATTACTCTGAAGTAGCTGAATCTGATACTGGCGTCAGAACACCCGTACTTCCTTCTGCAAGTGCATTCGGCGAAGCTGAAGAAGATGAGAAAGAAGAGGCTCTTGATATTAAAGCTTTAGACTCTCATACAGGTATTGATGCAGACGTTTCAAGCCTTAATGGTGGTAGCTCTTCTGACAGTTCTGATAAGAAGGAAGATAAGGAAGAACCCGCTAAAGAACTCCTTTTCGGTGATGAAAAGGGTGAAGAAGACGACGAAGAGGAAGATTCCGAAGAAGAGCCTTCTGATTCTGAAGATGATTCTGAAGAGGTTTCAGAAGAAACTGAAGAGACAACTGCTGAGGATGAGAAATCTGAAGAAGAAAAGACTGACGACAGCGAAGCTAAGGCTGGCGTTGCAGCTATAGCAGCTCTCTTCGGCGAAGAGATTAAGCCCGCTGATAATAGCGAGTCTGCTGATGCTTCCGAAGAAAAGAAGGAAGATGAATCTGAAGAATCTACTGAAGATACAACTGAAGAAGGCGATTCTGATGAGCCTGTTAAGGAATCAACAAATGAACCTGCACACGTTGCTATGCGTCCCGGTTCAATTGTTATGTCTGATGTAAAGTTCGGTGAAGGCGACGAGGAAGATGACGAAGATAACGTCGTTATCGCTTCAGCTGACGCTGTTATCGATGGTTCTTCTGATAATTCTGATGAAGATGAAGAAGAATTGAAGCCTGAAGCAATCAAGCATATACCGGTTGAATCCAAGAAGGCTTCCGGTCTTTCACTTCCTGCATGGATTGCTTTGGAGGTCGCAGGTGTTATCCTTGCACTTGCTCTCATGATCCCGCTCACAGCAACCGGTGTAAGCGAATGGGCAACATATATTAACAAGAACAGTAATCCTTACCCGATCAATACAAATTCACCGCTTACAAAGTGGGTTGTTGAGAATACTGAGCCTACAGATGTATTCCTCACACCTTACTGGTCAATGGATCGCTTCATTTTGGCAGGACGTCCTATGTACTATGGCTGGCCTTACTACGCATGGTCAGCAGGTCATGACACCAATACAAGAAACACAATCTACAACTGGCTTATCTCCGGATGTGATGACAACATCGACGAGTTCACCAGATATTGCAAAGAGAGAAATATCAGGTATCTCATCGTAGATGGTGATTTCTTAGAGCAGGAAACTGATGAGGGTGTCAGACTCAATACGGAATTTATCGATAAGAATCTGAAGCAGGTAGCTTACTTCGCTGAGGAAGATGCAAAGGTATATAAGATCTTTTAATCTTCCTCAGGATGAGTCCTGTGATGCTCATTCTTGATCTCATACATCATGACATCAGCCTCTTCTACATAGTCGCTGACTTTCTTTTCTGATGCAGGATCTGTAAGGACATATCCGACGCTTATAGAGAACTTGAACGGATTTAATCCAAGCTTATTTTCGTTATCGATATAAGTCTCCATATCGTGTTTAAACTTCTCGGCAAAGTCTTCTGTTGCGTTAGCTGCGATGATAAGGAATTCGTCGCCACCGTAACGTATGCCGATTACTTCGTCATTGCCAATGCACTGCTTAATAGCATCAGCGACAATGCCGATAGCCTTGTCGCCACAAATGTGACCATAACGGTCATTGATGCGCTTCATGTGGTTGATGTCGATGAACATAATCATGGCCTTCTGACCGTTCGCTTTACTGTTCTCGACTAATGGATATGCATGGCTTACAAAGCAGAAACGATTGTATAGACCTGTCATAGGGTCCTTGTCATACAGGAAACGCAATTCCTTGTTGACGACTTCGAGTCTCATATTAATTCGAAGTTCGACAAATGAATTCTCCAATTTTTCGAGATATTCATAAATTCGGAATGCTTCGTCTATGATGTAAGTACCATCGATAAAAACGACATAACCGTAGTTATACTGCTCGTTATGAAGCGGATAGAAGAAATAGATGTGCTGCTCGCCGGGCTTTTTGATAAAACCCGGGATACCAAGTCTCTTATCAATACCATCTTCAGTGATTCTGCCATCAAGCATAGCTACTGTCGGATCAAAAGTTGTGTTGTAACAATTAGCAAGCAATTTGCTGTCTTCGGACGCTACATCGTCATAGTAGTCCTTGTTGAGCATTATGTAATAATCTGAACCGATATAGTCGTGGTTATAAGTATAGTAATTTCTGAGGGCATTCTTCATCTCCTCATACTCTTTGCATTCAAGAATCGTGGTGCGTTCTGTACGCATGAATCTGTTGAAGAAATCTGCCTTTTTGCTCTTTAAGTGGATGTTTCTGCAGTAATTTCTTCTGCTGATATCGCATGGACTATTGGAAAAGCAATTGCATCCGCAGCTTTCGCCGATAACGAGCTTTGAGAAAATTGAAGCCAACCCATCGTCTTCTTTACCTTCAATGATGTTATAAAGCTTCTGGCAGGCATCGTAGCCGATTGTCTCATAATCCTGATCTACAGTAGTAAGTGCAGGATAAGATACGCTACCTTCACCGATATGGTCAAATCCGGTTACTATTACGTCGTTTGGAAGATCATAGCCCAAATCTCTAAGCTCACAACAAATGGCCAAAGCCATGATGTCGTTAGCACATACAATTGCATCAGGAAGGCCGTTAGGATCAGCTGCCAACTTATTTGCTATGTCGATAGCAGCTTCATTTACCCAGTTACCGTAATATATGTTATTGTCGTCAAGCTTCATGCCGTGCTTTTCCATGACTTCGCTTACGACTCTACGTCTTTCAATTGTATCTACGTGATCTTCAGTACCACCAACGTAAACTATACTCTTAACATTATGTTCGGTAATCAGGTGCTCAACGAGATCTCTCATACCCTGCTCGTTGTTAATTCCAACATAGGGGACACCGTCTACCGGCATACCAATGCTTACAACCGGAACACCCTTATCTTTAGCAAGTTTGCAGGATTCGGCAGCAAGTTCAGGATTATTTAAAAGTCCGGAAAACACGATAAGGCCATCGTATTCCTCAAGTCTTGCAAGCTGATAGATATTAAACTGACCTACGTTGAATGTCGGCTTCTCATTACTTGCTGCAAAACCGATATAGAAGTGTGTATCAAAGTCTTTTATTGCAGCATATCGCTTTATACCCTCAATTGCCTTGAGTGTGATACTGCCGTTATAACCGTTCGAAAATATTGCTATTCTGTGCTTCATGGTTATGTGTCCTCAACTGATCAGCCTGCATAATTAATTATTATAAACGCAAATAATTACAAATATCTAAAATAATATTAAACATTGTAAATTCTTTTATAATTATTGAAATTTAATTTATTTTTATTATTTCTGCCATCAATTATTGGAAATTCCCAAAATAAAGGGGTTGCCTCAGTCTGAGACAACCCCTGTTAGTTTTAGATTTTAATCCGTTAATTACTTAACGTCATTGAATCCTTCTCTTGCAGCATATGTTGTGTGCAAGAGCTCGTGAGCCTTGTGTGAGTTAGGCTCGCCAAGGTACTTCTCATAGAGTTCAGCAACCTGGGGATTCTTGTGAGACTGACGGAGAACCTGACGCTCATCCTCAGAATAGAGTGCCTGAGCTCTCTTTTCCTTGTATGTGTCGAGGATATCGTCTGCCTCGTTAGGCATGAAGCAAGAACGAACATAAGGCTGACCACCACCGTTGATACAACCACCGGGGCAACCCATGATCTCGATGAACTGATACTTGGACTTGCCTTCACGGATCTCATCGAGGAGAACCTTAGCACTCTTCATACCAGAAGCGATAGCAACGTTAACTGTTGTGCCGTTGATATCGAGAGAAGCCTCACGGATACCAGCATCGTGGCCACGAACAGCCTTGATCTCGATAGGCTCGCATTCCTTGCCTGTAAGCTTGAAGTAAACAGTTCTGAGAGCTGCTTCCATAACGCCGCCTGTAACACCGAAGATTACGCCTGCGCCTGTGTAGTCGCCCATGATGTCCTGATCCCAATCTTCGTCAGGAAGACGATTGAAGATGATACCAGCACGGCGAATCATCTTAGCGAGCTCACGTGTTGTGATAACAGCGTCAACATCCTTATTGCCGTTTGTAACGAGCTGCTCTCTATCCTTCTCTGCCTTCTTAGCAACACAAGGCATAACGGATACAACGAAGATATCCTTAGGATCGATGCCCTTCTCCTGTGCCCAGTAAGACTTGATTACTGCGCCCTGCATCTCGTGAGGAGACTTGCAGGAAGAAAGGTGAGGAAGGAGATCGCCGTAGTTGTACTCAGCGTAGTTAACCCATCCAGGTGAGCAGGATGTGATCATAGGGAGAGCGCCGCCATTTGTAAGACGGTTCAAGAGCTCTGTACCCTCTTCCATGATTGTGAGGTCAGCACCGAAGTTTACGTCATAAACCTTCTCGAAGCCGAGTCTTCTCAAAGCTGCGATCATCTTACCTGTGCAAGGTGTTCCAACAGGATTGTCGAATTCTTCGCCGATAGCTGCACGAACTGCAGGAGCTGCCTGAACGATAACGTGCTTGCCAGACTTGATAGCTGCATCAACCTTAGCGATTTCGCTCTGCTCCATAAGAGCGCCTGTAGGACATACATTGACGCACTGACCGCACTGGATACAAGGTGAATCAACGAAGCTTCTGTTCTCTGCAGGTGAAACGAATGTTGCGAAACCACGGTTCTCGAATCCTAAGATTCCCATGCCGTGAGCATTAGAGCAACGTGCGATACAACGTCCGCAAAGGATGCACTTTGATGTGTCACGAACAAGTCCGGGAGCCAATGTATCGATGTGTGTTTCAGAGTGAACACCCTCATATACACCTTCTCTTGCGCCTGTAACCTGAGCTACGTGGAGAAGCTCGCACTGGCCGTTCTTGTCGCACTGCTGGCAGTTCTTATTGTGGTTAGAGAGCATAAGCTCTACTGAACGTCTACGTGCCTCTGTTGCCTTAGGTGAAGAGATCTTAATCTCCATACCCTCGTTAACGGGATATACGCAGCTTGCTACAAGGCCTCTAGCGCCTGTTGCTTCAACTAAGCATACACGGCATGAACCCTGGTTGCACTCACCGTGATTGAAAGCGCAAAGTGAAGGAATCTCATAGCCACAAGCCTTAGCTGCTTCAAGAATGGTGAGGCCGGCTTCAACCTGATAAGGCTGACCTTCAATTTTAATATTAACTAAACTCATTCTTTTGCCTCCTGATTAAACCTTCGAAATTGCCTTGAACTTACATGTGCTGATGCACGCACCGCACTTAACGCACTTATTAGCGTCAATAGCGAGGGATGCGAGCTTGTGTCCGGGAGCAACATAGTCTGTGCGTACGATGCAGTTTGCAGGGCAACCCTTAGAGCACATACCGCAGCCGATACACTTCTCAGCGTCAATCTTGTAGGACATCAAGTTCTTGCATACGTGAGCAGGGCACTTCTTGTCAACGATGTGAGCGATATACTCGTCACGGAAGTGAGCGAGTGTAGAATCAACAGGGTTGGAAGCTGTCTGACCCAAAGCGCAGAGTGAGTTGGACTTGATTGTAGCGCTCAATTCCTGGAGCTCATCAAGATCCTTCATTGTGCCCTTACCCTCAGTAATTCTTGTGAGGATTTCGAGCATTCTCTTTGTACCGATACGGCAAGGTGTGCACTTACCGCAAGACTCGTCGCAGATGAATTCGAGATAGAACTTAGCAACGTCAACCATGCAGTTGTCTTCGTCCATTACGATAGCACCGCCGGAACCCATCATGGAGCCCTTCTGAACGAGGTTATCGAAATCGATAGGCTCATCGAGGTATTCCTTTGTAAGGCATCCGCCGGAAGGACCACCTGTCTGGATAGCCTTGAACTCCTTACCATCCGGGATACCGCCACCGATATCATAGATGAGCTCACGGAGTGTTGTACCCATAGGTACTTCTACGAGACCAACGTTATTAACCTTTCCGCCCAAAGCGAAAACCTTTGTACCCTTGGACTTTTCAGTACCAACGGAAGCGAACTTCTCAGCGCCTTCTCTCAAAATGTAAGGAACGCAAGCAAGTGTCTCTACGTTGTTAACGCAAGTCGGCTTGCCCCAGAGACCCTTAACAGCCGGGAACGGCGGTCTCGGACGAGGCATACCACGCTTACCTTCGATGGAGTTAAGGAGAGCTGTCTCCTCACCGCAAACGAATGCGCCTGCACCAAGACGAATCTGGCAATCGAAGGAGAAGTCTGAACCAAGGATATTCTTTCCGAGGAGACCTTCTGCTCTAGCCTGCTCAATAGCGATCTTAAGTCTGTTAACAGCGATCGGGTACTCAGCACGTACATAGAAGTAACCTTCTGAAGCACCGAAAGCGTAACCAGCAATCATCATACCTTCGATAACTGCGAGAGGGTTACCTTCGAGGATGGAACGATCCATGAATGCACCCGGGTCACCTTCGTCGCCGTTACATACAACGTACTTCTGATCAGCGTCTACATTCAAAGCGAACTGCCACTTTCTACCTGTAGGGAATCCGCCGCCGCCACGGCCACGAAGTCCGGAAGCCAAAACTTCATCGATAACTTCCTGCTGTGTCATTGTAAGAGCACGCTTGATGCCCTGGAAAGCACCAGCGCCGATTGCTTCATTAATATCTTCAGGATTGATAACGCCGCAGCCATGAAGAGCAACACGTCTCTGCTTCTTGTAGAAGAGAATCTCTTCCTGCTTTGTGATCTTCTCGCCTGTCTTAGGATCAACATAAAGGAGACGATCTACGATCTCATTACCGATAAGATCCTTCTCAACGATCTCTTCGACGTCTTCAATCTTTACCATCTTGTAAAGTGTGTTTTCAGGATAAATCTTAACGAAAGGACCCTGTGAGCAGAAACCGAAGCAGCCTACCTGGTTAACAGTGACCTTATCTTCGAGTCCCTTTGCCTTAATGAGTTCGTTAAACTTTTCCATAATCTCTGTTGAGTGTGCAGAAAGACATCCTGTACCACCGCAGAGAACGATGTGACGCTTAGCGTCAGCACCCGTGAGCTTACCATCAAGGTTCTTTGAGAGAGCTTCAAATCTCTCATTAAGTTCAGTTACAGAACAAATCATGCAGATGCTGCCTCCTCTTTAAGTTCTTTAATAATCTGAGGAACCTGGTCTACAGATACCTTAGGGTAAACCTTACCACTGATGCTTACAGCGGGTGCGATACCGCATGCGCCGATGCAACGGAGAGCGTCCAATGTGAAAAGACCATCTTCAGATGTCTCACCAGGCTTAATGCCCAAGATCTCCTGGAACTTGTCGATAACGTTCTGAGCGCCCTTTACGTAGCAAGCTGTACCAAGGCAGCAGCCTACAACGTACTTTCCCTTAGGTGTAAGAGAAAAGAATGAGTAGAACGTAACAACTCCATAAATCTCTGCGACTGAAATGCCTGTCTTCTTGGAAACCAACTCCTGAACTTCGAGCGGAATGTATCCGTACTCATTCTGAATGTCACTCAAAATCATCATTAACGGAGTCTTATCGTCCTTGTGACGATCACAGATTTCCGTAATCTGAGCGACAGCAGCTTCTTGTAATTTTGCCATAAAAACCTCCTGCCTCTTTAGGGAATATTCCAACGTACAGATTTTACTTTGCAAGGTGGCAGTTAGTCTATACTAACTGCCACCTCGAAATACTTATTAATGTATCAAAAGTGTAAATTCCTTAACGCTTTCGAATAACTGTTATTCCTCGTCTACGCTACTTGCAGCGATTACCTTAGCGGCTACTTCCGGAGGTGCTGCCTCATAGCGAGCATGTGACATAGCGAACCATCCTCTGCCCTGTGTCATAGACTTCAGATCTGTTGCGTAATCGAGCATTTCAGCTGTAGGAACCTCAGCATTAACTACTGAGCCAAGCTCGTCTGCATCGATACCCATGATGCGACCGCGTCTCTTATTGAGGTCGCCCATAATGTCACCCTGCTTCTCTTCAGGAATATGAACTTCTACCGAGCTGATGGGTTCAAGAAGTACCGGATTGGCAGCGGCCATACCTGCCTTGAATGCGAGGTTGGCAGCAATCTTGAATGCCATTTCGGAAGAATCTACGTCGTGGTAAGAACCATCAACGAGTGTTGCTTTGAGGTTAACTACAGGGTAACCAGCAAGAGTGCCCTTCTTGACGGACTCCTGTAATCCCTTCTCTACTGCCGGGAAGAAATTCTTCGGTACTGCACCACCGAATACCTTCTCTTCAAATACGAGAGCTTCCTGCTCTGCATTAGGTTCGAATTCAATCCAGACATCACCATACTGACCATGACCGCCGGACTGCTTCTTGTGCTTACCCTGAACCTTAACCTTCTTGCGGATAGCTTCACGATAAGGAACCTTAGGATCACCCAATTCACACTCAACGTTATATTTATTCTTAAGCTGACTTACGAGAACCTTGAGCTGCATGTCGCCGATTCCGGAAAGAACCATCTGCTTTGTCTCAGGATTTGTCTCAACCGTGAAACAATGGTCTTCGTCTGAAAGCTTGGTAAGACCATTAATGATCTTATCTTCATCACCCTTCTTCAAAGGAACGATAGACTTTGAAAGACAAGGCTGAGGGAACTTGATCTTAGGAAGTTCGATGATGCGTGAACGATCGCAGATCGTGTCGTTAGTATCTGTACCGGCAAGCTTGGAAGCAGCACCGATATCACCTGCTGTAATGCAATCTGTGGAAATCTGCTCCTTGCCCTTGAGGAAGAACAAACCGCCGATTCTTTCATCTTTACCCTTTGTAGCGTTGTAAACAGTAGAGTTAGCACGAAGTGTGCCGGCATTTACCTTGAAAATACTGATCTTACCTACGAAGGGGTCGGAAATTGTCTTGAAGCAGAATGCTGCAAGAGGATCATCGATAGAGCATGCGATCTCCATTGTGCCGCCATCAGGAAGAGTAGCTTCCAAAGCGGGCTTCTTGCCTGCCGGAGGTGTGTCCTTGGAGATGCAGTTGAGGAGGAAGTCGACACCCCAGTTCATAAATGCCGAACCACAATAGATCGGGTGGAGCTTACCTTCACGGAAACCTGCATGTACGCCATGACGGAATTCATCTTCTGTGAACTTCTCGCCTGCGAAGAACTTCTCCATCAATTTGTCGTCAGCTTCAGCTACGACTTCATTAACCTTCTCCTGAAGCTCATCAACTCTGGCGTTGTACTCTTCAGGAAGGGGATATTCAATAAACTTACCGGTAGCCTTATCAATTGAAAAAGCTTTACGGTTCATAACGTCGACGATACCGGTCATCTTGCCATCTACCATGATAGGGAAAGAAAGCGGGATAACTGAAGGTCCGTAACGATTCATCATTCGAGCTGCTACAGCTTCGAAATCCGCATTAGGCTCGTCCATTCTGTTCACAAAGAATAAGAAAGGCACCTTCTTACCATTCAAAAGTCTGATTGCCTTCTCGGAACCAACGGATGTACCGCCCTTTGCCGAGATCATAATAACGCCGGAATCAGCAATTCTGATACCGCTCATCTCTTCACCGAGGAAGTCGAAGTCGCCGGGAGTGTCGATAATATTAATCTTGCTTCCCTTATATTCACAACAAGCAACTGAAAGACCAACTGACATCTGTCTCTTAATCTCTTCAGGATCGTAGTCGAGTGTAGTATTACCGTCATTTATGCGGCCCTGACGATTAATTGCTTTGGTATAAAAGAGAATAGCCTCAGCTAAGGTCGTCTTGCCGGATCCTACGTGGCCGAACAACGCTATGTTGCGAATCTTGTCTGCGGAATACTTTTCCATCAGTCATTTCCTCCTTCGAAGTGAGATGTTAAACATTTTCCTATTATATAAGATTCGGTATGCGAATTCCACAAAATTTGAGGCAAGACTAAAAGTTTTTTTGTGCATACTTTAGATAGTTTCACAGCGCACGAGAACAAAAAAAGAGGTTGCCTCATGCTCGAGACAACCTCTTGGATAGTAATTCTAAAATTTGGATTTATACTGCCGGCTTACCGAAAATAAGTACCAGTCTGTCTTCCTTCTGTGAAAACGGGCTAGCAGCAAGTGAAGACAATCCGCTGTCGGATCCGCCACCCATTGAAGAAATAAGCTTTCCGCCATCGTCATCGACAACAGAAATCAATGTCCATCCTTCAGAAGACTTCTTCTTAAGGAGCTTTGAAAGAGCTTCAACGTTAACTTCGGATGCCTTGTTGTGTTCAACAACCTCTACAGAATATTCCATAGCAGTTCCGGCTCCGCCGCCTGCTCTGACCTTCTTCTCCAAATCTGCAACAGCTGCGTCGAGTGATGCAAGCTTCTTCTCAAGCTCAGCCTTCTCCATCTCTTTCTCCTTGATCTGATTTTCTAATTCTTCGATACGATCGAGCATCTTGCCCTTCTCGCTCTCGCTCAAAGCTACCTGCTTAAGGAATACTGACTGCTTCTCTGCATTGAGGACAATCTCCTGAGCAGCTGCTTCTGCAAGAACTGTAGCATTCTTAGAATCAGCGATTATCTGATTTGCTTCCTTAAGTTCAGCCTGAAGACCTTTAATCTGTGCCTGGAGGTTATCAGATTGTGCATTATAGTCGTTATACTTCTGCTCAGCTTCGTTCAACTTCTGCTCTGCCTCAGAAAGTTCATTGCTTGCTGCCTTCAAAGTATCATCCAAATCTTTTCTGCGCTGATCTGCTTCCTTCTGGAAGTTATCAATCTCACGGTAAAGTTCATCACGTCTTGTGATAGCAGCTTCAGCTTCAACCATGACCTGCTTTGCCTTTTCAGTCATGTCATCCAACTCAGCCTGAGCAAGCTTATTACGCTCTTCGAGGTGTGCAATGATCTGATCTCTTTCAGCCTGAGCTTCAGCGATGAGCTTTTCCTTCTCAGCATTAGCAACATCTCTGTCGTGCTCAGCCTGCTGCTTCATCTTGAGGATTTCTGCAGCCTGCTGCTCGGCAATCTTCTTATTCTCTTCAGCAATTCTGATCTTTTCCTGCTCGAAATCTTCGCCAAGCTTAACGATCTTCTCTTCAGCTGCCTTGATTTCCTTCTCTTTCTCAGCCTTGATCTTATCGGCATTGTCCATCATTGCCTGGACTTCCTTAGCCTGAGCTATAAGTTCATCTCTCTGGTTAAGTGCTGCCGAATATTCCTTCTCGACCTGTGCAGCGAGCTGTTCTGTCTGCTTCTGAGTCTCTTCGAAAATCTTCTGCTGCTCAACCTTCGCAGCCTGAATCATCTCGTCGTGTTCCTGCTGAGACTTCTTCTTGGCCTCTGCCATCATCTCGTTTGCTTCCTTACGGAGAGCATCTCTCTTATCACGAGCTTCGATTACTTCTTCACGAATAGTATCTACAGACTTTTCCAAAGCTTCCTGCTCAGCAAGTTTCTTGCTCTGGTATGTCGTAAATTCTTTATCAAGTTTTGCCTTCTCATTCTCAAACTGTTCCTGCATTACTGCATAGTCACGCTTGAGTTTATCCAAAGCCTCAAGGATTCTCTTCTCTTCTTCGGAACGCTTAGCTTCTGCACGTGCAATATTCTCAGCCTGTTTCTGGTCAAGGATCTTTTTTGCCTCAGCAGTTGCTTCATCGTTATTACCCTGTGAAGCCTTCTGGAAATCGTATTTGCACATGGAGCAACGAGCTACGTTGTCGCCCATCATTACGCCGCAAACCGGACATCTCTTCATACTTGATTCTCCTAAAAATCACGCAAAAAATGCGCGAAAAATTCTATACCATATTATATACCAGCAAATTTGAAAATATTAAGTTTTCTTAAGAAGATTTATATTAATTTTTAGTTAACTCCAAGGCGATATATCTGGTGCCTGCCCTCATTCTGCTGCCCCGTCTGAAATTAAGAAAGGCTACTCCGAAGAGTAGCCCATCTCAAGGGTGATCTATATATAGTGAATTCTATTATATAGTTACCGATATTAGATATCTTGATTATCCAATCTTGAAGCCATAAGCCTTTTCGAGCTTTTCCTTCTCGGAATCGCTCAAAGTCCATCTCTGATTTCCGCCGTGGTTCCAAGTGCCCAAGATGCCATTGATATAGTATGTGTTATCTGAATTTATACGGAAATCGTACGTTCCGTCACCATTATTCCAAACTGTTACGGTGCCGTCATTCCACTGCTGGTAGCAGACAGATACCGTGGTCGAACCGTCAGGATTATTCTGAATGCCTAATACGCTGTTTCCGGGATCACCCCTCTTGCCATATGAACCGCCATATGTAACCGCACCGGAACCGCCAGCTCCACCTTCAGGTGCCTTTGTCGGCTCTGGTGTTGCAGTAGGTGCAGCGGTCGGAACAGCTGCTGTCGGAACAGGTGTAGCTGTTGCCTCCGGAATCGCAGGACCCGGATCTGCGGCAGTCGGAGCAGGTGTAGGTGTGTTAGTAGGATTTGCAGGCTTGTACTTTGAAGCATCAAAGAATTTAGCTGCATCCTTTGTAAGTCCGTCGATCTTATCCCAAGCATCAGCTTCGAACAAGTCTTTGCCATTTTCATCAACACCGTGCTGCTGTTGAACCTTTTTAGCATTAGCTTTCGCATTGTTAAGTGTTACTGCAATGCCTACAAATGAAGCTGCTGAGACGATAACGATAATCGCAACAACGATGATGATTTCTACGAGGGTGAAACCCCTCTTGCTGTTTCTGATTTTTTTCATATAGATCACACTCCCTTTATCAAGCTTACCCTTTAGCTGATACACCAATTATAGTTATGTAATTTTTGACTTTTCAATCATCAGAATATTGATTTTATGAGTATATTTTTAACAATATGTTACAAACCGTTAAACGGTCTTTGTCGAGATTACTTTTCGAGCCTCATTGAGCAATGCTTCCCTTGAATTCGGACATTTTTCTTCCAGATAATGCTCAAAGACCTCCGATAACACCTTTCCGACCATAACGCCCTCTTTTACACCAAGTTCGATAATGTCCTTGCCGTCAATTTCAAGGTCTTTTACATCGAAAACCTCGCCCGAAGCTCTGAGTTCCTCTTCTATCTCTATCAATTCTTCAAGTCTTTCAAGCCTCTTCAGTCCTTTAGGCGAATGAGCGAGAATATCCGCTCTTTGCAAAATCTTGAGTTTGTTCAGGATATCTTCAGGATACAATGACATGAATTTATGAACTTCAATCCTGTCAGGTTCCATATATGTGTCATGAAGTTTTATAAGAAGACATACTTCACTTGTGAACTGCTTGGGATATTTCAGTTCGTTGAGAACTCTGCCAGCTATTTCCGTACTGACAAGCGGATGGCCTCTCATATGACCAATTCCGTCAACAAGTATGAAGCAGGCAGGTTTTCCAAGATCGTGGAAAAGCGCAGCCATGGCAAGCTCCGGTGATCGACCTTCACCTTCGACATATGGAATTCCTCCCACAACATCGATAGTGTGCTCAAGTACATCCCTGTCATGGTAGGACGAACGCTGGTCAAAACCTCTGCAAATGGCAATTTCGGGAATGATCACACTTAAAATCTTCCAGCCGGTCCTGATGGCGTGAGGAGCATATTTGCCTGATATTATTCCAATGAGCTCGGCAGCAATTCTCTCGCCTGAAATCTTCTTGAGTTCATCCCTTAAATCTTCCATAGCGGTGAGTGTAGAAGGCTCGATCTCAAAGCCTAATCTGGAACAGAATCTGATACCTCTGAGTATTCTCAAAGCATCTTCCTCAAAGCGTTCCCTGGGATTACCAACCGTTCTGATCAGGCAGTCTGCACAGTCTTTCTGGCCACCTTCAGGATCGAAAATATTCCCTTCGGCATCCATATACATGGCGTTAATCGTGAAGTCTCTTCTCTTGACGTCCTCTTCGATAGATGTTTTGAAAACGACTTCATCCGGTCTTCTCAAGTCGGTGTAGGTGCCATCTTCTCTGAATGTGGTGACCTCAACATTTCCCTCAGGAAGAACAGCTGTCACCGTTCCGTGTTTTGCAGCATTATCGAAAAAATCTATTCCGGACTTTCTGAAAATCTCTACTGTTTCTTCCGGCTTGGCGGAAGTCGCAACATCGTAGTCGTGGGGAACTGAACCCAAAACTATATCGCGCACAGCACCTCCGGCTACATACGCCTTGTAGCCTTCAGCTGTAATCAGATTCAGGATCTTCCCAACATAATCCGGGATTCTTTGTTTTGCGAGAGAAATGTCATTCATATATTAATTATATCAATAGAATCGTCATATTCTTGAAATAATATATGTACGTCTGTTTAGTTATAATTGTTTTACTTGATTTTTTGCGCTTAAAAGCGATTTTACCGGAGGGATAATATGTTTTTTACCAGAAAACCTTATCAGATTGATTCTATCTACTATTCTGACAACACGCTGAAGATTGGATGCGACTGTCAGGCCTTTTCCGAATCACTCACAGGATGTAAGGACTGCTTTAAGGATGCCAAAGGACGTATTACTTTATCCGTCTTCTCACCTGCCAACAACATCATCACGGTGAGAGTTCTCAGCCATCACGCTGAACCCAAAAACAAGGGCTACTCCGTAATAGATCTTTCTCCTGCCGGATTTGGCACTCTCGATGACACAGGAGACTGCCTCGTATTCAAGAGCGGACATCTTGAAGCAAGGATCAGCAAAGACGTTTTCGCAATCAAGTTCTACTATTGCGGTTCTGAACTTCTGGCTCAGAACACCAACATGCCGGTATACTACAAAACCGATTCCGGTTCGGAAAGCTACTACACGCTTTCAACTAACGCTATCTTAGGTGCTTCTATCGATCTTAAGCCCAGAGAGAATCTTTATGGTCTCGGCGGAGCCGGTGCATCTATTCTTCGCAATGGCCAGAAGGTTAAGTGCAATACCATCGACTCGAGAGCCGGATCAGAACATATCCCGTTCGTCCTTTCGAGCTCAAAATACGGTCTCTTTGTAAATACCAACCGTCCTGTTTCTTTCGATGTTGGTTCCGAAAGCGGTTCCATGAATTTCGAAGTTGAGGGCGAAGAACTCGAATACAGCGTAATTGCAGGCGACACATCAATGCAGATTCTTGAATTGTTCTCACAGCTCAATGGAAGAATCCCTGCACTCTCATATGTTTCAGGCGGAATCTCAGTTGCTTTGAATGACGACGAGAAACTTACAGCTGTCGAGATACTCGATGCCCTTAAAGAAGCAAAAAGCTATGGCGTCAATGTAAAGGAAATCTGGATCGGCAATTCCTGGCGTCCGGATTATGCACCTTACGGATTTACTTTCGATCCGGTAAGATTCCCTGATCCTACAGGCTTTGCAAAAGCTGTTCAGGACTTAGGCATAACGCTTGGTCTTTCAGTCAACCCTTTTGTATCCGAAAGAGCACCTGAATATAACGAATTGCTTGATTCCGGATTGTTCGTATCATTCCCTGACGGAAGAGCTGTTCTCTGCGATGCCGAAAAGGGTGGCGTTGCAATGCTCGACCTGAATATTCCGGAGGCAAGATCCTGGTTCATTAATGCAAGCTCTGCACTTGCAAGAGAAGGATTCTCTGTTTTCGAATCCAACTATAACTATTCATTAACCCAGGCATTCGAAAAGGCATCCGGCAAAAAGGATTATCTCATCAACTTTACAAGCATTCTGAATTGCGCTTTAAGCGATGTTTCGGCAAGAGAGCGCGGACGTCTGGGCTCTTTCATAATCGCTGATTCAATCGCATCCGGTGACCAGCGTTCTCCGTACAGCAACATCTATACGACATTAAAAGCAGATTATTCAGATCTCAACGCAGCAGTAAAGAATGCAATTTCATATGGACTTACAGGCTTTGGCGGTATCAATATCGATATTCCTGAGCAGGAAATGAACGATCCCAAACTTTTCGATCGTTATGTCGGATTCGCTTCATATGTTCCTCATGTAAGATTCAAGGGTACATTAAAATTCTTGAAGAATGCTGCATCTCTTGACTCGATCAGGGCGTTCTCTGCAATAAGAACCGTTCTTGCGCCTTACATCTATTCAAGCATCTGTGAGAGTGCAAATTACGGCACTCCTACAATGCGAGCATTGCCAATTGAAGTATCCGGCGATCCTGTTGCCGAAAACTGCGATTACGAATATATGCTTGGCTCTTCCCTTCTCGTTGCACCGGTCGTAACACCGAGTGACAGTGTAAGAGTCTATATTCCTTCAGGCATCTGGACTGATTTCATGACTCACGAAAAAATCCAGGGACCACGTTTCATTTCACGAAAAACAAATGCTGCTTCAGTTCCAGTCTTTGTACGCCCTAATTCAATAATCGCTACAAGAACACCGGATTCAGCAAGTGGTCTCGGCTCTTTGGATAATCTGACATTCACATGCTTCGGCCTCGCAAACGGCACGACTACTGCCTGCGAAGTCTTTGCAAATAACGGTCAGGGATCAGGAATCCTCTCTGTAGAGGTCTCAGGAAACAAGATTACTGTACGCACGCAGAATCTCGGCGGCACAAAGCATCTCGTACTGTCCGGCATATTCAATGTAGTAGGACTTTCCGAATCCGTTCCGGAAAAACTCAGTTATGGTACATCCATCGAGTTCTTAGGAAACGAGCTTGTAATTAGCTTAGGCTAAAGGCACCTCGTCAAAGAAGTCTACAAGATCTTTGAAATACTCCTGTCTGCAGGGTTCGTTCTGAATCTCGTGGCGATAGGGGCCGTAGTTCTTTGCCTTGATGTTCGCATCGACTTCTTTCATTCTGGCGATTACCTTTTCGACGCCTGCGCCATAACTTCCGACAGGATCTTCTTCACCATAGGTCATGAAGCACGGACGGTTAGGAACAAGTGCATAAGCTTCTTTGCTCTGAATGAATTCAACGAGGCCGAACATCGTCTTAAAGCCTTCGCCTGTGAACTTGAATCCACACATGGGATCATCGATATATTTCTGGACTTCAGTATCGTCTGTAGAAAGCCAGTCGCAACTTGTTCTTGGCTTCTTGATTCTTTTGGTATAACTTCCGAAAGCGATGAGAGTCAGAAGGCCGTTCGCTCTTTTCGCGCCTCCGAAGACGCAGCTGACACTTGCCAAGAATTTACCTACACCAACTGCCGGATTAGGACCCATCGTCGAAGAGAAAACAAATCCGTCGAACTGCCTGCTGTATCTGGGAGTCGAAAAAATAGCTCTTGCGACAAATGAACCCATAGAGTGACCGTAAAGAATATATTTGAGACCATCTCGGCCAAAACGCTTAATTGCATATTCATGCATGCCCATCTCATCTGTGAGGAGAACTCTCCAGGCATCTTTGACGCCACCGAAATATCCCTTCGGGTATCCATTATCTTTATTTATATGGTAGGTAAGTCCGTGGCCGGGCATATCCATTCCACATACGTGGTAACCGGCTTCGTTAAATGATTTGATCATTTCCTCATATCGTTCAAGATATTCAGCCATACCATGGCAGATCTGAACAACACCCTTAATCTCAGGTGCTGAAGAAGGATAAAAGAAACCGGCAATCCTATAGCCTTTTCCGATTGAACTTGCGAATTCTACTTTCTGCGGATTAAGTAGTGACATTGGAATTCCTCCTTTAAAAATCGTCTTAAACTTTCTCCGTTATCCTACCAATCACTATTTTAGCATCTTTTCCGGATGTGATAAGCAAGTTCGGAAATTTGCCTGAATTGTGTAATGATTTTTATTTCTTTTAACAAATAACAAATAATAACAATCAAATAGGTGAAATGATTTTTATTTCTGATACAATACAGTATAAAATACTTTGATTATCAATCTATCTAATCAGGAGAGCGGGATATGTTTGAAATAGTAAACAAAAAATACCTTGGTCCAAATGCCTACATGATGGAAGTAGTAGCTCCGCTTGTTGCAAGAAAGGCTATGCCAGGTCAGTTCATGATCGTAAGAGCAGATAAAGATGGTGAGAGAATTCCTCTTACCGTTTGCGATTTCAATCGCGAGACAGGCATTGTAACCATCGTTTACCAGACTGTTGGCGCTGAGACAGAGCGTATGAACAGAAAAGAAGTCGGTGATTGTTTTGCAGATATCGTTGGTCCTTTAGGAAATTCTTCTGACCTTTGCGATCTTTCAATTGAAGAATTAAAAGCAAAAAAGATTCTCTTTATCGCAGGTGGTGTCGGCACAGCACCTGTATATAATCAGCTCAAGTGGCTCCACGACAACGGCATCGATGTCGATTGTATCCAGGGTGCCAAGACAAAGGATCTTCTCATCTTCAAAGATGAAATGAAAGCCGTAACAAAGAATCTCTATTTTGCTACTGATGACGGTACCTTCGGTGTTCACGGAAATGTCTGCGACGCTTTGCAGAAGCTTTGGGACGAAGGTGTTCGTTACGATCACTGCGTTGTAATCGGACCGGTTATCATGATGAAATTCGCTTGTCTTCTTACAAAGAAGCTCGGTATCCACACCATCATCTCAATGAATACCATCATGGTTGACGGTACAGGAATGTGCGGTGCCTGCAGACTTCTCGTAGATGGCCAGGTCAAGTTCGCTTGCGTTGACGGACCTGAATTCGACGGTCATGCAGTCGATTTCGATCAGGCACTGCAGCGTTCTCGCCTTTACGCAACACAGGAAGGCGAACTCATGTTAAGACTCACCGAAGGCGATACACACCACGGTGGTTGCGGAAAGTGTTCATGAGGGGGATAAGATAATGGATTTTGATGTAATGAAGAAAGTACCCGTTAAGGAGCAGGATCCTATAATCCGTGCGACTAACTTCGACGAAGTTAACTTAGGCTACACCAAGGAAGAGGCAGTATTGGAAGCTTCTCGTTGCCTTAGCTGCAAGAATGCACGTTGCGTAGAAGGTTGTCCGGTATCAATTAACATTCCGGGATTCATTTCCAAGGTAAAAGAAGGCGATATTGAGGGTGCATATAACGTAATTTCTCTTTCGTCTTCCCTTCCCGCAGTTTGCGGAAGAGTTTGTCCTCAGGAAACACAGTGTGAAGCAGTTTGCGTAAGAGGCGTTAAGGGCGAAGCTATCTCTATCGGACGCCTTGAAAGATTTGTCGCTGACACAGCTAAGGAAATGGGATTAAAGCCCCAGCTTCCTGCTGATATGGTTAAGAAGAATAAGAACGTCGCCATCATCGGCGCCGGTCCTTCAGGACTTACATGCGCTGGCGACCTCGCGAAAATGGGTTATGACGTAACTGTTTTCGAGGCTTTGCACAAAGCAGGCGGTGTGCTCGTTTACGGCATCCCTGAATTCCGTCTCCCTAAGGAGAAGGTTGTTGCTAAGGAAGTCGAGAATATCAAAGAATTGGGCGTAGAAATCGTAACTGACGCAGTTATCGGTCGCGCTTTCACTGTTGATGAACTCCTGGATACAGAAGGCTTCTCAGCAGTATTTATCGGTTCCGGTGCAGGTCTTCCCCGCTTCATGAATATTCCCGGCGAACAGGCTTTGGGCGTATTCTCTGCTAACGAATATCTTACAAGATCCAACCTCATGAAGGCTTATCTGCCTGATGCAAGAACGCCCATCATGAGAGCCAAGAAGGCAGTAATCGTAGGTGGCGGAAATGTAGCAATGGATGCCGCTAGAACAGCAAAGAGACTTGGTGCTGAAGTACACGTAGTTTACCGTCGTTCCGAAGCAGAGCTTCCCGCTCGTGCAGAAGAAGTACATCACGCAAAAGAAGAAGGCATTATTTTCGACCTTCTTACAAATCCTGTTGAAATCCTTTCTGATGAAAAGGGCTGGGTAAAGGGAATTAAGTGCGTTCGTATGGAGCTTGGTGAACCTGACGCATCCGGCAGAAGATCACCTGTCGTAGTAGAAGGTTCTGAATTCGTAATCGAATGCGATGCAGTAATCATGTCACTCGGTACATCTCCTAACCCGCTCATCAAGAAGACAACAGATGGACTTGAGACAAACAAGCGCGGCGGAATTGTCGTAAACGATTCTGAAATGACTTCCAGACCTGGTGTTTTTGCCGGTGGTGACGCTGTAACAGGTGCTGCTACGGTAATCCTTGCCATGGGTGCAGGAAAATCAGCTGCAAAGGGAATCGACGAGTATCTCTCTTCTCAGAATTAAGCTCAGTCTGAACTTCACTTCAGGCATACTCGTGAATACAATTGAAACTAGAAAAGGACCGTTTCTTTCAGGGAAACGGTCTTTTTTTATCAAACACAGTAATAAAAAAGAGGTTGCCTCTGTATGAGACAACCTCTTGATAATTCTTCAATTTATAAGTCTAAAACTTATGCGTTGCAGATAACGGAGAAATCCTCAGCCTTCAAAGAAGCACCGCCAACGAGACCGCCGTTGATGTCCTTCTGTGAGAAGAGGCTTGCAGCGTTCTTAGCGTTGCAAGAACCACCGTACTGGATTGTGATAGCCTCAGCGCACTTCTCGCAATAGAGCTCAGCGATAACGCCTCTGATGAATGCGCAAACTTCCTCAGCCTGCTCATCAGTAGCTGTCTTACCTGTGCCGATAGCCCAGATAGGCTCATAAGCGATTGTGATCTGGCAGAGCTTATCAGCAGGGATATCCTTGAAAGCGCCAACGATCTGACCCTTGATCCAATCGAATGTCTCACCAGCTTCACGCTGAGCAAGAGACTCACCGCAGCAGATGATAGGTCTTACGCCGTACTTAAGGAGTGCCTTAGCCTTCAAGTTAACTGTCTCGTCTGTCTCTGCGTTGTATTCACGACGCTCAGAGTGACCGATGATGCAGTAATTTACGCCCATCTTAGCGAGCCAGAGAGGTGAAATCTCACCTGTGAAAGCGCCCTTCTCTTCGAAGTGGCAGTTCTGAGCAGCAATCTTGATGTTTGTGTAAGCAGCAGCTTCAACAGCAGCAGCAAGAGCAGTAGCAGGAACGCCCAAAGCGATCTTGGATGTAGCATCCTTAACGAGAGGCTTAAGCTCGTTGATGAGCTTAACTGCATCAGCAGGGATACCGCAGTTCATCTTCCAGTTACCAGCAGCAAAGATTCTGCCAACCTTCTTGTCGTTCAAGCAATCGATACCAGGGAGAACCTTACCCTCGATGTACTCGAGAGAAGCGCCGCCGCCTGTAGAAATGTGAGAAACCTTCTCAGCGAAGCCGAGCTTCTCGATAGCAGCTGCAGAGTCACCACCGCCGATGATTGATGTGCAATCAGCATCTGCGATAGCCTGAGCGATAGCCTTTGTACCAACTGCGAACTTCTCGAACTCGAAAACGCCTGCAGGACCATTCCAGATAACTGTCTTAGCGCTCTTGATAGCAGCTGAGAAGTTAGCGATTGTCTCAGGTCCGATGTCGAGGCCCTGCCAACCATCAGGAATTTCCATTGTAGGAACTACCTTGCTGTTAGCGTTAGGATCGAAAGCATCAGCAACTACAGTGTCTGTAGGGAGCAAGAGCTTAACGCCCTTCTCTTCAGCCTTAGCGAGGATCTCCTTAGCGAGGTCAACCTTGTCAGCCTCGAAAAGTGAATCACCGATCTGGCCGCCCTGAGCGCCGATGAATGTATAAGCCATACCACCACCGATGATGATTGTATCAGCCTTGTCTAAGAGGTTTGTGATAACGCCGATCTTGTCGGAAACCTTAGCTCCGCCAAGGATAGCAACGAAAGGTCTAGCCGGATTATCAAGTGCACCACCGATGAAGTCGATTTCCTTCTTGATGAGGTAACCGCAAGCGGAAGGAAGGAAGTTAGCAAGACCAGCTGTGGATGCGTGAGCACGGTGAGCTGTACCGAATGCGTCGTTAACATAGAGATCAGCCATAGAAGCGAGCTCAGCTGCGAACTTAGGATCGTTCTTTGTCTCTTCCTTGTGGAAACGAACGTTCTCGAGCATTAAGATCTCGCCATCCTTAAGAGCTGCTGCCTTAGCCTTAGCATCTTCACCGATAACGTCAGCAGCCAAAGTAACAGGCTTGCCGATGAGCTCAGCGAGACGATCTGCTGCAGGCTTCATAGAGAACTTAGCCTCAGGTCCATTCTTCGGACGGCCAAGGTGTGATACGAGGATAACCTTCGCATTGTTATCAACGAGGTACTTGATTGTAGGGAGAGCACCCTTGATACGCTTGTCGTCTGTGATTGTTGTGCCTGTTGCCTTGTCGAGCGGTACGTTGAAGTCAACGCGGACAATAACTCTCTTGCCGGCTACGTTCAAATCTTCGACACTTTTCTTGTCATACATTGCCATGGATTGTCACACTCCTGATTCATATTTTGTGTTTTGGGAAACGTCCGTCAGGACGCCTCTTATATACTGACGTGAAAATTATACTATCTTCGTGGGATATATAAAAGCAATAAAAAGGCGAGTTTGGGGAATTATTTGCCAAACTCGCCATAAATTGTCCTTTTAATGTAGTAGTGAAAATTATTTCTTCTTTCCGAGGAGCGTAACTATCTCGTGAATCTTGAAGACTTTCTGTCCATCTACGTAGAATCTGTAAAGTTCGCCATCCTTATCGTAGATCTCGAAATACTTTCCATAAGAAGCAACAAGGCCTCTCATAGTATCGATCTCGAAAACCTTGGTCTGCAAAGGTGCGTTAGGATCAAGCTTTCTGTCCTTATACTTTCTGATCGGCTTACCCTTCTTGAACGGAATACCTGATTCAGCAGGACAGTCTGTTCCGACATAGGTGATTTCCTTATCGGTGATAGTGACTCTGCCCTTTCCGGTCTTTGCAAATGTGAATCTGTCGAAAACCTTGAACAGATCAGCATTCATCTCCATCTTGAAGCCACCGTTCTTGAGCTGCTCTTCAATAAGACCTCTTTCCCAGTCTGTCCACTGGTGAAGATCTTCGAAAACCACGCACTGTGGATCAACCTTCTCGATAAGACCTGTCGGGAGATATCTTGCCGCATTACCGCAGTTGGAGCACTGAATCATATCGTGCTTGCCGGAATCCATGTACTGCATTGTGTATTCGGAACCGCATCTGGGGCATGCATAGGCAATATTCTGAAGACCTGAAGCGAGCTTTCTGCTCTTGAAGCTTCTGGGATTTGTACGAATCCATTCGTTCTCGTTGTAATCGATGGCATCGAGAATCTTCTGATGGAGTTCTTCAACTGACATTTCCTTAACTTCTTCGGAATAGATCTTCTTAACGAACTCAGCACTGATTCTTCCCTTACGCATACCTGACTGTGACCATCTTGGCCATGCAAGATAAGCACCGTGGATATGAGCAACATAAACGGATGCATTGGACTTCTTTGCGAGCTTTGCTATACCATCATCGAAAGTTACAGATTTGCCGTCAACATGTCTTGTAGCTTCAGGGAAAACGATAATGACGCCATTACGCTTCATTACGCGCATCATAGCCTTAACGGCAGTAGTATCAACAACGAACTGCTTCTTGGGGATAGCACCACCAAGCTTGAACCAGTGTCCCCATGCAGGTGCTCTGAATACGAATTCACCTGTTACAAAGTTCGCAGAACGAGCCTTTGTAAGACGGTTAATGATCATAGGGTCAAGATATGACTCGTGGTTAGCAATAACAATAATAGGACCCTCATGGTTTACGAACTCCATGTCGGGCTTAACTTTGATATGAGCATAAGCACATGTCAAAGGAACGATAATACGTGAACCTAAAAAACCAAAATAGAATTTGCTTGGAACGCAGCCTATGTCGTAGTCGCGAGGAGCCTTGGCTCTTGAGGCAGCGTTGCTTACGTTTTCACTCATTGGTGTCTCCTAAATTAAGTAATCGGGATAAGTATTATACATCATTGTCAAGACCCTTGCAGAGATGTTTATCCAATTAGCTTTTATTCGTATAAAAAAGCGGTGGACTCATATAGAATCCACCGCAAATCAACCGACTTAAAGTCAGGCTTTTACTTCATTTTCTTTCTTGTCGATGCTGACAGAAAGTTCGCCGCCGTCCTTGATGACGATTACTTTTCCGTCTTCTGCTGCACTGCCCTGTGCAAGGAGTGCATCAGGATCAGTGGTCTCAACTGCATCGATTATCGCGAGGTGACCAGGCTTAACGATACCATCGAGCATTGCTTCGGAGAAGCGGTCCTCAACCATTGATGTAATGACTCTTCTGAGCGGTCTTGCACCATACTGGGGATCGTAGCCCTTCTTTGCGAGGAGTTCCTTCGCACTTTCGGTGAGTTCGATATCCATTCCCAAATCTCTGATTCTCTTACCGACCTGCTTCATGAGGATATCAACGATTCTTACGAGTGAATCCTTACCGAGCATACGGAAGAAGATAATGTCATCGACACGGTTAACGAATTCAGGAGTGAATGTCTTCTTGAGCTCGTCGATAACGACCTTCTTAGCTTCATCGTAGGACTTACCACCGTATAGGCCTTCTCTTGAAAGTTCGTCCTTATCGCTCTCGTCTTCCATAGAGAATCCGATTCTTCTGCCTTCGCTTCCGACAAGCATTCTGGCACCGATGTTGGATGTCATGATGATTATCGTATTTCTGAAGTCAACGGTTCTGCCGTGGCCATCAGTTAATCGGCCATCGTCTAATACCTGAAGCATTGAGTTGAAGATCTCAGGGTGAGCCTTTTCGATCTCGTCGAAAAGAACTACTGAATAAGGATGTCTTCTGACTGCTTCTGTAAGCTGACCGCCTTCATCGTATCCGACATATCCAGGAGGGGCACCAATAAGTCTTGAGACGTCGTGCTTTTCCATATATTCGGACATATCGATTCTTACAAGTGCGCTCTCATTGCCGAACATTACCTCTGCAAGTGCCTTTGCAAGTTCGGTCTTACCGACACCTGTTGTACCAAGGAAAATGAAGGAACCGGAAGGTCTCTTCTCGTCCTTGAGGCCGAGTCTGCCACGGCGGATTGCCTTGGAAATCGCATGAACTGCTTCATCCTGGCCTACGACTCTCTTTGCGAGTTCAGATTCAAGATTCTTGAGCTTATCAGCGTCAGACTCGGTAATCTTGGTAACAGGAATTCCTGTCCACTTGGCAAGAACCAAAGCGACATCGTCAACTGTGAGTGAGCCTGTGAAACCGTCACTGTCTGGCTTGACCTTGTCCTGAAGGTGAGAAAGTCTTTCGTTAAGCTTCTCGACTTCTTCCTTGATAGTCTGGGCAGCTTCGAAATCCTGTACTTCGACTGCTTCAGCCTTCTTATCGTTAAGTTCTTTAATCTTCTTCTCAAGATCGTTTCTGACTTTGGAATCAGCATAATTGATTCGCTTTGCTGCAGCTGCTTCATCAACAAGGTCGATTGCCTTATCAGGAAGGAATCTGTCGGATACATATCTTGCAGAAAGTCTTACAGACTGCTCTAATACGTCATCCGGAATATGGACCTTATGGTGATCTTCGTACTTTGAGCGAAGTCCCTTCATGATGGCAATTGCATCTTCGACTGAAGGCTCATCGACAATTACTTTCTGGAAACGTCTTTCAAGAGCGTGGTCCTTTTCGATGAACTTGGAATATTCATCAAGTGTTGTAGCACCAATGATCTGGAGTTCGTTCTTTGTGAGGAGCGGCTTCATGATGTTCGCAGCATCCATGGAACCTCCCTGGGATTCACCCGCACCGACAAGAGTATGAATCTCATCGATGAAAAGGATTACATTAGGATCGGCTACAGCTTCGTCAAGCATGCCCTTGATACGCTCTTCGAATTCGCCTCTGTACTTGGAGCCGGCTACCATTGAACCCATTTCCATGCTGTAGACGACTTTGCCCTTAATAACATCAGGAACGTCATTTTCTGCAATCTTTAACGCGAGACCTTCTGCGATTGCTGTCTTACCTACACCAGGGTCACCTACGAGGCAGGGATTGTTCTTGGTGCGGCGGATGAGGATCTGCATTACACGGGAGATTTCTTCTTCACGGCCGATTACAGGATCGATCTTGCCCTGTTTTGCGAGTTCAGTGAGGTTCTTGCCGAACTTTTCGAGAGTCTTGTGGCCGGATTTGCCATTGGGTTTGCCGTTGGTTTTTTCATTTCTTGCAGACGGTCTTTCCGAACCTTCAGAATCGTCTCTGTTTCCTCTTCCGGAAGAATTCTTCTCAGCTCTTGCAGCTTCAGCCTGCTCATTGAAAATGTTGATGATCTCAGATCTCAACGCCTCAGGATCGCAACCGGCAGCGTCAAGGCATGTGAAGATTTCAGGGTGATTCGATATCTTGCGTGACATGATAATGAACAGGAGGTGTTCAGGATTTACGGCACCCTCAAAGCCTGTTCTTCTTGAAAGCTCTGCTGCGCTCGAAAAGATTCTTCTTACATCGATTCGAAGGCTCTGAAATGCCCTGTCAGCGAGCATCTTTACAGAATGGTCGTCAAGATTATATTCATTTGCAACTCCTAGGTTATCCAGAATAACTGACATATCCGGAACATTTTCTGTGAGGAGTTCCTTTGCAGGTGTATCACTTACGCATAAAGCTGCGAAAAGGATAGTATCTCTGATGAGCGATGTGTGTCTTTCTTCCGCAATAAGACTTGATACTGCGAGTACCTTTGCGGTATCTTCTGTAATTCTCATATTAATCTTCCCCTTTCAAAATCTTCTTTATTCCCTGTGCTCTGTACTTCTGTGAAGCTACACTCTGACTGCTCTTTCTTGACGGAGCTTCAGGTTCCCACAGAATATCCATTGTGAGCTTATCAATCTTGTTCCAGGAGATTTCAACCTCTCCGGAATCATCATAATCGTGGAACAATCTGATCCATCCCAGACACTGAAGTGCTTCACTTCTTGAGATCATATTGGCATATCTCAATGTGCCGTAAGATCTACCATAAATGTCACGTGACTGATCCTTCTTATTCCCTGCTATCTCATCTCTTAAGGCTCTTTCTGCCTTGATTACATCTGCTATGAGCATCTCACCTTTGCGCAAGATCTCTTCTTCTGTAACACCGAGGGTGTTTACGCTTGCAATGATGTAAACATCGGAATCTGATACATCGCCTCTTTCAGCAAACGGATAGATAGTCCATTCATACTGCTCTACACGCTGTTTCATAGCTTCGATTCCGCCTTCGGTCTTTGAAATTGCCGGAAGCGATACTGTGTAGAGGAGCTTAAATCCGGTTCCTGCAAGTCTGACATTAGATGTCAGGAATCCATAGTTGTCGGAAAATGCTACCTGAAGTTTTTCTTCGAGTTTCAATGTCTCCAGGGCAGCTTCCTTGATAACGTTAGGATTGTGTCCTTGTGCCATTGCCCTTACGGTAATGTGTTCGCCGCTTCCGACTGCAATCGAGAGACTTGCGTCTTCGTTATAGTAGAATGCCTTGCGTTCCGGGTTAGCCATCTGGCTCGCTTCACGGCCTAAAAGCTGGAGTCTTGTAAGCCTTAGGATCATGTTCTTGTCGAAGCTTGAAGCGGTGCCACCCATGTACATATCTTTGTCTATTGCTTTGTCGATTGTCTCGATAAGGCTCTGACAGTCTTTGTCATCGAGTCTGGGCATGAAATTGTAGCCTTTGATATTGCGCACGAAGCAGGCCTTGGTGGAAAGAACTACGTCGTTATCTTTACCTTCTTTTGTGTACCACTCAGCCATTTGCTTCACCAGCCTTTCTTCCCTTCAATTCATCTCTGAGTCTTGAAGCGAGCTTGTATTCTTCAGCTTCTGCTGCGAGCTTAATACCCTTTTCGAGATCTTCGTCAGAAAGCATTCCCAAATCAGCCTTCATGAGCTTATCCAAAGTAAGTCCGCCCTTAGTTTCCTTCTTAACAGGCGCTTCAGCCTTGGGCTCTTTTGCTTCCGGCTCAGCCTTTTCGACAGCCTTGGGAGAATCCTCAGATGCAGCCTTCTTAGGCTTATCTGTCTTGCCCGGTACAGTGCGTGCTTCATCGGAGAAAGCCGGGAGACGACCCTGATATACACTGTTACCCTGCTGCTTGAACATCTCTCTTACGATATTCTCATTAAATGCGTTGTAGCATTCGATGCATCCTACACGTCCGTCAGTCTCGAACTCTCTTAATGTCATGCCGCATCTGGGGCATGTAAGTGTGCTGTTACCAAAATCGAGTTCGCTCATCTGCATAAGTGATGAAGCGAGTTGGTCCAAAGGTGAAAAGGGGTCGCCCAGAAGGTCTGTAGGGTCTTTAAGAAATCTGTCGTATCCCATCAGACGAGCGCAGTTCTCACAATATGTGACTCCGTTTATCTTGATTATCCTGTTGGTAAGTTCCTTACCGCATCTTTCACATCTCATCGATAAATCCTCCTTTGCTTTCCCTTATGTAACCATCAATCCAAGAAGTGCATGCTTGAAGATATCTGCTCTTAAAGCTGCCCTTATATCCGAATCAACTCTTGCGAGCGCTCTGTCAGATACAGCTGCCATAATAGCTGTGCCCTCCTTGGAGGTCATAGCGCCTATCGTTACTGCATTAGTCAGTAGATTCTTTGCCTGCTGCTGTGAGAGATCATCGCCCACACTGTCAATTATCGCCTTAAGGTATTCGGCCGGACCTACGTGATTAACCCTGGTAATGGTAATCTGTCCGCCACCGCCTCTGCGGCTCTCTACTATGTATCCGTTTCCGCCTGAAAATCTTGTTGAGAGCACGTATGTGATCTGAGAAGGCACACAGTTCGCCTGCTCAGCTAATTGGCTTCTGCAAATGGTTGCCGTGCCGTCATTCTCGTCAACCATCTCTTTGATCATCTGTTCAATTACATCGACAAGTCTTGCCACAAGATCAACCTCCTCCCACTTTGAATGGTATTCGACTTTTATTGACTTTGACTTTGACTTTCTTTGACCAATGAGATTATCGTACTGTTTTCGACGTTTGTCAACAGCGTAATTTCAAACAGGAAAAGTTGTTCAGACTTCCGCTTTCGAAGCTTTTGAAGGCAGGTTCTTTTTTACTATTACGATCATCATTGAAACAATACCGGTGAAAAAATAAATGATGACCGGCATAACGAATCTTAAGTTACCTTTCGGCATTCCAAATATCGCATAGGCAAGGTCTCTCGTTGCGCAATGCATGAAAAAGATAAAAGGTGTGCAGTGGTTTCCGAACCAGCACAAAGGCTCCGGCCACTTCTTATCCTTGTGTTTTATCGACAGGGAGAATATGCCCCAGACTGTAAAAAGCGTTCCGACATAAAGAACATGCTCGTGGAAAACAAGGGATTCTGCAATTGTCATGGCAGTTCCCGCAACGATCATGACCCAGAGGGTTATGTTTGAAAAACGCGCAATGATATCCGGCTTTTCTCTTAAGAAAATACCGAGAAGAACAAACGGGAGTGCGGTAAAAAGCCAGTTGCCGACATGGAACCATCTTATTTCAAGTGTGTCCGCCATTACCAGATTAGCTATAAGGAGCACCGGTATGAGGAAATATAATTTCTTCATAAGCCCGCTATTGGTCAGTACCAGAAGGATAAGAAGGACGTAAATATAAGCGAACAGATACCACATCATGGAGGCTATAAGCTGACCATAATTGAAAGCAACAAGATTAAGCAATGTCTCACCGCTCATCCACGAGGTGAACCATTGGAACATATCACGGCCCTTCAGCACGCAGTTAATCGTATTTACGACACAATTGAGTACCGTGCATATAACCGTCATGCGGATAGTAGATTTGAGGCTCTTCTTTATCTTCTTTTCACGTATTTCCTTACTGTCTTCTGGCGAAAAGATAAACCATCCGGCAACCATAAAGAAAAATGGAACAGCAAATCTCGTAACAGCCATTGAACCATGGGTAAATGGTTCCGGAAAAGGAACATGACAAAGCACAACCGCGAAACTGGCGATTATGCGGACGATGTCGATAGTACTGTTTCTTTTAGCTAAATCTGTTTGTTGCATAAAAAAAGGCGGTCCCAAAAAGATGGAACCGCCGTTAAACTTTTAAACTTATCTGTGATAAAGCTTCTTTGTCTCGTATACAGGCTCGCAAGTAAGGTTGATACCAAGCTTGTGGAACATATTGATATCAACTGAGCTCATCATAGTTGTTGAGTGAGCATCGCTTCTCGCAAGATTACCAAGCTGCTGCATTGCAAGTTCAGCTACCGGGTTGGTTGCAGCGCTGATTGCAAGAGCTGTAAGAACCTCATCTGTATGAAGTCTGGGGTTGTGGTTGCCCATGTGATTGATCTTAAGATCAGAGATAGGCTCAATGACATTGGGTGAGATCAACGGAATGTCGTGTGCGATTCCTGCAAGAACCTTAAGTGCGTTAAGGAGAGCTGCAGAAGCTGGTCCAAGAAGAGGTGTTGTCTTGCCTGTGACAATCTGTCCGTCAGGAAGTTCCAAAGCAACTGCCGGAGCGCCTGTTGATTCAGCACGAACAGAAGCTGCACTGATTACGCGGCGATCAGAAATATCAATTCCGCTCTTCTTCATGAGGAATTCGATCTTTGTTACATCGGAACCGTCAGAATTGCCGGCACGTGTAGCCATCTTTGCCTCATAGTATCTTCTGATGATTTCCTGTCTGGATGCTTCCTGGCATGCCTCATCATCAACGATTGCAAAGCCTGCCATGTTTACGCCCATGTCCGTAGGTGACTTGTAAGGGCTCTCTCCGTAGATCTTCTCGAAAATAGCATTTACTACAGGGAAAATCTCAACGTCTCTGTTATAGTTAACAGTTGTCTTTCCATATGCTTCAAGGTGGAAAGGATCGATCATATTAACGTCAGCAAGGTCTGCTGTTGCTGCTTCATAAGCAACATTTACAGGGTGCTGAAGCGGGATTGACCAGATAGGGAATGTCTCAAACTTAGCATAGCCAGCCTTGATGCCACGCTTATTCTCGTGATAGAGCTGTGATAAGCATGTAGCCATCTTTCCGGAACCGGGGCCGGGTGCTGTAACGACAACGAGCTTTCTTGTTGTCTCAATATAGTCATTCTTGCCGTAACCATCTTCGCTTACGATAAGCGGGATGTCGGAAGGATATCCTGCAATAGGATAATGTCTGTATGTCTTAACGCCTAAGCCACGAAGTCTGGATTCAAACTTCTCTGCCAAAGCCTGACCTGCAAACTGAGTAATTACAACGCTTCCTACCATGAGTCCGAACTCTGTGAAAGCATCAATAAGTCTGAGAACTTCCTGGTCGTAAGTGATACCAAGGTCGCCTCTTCTCTTATTCTTCTCAATAGCATCAGCATTAATTGCGATTACGATCTCTGCTTCTTCAGAAAGAGCCTTAAGCATTCTGATCTTACTGTCGGGCTCAAATCCGGGTAATACTCTTGATGCGTGATAATCGTCGAATAATTTGCCGCCGAATTCGAGATAAAGCTTGCCGCCGAACTTGTCAACGCGCTCTCTGATATGCTGGCTCTGAAGCTCAACATACTTGTCATTTGAAAAACCGATTTTAAACATACTCACACCCTCCTGCGTGAAATTATATCGCATCAGGGACCGTTCTTATGTTACAAAATTCGTTTCTTAGAAAATTCTTAAAGGCTCCATCAGGAGAAGTGACTTCACTTCAGGCAACTCGTCAACGATTCCTTTTCGACTTACTATCTCGCGATCGCCGTCATTTCCAATGAGCTCAACGAATTCTTCTCTTCCTGAGATCATATCGTATCCGAACTTTTTACTCCTGTAGTGCATAGGAATGACAACCTTAGGATCAATGAGCTTTACCAGCTCGTTTGCCTGCTTGCAGTCGATTGTGAAAAAGCCTCCGACCGGAATCATAAGAAGATCGCAACCCTTTATTATTTCGATCTGTTCAGAAGTCAGATCGCAGCCGATATCGCCCATATGAACGACAGTCTCGCCACCGGATGTTACTTTGGTGATGTTATTTCTGCCACGCTTTGCACCTTCGCATTCGTCGTGGAAAGATTTAATAACTTCGATTTGCGGAGCTTCACCTGTATAACGGTCAAATGGTTCTCTGACAGATTCGTAATCCGCATGATCAGCGTGAGAATGAGAGCAGAAAACTTCATCAGCACAAGCATTTGCATCTGAAAGTCCCGGTACAGAACCGGATTTGTATGGATCAAAACAAACTGTAAGGCCGGTGTTGAACCTGATTACAAAACACGCATGTCCGATGTAATTAACTTCCATAAGAGGGTCCTTCCCTGTCTTTCTTAGTGCTCGAAAATCAGTACTTTACAGTATCATCGGAGTTCTTATCGTCGGAAGCGACTGTCTCTGATTCAACAGTGTACTTTGCATCCTCAAGGATCTTGGAATTTGCCTTATATTCCTTTTTCGCCTGGGAAGCGAGGATAGCGTTGGCAATACCACCGATTGCACCGACAACCAGAGTAATTCCGATGATAATCGTGAGTGTCTTTGTCGCGCCGTTAAAGAAACCTACAAAGATTCCAAGTCCGAGAGCGGCAAGACCGAAAAGGAGCGAGAACCACCAGTATTTAGCACCGGCAGGTCTCAATGTTCCAAGAGCAGAAACGATGATGATAATCGCATATACGGCGATGATGATTCCGAAAATGAAATTGAATACAGTGATGATCGGAAGAGGATTTACGATAAATACTATTCCGGTTACAGCGATTGCAGCAGCAATAATCAGGACGATCCAGTCGAAAACTGTCTTTTCCTTGATTCTTAGGAAATTGATAAGTTCAAGTATGCCGACAATGATCATGACTCCGCCAACGATTCTGACAAATCCGGATGCAATTTCATCGCCCTTGCCAGCTAACGTTCCGATGAAGAAGATCAGACCCAAAAAGAGCATTACTATATCCAAAATAATTGAACTGAGTTTGTAATCAGCAATCTTGTTCTTCTTCTGCTTCTTTGCCTTGGGTTCTTTCTTTGCCATAATCTGCTCCTCGCTTTCGTCGGTATTATGTGTTGCCTGAATCTGTATTGTCTCCGCCGCCGTTTGAGTCGCTACCACTGTTGCCGCCACCATTTGTCTCAGATGGCTGAGGAACAGGTGTAGGAGTTGGTGTAGATGTCGGCGTCGGTGTTGGTGTATCTACGCTTCCCTCAGGTGTAGGTGTAGGTGTGTCCGTTGCACCACTTTCAGGTACAGGCGTAGGTGTATCTGTAGCACCACTTGACGGATCACTTGTCTCAGGTGTCTCCGGAGTCGGTGTAGGTGTATCAGAGACTGTTGCCGCTGTTACCTCCCATACTGCCGTTGCAGTAATCGATCCTCTGAAAGGATCCTTGAAAGTATATGTAATCAGATACTTTCCTATTGTCTGCTTTGCCTGATCAAGTGATACTGCCTGACCGGATGCATTCGTGAGTGCATATGTAAGATCCTTGGTCGTTGAAACGCCCTGTGATGTCTTGCCTGTTACGCCATCCATAGGATTGAAGTCGCGTCCTACCGATGTCACAGGTGCCTTATTCGTGATGTTGATCTCAGGTGCCTTGAGCGTGGTATTGCCCAGAATTTTGATGTTAAGGTCAACCTCAGTGCTGATACCTGATACTTTTCCATGCCAGGAATACTGCCAGTACTCGTAAGCATAACTTCTAGGCGGGATAGTATCACCTGTCTGATAGTAGTTGGATTTATAACTGCTGCTTGATTTCCAGTAGCAGCTGTAAGGATATGCATACCAGAGCTTGTACTTGCCTAAAATCTGTCCGGAATACTTACCAAGTCTGTTGTTGATATCGTCAGAGCAAAGATATACGCAAGGAGTGTAACCGTTCTGCGCGATCATTGTGCAGTACGCGTCCAATACATTCGCGAAATCCTGACCCTTCAAAACCTGAGTCCTATAACCGGAACCTGTTTCCCAGTCCATTACAACAGGAAGATCCATGCCATAGCCATTAACCATGGCAAGTGTCAAAGATGCTTCTTCAATCGCTTCTTCAACTGTTATAGCCTGTGAGAAGAAATAAGCTCCGACCTTTACGCCTGCTGCCTTGGCATTCTTGACGTTCTGGGCAAACTTCTTGTCTTCATACAAACCGCCCTTTGAATATCCACGGCCACCGCATCTGATGAATGCAAATTCAATTCCATCAGCCTTAACCTTTTTCCAGTCGATTGTGCCCTGGAACTCTGAGATATCAATACCGAGCTGATAATTTACAACCTTGATAGGTGCCATTGTAGGTGTCGGCTTAGGCGTAACTGTAATAGCTACTGCCGGAGGTGTAGTAGGCTTGGGAGTAGGAGTGTTTGTCGCCTTAGGAGCTTCTGCAATGGATCCTTTATGTGTCACATTAACATTCTGAGACTGATCCTGCTTAATATCCTTCTTGGCAATAACCTTGACCTTACCCTGCTTGACTGCCTTAAGGAGGTCTTCATCGCTTAATGACTTAAGATCCTTAACATCAACGATATTCTCGCCTGTAAGTCCGCCACGCTTTGTTTCCTTTGTCTCTTCAGAAGACTCTACTGCATTAACCTGTATCTGAGTTTCTTCAGGTTCCGATGTTGCGTCGCTTTCACCGTCAGCAAAAGCAACCTTATCGAGATATTCCTGAGCTGCATTGAGCTCAACGTTTTCGGAAAGCAGTTCGACATTGGAATTATTCCTGATCGCAACTGCACTTACCGTACCGATTATTCCTAAAACTATTGCTCCGGCAAGAACCAGACTAACTCTTGCAGTCTTCTCGCTCGCCAGACAAAGCTTCGTAAAAAAGCTCTGTTTTCCGCTTTCTGCTTTCTTTTTCAAGCCGTTACCCCTGCTTAATTTATAATAATACAACTTACATAATGCTTTAGTTGCTATAGTAAGTCAAGGTTATCCTACCTTACAGATAGGTTACATTTTCAGGCAAAACAGCGTGTTTTATGTGGCAATTGTCAAAGTCTCAGTCAGCTTTGGGGTACTCATTGCAGAGAAGTCTGTAAGGCTCTTCGTCCTCAATAATCTCCGGAAATCTTCCTACCGGCGGATTAAATCTGTTATCTGTATTGTCGTCATTTACCTGGGATACTTCGCCAAGCATTACTGCACCGCTACCCTTTTCGACCTCAAAATCGTGATACATATAAGGCTGAATCGAAATGCTCTCGCCGGGAGTAAGCCTGATCTGCGTGCCGGCCTTAACCTGATAAGTTCTGCCGTCAGTGTGAACCGTTACATCGCTCTCCCTGTCGATCTCTTCATTCGGGAGTGAATTGTAGACACGAATCAGAAGGTTGCCGCCACCTTTATTAATAATATCTTCCATCTTATTCCAGTGGAAATGGTTCGGAGAATACTGGCCTTCCTCTATAAAAAGCAATTTTTCTGCGTATGACTTGGGATACTTATCCTTTTCCTTGAGATTGCCGTTGCGGAGAGTGATCAGAGAAAAGCCCACCTTTTCGAAATCGCCCAAGCCATAATCAGTGATATCCCAGCCGAGCATGTTTTCTCTGATTTCATCGTACTCGTGACCTTTTGTCTTCCATTCTTCAGGCGTGAAATTGCAGAACGGCGGAAGACTTATCTTCAGCTCATTGAGTACACTTTCCATGCGCTTCAATGCTTTATTAATCTCTGATCTTTTCATGGTCTTTTACCTCTCTGCTGAGTGCTTTTCTTCATTATATTATGAGACAAGCCAAATGCACTCAACCAAAATCGACTATTTTGCGTAAATTGGTTGAGTGTGGCACGAAAAACTCAACCAAAAACGGGGAAAACAGCCGTTTTGGTTGAGTGCACCCACACTACACAAATTCAACGCAACCGGGCAACAAAAAGGGCCGCCCAGAAACCTGAGCAGCCCTATTAAGCAACTTATATTAAGTTATCAGCCCTTCTCGAGTGTGAGAGTAACTGTAGGACGATCGCAAACGTCGGAAGGTCCAAAGTACTGGATAGCGCCAGGGAATGTGAAGCATGTCTCAACAGCCCACTTATCTCTGTTTGCTGCGAAGTACTGGAACGGCTTGCCGTCGAGCTCAACAAGAGCCTTACGGATAACCGGCTTATCCTCGCCGTTTCTTCTCTCCATGTTCATCATCTTTGTGATAGGCATACCGCCAGCAACCCACTCGTCAGCAGGCTTGCTGATGTTGGAAACCTTTGAGAGGTAACCTGTGAAGCCATACTGGATGAGCATGAAAGCGTTGAAGCCGAGAGAGTAGCAGTAGTCTGCATCGAAGTTAGAAGGGAATGCGCAACGGCCTTCATAACCGAAGAAGTGGTGCTGAGCGCCGAACTTGCCCTTGAATGTGCCAGCTGCCTTTCTCTTAGCGAGTTCGTTCTTAACCATTTCGGAGAAGAGCTTCTCGGACTCGATGAGGGATACCTGAACGTTGCCGTGAGGGTCTCTCTCGAGGAAGAGCTGCTGCTGGATGCCCTGAGGAAGAATATCAAATACCTTGAATGCTTCGTCAGAAAGACCAGCCTTGATAAACTCATACTTTGCGTTCCAGTCAGGAAGAGCATTGAAAGCTGCTGTCTTCTCGCCTGCGAGGAGCTCGTTGATCTCAGCGATGAGAGCGGAGAACTCAGGAACGAACTCTACGATACCCTCAGGGATGATTGCAACACCGAAGTTGTTGCCGTTAGCTGCTCTCTTCTCAACGGAATCAGCAATCTGGTTTGTGATATCAGCAAGAGACATCTTCTTAGCTGCAACTTCCTCACCGATGAGGCAGATGTTAGGCTGTGTCTCAAGAGCGCACTCAAGAGCAACGTGGGAAGCAGAACGTCCCATTACCTTGATGAAGTGCCAGTACTTCTTTGCAGAGTTAGCGTCACGCTCGATGTTACCGATGAGCTCGGAATATGTCTTTGTAGCTGTGTCGAAACCGAAAGAAGCTTCGATATCTTCGTTCTTCAAGTCGCCGTCGATTGTCTTAGGGCAGCCGATAACCTGGATGCCTGTGTTGTTAGCAGCCATGTACTCAGCGAGTGTAGCAGCGTTTGTGTTGGAGTCGTCGCCGCCGATGATAACGATAGCTGTGAGGCCGTTTACCTTAGCGTTAGCTGCAACTGTCTGGAACTGCTCAACTGTCTCAAGCTTTGTTCTGCCGGAACCGATGATGTCGAAACCACCTGTGTTTCTGTATGCATCGATGAACTTGTCGTCGAATACAACATAATCGTTCTTGAGAAGTCCGTCCGGACCGCCCTTGAAGCCGAGGAGTTCGTTCTCGCTGTTTGTAGCCTTCAAAGCGTCATAGAGACCGGAGATAACGTTGTGTCCGCCGGGAGCCTGACCGCCTGAAAGAATAACGCCTACAACCTGCTTCTTAGCTGCAGATGTGTTAGCGCCCTTTACGAATGTGATCTCGGGCTTACCGTATGTATTAGGGAAAAGTGCCTTGATCTTGTCCTGATCAGCAACGCTCTGTGTAGCAGCGCCTTCCTGAACGGAGATCTCGGAAATGCCGTTTCTAAGCATGCCCGGAAGCTTAGGGCTGTACTCATATCTTGCCTTCTGAAGTGGTGAAATATCCATAATTACACTCCTTTAATTGAAATACACAAGAATAATAATTAATCGAGCGTCAAAAGTAAATGGAGATTTTGGGCTTTTTAGGACAAATAACAGTTGCCAAAGGCTCGAAAAACGCTTCAGATAACCTTATGAAAATCGGTTTGAAAAAGGTGTTGCGTCAAAACGAACTTTAGTGTAACTTTTGATGTGAAAAATCGAATATAAGGACGGGAGCTCGCATACGGGCTGAGAGGAAGGTTTTCCCTTCGACCGAATACCTGATTTGGGTAATGCCAACGTAGGGACACTTAACGTATATAAGTTGTTTTGAAGGAAGTTGCTTAAGTCAGGCAGCTTCCTTTTTTCGTTCATTCGAAAGGAGTTGTCATGAAAAGATACAACATTTTAAGACTTGCCGTTATGGCAATGCTGATCGCAATCGGTGTCGTAATCTCACCGATCCTGAGAATTGAGGGCATGTGCCCGATGGCTCACCTTATTAACATTACCGCAGCAGTACTGCTTGGTCCTTTGGATTCATTCCTGGTAGCACTCTTTATTGGTGTCATCAGAATGGCCGTTATGGGAATCCCGCCGCTTGCTCTTACGGGTGCGGTTTTCGGCGCATTGCTTTCAGGAATCCTTTATAAAGTCTCCAAAGGAAAAATCTGGGCAGCAGTTATCGGTGAAGTCATCGGAACCGGTGTCATCGGTGCTATCGTCTCATACCCCGTAATGACCTTTCTCTGGGGCAAAGAGGGCCTTACATGGTTCTTCTATGTTCCTTCATTTATTTGCGGAACACTTATCGGCGGAACAATCGCCCTCATCGTTCTCTACAGACTCCAGCATATGGGTGCTTTGCAGAAGATGCAGTTAAGGATCAGAGAAGGAGGCAAGTTGTGGAAGAAAAAAGCTGCAAAAAAAGCAAGCTGATTCATTGCATAACGAATCCGATCTCCATGACCAACTGCGCCAACGCGATTCTTGCTTTGGGTGCCAGACCGATCATGGCAGAGCATCCTGACGAGGTCACGGAGATTACGAGAACCGCCTCTTCCCTCCTTCTCAATCTGGGAAATATCACTGATGTGAGGATGACTTCAATGAGGCTTTCCCTTAAGGAAGCAAACAGAATCGGCATCCCCGTTACTCTGGATGCGGTCGGAGTGTCCTGCTCAATGCTTCGAAAGACTTATACGAAGCTCCTTCTGACAACAGGTAAATTCGCCTGCATAAAGGGCAACTACTCAGAGATCCTGGCACTTACGGATGACACATATAAGAGTTCCGGCGTAGATGCCGCTCAGGACATCAGTCAGGAACAGGTCGAAAAGTCTGCTCTCGAATTCTCGAAAAGCACCGGTGCGATAGTCGTCGCTACCGGCAAGACAGACATTGTGGCTTTCGACGGCAGAATCGAAAAAATCTCAGGTGGTTCCAAGATGATGGCTCAGGTGACCGGTACCGGCTGTATGCTCGGTGCTGTGATCACAACATATCTGGCTTTCGAGAACGATTTCGAGAGCGTCACAAGGGCATGCCGATTCTTCAAATCCTGTGGTGTAAAGGCAGAGACCACCAAAGGACTTGGAACATATATGGTGAATCTAATGGATGCGATAGGAGAAAGAGATGACATTTGACACAACACTCTATTTCATAACGGACAGTACGCCTTATGAGACTGACGAATTCTTAAGAAGAGTACGTCTCGCACTCGAAGGCGGAGTCACACTTGTCCAACTTCGCGAAAAGAACAGGACAACAAAAGAATACATCGATCTTGCCATCGCAGTTCACAACATAACAAAGGAATTCAAAGTGCCGCTCATAATCGATGACAGAATCGACGTTATGCTCGCCGTAGATGCCGAAGGCGTACATGTTGGCGCTGAAGATATGCCTGTTGAACTCGCCCGAAAAGTAATCGGCGAAGGAAAGATCCTTGGAGCAACAGCGAAAACCGTTGAAGCAGCAAAGAAAGCATTCAACGATGGTGCCGACTATCTGGGCGTTGGTGCGATCTATCCAACGACCACAAAGGTTAAGACAGTCCTCACTTCAACAGCGACTCTGGATGCAATAACAAAAGCAGTTCCTATCAAGGTCAACGCTATTGGCGGACTGAACTCTGCAAATCTTGGTGTGCTTAAGGGCATTGATATCGATGGAATCTGCGCAGTATCGGCAATCATGAAAGCAGACGATCCGAAGGCTGCCGCAATTGAGCTTAGAAAAGCTTACGATGAGATGAGGGCTATGCAATGAGGAAAGTACTGACCATAGCAGGAAGCGACTGTTCGGGCGGTGCAGGAATTCAGGCTGACCTGAAGACTATGCTCGCAAACGGCTGTTACGGAATGTCGGTTATTACATCACTTACTGCACAGAATACAACCGGTGTCAGAGCAATCTCCAACACCGAACCCGAATTTCTTAAGGTGCAGATCGACAGCGTATTTGAAGACATCTGCCCTGACGCAGTTAAGACCGGCATGATCCCATCAAAGGAACTCGTCGAAGTGATTGCTGAAAGACTTAAATTTTACGGAGTAAAAAATCTTGTGACCGATCCTGTAATGGTCGCAACAAGCGGAGCTGATCTGGCTACTTCAGAAAGTGTCAAAGCGCTTAAAGAAAAGCTGCTTCCACTCTGCACTTTAGTGACACCAAATATTCCTGAAGCTGAAGTGTTAACAGGAATGAAGATTCACACCAAAGATGACATGATCGCTGCCGCGAAAAAGATAAATCAGGAGTGCGGTGCTGCAGTTCTCATAAAGGGCGGACATAGTGAATCTGATTGCGATGATGTTCTTCTTGCAGATGGCGAAGTTACGGTTTTCGAGATGAAGAAAATCGATAATCCGAACACTCACGGAACGGGATGCACTTTATCCAGTGCAATTGCATGCAATCTTGCAAAAGGAATGACGATTTCCGATGCCGTACAAAGAGCTAAAGACTACATAACCGGCGCAATATCTGCAGGCCTTGATCTGGGCAACGGAAAAGGCCCGTTAGATCATGGCTACGACATAAAAACTGATTACAAAAACTGAGAGGAAATAAACAATGGAAAGAAATTACAAAACACAAATGGAAGCAGCGAAAAAAGGCATCATTACACCTGAGATGAAAATTGTTGCCCAAAAGGAATACAGAACCGAAGAAGAGATCCGCGAATGGGTCGCTCAGGGCAAGGTCGCAATCTGTGCAAACAAGAATCACAAATGCATCAATCCTGAAGGTGTCGGTTCCATGCTCAGAACCAAGATCAATGTAAATCTTGGCGTATCACGTGACTGCAAGGACTACGATATCGAGATGGAAAAGGTCAATGCAGCTGTTGCTATGGGAGCTGATGCCATTATGGACCTCTCATCACACGGCAACACGATTCCATTCAGAAGAAAGCTCACTTCCGAATGCCCTGCCATGATCGGTACTGTACCCGTTTACGACTCTGTAATCCACTATCAGAGAGACCTTTCTACACTTACTGCTAAGGACCTCATCGATGTAGTAAGACTTCACGCAGAAGACGGCGTTGACTTCGTAACTTTGCACTGCGGAATCACAAGACATACTATCGACCAGATCAAGAATCAGGGACGTGACATGAACATCGTTTCAAGAGGCGGTTCACTCATTTTCGCGTGGATGTCCATGACAGGAAATGAGAATCCTTTCTACGAATATTTCGATGAGATTCTCGATATCTGCCGTGAATACGATGTAACAATTTCTCTTGGTGACGCATGCCGCCCGGGATGCCTTGCTGATGCAGGCGATGTATGCCAGATTGAAGAACTCGTAAGACTTGGTGAGCTCACAAAGCGCGCATGGGCAAAGGATGTTCAGGTAATGATAGAAGGCCCCGGCCACATGCCGATGGATCAGATCGAAGCAAACATGAAGATCCAGCAGAGCATCTGCATGGGCGCACCTTTCTATGTTCTCGGACCACTCGTTACTGATATCGCTCCGGGATACGACCACATCACATCTGCTATCGGCGGTGCAATCGCCGCAGCTTCAGGTGCAGCATTCCTTTGCTATGTAACTCCTGCAGAGCACCTGGCACTTCCTAATGTCGATGACGTTAAGCAGGGCATTATGGCATCCAAGATCGCCGCTCATGCTGCAGATATCGCAAAGGGAATTCCCCATGCAATCGATCAGGATTACAAGATGGGTAAAGCGAGAAGAAAACTCGACTGGGACGCTCAGTGGGAATGTGCAATGGATCCTGAGACAGCAAAAGCTATCCGTGATTCAAGAGCACCTGAGCACGAAGATACATGCTCCATGTGTGGCAAATTCTGTGCCGTCAGAAGCATGAACAAAGCGCTTAACGATGAATATGTAGATATTCTCTGATTAAGCGTCGAGCAACTTCAAAATATCAGGAAATACTTCCAAAGAGCGCTTAAGTATGCCATGCATATGTGCGATTGCGGTACCGTAATTAGTCATCGGGATTCCGCAATCGGAAGCGCTCTTTGTTCTGTATGTCATTTCCCTGTCGTTGAGCATACATGCACCGCAGTGAATTATCACTTTATACTTGCTCAGATCATCTGCAAAAGACATGCCGGAAGTAGTCTCAAAAGTGATGTCTTTTCCGGTGTGTTCATGAAGCCACTTCGGAATCTTATATGTGCCGATATCCTTGCACTGTCTGTGATGGGTGCAGCCTTCAGAGATCAATACCATATCACCGTCTTCAAGCGTATCGATTGCCTTTACGCCCTTAACTGCTGATTCAAGGAATCCCTTATGTCTTGCCAGAAGAATCGAAAAGGATGTAAGCGGGATGTCGGAAGGAACGATTTTCGATACCTTGCCAAAGGCCTGGCTGTCGGTAACTACAAGCTTCGGCTTAGTCTTAAGATTATCAAGAAGATCCTTTAGGTCAGTATCCTGTGCAATATATGCCATGGCATTTGAATCGAGGATCTCTCTTAATACCTGCTGCTGAGGGAGAATGATTCTTCCCTTAGGTGCAGATTCATCGATCGGGATAACAAGGACAACCGTATCGCCCGGATTGATCAGATCGCTGATGAGAGGTACTGCCGGCTCTTTTGCAAGACCTGCTTTTGCGATCATCTCCTTAAGAGCATCGACATTCTTGCCATTGACTGCACTGACATAAATCTCGTTAGCTGCAGAGGGCGTATCTTCCTTCAGATCAGCCTTGTTATATGCAATGATGTACGGAATTTTCTTCTCTTCGAAAAGACTTACCAACACCTTCTCCGTATCAGTCAGACCCAAAGTGCTGTCAACAACGAGGACAGCTACATCGACCTTATTAAGAACGAGTTTTGTTCTGGTAATTCTCTTCTCTCCCAGGATGCCATCGTCGTCAAAACCGGGAGTGTCGATAATTACAACCGGCCCTAACGGAAGTATCTCCATTGCTTTATAGACAGGGTCTGTTGTCGTACCTTTTGTATCAGATACGATCGCAAGCTCCTGATTGGTAATCTTGTTTACGAGGCTTGATTTGCCGGCATTGGTTCTGCCGAAAAATCCGATATGAATTCTTTCAGATGAGGGTGTGTCATTAAGTCCCATGGTAATACTCCTCCGGTTTCATAAGATTTGGAATGTTTTTTTTATATAATCTTCCTGACATTGCGAAATGAGGAAGCTCTATAAATTCAGCGCCTGAAGGTGCAATCAGCTTTACCAAAGGATCAGCAATTATCTTCTTAGCATCCTTCAAAGCTTCTTCGATCTCTTCTTCACCGTGGCAGACCTTGTCGCAATCAAGAAGCAGACCATCAGTGATCTCGGTAGATGCAATGACATTGAAATCGATACCGTACATCTTCTTGATCTTAGCGGCGATCGAAGCTGATATCACAGGCTCTCCCACAATATAGTTTTTGGATTTTGAACGCTGGGTTGCAAGATAGTCTTCAACTTCACCATCCCATGGAAGTCCCTTAATGTATGGTATTCCAAATCTGTCTTTCATATATTCGCAGACAGCGATCGCAGATGAAGATACTGCGATGTTAAGTGATGCCTTTGGTGCATTCAAAACTTCATCAAGTGTCGTATTCAAAGACCAGTTAGATACAATCTGGTATCTGTCATTTATATAGATGTCCGTCGATGTAAAATCCAGAGGTGTCACACCGATAATGTTGACGCCATTTTCGATCTTTGAATCGCTCGGTTCAAGCATTCTTTTTGCAAAACTTAAGTATGCTTCGGACTGACCCTTTGAATAATCGTGCATCGCATTAGTTTTTATGTAGAAGCACGGCAGGCCCGTCTTCTTTTCGAGAATTCGTGTGATGCCCTTGAAGTCAGTTCCGTTAAGATACGGCAATGGAGAATTGGCAAGTGCAATAAACTTCGGCTTCATTCTCTCTGCTGCAAAACAGATATCGTTAATGAACTTAGTGTCATTTCCGGTTATTGCGTCCATGTCATTCAAGCCGGAGATATAAATAAGGCTCTCCTTGTCATACCACCTGACTTCATCGTGCGTATTATATGTGGAATTGCAGCCTGAAGGATCGTGAATAACGGTCATGCCGCCAAGCTCATAAAGAGCGGAAGCCGCACCTGACACATCACCTGTATATACCGGAAGTATTCTGTAAGTCTTCTTCATACGATGCTCCTGCAACCTAATCCCTTGCGCGGTACGATGTCTCTCAAATCCTTACTGTTCGTGAAAGCATCTTCCATGAGTTTTAGCATTTCCTTAATGCCGGAATATCCATAAAGTCCGTTACCTTCAATGATGTTTACGAAGTTCTCAGTTCCTTCGAACCATGCAGCCTTCTGTCCTACGGCAAGGATCTTTTCAGGACTTCTTACAAGTCTTCTGTCGCTGACATGAATAGTTGAATGGAGGACCAGCTCAGGGTAATTTGATGCAAGATACTGAAAGTCCTCTTCTTCACTTCCATCGATAGCATCAAGATAAATTGTCCTCACATTAATGCCATTTGAGAGAAGAAATCTCGCAAAAGACAAAGGCTTCGGGACTGCCGTATAATCGATTGCGACAGGTGTATCTTTTATAAGTTCTTTGAGATTTAAGAGTTCTTCCTCACAAGCCTTCTTTCCAGCTTCGAAAAAGCCATCCGGCACATCAAGATTCAATGAAGAAATCTCTTCTTCAATCGTCTTGTAGTTAAAACTCAAAGGAAGGTAAAAATACTCTCTGCCAAGCCTTGCCGATGCTGTCTTTGTAGCAAGAAGACCTGCCGGATACTGGCAGATAAGTTTCTCAGCTTCGCCAATCGACAAATACTCTTCGAGCGTTTTGCATGCTGCAGTATCTCTAATTATGCGATTATTCTCTGTAAGAAGAACACGGATATCGTTGCTAAGTGAAGCCGGAACATCACAACCGACAAATGCCGCAACATCAGGATTTACAGGCATCTGAGGTATTATGTCAGACATTGCTTTTCGAAGGCGCTGGTCAGGACTTGTGCCACGCTTCTGCATGATAGGATCCATGAATCCTTTTACGAAAATTACATCCGGGAAGCGCTCATTCAAAACCCTGTAAATATAATCGATGTCGCAACCCATGAACTTATGCGTACAGACAGGGAAAACAATAACAACCGGAGGAAGCTCGGGAAGCTTATTTAATGCATCTGTTATTCCTTCGATTGTTGTCTCCTCGATGCGTCCTGAATGAGTCATATCATCTTCTTCAAGAACGACCGACGAGAACCTTCCAAGTTCACCCATCTCAGCGGCCGTCATGACGACGCCTCTAAGACAATTGATGGCGCAAATATAAATCTGATGAGCCTTTGGAATCCTGAAGCCGATGTGGACGATATTCCATGTTCCGTGAGCGGGCGCATTGAACTCAAGGCCGTTGCTGAACGGCTTCGGGAATGAGGCGTCTCTGATCAATACTTTTTCTTCAATGGACATTTGCATAAGAAGTCTTTACGTTAACTCCCTTAAGTCTTCCGATCTTTCCGGTGATCTCGCTTGTGTAATCCTGGGGTGCATTAATCGCGATCATGATGATGTTGATTCCCTTTTCGCGATAGGGAACACCCATTCTTCCGATAATATATTTGCCTGCTTCGTGGAGAAGAGCATTTAACTCCTCAACTGAATCAGGATTCTCGACGATTATTGAAATTGCAGCAACTCTGTAATCCATATATGGCCTCAGCAAATTCTCGGCAAAAGCTCATTTCCCGGCTTGGGAAGATATGTCTGGCCACCTACTTCAGTAGTCATTACAACTCTTCCAACTTCAGTATCTGTAACCTCACCTATGATCTTTGCACCTTCAGTGTACTTGGTACCCTTCAATGCCTCGACGACTGCATCAGCCTTATCAGCAGGACACATCATTACCATTCTGCCTTCGCATGCAAGATAGAGCGGTTCCAATCCGAGAAGTCCTGTAACACCTCTTACTTCTGGTGCAACCGGAACTTCCTTGGAATTGATCTTGATTCCGACGCCTGCTTCGTCAGCAATCTCATAAAGAACCGTTCCGACGCCGCCTCTTGTAGCATCTCTTATTACATGAATCTCAGGGCATACTTCAAGAACTTTTCTGACAGGCTCCCACAAAGGTGCACAGTCGGATGTAACATCAGCTTCGATGCCGTATTCATCTCTTGCAAGAAGGATTGCAGTACCATGTCTTCCGACATCACCGGTTACGATAATCTTGTCACCGGGCTTTGCAAATCTTCCTGATGTGGCAACACCGTCATCGATAATTCCGACACCGGCTGTGGTGATAAAAATCTTGTCTACCTGGCCCTTGCCTGCAACCTTTGTATCACCTGCAACAATATAAACGCCTGCTTCTCTGGCTGTCTCACCCATTGTCTTTACGATGAGCTCGAGATCAGATATCGGGAAGCCTTCCTCGATAACATAAGAACATGTGATATAGAGAGGCTTGGCACCCATGCATGCGATATCGTTAACAGTACCGCAGATTGCAAGTCTTCCGATATTTCCGCCCGGATAATTCCAGGGAGATACGATAAAGCCGTCAGTTGACATTGCGATCTTGCCGTCAGGTCTGGGAAGGACAGCCGCATCGTCTGCTGTGAAGAATTCATTTCCAAGATTCTTCTTGAAAATCTCTGCGATAAGCTCGGAAGTCTGTCTTCCGCCGCTTCCGTGTGCGAGTGTGATTACGTCGTTCATACATTGCCTCCATACATATAGAATGCAGAGCATGCGCCTTCATCAGACACCATGCATGCTCCGACAGGGTGATCGGGATTACATGCCTTCCCGAAAAGCGGACAGTCAGAAGACTTGATCTTTCCCTGCAATACGTCACCGCATCTGCAGGCTGTCTTATGCTCGTATTCCATTTTCGGGATGTTATATTTCTTGCGTGCATCGTATGCAGCGAATTCTTCCTTGAGTTCAACTCCGGAAGCAGGAATCATGCCGATTCCTCTCCACTCTGCATCACATGCCTGCATATATTTATCAACAAGAGCAACTGCAGCAGGGCTTCCTTCGTCAGTTACAACTCTTGGATATGCATTTACAAAGAAAGGCTTGCCTTCGGAGCATTTCTTAACTGTGATCGCAAGAGCTGCAAGAAGCTCGTCACCTGTAAAACCGGCGATTGTTCCGGATACACCTTTAGCAAGGAAATCCTTGCAGATCTGAGTGCCGATAACAGCATGAACATGACCGGGATAAAGGTATGCATCAGTTGAAGCAGCCATTGCATTATATGCACCCGGCATTGTCTTATTGGCAGTAAGGATTGAGAAGTTATCGATACCATCTCTTATAGCATTCTTAACTGCTATTACGTCGGAAGGAGTTGTCGTCTCAAAGCCTACAGAAAGGAAAACGACCTGTTCTTCAGGATGCTCTTTTGCATACTTCTCACCATCAATAGGAGAATAAACAACCTTTACTTTTCCGCCTGCAGCTCTTGCCTGCTGGATGCTCTGCTTGTTTCCCGGAACTCTTACAAGGTCACCGAACGTAGTCAGAGTGCAGCCCTTTTCGAGCGCAAGATAAACTGCCTCATCAATGTAAGATGCAGGAGTTACGCATACAGGACAGCCAGGACCGGAGATGAGATTGATCTTGGGTGATAAAAATTTCCTTATTCCCTGTCTGAAGATCTCATGAGTATGTGTACCACAGACCTCCATAATTCTGACTGCAGGTCCGTCGTAAGATTCGAGATATTTTCTGAGTTCAGAAGTATCTGAAAAATTCGTCATGACAGGTGCTCCTTTGCGAGTTTCTGAGTCTGTGACTTGTCGTCATCTGTGATCTTCGCGATAGCGCATCCTGCGTGAACCATTACATAATCACCGGGCTCAAGATCGTCTAAGAGCTCAGCTGATACTTCACGCTTCGCACCGGTACAATCGACCAATGCCACACCATCTTTAACACCGATTACTTTTGCGGATAAACCTACGCACATTGTAAATTCCTCCCAATCATTTATTTAGACTGTTAATTTTATTTATTCCGTAAAGCGCCTGTCCCAGAGCGATTCCGCCGTCATTAGGTGGAACCATCGAGTGGATCAGGACGTTATACCCATTTTTTGTAAGCTCATCTCTTGTGAGCTTTGTAAGCAGCTTGTTCTGATAGCAGCCACCGCTTAATGCGACAGTTCTGATATCACCGGACTTCTCCATCGCCATCTGAGCCACGCCCTTTGCGAGAAGATAATGGAATTCATAGGCAAGCTTTGAGATGTCCTCGCCGTTTTCCATACCGGATACGAGCCTTGAAATAATCTTATCCGTAGTAATAACATCACCTTCGATAAGACCGGGAGCAGCAAACTCCTGTCCGGAAAATTCCAGTGCCTTGAACTCGAGAGAAGTTGCCGCTTCACCTTCGAAGCTCTGCTCATACCTGATTCCAAGTATTGCGCTTGCAGCATCGAAAAGTCTTCCGCAGCTTGTAGACACGGCAGTATTGATCCTGTTATCGTGCATCGCTTTATATGTCTTGAAATTACCTTTGCGAACAAGTCCGAGTGATTGTGCCTTGGCTTCAGCGTCATCACCATATATATCGATGAGCATCGATATTGCAATTCTAAAGCCCTCTCTTGAAGCAACATCACCGCCTGTGTGAAGGAACGGTCTGATGTGGCCAAGCCTTTCGAATCCGTCAAGACTGCACTTCAAAACTTCGCCACCCCAGATAGTGCCATCTGTTCCATAGCCTGTACCATCAAGAGATATTCCGATGCAATCGCCTGTATAGTCGTTTTCAGCCATGCAGGAAAGGATGTGAGCATAGTGATGCTGCACTCTTATCAGCGGCAGTCCGGATTCTTCGGCAGCTGCAGACGAGTTATATGTAGGATGAAGGTCGCACACTGCATAGAAAGGCTCTGCTTCTAAAAGTGTGCACATTCTCTGTGTTGATTCTATCAGTGCATTCTTGCCTTTAAGGTCAGTAAGATCACCAATATAAGATGACGGATACATAAGGTTATTTACTGCCACGCAGAATGTATTTTTAAGCTCTCCGCCATATGCGATAACTGTTCCGCCAAAAGGCTTTGTCATCATGAACGGAAGAGGAGCATAACCTCTGGATCTTCTTATCATATAAGGCTTTCCATCGAAGAAATCCATTACTGAATCGTCTGCTCTTACGCGGATCTTTCTGTTATGTGTAAGGATGACGTCGCAGTATGAAGCAATCTCTTTTCTGGCGTCATCGTCATTTCTGCATATAGGAAGTCCTGACAAATTTCCACTTGTCATTACAAGGCATGAAGGCATATCAATACCATCGTCATAATCGAAAAGAAGGCTCTGAACAGGAGCATATGGAAGCATAACTCCAACCATCGGATTCTCCGGTGCGACGCTTGCAGCGATTTCTGATCCTGCCTTTCTCTTAAGAAGCATAATAGGCTTCTGATGACCAGTAAGGATGCTCTCCTGATACTCCTCGATGTAACAGTTCTTCAGAACTTCTTCTCTGTTTTTCATCATCACTGCAAAGGGCTTGAACGGACGGTTCTTAAGACTTCTCAATCTCTTTACGGCGTCGTCATCGTAAGCGTTGCATGCCAAATGGAATCCTCCGATTCCTTTAATTGCAGCAACGCCACCTTCTGCCAAAACCTTGCGCACATAAGTGATTGCGTCTCTTCCTTTTCGATTATCAGGATCATCAAGAATGAACACTTCAGGACCGCAATCATTGCAGCATACGGGCTGAGCGTCATATCTTCTGGTATCAGGATCGTGATACTCCTTCTCGCATGCAGGACACATCGGAAATTCCTTCATGGAAGTTCTCTCCCTGTCATAAGGGAGCGCATCCAGAATCGTAAGGCGCGGTCCGCAACATGTGCAGTTTATAAACGGATGAAGGTATCTTTTGTTATTCTTGTCGAAAAGTTCATCCAGGCACTCGTCGCAGATAGCGATGTCAGGTGATACGAAAATCTCGCCTGAAGTCTTGCCGCTCTCAATAATGTTAAAACTGTCGTAGTCTTCCTTTTCGACGAGCTTCACATCAGTCTTCAGGATTACTGCACGCTTCGGTGGTTCTTCCTTGATCTTGCGGATGAATTCATCGACAGTATCTTCTTCTCCCTGCGCATAGATCTCTACGTAAGGGCCAAGGTTAGCAACACTTCCCTTTATTCCAAGGGAAGCGGCATGTCTTGAGACGGTGGGTCTGAAGCCAACGCCCTGGACGATTCCGTAAACTTTAATGCGCTTTGTTACCATCAACTTCTCCCGCTAACAGCAAAGCATTTAAGGTCGATCCACTTGCCCTCAAAATCAGGAACAAGTTCTTTCAGGCAGATATCGGCAACTATCGTGTCGTAACCGCCTTCCTTTACCATAGCGACAAAATCGTCCTCTTCGGTGAGCTTTCTGTCGCCATCTCTTTTAATCGAATCGTGGAGCTTAAAGAAAGTCGCGATATCTACATCAATACCTGCATCTCTTATCGTTTTTCCGACTACTTCATCGTGACAGACAAGAGTTTTTCCGGTAATTCCGTCAGGAATATTTGCCCTTACTACAGGGTTATAGATCTCAAAGTCGTTACCGGAATAAATGCACGCATCAATACCTGAAGAAGATGCCGCAACAAGCTTTTTAGAAGACTTGATCCTCTTTATGTCGTCAAGCGTGATGTCCATATAGTCGTCGCCATAAGTAAGAGGTGTCATGCCTACGATAATTTCGCCGGATTCATCTTCTACAGAATCTTTTGCGAACTCGTCGATTAATGCTTTATAAGCTTCCCACTCTCCCTCGTTATAAGTCTTCATTCCGTTAGTCGGAATTGCAACAACAGGGATTGTAACCTTGTTTGAAATAAGCTTTTTGAGCGCCTTGTAGTCTGTTCCGATAGTAGCAGGAACTGGTGTTCCGATAATTGCTACGAATGAAGCATCTATTCTTGATGCAGCAGATTCGATCTTGGAAGCCAGGAGTTCATCTCGTCCTAAAATCGCATCCATATCACGAAGTCCGGCTGAGAAAACCGCACTTCTGGTATCACGCCATCTGAGTTCATCGAAGCCGCAGATGTTACCTGTGCAGCCGCCTGCATCGATAATTACGATCAGGGCACCCATTGAATAAACTACTCCGGAAGCACCGGACTGATCGGGTGCAAAAGGAGTTAAAACCTTGCGAAGTCCCTTCATTTCCTGTCCTCCTTCAAGCTGTCATATACCCTGTTCATGAGGTCTCTGACGCCCTGGTATCCCAAAGGCTCAGTGTCCTGATTCCAAGAGACATTCGGAATATCCGGGCAATAGAATCCGGCATCCTTACCAATCGTTATATCCGCCTTCGAATTTGAAATGTCGTAATAGAGCATCGTGGGTTCCATATTGCAGTAAAGCTTTGTGGAAGGTGAAAGTTCGGCGAGCTTTTTTACGAATACATAGTTTTCAGGTGCAAGAGTTGCGTAGATCTCCTCGACCTTAAATCCCATTCTTGCAAGGCTTAATGCCAGCTCGAAAGGATTGCCGTTAACACACTCACCGATATTAAAAGTAAGATCAGGATACTCCGCTTTAAGTCTTGCAATAGCGCCATCAGCTTCAGCCTTATCTTCTTCATCTTCGAAAACAGTTCCTACAACATTTGCGAGCGCCTTATACTGCGCAGCAATCTTATCAGTTCCGTATACTCTCGTAAGCTCAATATACGGGATCGAAAGTCTGTTGTGCATATCCTCAGCGCATGCTCTTGCCTCAGGATTGATAACGATATTGAAGTTTGCTTTTGCCATGCATAAAAATTCTTCATAAGTATCACAGGTAGATATCTGTCTTATGTTTTCGATGCCGGCATTCTTTAAATATTTCAGAAGCTCAGTATTTTCGAGCGGGGCAAAGCCTCCGATTATGTTGACGGACTTAGGGTCCTTTTCCATTGGCTCAAGGAGCGAATAAATCGTCTGTCTGACATGAACCATAGGAGGACGACGACCTTCTCTTGTAAGTGCATACATGTAGCATGGTCTTACTCTCGTGCCTTCAAATTCTGAATCCTTAAGAGAGTCTTCTGCCTTGCGGCATACTCTTTCCATGTCTGTTCCCAAAAGAGCATCTACACATGTTATGCAGATCATGACGACCTTAGGGAGCTTGTGCGAAGCTGTTCCCTTCAGGAATTCAAGAACTTCCTTGATAGCACCGGGGACCTTTGTAAGATGTCTTCCGGTTACAAGGTCAGCTTCGTTCATCTCGAGATAGAAGAATCTGTTCTTATATCCTGGCATATTCGAAATGAGCGATGTATTACGACCGCAACAGCCGGGCGCAACGATCAGCATTACTGATTCAGGAACGCTTAATCCTGCTCGCTTAACACCAAAGCCTTCCGCACCGGGTGAGTTGTAGGCAAGTGTTGCAGGAGAACTGTAAACAAGGCTTTTTCCCGATAACAACTCGTCAGGAATTCCCTGTTTGCCACGCTCTGCAACGTCTTTTGCTGTATAAAAAACCGCTTCGCGCTTCATAAATTACTTCTCCGCTTCGCTTATAAGCTGCTCTGCAAGCTTCATGAATTTAGAAGCTGCATCAGAATCAATAGCGCCTTCAACGCATGTCATTCCCTTATCCTCACAAAGAGCAATATCATCACTTCTCGGAATAACTGCAACTATCTCGACGTCATGTTCATCGGCAAATGCCTTTACCTTCTCATCTTCATTAGGAACATTACGCTTGTTTAAGATAATTCCTCTGACACTCGCATATCCTCTGTCTTCGAAGTTTCTTACTGCCTGGCAGATGTTGTTGGCAGCATAGAGTGCCATCTTCTCGCCTGATGTGACGATAAGAACATGCTCAGCATAGCCCTCTCTAATAGGAGCTGCGAAACCGCCGCATACAACGTCACCTAAAACGTCATACAAAACGACATCCGGCTTATAGCTTTCAAATAATCCGAGTTCATCGAGAAGATTGAATGTCGCGATAATGCCTCTTCCGGCACATCCAAGACCAGGTGTAGGACCACCTGTCTCAATGCAGAGGACTCCACCGAAACCTTCTGCTGAAATCTCAGAAGCTGATGTCGGTTCCTCGCCGTCCTTAAGTATTTCGATAACGGGCTTTAAAGCTTTGCCGCCCAATAAGTTAATCGTTGAATCAGCCTTTGGATCGCATCCAATCTGAATGACGCGCTTGCCAAGGCGTGCGAAAGCAGCAGAAAGATTTGACGTTACCGTCGATTTTCCAATTCCGCCTTTGCCGTAAATAGCTATCTTAAGCATAAAAAAAGCCCCTTCATCTTCAGAAATCTGACGAAAAGGAGCCTATAACAATCTGCCAAAGCTTATTGATAAAAGACTATTCCCGCTTGGAAAAACCTCACCGTCAGAGTCCGTTAAATTCATATTGTCATTTTGCACGGGAAACAGGAAAAAGCTGATTTCCAATGCTCCTTTAGAATAACACTGGATGGCCTTTTAGACCATCCCGATACGTTAATAATTATAAATAAATAAAGGTAGTTTATGTTTTCGCACTGCCGGAAGCCTTCTTTTGGATTAGGTCTTTAACTGTGACGATAATCGCGAAAGTGAAAAGCAGAATGCTTATGATCTGGGATGTTGAAAGACCCATAAAGAATCCTCTTATCTCATCACCTCTGAAGAATTCATCACAGAATCTGATAACCGGATATGTGAAGAAATAAACAATTATCATTCTGTGCGGAAATTTCTTTTTCTTATATAAAGCCAGAAGCACGAAAAACAGGATCAGGTTAAGACATGCTTCAATAAGCTGGATCGGAAGTCTGTTGACGTCATTTAATGACGGATACAATGTGTTGCCGTGAGCCGTAAATCCGAATTCACTAGGGATACCATAGCAGCATCCGCCGAAGAAACAACCGATACGGCCAAATACATGGAACAGCGGAATTACTACTGCAACTGCATCAAACATATCAGCTCCTCTGAAATACTTCTGAGAAACCTTATCTGCAATTAACAGAGCGACCAGTCCGCCAAGCATTCCACCATAGAAGACCATACCGCCAAAATAGTTTCCGAACAGTGTGACTACAAAATCAATAAATCCGTAATCCTTGATGTTCTTAAACAATGTGATGATCTTATCAGTATTTGTTATACCGTAAATAATGTGTGCACCGATAACTGCACCGCCGGCATAGATCAGACCGGTGATTACGACGTCTTCAAAAGCTACTTCTTTTTCTCTCAAGAGGAAATAAAAGACCAGAGCAGCGACAAGCATTCCTGCTGCTGTCGCGATTCCGTATGTGCCTATTGTCTTTCCGAATATTTCGATAAATGGATACATAAATTCCCTTTATATAAAAAGGCAGTTGCTTAGTTAAAAGCAACTGTCTTCTTACTTTTAATAGTTTTGTTAGTAGCTATTACATTGAAGCTGCTGCGCATGCAACACAAGCGATGCAGAGACCGCAAGAGAAGAATACGATAGCACTCTCAACTGTACCAACGATAGATGTGATAAGACCGATTGTAGCAAGAACCTTCTTCTCACCAGCTGCTGTAGCTTCTTTTCTAACGCCAGCGGACTTGATCATACCGATAACACCAACAACGATAGCTGCCAATGTAGCTACCATGATTACGATACCAGCAGCCAATGAGCCGGAGTTGTTAGATGTGTCGATAGCGTTTGTGATGCTTGTACCAATGTTAGGAATTACAAGTGAAGCGATACCCAAGATCATTGCTGTGATCTGCTTATTCTTTGTGGTTTCCATAATATACCCTCCTAAAAAGTGTGCACATAAGTGTGCTCCGGGCACAATTATTACATTTAAGCAATGAAAAGTAAATCTACAAAATAATATTATTAGGTAACATTCTTCCCATTATTTGGTTAAATTGACTAACAAATACGAATACCCAGATCTTTTCTGATTTTATTTGAGGGGGATATATCCGCTTCTCTCAACAATCTTCTGTCCTTCCGGTGATAACATGAAGTCAACCAACTTGTAAACGTTCTCGTTCTTTTCGCCTTTTCGATAGATTGCATAGATGTTTCCGGAAATCGGATATGTGCCATTTTCGATGGTTTCGGGAGTCGGAGCTATACCGTTAATCGTGAGGATCTTTACTCCGCCTTCTTCAAGCATTCCGGTTACATAGTATCTGAATGAGATGCCGATAGGGCTTGCGAAAAGCGTCGTGTAGTCCGGCTTGATCGGTGTTCCGCCCATTACCATTTCGAGGGCAGTCTCAGAACCGCTGTTCTTGTTTCTGCGCATAGCTGCGATCGGGACGTTTTTTCCACCAAGTTCTTCCCAGTTCGTGATCTTTCCGGAATAGATTCCTCTGACTTGTTCGATAGTGATGTTCGATACCGGATTGTTCGCATTTACGATAAATACAAAAGCGTCAGAACCGATAGGGACCATCTCAAGCTCCACGCCGTTTTCCTTAGCGTAAGCGAACTGCTCGTCAGACGGCGACGCGCAGATTACGATGTCTGCCTTACCGTCAACGATATCCTTCATGGCACCTCTTGTATTCGTGTACTGCATGGCACTTGAAGGATCGTATTCTTCACCGTTATAGATTACTGAACTTTCCGGATATGTACTCTCGACGAAACCTGCATAAACAGGAAGGAGAGCTGCTGCGCCGTCAATTCTGGGTATATCACCTTCAAGCTTCGGTGCATCTTTCGAAGTGTAAATATTCGCACTTCCGCTGAAAGGCACGTAGTTACCAACTTCTACGCTCATCTTCTGCATTCCGGGGGAGTGATGGCTCGTAACCCTCTTGATGAAAAACTTATAAATCGAAAAGTCCGTACCCGCGAAAAGCAGAACAATAAAAGCTATTACCAATAGCTGCTTTACCAGTTTCTTCTTATCCATTTCATCATCCCCAATTCGAAATCAGTTCAACTATAGATATGTGTTGCCAAAGATTGTATCCGTGGATCAGAAGACCGACTGTTACGCCTGTCCCGATAACCATTACTGCCGCAAGAATTGCTATAAATGTTTTGTCTTTCATAGGACCTCTTACATACTTGCGACAAACATCGAAAGCACCATTACGAAAAAGGCTTCAACAATGCTAATAAGTAAAAAGAGACCTGTGAGACAGCCGAAAACGATCGTCTTTGTCGGCTTCAGCTTTTGCTTGATCATCTTTACCATATTCACGATAAACAGCGTCAGGAACAAAATTAACAGTGCCGGAGGTACTGCCATAATTGCGAAAGTCAGCAATTCTGCCATCATTGCCTCAAGTGATCTGGCTGCAAGAAAAATCATATTATTTCCTCCCCAATGAATTTCTATATTCTTCAACTTCGTTTCTGTCGAACGAAGATATTAGCCGACAATCTTCTTTATCCAGAAGTCTGTAGTGCCCTGTGACGTAATTCTGCTGAAGCCTGATCTCATCCTTCTCATCGATCGTTCGCCACCATACTTTCCCGCCCATTGTCGGTGGGTATTGTATGTGTCGATCTTCGAAAGCCAGTGCGCGGATTATATCTCCCGCATCGCCTCCCAAAATCTGCTGAAGCACCTCACTCTTCTCGAAAACCGTGGCCACAGCAATTGCCTCTGTCCACGCCAGTTCTCTTCTACCCTTTTCAGTCTCCACCAGGGTCTTTTTCGAAATGCCCAAAACATCGCTCATAACCTCCTGAGTAATTCCATACTCAGTTCTGATGAGTTTAAGTCTCTGGCTGATAGCCTTGATGAATTCTTCTCTCTTCATGTAGAGTCCTTCCTGGTTGCTTGTGGTGTAATTTTACACTTTTTGAGTGATTTTGCAAGTTTTGAGATTTTTCCAAAAGCACTTTTCCACCAAAGGAGACAATGTAGAGAATCTATGAGTTCAACATGCCGCGGTTATCCAAAACTGATAATTTCTTCGATTCTGGATAAGGATTTTCGAGAGTGCTTATCCAAAATGGTGAAAAATCTTCGATTTGGATAAGGTTTTCGAGATTTCTTATCCAAATCGGGAGAAAACTTCAATTCTGGATAAGTTCGATTATCCAAATCGCTTGAAAACTCCGATCTTGGATAATCGCTAAAGACCAATATCCTTACTCTTTTCACACACATACTTCGCCACAGTACGATAAAATATTCATATGGGTAAACATAATATGAATAGACTTTCTTTATTTTTGCGAATCGTGGCAGGACTGGTTTTCGGCGTGTTCCTGGCAGATTTTCTTGCTGCGATACTGGCCGGACCGGGCAGAAACATCGGCGGCGTTTTCGGTGCATTCGCGACACTTTTAATCGTTCTCTACTGCATCTTTTTCAAGAAGATCAACGCATTCTTTGCCAAGCACAAAATTCTTAAGGGCGTCACCTGTACGATCCTCACGCTCGGTATTCTTTATATCGGCGTTGCGACATTCTTCATCGTAACGAGTGCTCACAAACAGGCTCCGGAATCTTCAAGGCCTGCCGTTGTTGTCGTGCTCGGCTGCAGGGTTAAGGATGGCCGCCCCAGCATGATGCTCGCTAAAAGGATCAACACGGCATATGAGTACTTAAGCCAACACCCTGATTCCTACTGCATTTGCTCAGGCGGACAAGGCGCAGACGAAAGCATGTCGGAAGCAAAATGCATTCGTGATGAACTCATTCGAAAAGGAATAGAACCCGACAGGCTTTATATGGAGGATAAATCAACTTCAACACGCGAAAATCTCCGCTTTAGCAAGAAAATAATGGTAGACGAAGATTTAGGTGACACGATCGTTATCGTGACTGATTCTTTCCACGAATTACGTGCCCAGCTCATCGCCAGCAGCCTTGATCTGCCGGCAGGCGGATACGGTGCCAGCACTTCAGCGTGGCTTCTTCCAAGCTACTATGTCAGGGAATTATTCGGCATTGCTTACCAGATAGTTTTCGCTGAGTGAACTGCTCAAAATGGTAGCCTATGCTCAACCATTCTCGTGAAAGGCTAAGTTGGTCATTGTTAAAGAATGAGATAAAATAAACATGTACTTATATTACAAAACGAGGAGGATAATATGGCAAAGGCAAAGACACATAACATTTGGATTGGTGAAGTAGAAGGTCACAAAATCAGGGTTACAAACGATGGTAAAGCAAAGCTCTGGATCGATGGAGTAGAAGCTGCCAAGGAGAAGGGTCTTGTTCATCTGGAGTACGAGCTCCGTGCACCTATCCCTAATACAGACATTATCATTATCGCTAAGCTCGATGGTGTTAAGGAAGGCATCGTAACTTGTGATGTGATGGCTGCTAAGTCTGTTCCGATGACTTTCGGTAAAGAGGATCCGGATGGCCTTTTTACTCCATATTCTGAAGATGAAATCAACAAGATGAAGGAAGATGCAGAGGCAGCACTTGCTATTTCAGCAGCATCAACTATTCTCTTCTGATAAACTTCATAATCTATATTTTCAACTTTTACAGGAAACGCAGCTGGCACTCAGTATCACTGACAGCCAGCTGTTTTATTTTGGACATTCGTTATTGACACGATACACACACATATATATTCTTGTTTCCGATTAAAATAACTAATCGAGGTTACAAGAATGAAGAAAACAGTTTTAACACTCGGATTTGTTGTTGCTTTGGGATTAATGCTGTCCGGATGCAGCGGTTCCTCAGAGAGCACCACAGAATCTATGACGGAGAATACTACAGAAGTTGAGACAACTACTTCTGAGGAAACAACAGTATCTGAAACAACAGAGGCTCAGCTTTCGGTAGAGGATTATCCAGCTATCAATAAGAATGCTGTTGTAGGAAATGGCTATATTACATTTGTAGCAGACAATAAGAATTATTATTTCGATGTTCTTGCAAACAAGACATATGAATACTCCGGTTACATTGTTGGCGGCAGAGTTGCTTTTGATAATGGAGCTTTAGTAAATGTTGTTACTGGAGAAACTATTGCAACAAATGTAGATACAACATTTTACGGATTTGCATCATGGGCAAAGGGAAATGCCAGAAATATTATCCAGGTTGTAACAAAGGAAGATACATATAAGATCGGTTCTTTAGACAGCTTGACCGGAGAATGGGTATCGCCTCTTAAGGAATATGAGGGTGTGATTCCGGCGGAATACGGCTTCAGACCTAATGGAGGTGTCGGAAACATAGTCACCTTTGATTGTGGTGTTAAGCTTAATCTGTTAAACGGTAAGGATGTTATTGGTAAAAATGACATTTTAGCCGGTACAAACGAAAAAGTATTGTTCGAAGATGTTTCTGACAGCTCTAATTTCAAGCTTTACATGTACAATACTTCATCAGATGAAACAGTACTTCTCGATAATGCAGATGTATATATGTCTTTGAGTTATAACGGTCTGCAAAAGGGTATTATGCTACGTCGTAATGCTAATTCTGCAGTTTCATATTTATTATTTGACGAAGATTTAAATCAGATAAATATTGATCTGAGTAAGTATGACATTCAGAACTTTTTTGGAATTAACGATTCGTACATTGTATTTACAGCAAACAATCCCAATGGCGAAAGTTATCTTGTTGTATTAGACAGAAGTAGTAACGAGGTAATGGAGCCTATAAAGGCACCTACAAATATAGCACTCACAAATAGTGGTTTAGCTTATAGTGATTATACTAGCATGACATACTTGGATAATTCCGGTAATAAGAATGAGTATGCTGCAGATGAGGTTTTCTTCTCCGATGTCGATTTGTCAACAGGCATGACAGTCAGAAAGTCAAATGGCAAGTATTACTTCGTAGATATAAAAGATCCGGAAACCTTAATTCATCCTTTGGCATATCTGGTTAAATAATTTGTTTTAAAAGCGAAAAATAAAAATCAAGGCATCTGCAGTTACAGCGGATGCCTTTTTAAATGTCAATGTCTTTAATACAACAAAACGAACGATTAGACAAACGTATTTTTTACGTTCGCTTTATCGTTCGCTATCTGAGGTGATACCTGATACTAAACAACTTTTTTGGGGATATGCTCGTCGACATTGAGTTTGGTCAATAAACATACCGTCTCAAGAATACGAAGAACCACTACGAATGCCATTCGCGCAACGAGGTTGCGAATATCTCTTGCCATTTCTTGTCCTCCTTAATGAAATAATAGAGAACTTCGATAAATGTTTTAAAGAGATCTCATTTATCATCTTAAACCGGTCCTTTCGTTTGTAAATTTGATTTTATGTTTTTTGTGTAATCTTCGGATCCGAAAATATGTTATACTGTTTGCACCTACTTAAAGAGTATTTATATTCTTTGAGATAAACCCCTGTGATTGTTGGTAGCGATCACAGGGGTTTCCTTTACTCTTTAGTGTAGATTAGCTTAAGAATGTTATCTTGTGTTTTTTTGTATACATTCTTTTTGTCCGAAGTAATAAACCGCAAGTGTTCTTCGCCATATTGATGAATAAAAACTGATAGCGATAAATTAATATCTTCTTCTTCAGCATTATAGATATCAATGTCACTGAAGACATAGAATTCCGTAAGTGCTTGTTCACTTACTACTTCACAAGATGAACAGCTGCTATAGCTATCTATTAGCCTGCCGCAGGGTTTTCTTTCAACAACCATAACCCTTTTACAGTCTTGGCAATACCAATACTCGTGTTCTCTGTTGATACTCGTTTCAAAATCGTACAAACTGATCTCAACATCGTCGTTTATTGCGTTATTGACTTCCGCTTTGGTAAAAACATATAAGATATTATCACTGGGAGCATTCGTGTTACTTAATCCGACTCCGCAAACACATTTTAATCTGGCCATATTTCCTCCTATAAATCTATTTTTGTTTTGTCGTTGAACCAAACTTCTACATTTCCGTTTATCCAGCCTTTGCGTTTGGCCTCCGCATAAGCTTCTTCAGCAAAAGCCGTTGAAGATTTACAATTAGAGTGATGTGGTAAGTATACAGCTACGGTTCCACCTTCTCCAACCTGTTCAAATCCCTCTTTAATGTTCTTGGCCATCTGACTGGAATTCTCACTGGTTACTCTCTTGACCTCGATGTTTTTAATATATTCTTTATCATCGCTTGTCTTGATTGTAAGATCATAAGTCTTAACCCCGGCATGCTCCTGTCTAAACACCGCCTCATAACCCTGATCTATGTAACGTTCAGCAACAAAAACCGCACCCGGATCAGTAACCTTATGGCCGCCAGAGTCTTTATAGGTTGTCTGTTTTTCTGTATATCCGCCTCTCCCTCTACCCATTGTTATCACCCCACTTTTCCCTAGAGTAAGGTGGTATCACAATAAACTCCGTGCCAAACTTGTCTTTCCATTCATCATGAAAAACACCATACACAACTACTGCTGGTGGGTGTTTTCTTCTGACTAACTCATGAAGCCCATTGAATAATGATTGTTTACATATACGGTCTTTAAGACAACCTTGAGTTGTTATGGAGAGAATACTGTTCTCGGGAATGCCGCTGAATGCCCAATCATAACTTGATTCATCACTCCAACCAACATTCGGAATGACAGGCTTGCCTTGGCGTTGTAAAAGAACTGCCATGTATTTGTTGCGCCATGAATTATATATCTGTTGTGCCCAAGGCATATCAAGATACAAACTAAAGTCAGTAGAAATGCCTCCCTCAAACTGACTCAGCATCTGAAGATACTTATCTGGATCATTCCATATTCGTTCAAAGTGAGCATCATGGATATAAAAATGGTACCAACTGTTCCCTTTATCCTTGCAATACTTGGCGTTATTAAAGGATACAAAGTTGCGCGGATGCACATTGTTTACGGGTGCAACTACCGGCATGTCGTAATCGGATGTTATTTTTACACCTTCAAGCCGATTCCACTTGAAGGAATCATTGAGATTCTTCATTTTAAGAATCCTCCATAATAATATATTTCAGAGGATTCTTTTTACCTACTTAAAAAGTATTTATATCCTCTGAGTTAATGAAAATTTGGCGTTCATCGATTATTGGTAGTAATCAACGAACGAAAAAGCTCATCCTGTATCACTGCTCATATGCATTTCCCTCCTTTACAGACTTTATAAATCTCTCTAGCTGAATATCGGTACGCACGCCTAATTGAAATAGTATTGTGACATCATATTCAGCAAGACCAGTTCTTATAACCTTGTTCCTCCAACTTATGTAATAATCCGAAGCTATACGAGAAGCTTTATCACTAATATCGAATTTTGTACGAATTCCATTTTGAGAACCCAATGTAAACAGATGAATCGCCGTTGGTGGCGCAGCCAAATACTTGCCGAAAAACCTTGCCTCTGATTCCTTTATATCATCATCAGGAACATATTCATCGTGTCCTAAGACCGGATGACCGATTTCGTGAAAAACCGTCATACGCTTCCGTTCTTTACCGATAGCTTTGCTATCATTTACAAAAATGTATTCCTTCCAATTTCGTTCAGCATAAAATCCATCCGAAGACGCTTTTATAGCTTTTCCATAAGCATACGGACTCAACGAAGAGTATTGAACAATTGTAAATCCCATCTTTTCAGCAAGCTCTGTTGCGCAGATAGGGAATTCACAAATATTCTGTTGTTTATATACATTAGCAACCTCACCCTTTATGAATTCGTATCTAGAACTAGGTAAAAGCATCTCACTTATCTCCCAGCAAGATATCCATTATTCTCATTTTGTCTTCATGACTAAGCTGCTCTGAATTGCGAGCAATTAGTCTGACGGCCTGGTCGATTTCAGTCTTCGAGTCACTCGGATTACCGTACATAAGATAGTCAGGACTTGTTTCAAGAACATTCGCAATTTGCACCATAACAGCAGCCCGCGGAACACGATCACCCTTTATATAATGTGACATCGCGGCATCTGTTACGCCAACCCTTGTTGCCAACTCCCTTTGTGTCATTTCTTTTTCCTTAAGCAGTTCTGCAATCCTTTCATTAAACTTGTCAGCCATAAAAACGCACCTGCCTTTCACCACACATACAGCTTAAAAGAATTATAACGCCAACTTATCATTTCGTCAAATCACTAACGCAATATATTGTGGTTGAAATAATTATTATTAACTAAATATTGATATATATATGACAATTTTTATTAATTACTTGTCGTTTTTATAATCTCTTTGCTTTATATTAAACTGCATTAATTCTCGAATAGACTTCTCGATAAATAGGATGGGCGACATATCCATCATATCAAGTTCCTAATGGAGCGCAGGGTACCTTCCCCACTCGTCAACTTATCAATACATCTATAGAACCATCATTCATTAGTCAATTATAATCACACAAAAAGCAGACCATCCGCAAGTGATAGTCTGCTTTTCCTTTTATCGGTTTTTCTTAATCGATCTCTTAAATAGTCTTACGAAAAGGTCATTATGGATTGATAGTCATATTATCGAAGACTGCCTAGAAGAATCTTTCTACCTCATCTGCAGAAATATAATCTACATAGCTGTAAATTGAACCTTCAAATACAGCGCCGTCCTTTTCGAGAAGATAAATCAACGAGCCGTTCTCATGATAGTATGCGTATATCTCGTATCCGCCATATGTCATCTTCTCATATGCTCTCTTAGCGTCTTTTTCTTTTCTCTTGGCAGCTTCGCCCTCAGCTGTACCATCCTTAGGAGCGCTTAAACGAAGGAATCTGAGATTCATAATAGCTGAATATTCCTTGTTTACGGAACAATCGATAGTACCCTGATCCTTGTTCTCAACCAGGTAGTAGATATCATCCTTCTCTGCGCCGTCATACTTAACAGTATAGAATGTCTCAATATACTGAACTTCTAACTGTAAGTCTGTGATATCACTCCACAATGCCAAGTCCTGCATGTATTTCTGTGCACCCTCATTGTACATAGAGTTACCCTCTGCAGATAAGTTGTTGCTCTTTATAAAGTAAGTGAGACCAGATATCGTTTGTTATATCCGGATTATTGTGATAAACAGCAGGAATCTATTGTATAACATTTGATATTTCTTCGCTTAAAGCAAAGAAATATCAAATGAGAAAGTTATCATCAGACTTTGACGGAATAATCCAATTATTTATTCGTTCTCTTACGATATACACTTATTCCCGCCACTGCAATTCCGGCACCAAGAACAAGTACAAGTACAGGTACCAATACCCAGATGATCTGTTTATTATCGCCTGTAGTCGGTTCTTCCGGTTCAGTCGGTTTTTCAGGCCCATTAGGAACGTCCGATTCAGTCGGCTCAACCGGCTCATTCGCAGTTCGGACAGTAAACTTTGAGGTTGCGCTACCATCAGTATAAACAATCTCGATTCTGTGTTCGCCATCGCTTAATGATTCCAGGTAAGAATCCAAAAGTGTGATCTTAGCTGGATCTGATTCAACCTTGTAATTTGAAGCATCAATCATCTCTCCATCGACCTTAACGCACACAAACTTATCAGAGGTTGCCGCAGAACCGAAAACAAGGCCGTCCTTGCTTCCCTTTTCCCATGAGCTGTCAGCGCCCTGTGCCATATCGTACTCTTCAAACTTCTTCTCGTAGCCACAATCTACACATTTATTATCTGCAAATACATGGTCTGCTGTCTCGACATGACTGTCATCATTCGCACATATACGCTGATGTTTTTCTTTGTCGCAATAAGTCCATCCGGCATATTTATGACCTAGGGGATCACCCACCACAACTGTCTTAACTGTATCAACGGCATCGCACCTGTCACATTTAACATAATAGGTAGCCGCCTTAGTACAGGTTGCATCTGTAGCTATTTTTTCAGATGCCTTTGTTGTAAAAGCATGTCCTTTAGCAGGAATCTGAATATTTGACTCAATATCCATATCACAGGAAGCACAATACTTATGAGCCAAACCTGCTGTCACACAAGTGGCTTCTTTATCGGTAATCACTGAAACCTTATTTGTAGGATGCGAGCATGTTGTCATGGTAATAGTGATTGTTTTTTCGGTTGTCACATAATTACCGGCATCCGATGCTGTATATACAGCCTTTGCTGTAACGGTTTCTTCTGCGGTTGGAAGAACGGCCGTTCCATCTTCCCAGCTCCAACCGGCAGGCAATTCCACATCACTAAGTTTCTTACCATTCTTTACCAGATAGTTTAATGTGTCTACCGGAGTGTTCGACGGTTTCTCGGCTTTTTCAATACTCCAGCTTGCTGTCACAGGGTTGGTTCCTGATAATTCATAGAAACTACTGTTATATCCATCTGCAAGTCCAAGAGTTGCAGATGCGATATAAGTATTGGCCATGGTTGCACTGTCTCCTGTAACAGTGACTACAACAACTCCAGCAGGCAATCCTTCTAAACTTGGGCCTTGAGGCTCGCCTGTGTAGGTGTAGTTGCCCACATTCCAATATGCACCTGAAATATCAATGATCTTCTTATTAACTACAAGACCCGTCAGGTCACATTTCTTCGTAATACCATCCTTTGTATAACTGATCTCGATAAAAGTCTGACCTGCATTTAGCGTACTGCCTGTAACTACTACAGAGGAAGCAGTTATATCTTCACTATGGCTCGAAAATGTCGCTGTTACAACAAGTCCCGTCTTATCAAAGGAATCCCCATGTGTATATGTCATCTTGGCAGGATTCGTCTTAATCGCTATGCCTTCCAATACATCTTTCACAACTGTAAGCTGAATGCTTCCTATGATTTCCTTGTAATTTAAGCTTGTTGGTACAAACTTCCATTCGTAAGAAGCAGTTCCAATGGTAAGTTCACTTGCAGTAAGCTTTAATTCTCCCGGTATGGAAGCATCGCTTCTTGTCAAAACGACCTCGCTTAAATCGGTCGTATCATATAATGTTCCACCACTATAAGAAACTGTACCGATAACTGGGCTGCTAGGTTCTACATTCCAGGTCTTTGTAAGTTCGCCCACGTAACTTGTAAACACGCCTGAACCATTGAAAACGCCTGTAATCTTTACGGTGTAATCGGTAGTGGAGACATCTGCCTTATCATCAACAGATACAGCATATTGTTTGTTCTTCTTCAAGCCAATAACAGAAATATCAGGTGTTTTTTTAGTTCCATCATAGGTTGGATTCGTAATGGTAATAGTAAGACCTTCGTATGCGATGTTCTTTACAGCAAAGCCATGAGCATCCTTACAGTCCGAGCATGATTCCTTCATTGTATCAATCGAACCATCTGCATTGTATATGGTGTGTTTTTTCGTATCGCCACAGATTGAGCATCTGTGTTCTTTCGCACTTATAACTCTATAATCATGCAGGTCTGTTCTTGTATATCCGCAGACGTTACAGGTCGCATCACAGGCATTATCATAAACATGTGGGGAAACGACTGTCTGGCCACAATTTGCACATATTCCCGTATGATTGTTGCTAATATCATTTGTAGCAGTTGTCATGTCATGCATATCACGTTTATAAGGACCTTCATAGTCAGATTTAAATGCATCACTTGCAACAGTAGCCTTACAGTTCAGATGAACATTGTGTTGTCTGACATTTGTATAATAAAAAGCCTTACTACCAATAGAAGTAACCGATACGGGTAGTATAACACTTTGCAAATTCGGACAACCATAATTCTCATCACCCGAAAATGCGTCGGCACCAATGGATTCCAATCCAAGTGCAAACTGAACATTGCTTAATTCCGTACAGTTAGCAAATGCAGAATCTCCAATAGACTTCACGTTAGACGGGATTACGATGCTTCGAAGGGATGTGCAATAGATAAATGCCGAAGCCGGGATGCTGGTTAATCCTGTTCCAATCTTAACCTCTGACAAATTTCCACAATTGCCAAATACATCACTTCCCATACTTGTTACACTGTTCGGTATTACAATGCGGCTGATTGAAGTACCGAAAAATGCACCAGAACCAATGGAGGTTACTCCCTCCGCCATAGTAATGTCGAATAGATTTGTACAACCGTAAAATGCAATATCCCCAATACTTGTAACACTGCCCGGTATACTGATACTCGTCAAACTTGTACAAGCTCTAAATGCCGCGCTTCCAATACTTGTGACACTACCTGGAATACTGATACTCGTCAAACTTGTACAAGCTGTGAAGGTTGCATCCGAAATACTGGTTAATCCATCTTCGATTGTTACGGTCTTTAGGCTGGTGCAGTCTGCAAATGCACTATTACCGATACTTGTTATGTTACTTGGGATAGTGATGCTTTCCAGACTGCTGCAATCTTCAAATGCATATTCCGGTATGCTGGTCCAATAAGATGGCATAGTTACTTCCTTCAGGCCACTTAATCCACGGAAGATATCATAACCATCTGCAACGGTTACTCCCGCCGGAATATGCAAGGCCTTAAGGCTGGTGCAGTTTATAAATGCACCATACCCGATACTTGTTATGTTACTTGGGATGGTAATGCTTTCCAGACTGCTGCAATTAACAAATGCACATAAATCTATTGTTTTTAGATCATTGGGAAGATTAACCGTTGTCAAAGCACCACACTCATAAAAAGCTGAGTTTCCAATTTTCACTACACTTGACGGAATGCTGACAGATGTTAAGTTGCTGCAGCTAATGAATGCAAATGCTCCAATCTCAGTAACCGTATATTCCACATTGTTATAGGTTACTTTCTCCGGAATCGTAATGCTGGAAAAGGTATATCTATTACCAACTACCTTAGCAGTGTGATTGCTCTCATCGAATTCATATTTTAATTCCCCGATCACCTGCTGCTCTGCCGCATTTGATGTTGTTACAAAGGGAGGCAAATTTCCGATTATGGCAATCGCAATGATGCTCATAATGCATGCAATCAATAATTTTAGTCTCTTCATAATCATGTATATCCTCGCTGCTATCTGCTCAATAAATGCTATACACGTCCCGTTTCCGTGAAGGAACCCTTCTATTTATCAACTATACTCAGGACATCATGGTCTGTACCATATTTCTTACCTGTTCCTTTGTCATGCCTGATATACAAACAACTGAATGGGTATAATTATCGTCACTCCAATAACATACAATTACAGTTTCCCCATAGCCTTCGATTCCAACAGTGGTGCCGGCTACATCCATTGCCGTGTCCAGATCATATTCCATTTCACCATAGTATCCCGATTGATCTCCGGTTTCCGTATAAGTTCGATAATAGATTATGTTGTTCTCACCATCACCACGATACTGAATCTCAGGATATCTGCCATAAGCTACATACTTCGTTTCACGCACGGTGAATGGAATCCCCTGTAATTCCTTTATATCGTAATTATATCTGGCACACAGTTCCTCAATACTCGAGTACTCCTCATAGGTGAATCCGCCAACATTATCATTGCCATTACCCTGTACCTCGGTCGTACCAATGGGGCTTTTATTAAACAGTCGACTTGGTACCAGAACAACCAATAGGCACGCACAAGCCACAGCTATTGATACAATAGGTATCCATATATATCGAGAAGATCTCTTCACCGCCTTCTCGTCTACATTTTCTAAAACATAACTCAGAATACGATCTTTTTTCTCATCCGTAAGAGTAACATAATCCATGATTTCGTCATATTTACTCAAAATCGTATTCCTCCTTTAAAATCGTTTTCAAAAGATTTCGACCACGACTCAAATCAGAACGAACCGTTGCTTCTTTTCGACCAAGAATCTTAGAAATCTCCACCGCCTGATATCCCTCATAATAGAAGAGGTGAATAACTTCCCTGTACTGATCGGGAAGCTGTTTCACCGCGTCCCAGATATATCTTAAGTCCTCTCGATTATCTCCTGTAAGTTCTTCCGACAGTTCTTCTGTTTCTCTCAACTGATTGTATTTGATTCGATTCTTTGAAAGGTTTGCCACCGTAGATAACAGATAGGACTTCTCATGGGCCTCCCCTTCAAAAGAAATCTTTTTCTGCAGAACGTTGATAATAGCATCCTGAACGATCTCTTCCGCATCTAATTCGTTATGAATATAACTGTATGCCAGACGATACATAGCATTACCATAATCATCCAGATAATGACGAGCCAATCGCTCATTTTCACTTCTGTCACGGATATCTGTCAGCTTCTGCACCGAACTCTTCGTGCCGGAAGCATCTGACTGACGACTGAGTGATACATATGAAAACATCTGAGCATACAGTTCAGCTATTGAATATCGCATCAAATGAGAATCCATAACTCCCTGCATACACACATGCTCCCTTTTTGTATATATGCATTAATATTAAGAGATATGGATATTGAAAACAAGAATGCGTTATTTGATGTATGCTGCAATATCTACAGGATAAAAGTTCTCAAAGGAAGCATTTCCCTCTAAATCTTCGTACACAACCACTAACTGAAGTGTAGAAACTGCATCCGGAACTACAGGTGTTACCTTGCATAAATAACGATAGTTGGTTCCCGCTACGACCTGTGATCCCAAATAAGCCATAACTTCTATGTTTGAACCAACAAATTCTTCATAGGCCTTATCAAAAGCAGCCTGTTTAGTCTTATCAAGATCAGGAGCCGTTACAGTCTCAGGCACCATCCATGCACCATCTCCAACTTCCCCTGATGCATTCGATGGCAAAACATTATCAGCACTGAAATCATTTACGCTAAGAACAGATGCACTGCCATCCAAATCCTCGAAAATAACCACAATCTTTAATGCCTGTTCTGCATTCTGGGTCATCAGAGTCTCATTACAGAGAATTGCATAATTCGTTCCTGCAACAACCTGTGTGCCCAATACAGTAATTGGCTCGAACTTTCCTCCGGTATAATCCTCCATCGCCTTATCAAATGCCTTCTGCGCATTGGCATCTATCGAACCGGCATATTCCTGTACGTATCCGCCAATTACTTCACCATTATTGGTTGAATTCTGCTTAGCTTTGCAACCAACCATGGACATGCAGCAAGCTGCTGCTAACAATAAAACAAGTGCTGTCTTCTTCATAAACTTTTTTCTCCCTATGCATGTGTATTATCTTGATCTTTTTTTCGATCTACTATTAATACAATTGGGATTTTGGAAGTGTTGCAAAGAATTTAAATTTTTCCAAAAATTATATTTAAGCCTTGGAAAGAATAGCTATCGTCTCAACGTGATTTCCGTTGTCCAAACTCATATAGAGTTGCTCATCAGCTATGATTGGCAACGAGAAACTAATCTCTTTCAGCCATTGACCATTTGGTTGCTTCTCATTATAAATTTTGATCTCATTAATCAGTATTGAAAGAAGTTCCCTCTGCTCATCCTTGTTCATCCTATAATATAAGGTATCGAAATACATAAGCGTTTTATAGATGTTATCTGCTTCAAGCTTTGCAGTATTGATCGCAATTTTCTTCTTTCTTGCGGTATTCAGGCTTTCCTCAATCTCATCTATCTTGTCATATAACTTATATATTCTGTCAGATAAATCATTCTTCATACGTTCAAAGTGCTTATCCTCAGGATCAAGTGCATCTGATTCTTCAATGAGTTTGCTCTTCAGCGTAATTATCCTTCTTAGTTCAGCCTCTAATGCTGCTATTTCCTTATCCAACTCTACAGTATCCACCTTTGAGTTAATACGGCTCTTCATAATGTCAGCAAACTCAGGCTTTCTCACAAGCTTAATTATGACTTCATTTACAGCAGATTCGATCAAGTCAGCACTTACCTGTTTGTTATAACTGCATTTATGGCCTTTTATCCCGTAGCGGTGCTTGCATGCATAATATGAATATTCCTTATAATGTCCGCCGGTCTTTTTCTTCTTCCTTGTGATATTGTGATACATCGGCGCACCACATTCGGGACAACGCAATAACCCAGTAAGAAGATGGTTCTTTCCATTGCGGCCGTCTACGTTTCTGACATATTTTCTTGTATTCAATTCAAGCTTAGCCTGAACCAATGCCCACATATCATCGTCCACAATTGCTTCATGCAGCCCGTTAACAAGCAGATATTCCTTTTGGTTGACAGTTTTGTATTCATTTCGAGTTCCATGAACCTTTTCTGTCTTCCTTCTCCCGAACGCAATCTTTCCGTTGTAAACAGGGTTGTGCAGTACGAATTTGATGAAAGAAGCAGCTATAAGTTCCGTCTTTCCTGTGTGTCTGATCAGTTTTGTATATCCATGTTTCTGCAAATACTTTGCAATGCCATTAATACCCAGCTCAGTATTCACATACTTATCGAAGATAATGCGTATTATTTCCGCTTCATCTTCTACAACAATTAATCTGCCATTTTCTAATTTGTATCCATAGGGAGCAAAGCCACCGTTCCACTTGCCTTCACGAGCCTTCTGTATTCTTCCTTCCATTGTCTGGATCTTGATATTCTCACGCTCGATCTCTGCAACTGCGGATAATACGGATATGATCAGTTTGCCTGCATCCTTGGACGAATCGATACCGTCTTCAACACAGATCAGATTAACATCAAAGTCCTGCATTATCTGAAGTGTCGATAAAACATCCGCAGCATTCCTGCCGAATCTTGAAAGCTTGAATACAAGAACATAAGAAACATTGTCTTTGCCATCTGTAATGTCCTTGATCATCTGCGTAAAAGCAGGTCTGCCTTCAACAGACTTTCCGGATTTACCGGCATCCTCATATTCACCGACTATCTCGAAATTATTGAACTCCGCATAAGAACGCATTCTGCTCTTTTGGGCATCAAGCGAATACCCGTCAACTTGCATCGCAGTTGATACACGGGTATACATATATACCTTTTTCTTTTCGATCATTATTATCCTTCTTTCTTTTTGCTCATATGCTTGAAGTATGCAAGGAGACGTTTCTTTGCTCCGTCATCTGTATTCCTGAAGGCTTCGATCAGGTTTATCTCTTCGTCTGTAAACACATAATCTGTCTTTGATTCTTCCTTTCCTCTAAGCAGATAAGACGTAGTTATTCCCAATGCATCACAAACAACCGGAATCTTCTCCGCCGTAGGATTAGTGTGCTTGGTATTCCAATCACTGATAGTGCTGGCTGTAATGCCGGTCCTTCGCGACAGCTCCCTTATACTTATTCCTTTATCATTCATAACCTTAAAAAGTCTTTCATTTATAGTCATGTATAGCCTCCTTATTCCTGTACGTTTATGCGTACAGATTATCAGAGGCATTCTTGCTTGTCAATCAATGTTTTGCGTATATTTTGGCAAGCAGTTCAGCATATCTTCTTAAGACTTCTGCCCGATTGTCATAATTCTTCACGCATTCAGGAGTTGGCAGATTATCGAGACCGAGACTGTCTCCGTACTTTTCGATCATCCTTGCCAGGAAATCGGCAAGACCGCTCCATTTGTCGTATTTCTTAATTCCGTCTTTGCATGTTATTTGTGTATTTCTTTTCATTTCATTACCTGGCGAATCCGCCTCTATCCTTTCTGTTGATTGATCTTCTTCGTGCCTGTTCTTCTGCTGCGAGCGCTTCCAGCAATCCCGGCGGCAGAAGATCCAGTTTCTGCTGTATCCGTTTTTGCTTATCCCTGAGCTCATCAATCCTGCCGTCTCTTTCTTTGACCGCTTTTTCAAGTTCCTCAGTCTTTCCTTTCCAGTAACGGCCGGTATCTCTTTCCGTATCTAACGTGTTCTTCAGGGTGGTAACATAGTCATCTACTGACTTGATCTGCTCTTTCATCTTTGCCATCTCCGGCGCATACCGTGATATCAGTTCGATCGCTTGAGCCTTTTTCTCTTTGCCTTTGATGAGTCCGATATCATTTATCGCCTGAGCGATCTCATCGAAATGCTCCATCAGCATGTCCGCGTTCTTGAAAAGGTATGTTGGAAGATGTTTACGGTGAGTCAGATGCTTCGGGATACCTCTCTTGAGCTCGGGGAAATATATGGACATGTACTCGTAGAACATATCCTGCAGTTTCACCAGTCCCTGAGGCCCGCCTATGATCTTTTTGGAAGACAGTCGGCCGTCTTTGGTGATCGGCACGAAGCATATGTGCATGTGCGGTGTTTTCTCATCCATATGGACGACTGCTGAAATGATATTTTCCTCGCCGAAAGTTTTGGCATAAAACTCGTAAGCTCTTCGGAAGAAGAATGAAGTCTCATATAATGACTTTCCTTGGAAGAACTCTGGTGAAGCTGTACAGATACTGTCCTGCATTACAACGCTGTCTTTTCTAACTTTGCATCCGACTTCCTGGATCCGTGCATCAATAAAGCCCTTATAGCTTTCAGGCGGGCCCTTGATGTGAAAGTTCTCTGACGTGCGGGTAAGATCGATATCAGGATTACTCTTGTATTCCTTTTTCTCTCGTTCGTGGTGCTTTGCAAGTCGGCCGACAGCGCCGGCTTTGCATTTGTTGATTCTCATAATTGCGTAAGACATTTTCTTAATCTCCTTTGTTTTGAGTTTTGTTGTGTGAAATTAGAAAAGCCCCGCTTTGCAAATTCCGCTCCGACGGCACGCTGATTCCGCTAACAGCGGCATGACGTTTCC
>JAKSRC010000029.1 GCA_024403855.1 Saccharofermentans sp. | reverse complement strand
GATGTTTTTTGTGTTATTCAGTTGTCAAAGTTCAGTTTTAGTTTTTCAATCAAAGCTTCAGTATAACACGGATTTGAAAATCGTATGTCCGATTAATAGGACAGTATTTTTAACTCTTCGGGCATTATCGTTTACCTCCCAAACATTTAACGAATCTGATCGGCGGCCATTATCCGTGACCGCCACCAAGCTTAATTCAGCAAGCTTCTTCGTCTCCGAAATCTCCGTACTCCAAGTACTCTTCCATTTCTTCGGCTGTCTTCACCAAAACCAAGTTTCCATATACGGTTGTCCTGTATTCAGGCAACTCGTACAATGTTGCTCCGTCGTTATAGTCAGGTTCAAATGTGTAGTAGGGCACACCCTCGTGGTTTATTTCCTTTGTAACTGTGAAGCATGTGCCACAGAGGGGACCTTCTGTTGCATACTTTGCAAAAAGCTTCTCAAGTCTTCTGCCAAATGCCTTTCCCCTGTCCCATGTAAGCACCTCGTCTGCGTCTTCGTCATATACCGGAACGAGGTACTTGACCTGTGCCCAGTTTCCTACACTACATAACGGGCACTTGTCTGCTGTGTCGTGTTCTCCTCTAAGGCAGTCAACATATCTCTTCTTACCATAGAGGTCTATCTCGTGTACTGCATATCCTTCAACGTCAGTTATGTCGCTGTAAAGGAATCTTATGTGCGCTGTATTTCTTCCCTTAAGTCTGAAGAAACCTGCTCCACCTTTTCCACCATAGTTTTCTGCGTTGTTAAGTCCAAATTTTGCCATTTCGTTACTCCTTTCAAATATAAAAAGTTGATCTTAAGTTCCTGCTTGGGTCGATAAGATCAACTTCGATTGAAAGTTAGTAAGTATGACCATCGTCCAAGCTTTAGCACCTTGCGCCTATCGCAGGTTGCTGTACGTTCATCGGGCTTGTCCCTTCCGTACTCTTTATGGTGACTTCAGTATAACACGGATTTCGAAATCGTATGTCCGATTAATGGGACTGTGATTTTCAGGTTTCAGACAGCTGTCTGAACATTTACTTTTACAAATTCAAAATTCAATAAGAAAGCTCAATCTAGATGAGTATTTTCGAGTAGACTCATCCGAATTACTAGAAAAACTTGATTTTGGATAATGCGCGTTGCCAAAAGCGTGCCTGTTTCACCCTAAAAGAGGCACGAAAAGAGTCACGTCGCCAAAACTGTGCCTGTTTCACCCCAAAAGAGGCACGAAAAGAGGCACGTCGCCAAAATAGTTGCGCACCGCTCGAAAAAGCTACCTGCCCCACATACAAAAAAGGCTGTGAAAACTTTAAATCTTCACAGCCACTATTCTTAATCTTTTACTATCTCCTCGCAGAACTTCCTTATCTCCTCCGCCCTCGCGGCAACGTCTTCACGATACTCTACCGAGGTCAGGCATAATTTGCCCGAAGATTCGATTTCCAGGTGACCGTGGAAGTGTTCTATGGTGCTGATAATTCTTTCGCATTCAGGCATGCTTGGGCCTGTTCTGAGGGCTATTGTGTATGCCTTCTTGCCAGCGGATAGTTTGGCATGAGGTTCGTGGGTATTGCACCAGGGAGTGCATCTGTCGATGAACACTTTGAACTGGCCGGGAACATCTGCCCAGTAAGAAGGTGCTATCGATACGATTCTGTCTGCCCATTCATACTGATCCATCAGCTTGGTTACATCATCCTTCTGAAAGCATTCTGCGGTCTTGTGACAGGCTCTGCAGCCTTTGCAAAGAGAAATACTGTAATCGTCTATGCAAACGCTTCTGACGTCATTTCCGGCGCTTACAGACTCATTTACTATGTTGGCAATCTCTGCGGTTGCTCCGTTGCGGACCGGACTGCAGTTAATTATCAAAATCTTCATGGCAGATCTCCTTTTCGAGATGGGATAAAACAAGGTTAGTAGCTTCACTTCACATAAGAATAATCGACATCGATTACTGCGTAGTAATCTCGATTGAATTCGTTGAGTTTGGTTGCGATGGTCTTCTTAATCTCAGCTTCGGATGAAGACATATCGTATGGGAGCACGATGTCGAAAATAATATTCGTATGTGTCGGACCGGCAACCATTCTTACGTCGTGAGTGGTGATTCTCTCGTCAATTGATTTAACGATCGAATCCAGGGTGGTCTTCATTTTCGTGACTTCTTCAGAACTGTTATCGATAGGGTCCATATGAATTACGGCGTGGCAGTGGAGCTTATCTCTGAGTTCTTTTTCTGTTACGTCGATCTCATCGTGAAGGACGAAGATATCGCCATCGCCCGGCACTTCTGCGTGAAGCGAGAGCATGACTCTGCCAGGGCCGTAGTCGTGAACGATAAGGTCGTGGATGCCGATTATGTTTTTGTGACTCAACACGATTCTCTCTACTTCATCGACGAACTCCTTTTCGGGCGGATTGCCGAGCAAGGGGTCGATCATGTCCTTAGCGGTGCCGAAGCCGGAGATAAGGATCATGCCGGCAACGATAAGTCCGCAGTAACCGTCGACATTAAGTCCAAAGAACTTACTTATAATGACACTTACAAGGACCATTGTTGTCGCGATAGAGTCATTTCTACTGTCTACTGCAGTTGCGGCCATCGAAAGGGACTTGATCTTCTTGCCGTAGCTTCTGTTATAGAGGGCCATATAAAGCTTAACCAGAATGGATACGACGAGAATCACGATGGTAAGTATGCCGCCTTCGATCTCTTCCGGATGGATGATCTTGGAGACGGAACTCTTGCCGATTTCGAAGCCCATGAGAACGATTAATACTGCGACAATAAAACCGGAAATATATTCATATCTGCCATGGCCGAACGGGTGATCTTCATCAGGCTTTTTGCCTGCAAGTTTGAAGCCTAAAAGCGATACTACGGAGCTTCCCGCATCAGATAAGTTGTTAATACTATCAGCTAAAATAGCGATAGAACCGCTGAGCCATCCTGCCAGTGCCTTGATCGCGAAAAGGACAATATTAAGGAAAATTCCGGTTACGCTGCACACTTCGCCGACAAGTTTTCGTTCATCTGTATCTTTCTTATTTTTCTTTACAATTCCAAGTATTAATTTAATCAAAGAAGTCACCTCCTGATCAGATTTTTACGTTTTTCATATAGTAATCCTTTTGCACTGAAATTGAATAACGAAATAACAAATGCTACTCTATCAGGCGTAAAAGAATTAAGGGCTTTTTGCACTAATTGCAGTAAATTGCGCCTCCGACTAAAAGAATTTGAGGACTTGCTTATGCTTACAGGAAGAGAACTATACGAAGGCTTTTCGAAAGATGAACTGATAGATTTGCTTATGGCCGACAGTCGTAATATCGTTGCGATGGACGGCGTATGGTTCCAGTCTGTAGAGCGTGACCTTGGTATGGATGCTGCCATGCATCACGATGAGGAAGCATGGAAAAGATATACCGTCACTGAGGCAAGAAGAATTAAGAAGTTCCTTGGTTTAAGTGACAACTCCGGCCTTGAAGGTCTCATGAAGGCGCTCCCTTTGAGAATGGTCGACAGAGCTAATAACACAAGTTGTGAGCTCATCGGTGATACTCTTCACTATAAGATCGTCACCTGCCGTGTTCAGGAGGCAAGGTCTTCTAAGGGAATGCCTCTGCATCCTTGCAAGAGTGCTGCCGTTTACGAATATGGTTATTTCGCTCGCGAGATTGATTCCAGAATTAAATGCGAATGCGTAAGCTGTTATCCTGATCTAAGCGAAGAAGGAAAAGGCTGCGCCTGCTACTGGAGATTCACAATTGAGTGATAGCTGACTTAGTTGACGTTGATGGTTGTAAGAGCAACCTGATCGCCGGTAAGTGCACAGTAGAGTTTGGGAAGCTCATCTTCTTCAATCGTTGTCACACTATCCATATGAAGTCCGCCCTCTTCAGCACTGACGAAGATCTTATTGCCTGCGCGGTCAATATGCATCTTACATGTCAGGCCGTTGCGGTTAGCTATTTTCCAGTCGTTCCATGTCGTGAATGTCTCATCGAAAGATACATCCATATCAACTGTGGACAAAGGATCCTCTGTCCAGCTTTCACCATCTAATCTGAGCATAGAAAACTCACGATAACCTGTTCCGTTAACCGTGCCGTCGTCTGATGTAAACAGAACCAGAATTGGGCAATGCCACAGTCTTCGTGACGAAGGCAAACTCATGGTATTAAAGGTTATATCCATTTTATCTTCGAGCAAAATACCATCGGTGTGTTGTTCTCTCCAACCACCGATCTCGATATTTCTGAGATTGCCTTCCGGTCTGTCCTTGATATAGCTGATCTCATCAGCAATTCTCTTGATATACCCAGGATCGGCAGCATTTTCTTCTACAGAATACTCAACACCACTAAGGGTCATTTTCGAGCCTGTGATAGCAGTAAATACCCACTGTGAGCGGTCACGAATTACCACTGTATATTCTCTGACGATATCTTTCAAAATAATTCTTACAAGCACATGGTCGCCCTGCTTCAATGTCTCAACAATTGCACTGTTAGCAGCCATATTGTCATTGTTCAGATTAGGATATTCAGTTACCTGATAATCACGAATCTGATCTGCAGTTATCTCGCCTGCAAATGAAATATCGCAGAAACCTGTGTAATCCATTTTCTTCTGATTAGCCTCGTCGGTATATACCTTCTCGTCCAGGGAATCGAAAACAACTATAGAAGGCATACTGCCATCTGCAGATTCATATGTGAAAGAGATTCTGGTAATGCAGTCAGTAACCTTCTTGCTGTGAGTACACTGCACCTTGTACTCATCAAGGGAGTAGTCGCTCAGGAGGCCGGCAAACTTCTGTGCCTCATCTGTAAGGCGATATTCAACGTCCATATCGAGGATGTGGATCATGGCTCTGGCATACTCAGGATCGAACTGTCTTCCAAGTCCCATTACGAGTTCTTCACGGACCTTCTGCTGGGCAAGTGGCGTTCTGTAACTTCTGTTGGAAGTCATGGCGTCATATGCGTCTGCAACTGCAATAATTCGTGCGATATCAGGAATCTCCTTGCCCTTGAGGCCTTCAGGATATCCCTTTCCATCGTATCTTTCGTGGTGATAATGCGCACCGATTGAAAGATAAGGTGTGCTGCTTACTTCCGCGAGAATATTGTTTCCGATGCCGGTATGCTGCTTGATAGCTCCGAATTCATCGTTTGTAAGTTTTCCTTCTTTGGTCAGGATAGTATCGGAAACACCGATCTTTCCTACGTCATGCAGGAGTGCGGCAAAGTAAACCTGCTCGCAAACTTCATCGCTCTTTCCGGTCATCTTTGCGATTTTTCTTGAATAATCGGCAACTCGTCCGGAATGACCGTGAGTATATTTATCCTTGGCGTCGATTGAGGTCGCAAGTGCAAGAACAGTCTGCTTGAACTGCTCCTTTGCCATCTGGTTGATTTCTTTCAACGCATCGATTTCTTTTCGATGGAGACGGGCAAGATTCAGCTTGTGCTGGTACTTCTCCAGAATCGAAGCCATGCGTGTTCTGAAATCCGAATAAACAAGATTTCTGAAGCTGTTTTCCAGATAATTCATTACTGTATATCCGACAACAGATTCATCCATTAACAACGTGCTGAAAATATAAGTTTTTCCTTCGCCCTCATTCTTATATCCCAGGAAAAGATCCTTTGTACATAAGCTTTTTTCCGTACTTACTATACCGGCTGTTTTTGCTGCGAAGGCATCGATAACCGTAGCGAAATATTCACCTGTAGTTACATGGTCGTGCTTTTCGAGATAAGCGAGATTTTTGAATATAGGATTAATGTAAATGTGGAAGCTATCGCCTTCATTGCCTGTACTTGCAAGGAAGTCATTTCTGACCTTGTCAAAGACCTGATCGTATTCGTCACAGTCCATGATACAAGCTTCGAGTTCGTTGGCTCTGCGCTGGAAATTCGTATTGAAAAGTCTTCTATTCCAGTCGTCGTGTCCTAATAATCTTCTTATTTCCTGTTCATTCTTGCAATTGATACAGCCACAGCTCTCGCCCGGGCTTACAAAGCATGAGATTACTTTCTTCTCCGCCTGCTTGCCATTGTTCATCATGTCGAAAAGCATTGAAGTGCATTCATATCCCTGTTCGGAATAGCACTGGTCAACAGAAGAAAGTGAAGGTGAATATTCTCTGCCTTCTTTTATGTTATCGAATCCGGTTACAATGACATCTTCAGGAGCCATGAAACCGTTCATTTCCAATGAAGTCAGCACAAACATCGCGATAGTATCGTTCGCACAGACAAAGGCATCAGGAAGCTTGCTCTTATCACCATTTAACGATGTGATGTAATCGTTTACGACATATCCGTCCCAGTTCGTATAAAGGACGTTCTCATCATTAAAACTACAGCCATGCTCTGCGAGAGAATCTTTCAATGCCTGAAGACGTTCATTGGAGTCGACATTGCCCTTATCGCCGGCAAAAAAGAAAACATCTTTTACCTGATGATTCTCAATTATGTGGTCGCATATTCCCCTCATTCCGGTGTAGTTACTGATTATTACGGAAGGAAGCCCTTCTATATCAAAGCCCTGAACTACAACAGGAATACCTGCCTCTTTGCATCTTGCTACGATATCGCCGAAACCGTCGTGCTTGTTAATACCTGAACCCAGGATGATCGCCGCATCGAAAAATGAATAATCGGGCATCGAATAGAGAGAGTTCTCAGCATCCTGGCGCTCGTGCGAAAAAGGGGTCAACGAGTAAGATGTGAAGACAAAGAGATCGAATTCTTCTTCGTCGTAGAAAGCCTGACAACCGCAAATAAAGGCGTCGAGATTCTCGCCGTTCCAAGCATTTGCGATTAAAGCAATCTTCTTTTTCATCCGTACCTCTTAGAAATATATCGACACGTGCAGACATATTCCGCTTGATTATAGTATCTTTCACTATAAATTTTGTTTACAAAAGCCCATAAAATCAAGAGGTTGCTCTATTTATTAACGAAAAATTCAATTACTTGACAAACTGTCCCACGCTGTTATTGAGGATCATCTCAGAGTAAAGGAAAAGAACATCGCATCCTTCAAAATCCACGAACCTGTCAAGAAGACCGGGATTGATATATCTGATATCAACGAGCGTAATTTTCTTATAGTTACCTGCCATAAGCGGCGCAATGCTGCTTCCGAAAGAATCTCTGAAAATAACGAGTTCCTTATCTGTTGCTGCATTAGGGTTCTCAATGGTTATCAGGGCTTTAGAACCGGTCAGATATACCTCATATGGATCCATACCGTTAAGCGCTTCCATATCGTATATATCAACAATCTCTGCCTTACCGGTGTCATAGCATGTAACCACAAGATCTTTCATGTAATCAGCTTTCAAAAGCGTGATCGAATCCTTCGGAACATTGATAGCTGACTGGCCGTAGTAAACACCTGCAAAATCGGTCTTTACTACTTCGCTTGTAAATTCATAATCGAGCTCATTTCCCATAGCCATGCTAAGATGTCTGGCCACTTTAAGGATCTCTTCCTGCTTCCAGTGAGTATCCGTTAAATAGTAGTCGTCTGCATTAAGTTCACCACGCAAATCGATGATGTCTGCAAAGGCAATTCCATCCTGCATTTTCTTCATGAACAGATCGTAATCGACATGCGGATAAATGCTATCTTTTGTCAGATAGTAGCCCTTATCCGGAATAATCGCGAAATAAACATTGCTGTTTGCAAGATACCTGTCGTTGATGTAATTCATTCGATTTAACGACCAGTCGATGCTGTCCTGATGGATTCCATACTCGAGCTTGCCTATATAGTTCTGGCTCTTGTAAAAGTCGTTTACTTCTTTTCGACCCATAAGATTATAGGAAACGAAAGTATGAATATTTCTGAATGAATCCCTTTCCGGAAACTGGTCTGCGGCATATGTATCGAAATCAGACATGAATGAACTTTTTCCACTTACAACTTCCGCGAAACTAAACTTCGGAAGCTGGGCAAGGCGGCGTCTTTCAGTGCGGGAGATTTCTTCTGAAGGCTTTATGAAAGCCCAAATCATGAAGCCGAAAACTATGATGGTGAAAACCGCAATATTTGCGAAATATTTATGCGTATCTTTCATTAATTGCCTCCTCCCTTAAAATCTGAAATACAGGAATGGATTGAAAGATCCATTAACCAAAAATGCCGTGCAGATAACGAGCAGCAAAGCCACATAAACCGGCTCAACAACGTTTACGATTTTCTTACCGACTTCATTAGCAGTAATTCTGTTCATAAGCGTCTTCGGTACGGCAGTCGAACCAAGTATTCCGGCTATAAGAAGAATGCCAAAATTCATTAATTCGAACGCACCTTCGGATGAAATAAAAGGCACTCCTCCGAAGCCGAACATCATCTTCAAAGTGGTAATGCAATCGGCAGTATTTTCGCTATGGAAAATAACGAAGCTGATGGCAATAAAGAACAGCAGATAGACGTGGTTTAATACCGGAATCTTCTCGATTTTTTTGCCCCAGAAATTCTTTTCGAGCACGAGAAGGATCGCGAAATAAAGTCCCCAGATCACATAATTCCAGCTCGCACCATGCCAGAAGCCTGTCGCCATCCACACGATGAGAATATTGAAAATGTGCCTTGGAACGCTTACTCTGTTGCCGCCCATCGGGATGTAAAGATAATCCCTGAACCAGCTACCCAATGTCATGTGCCAGCGTCTCCAGAAATCCGTGATGCTCTTTGAAGAAAGAGGATAGTTGAAGTTTTCAGGGAACTTGAATCCGAGCATATATCCAAGGCCAATCGCCATGTCGCTATAGCCCGAAAAGTCGAAATAGATCTGCATCGTGAGCGCTGCGACATAAATCCACACATAAAGAACGGAAGGACTATTCCCTGCTTCATACTGGGCAACCAGTTCGCCGAGAGTATTTGCGAGCAGAACCTTTTTGCCAAGACCTATCGCGAATCTTCTGATGCCATAGGAGATGTCTTTCAACGTGTGCGTGCGTTCTTCGAGCGAACCGACGATATCCTTGTATCTTACGATAGGACCGGCAATAAGTTGCGGGAACATCGCAATGTATGTCGCAAGCGTGATGGGATTTTTCTGCGCCGGCACTTCTTTGCGATAGACATCGACGACATAACTTAACATCTGGAAAGTATAGAAGCTGATGCCGATCGGGAGTGCGACCTTAAGCAGATTTATTGATAGACCTGTCACCTGATTAAAGCTGCTGATAAAGAAATCCGCATACTTGAAATAGATAAGAATTCCGATGCCGGAAGTCGCACCCAATGCCACCAGGATTTTACGCCAGAGGGCATTCTCAGTTTTGGACAGGCAAAGTCCAAGGATATACCCTATCAGGATGGTAATTACCATCAACAATACAAATCTCGGCTCGCCCCACCCATAGAAAACAAGGCTACTTAAAAGCAGCCATGTATTCTTTAACTTCTTAGGTGTTAGCGCATAAATCAGAAGTACTATCGGTAAAAAATAAAACAGAAACGATAGACTCGAAAATAGCATTGTTAACTATACCTCTATCAGTTAGGGTAGTATGCGTCAGTAATTGTTACAGAGTCATTTGCATAAAACTCATTATTCATCTGAACTTCTAATGCCGCCCACGTGAAAGCATCGATGAGTTCGCCTGCACCATATACGACAACGATATAACCATCGAATCTGCCAATATTGATTCTCTCAGGTACACCGCACATAAACTGTGTAGATGTAAATGATTTTGTAAGAGCCTCACCAATTTCGGCATTATCCATTCCTTCGATCTTCATCATGTATGCAGTAAATGTGTTGCCATTCATCATGTGGATAAGAGTAGCAGCTTCAGTTACATTCATTCCATCAGGAATAAGAAGCGTATTCTTAAGAAGATCCTTATCTGTTACATCGATAGCACCTGCTGCACCGTCAACAGGATTTTCGATACTACCGCCATAAACCGGGAATCCGCCATCGTATGAACTCCAGATTGCATTAAGTGCATCAACTGTTGTCGCATACTTATGTTGCTCAGCTTTTGCTGTAGTTGTTGTTGCTACAGATGTCTCCTCTGTCTTCTTGGTATTTGATGCGCATCCTGCAGCTGAGAAAACCATAGCTCCTAAAAGAATTGTTGCAATAATCTTTTTCATAAATAACCTATCTCCCTTCATTTGAAGTTGATGTATTGTACCACATAGCACAAAGATATTGAGGCAGATGTGTGGTTTACAGACAGCGGGCAGACGTGGTGTATGGGAATTCACTGAGGCATCGAGAACATAATCAACCAGAATCGCCATTTTCGAGCATTTTGGTTGAGTCATCAGGAAAACAATCAACCAAAATCGCCATTTTTGAGCTTTTTGGTTGAGTCCAGCGTCCAATCACCACGCCACAAAAAAGGACCGCGCCTTCCGAAGAAGGTACGGCCCATGTTTTCGCATATTGATAAATACTTATCAGTTCTTGTGCGGCATGTACTGATAGAGTACAGAAGCTGTCTTGGAAACAGGCATTGTCTGCAATGTGATGTGACCAGGACCTGTAAGTGTTGTATTGAAGAGACCTTCGCCGCCGAGGAGAACGTTTGCAACGCCCTTAACCATCTGAACGTCGAGTGTAACTGTGCTATCCATCATGACAACATAACCTGTGTCGATGATCTTAACTTCGCCGGGTGCGAGCTCATAGTCAACAGCAGAACCGTCAACTTCAAGGAAAACAGTACCTGTACCTGTGAACTTCTGCATGATGAAACCTTCACCACCGAAGAAACCGCCGCCAATCTTCTTCTGGAAGCCGATTGACATCTCTACGTCACCGAACATAGCGAGGAATGCACCCTTCTGGCACATAATGGAATTACCGTTGAGCTGGACTGCTACGATTGAACCAGGGAAAGAAGAAGCGAAAGCAATTTCACCTGCCTGCTGAGCTGTGTAGTGGTTGAGCGCAAGTGATTCGCCACTAACCATACGTCCGAACATCTTGCCGATACCGCCTGTCTTTGTCTGCATCTGAATGCCGCTATCCATCCAGCTCATTGCACCTGCTTCGCACTGAATTGTCTCGCCTGCGCCGAGTGAGATAACGACTGCCGGAAGATTTCCGCCAACAATTTTGTAATCCATAAAAGTGACCTCCTGGGTTGAATATAGAAATATCTTATCATTAAAACTTGATTTTTAAGGAGTGCGCGGCGAGTTTTTTCGAGCAGGCGGGAAAGCTTTTCGAGTGCTCAACCCACTTCTCCAAAATCTTCCCACTTTTACCCCAAAAGAGGGAAGAAAAGTGGGACGTCTCCAAAATCTTCCCTCTTTTCCCTCAAAAGTGGGACGAAAAGTGGGAATCGAGTTGCGCCCTGGATTTCTTGGAATTCGGATGGTCGAAAAAAGGTATGTTGCCATAACCGTGCCTGTTTTACCCTCAAAGAGGCACGAAAAGTGTCACATTACCATAATCGTGCCTGTTATAACCCAAAAGGGGCACGAAAATAGGCACGCATCTCAAGTTGCTCGAAAACCTTATCTCTCGTTCAACACAGTCTGCGCGCGGTTGTTGATGATTCCGGCAACTTCTTCGATATTCTTCTGGCCGTTGAAGTAAGCAGATGTTTCTTCAATGACGATAAGAAGAACGGAAGTGTCGACCGTTGCAATCGTGCTTGAGGTCGAGAGACACTTGAAGTAGTCGTCGATCATGGATGCGTCGACTTTGCCGTAGCCCCATGCAGCAAGCTGAGCTTCAGTCGCGCCATATGCCTTCTGTCTCTCGTACTGGTCATTGATCGAATCTACGCTGTTCTCACAAACACGTCTCAAAGCTGCCTTGTTGATACAGTTAGAGACACTTGGAGAATTCAGATACTGTACGTTCTCGCTCAGGAGGATGTCGATGAATTCAAGAGCGCCATCCTTGCAAGTTGTTCCGGCAGATACTGCGACAGAAGATACGACCTCAATCGCAGGACCTCTTCCGTCGAAGGAGATTCCGTAGAAGCCCATCTCCTTACCGCCGGCATTCATGCTTGCGAAGTCTGAAAGGTTAACCATATAGCGATATGTGACCGGCATCGGATCAGTTGTCTGGCCATCGTCGTTGTCGTCCGGTCCGTTGTCATCTGTTACCTTTTTCTCAGGAACGTAGTCGCGGCAGTATTCTGCAAGATCATAGAAGGACTGTTGCTTGAAGTTGACTTCTCGCTTGTCAGAATTGATGAAATTATCACTCATGAGAGTGATCTGCTTGAGGAAGAACATCGCACGGTTGAGTTCTACCGGATTCTTACCGTTGCAAAGGCCGGAAACGAGTTCCTTATATTCAGAAAGTGTAAAGCCGATGCCGTTTGCAGGGGCGTATGAAGTCTCACAGCCGACGCCTGATGTCACGAAGCTTAAGGGCAACTGATACAGGGCGTTATTTGTTTTCGCTGAATCGATAACATTTGTGAAATAATCATCAGGACTGAGCTTGCCTGCATATTCAGACAGATCCATAAGGTAGTTGCTGTTATTGAGCTGCGAATAAGAAGCTGCGTTGATGATGACGTCCGGACCATTGCCTGACATAAGGTCTACTGCAAGTTCGTTTGTCATTGATGCAGATGTATTAAGTGACGCAAGCTTCTGGTCTTCCTTTGACACACCTGAACCGTAGTTGATTGAATCACCTGTGCCATATAGCTTGATTGATGCAAAGTAATTAGTGCTCTTCGCATTGAACTCGTAAATTGCTTCTGCCATAGATGCATCGATGTAGCTGTTTACTTCACCGATTACGAGGTGCGTTTTGCCGGCATTCGGATTCTTTTTTGCCTTTGTCAAAGTGCTGATCATGAAGACGGATCTGTTGTCTATACCGGATGCTTCTTTGGTCGCACCTGCAAGAATATATCTGTCATTCTTAACATCCAAAACTTTGAGGTTAGACATGTCGTAAAGATTTACATTGCAGTCAGAAAAAGACAAAGCACGCTCACGCTGAAGTGTCTTGTTGTTCAAAACATTAATTCCTGCATTGTCGATGTTATATGCCTTGCCATCGTTCGCTTTGATGAAAGAAGACATATCAGAAGCTGAACCGACAACTTCTTCAGTAACATCGTAGCTTCCTGCATTCATGGTGTATTTGACGATTCCGTCAGTTGTTCTTGCGACAGCAATAAGATTGCCCTTGTCGTCTTCAACGAATGAAGCGAAATCGTAGATAATCTTGTTGAAATCCGCCTTGAAATCAACCTTCTTTACGACCTTGCCATTCTCGACTACCTGGAACATATAAGAGACGTTACTGCCGTTTGTCGTATATATGCTTCCAAGAAGTGCACCGTTAGAAAGAACAACGATCTTATCAAGTCCGCTGATTACCATACCGTCCTCACTTACGCCATTGATATCGAACGGAATATCCTGCGGCTTCGAAAAACTGTTGTCTGCAATGTTGTAGTTGAGGATGTATTCCTTGATGTTACCCAGCTCCGGATCGAAACCGTTGCAAAGGAATGTGATACCTTCCTTCGTAGCATAACAATAGTAATAATTACCACCGTTTAATTCAGCAGAAATACTGCTTGTTGAAAGAAGATTGCCGTCGAGATCGTAAGACTGAACCTCATCTACTACTGTCGAAAAGTCGTAGCTCATGATGTCTTCCGGATTGACATACGGAATGCCCGTAAAAACGGTGTAAACCTTGTCGTCAAAAGCGAAAACATAGTCGTAGTTACTGACCATCCAACGCTCATCCTTGTGAGCGTCCTGACACTTAACCGTGTTGCTGTCGTACCAGGTGGAATTAGCCTTGATCTGCCTGTCTGTTGTGTTTTGCTTGCAACCACTCAAGAAGGCAAACGATGATAATAGCATCGTTGTCCCCATGATGATTGAAAGCACTTTCCCATGTGCTTTCATAATTTGTACCCCACATATTTTTATCCTTGTCAAATTCCCCTACGGTGTGTTTGACTTTTTCATTCTAACAGACAAAACGACTAGCATGGGTTACAAATTTGTTAATAAAAATTCTCCCAATTCCATAAAGCAAATCGGGAGAATCTGACTGGTTATTTATTTGAATTCCGGCAATTAATCTTCGAAAAGCGGAGTCGAGAAATATCTCTCAGCCGTATCAGGCAAAACGGTTACGACAGTCTTTCCTTCACCAAGTTTTTCAGCAAGCTTCAAAGCTGCTGCAACATTGGTTCCGCTTGAGATACCGCACATGATTCCTTCTTCACGTGCAAGTCTCTTTGCAGTCTCCAATGCTTCTTCATCGGTTACGATGTAGATATCATTATAGATATCGCAGTTCAGGATGTCAGGGATGATGCCGTCGCCGATACCCATCTGAAGGTGGGTTCCGATCGTACCGCCGGCAAGGATTGCTGCGTTCTCAGGCTCAACTGCCCAGATTGTGATATCAGGATACTGTGCTTTCAAAACTTCGCCGATACCTGTAATCGTTCCGCCTGTTCCGATACCGGAGCAGAATCCGTGAATAGGGCCTGCTACCTGCTCCATGATCTCCAACGCTGTGTGATTCTTGTGAGCCATAACATTGTTGATATTTGTGAACTGCTGTGGGACGAACACCTTAGGGTCATTTTCGGCCATGCGAAGAGCTGTCTTAAGGCACTCATCGATGCATTTACCGATATCGCCATCGTCGTGGATGAGGATAACATCAGCACCGTAGTGCTTTACGAGCTTTCTTCTCTCTTCACTTACAGAATCAGGCATAACGATAATTGTCTTATAGCCTCTGACAGCACCTACGAGTGCAAGGCCGATTCCCTGGTTGCCGGAAGTAGGCTCAACGATGATCGTGTCCTTATTGATAAGGCCTGCTTCTTCAGCTTTTGTGATCATGTTATAAGCAGTTCTTGTCTTAATGGAGCCTCCGACATTGAGTCCTTCAAACTTAACGAGGATCTCTGCATTGCCGGGTTTATTCATTCTGTTAAGTCTTACCATAGGAGTATGTCCTATTGCCTGTAAAACATTATCGTAGATCATTTATTGCCTCCAAGTTTATGTTCTGTGTCAAATAACTTTTCGATCGGTTTCCTGATAAATCTCGTTATGAATTTCACAACGAAGCCCAGAACAACGGCCGAAATAATCGTTCCTTCTCTGACGCCAACGATGACACCTTTGAAAAGTATCAGCGACAGGATGACAGACAATACGACGCACGAGGAATCGAAAACCACTTTGACGTTTCCGAATTCTTTATTAAGCGTATCAGAAAGAGCCTTAACAAATGCCTCTCCTGAATTCATGACGACATCTGCCAGGACCACCAGTGTAACACCCAACGCGAGAATAACAATTCCGATAAATAATAGCACAAGTCTGACCGGATAATTCGGAACGGGAATAAAGGATACTATCCACATGCCAAAATCAGTGAACCATCCGAAAAGGAATGAGAGTGGAATCTGCAATAACTGGTATATCTTGAACTTGCGGCGAAGGATGATTATCTGTCCAATTATGAGCAGACAATTCCACACGATAAGCCATGTACCGACAGTTAAAAATGTAAATCTGATACTGACAACGTTCGAAGCCGAAGAGATAGGCGTCACACCCAGGTCGCTGCGTTTGGTGAATGCGATACCGATTCCGGTAAGAAGAAGTCCAAGGACTAAAACCAAATAGCGAAGAATCATTTCAACGACTTTCGCCTTGGTAATACCGGCAAGCTTACCTTCATTATTCTTACTCATCTGATAAGCATTCTCCTTGCCGCCTCGTTTTTGCCTTCTTTAGCCATTTGATTATATCATTTCAAAGGATGATGTTCTTCACTTCGACTGCTTTATCGCTTTTTCGCATATTCGGTCTAATTTGCCAAAAAAGTCAGATGGTAGACCGTTTTCAACTTGTCTGTATGCCGAAAGTTTTGACTCAAGATATGCCAAATTGTCGAAATATTCCCACGTTCACCACAACGAATAGTCTTTTTGATATTCTTTTATAGTAATAATTTTCGAGGCGGAATCAATTAAATGAATGTTCAGGACTTAACTCCTAAGGATGTTTTCAGTTATTTTGCTGAAATCGCTTCCATACCACATGGTTCAAACAATTTAGATAAAATCACCGAATACTGCATTAATTTTGCTAAGAATCACAATCTCGAATATCGAAAAGATGAAGCAGGCAACATCGTTATCTATAAGCCAGGTTCATTAGGACTTGAAGGTCACGAACCGGTTATCCTCCAGGGACACCTTGATATGGTCTGTGAGAAGGTAGAAGATTCACCTATCAATATGGAGACTGATTCTTTGGAGCTCATGACCGACGGCGAATGGCTCTGGGCAAAGGATACGACACTTGGCGGTGACGACGGTATCGCACTTGCATACTGCTTCGCACTTCTCGCTTCAAACGATATCAAGCATCCGCCTTTGGAAGTTCTTTTCACTGCAAATGAAGAAGTCGGACTTATGGGCGCTCACGGACTTGATGTGTCCATGCTTTCTGCTAAGCGCCTTATCAATCTTGATTCCGAAGAAGAGGGCATTATTACTGTAAGTTGCGCAGGCGCTGCGAGAATCACCTCTGAGATTCCTGTATCCAAGCAGAAGTTAAATCCCGATGATTCCGTTGCTTTCGAGATTACCGTAGGCGGACTTTTGGGCGGACATTCCGGTGTCGATATTAATTCACACAGAAAGAATGCAGGCAAGATATTAGCTGAACTTCTCGACTGGATCTTCAATAAGGTAAGAATCTCCATTTCGAATTTCCAGTGCGGCGGAAGACTTAATGTCATTCCTAATACTGCAAGCATGGTAGTCGCTTGTTCCAAGGATAAGAAGGCTGTTACACAGACAATTATCAACGACTTCGTTCACCTCATGAAGAAGGAGTGCCTCTCTACTGAGCCGGGCATCACTTTCAACGTTAAGGAAGTAGATGTTCCTGCTGAAGGCTCTTCTCCTGCCGGCACAAGACAGTTGATTTTCGCGCTTATGGAATGCCCTCACGGCGTTACCGAGATGAGCCCTGACATCGATGGCCTCGTTCAGACTTCTATTAACCTTGGCAGAATCGATTACAGCAACAACACACTTACAATGAGTTACATGGCACGTTCAAATGCTGATTACGGCAAGAAGGTACTTATCCGTAAGATCTCACTTCTTTCCGAGCAGCTTCAGGGCGTCATGACTATCGATACGGATTATTCCGCATGGGAATACCGACTCGACTCTCCCCTCAGAGACACAATGGTTCAGGCTTATGCTGACTTCTATTCTGAGGTTCCGATAATTTCCGCACTTCATGCAGGACTTGAGTGTGGCATCATCGGCGAAAAGATTCCCAACATGGACATGGCTTCAATCGGACCGACGATCAAATATGTCCATTCACCCATGGAGCGAATGAATATTGCTTCAGCTAAGCGAAGCTACGACTATCTGCTTCGTGTTCTTGAGATGCTCTAAACAAAAAACATTTAATAAAAAAGGAGGAAAAGTATGATTACTGATGGATTTACTTACATCGCGGTGCTTCTGTTTATCACCGGAATTCTTGTAATGCTTCCTAAGATCTTCACAGGAAAAATTGCAAAGACTTTCTTCAATTTCGCTGCACCAATCGTACTCATGTACTTGGGATTCATGATCCTTTGTACACTCAAAGTTTGGGATTTGGAAGCAACAGCTCCAACCTATTCCGCGCTGAAGAACCCGATTCTTTATGCCATGCTCTTCATTATGCTCCTCAGATGCGATCTGAAGAAGATAATCAAGCTTGGACCTAAGATGCTCATCGGTTTCTTCGCAGCTACTCTTTCAATTGGCTTAGGATTCGTCGTTTCCTTCGCTATTTTCGGAAGATTCCTTGGCGACGGTGCTCACGCTGCTCTTGGTGCCCTCTGCGGCTCCTGGATGGGTGGTACAGGCAACATGCTCGCTATCCAGGATGCATTGCACGTATCTGAGAACGACATGGTTTTCGCGCTCGTTATGGACTCTGTATGTGCTTCCTTCTACATCATGTTCCTCCTCTGGGCAGTTACAAAGGCTCCCCAGTTCAACAAGTGGACAAAGGCTAACACAAAGGCTATCGACGAAGTTGGTGCCGCTCTTGAAGAAGCAGCTAAGGCTGACACACGTAAGCTCGTTTGGCAGAACATCGCAATCTTGCTCGGTGCAGGCTTGCTCGTTTCCGCTATCGCTCAGAAGGTTGGTGCTCTCATCGCTTCCCGTCTTACATTCTTCGATAAGGCTACATGGACAGTTCTTTTCGTTACTGTATTAGGCGTTCTCCTTGCCCTCACACCTTTCGGCAAGATCAGAGGTACAGAGGAAGTTTCCAACACAATGCTCTACGTTGTCGTTGCACTCATCGCTTCACGTGCTGACCTCTCCGGCGTTGCTACAGCTCCTATCTGGCTCCTTGCAGGCTTCGTAATCCTCGTTATCCACGTTGTAATCATGATCGTCCTCGCAAAGCTCATCAAGCTCGACGTATTCACATGTGCAGTAGCATCTCTTGCTAACGTTGGTGGTACAGCTTCTGCTCCGGTTCTTGCAGCTTCCTACAGTGATGCTCTCGTACCTGTTGGTATCGTAATGGCTCTCTTAGGTTACGTTGTTGGTACAGGCGGAGGACTTGCAGTTGCTAAGGCAATGGAACTTATTGCCGGCTTGTTCTGATCGAACCCCAAAAATCAAGTTAATTAATGCCGCGGGATTTTTCTCGCGGCATTTCTTTTGTAACTAATTGCGTTTAAAATATTGCATATCATTCACGGGGAGTAACTAAAGTTGAATTCAAGCCATTTGAAAACTAACAAGTCTTCTGTAAATCAGAATCTGATCGCTTTTGCACTGATTCTGGTCTTTACAATGCTTGTTCAGCTCCTGCGTGGCTTTGAGTCTTTGGACGAGATGTGGATCTACGACAGATGCCGTGCCATCGTTGACGGAATGGTTCCATACAGGGACTTCCCTATGGTTCAGATGCCCCTGTTTTTCTGCGTGCTCTCGATTCCCGTATTCTTCAGCCGCACCTTTTTCTCTTTCAGAATCGGCCTGGGACTGGTAACTGCGCTGCTCTATTTTTCGACTTATCGCATGCTCGAAAAGAAGTCGAATTTCTACTCCGCTCTCCCTGTCGCATTCGTCTTTACTATCTTCAACCCGCTTACGACTTACAACACTTTTCTGGTGCTTTTTGTAACCTATGTTTACAGAATTAATCTTAAGCTTTTCGAAAATGAGAAGCGCCTCCGATTACTTCTTATCGCATCCGGAATTTTCAGCGCATGCACAGTTCTTGCAAGACAGACTACAGGCACTTTATTTATGCTTACTGAGTTCATTTTCCTTTGTGTTGCACTCAGGAAAAAGAGCAGCATTTCAAAGGTTCTTTTCTTCATTCTGGGACTTCTGATACCCTTCGTGCCGTTCCTTATTTTCCTTCTTGCGACCTCGTCTTTTACGGGCTTCTGGGACAATTGCTTATTCGGCCTTGTAAGCTTCGGTTCCGGCAACTCTGCATTCTACATGGATTCTATAGCTTATCTGGTTGTAGTCGCGCTTGGCATCGTTTCCGACATTCTCCTGTATCGAAAAGCAAAAGACATCAACATTCTGATGCACATCATTTTCGGTCTGCTTATCGTTACAGTGTCATTCCCTATTTTCGATTCCATGCACATCTACATGGCTGCATTCTGGTTCGCAGTTCCGCTGGTCCAGCTATTCTATGCTAAATTCAACGAGATGATCTCCAAAACAACTTCAATCCTCATTATCGGAATCATCTCCGTCGCTATCTGCATCTTTGCGATAAAGCCACTGCCGGGATTATCTTTTACAGATAAACATTCTGAACTTAAGCTTGTTCCGCTCGATGCCGGCATAATTGATTTCTACGACGAATTGCATGCCAAAAAGGCTCAGTACGAGAGCAAAGGCTACAACGTGGTTGTACTTACAAGCAACAGAGTAATCCTTTCAATCGTTGAAGGTGAAGTCCGCTTCCCTGAAGATCTCTTCCTCGTCGGGAATTTCGGCACGAAAACGCCTGCAGATTATGTCAACGAATATATAGAAACACCCAACACCATAATTGCGATTCCCTCCGACTACAACGAAGAAAACTGGCAGAATCCTAAGGACATTTACGAGATAATCAAGGACAGATGCGAGCTGATCGAAGTGAGCGGTGGGTATGAGTATTACATTGCGCGAAAATAATACAGGCATTGTAACTCAATACAATTATATTGTTATTCGATAAATTTCTATTGTAATTCAATTTGTGCCGTGCTATTATTCTCCCATGTGGAGGTAATAGGAATGGAAAAAACAAGTATCACTCAGAAGAAGGGTTACATTATCCCTGTCGTTATTCTTAATCTGATCGGAATTGGCATCATGATCGATTTCATGCTTATGCTTTTCTCATCTAATACATCAATCGTAAATCCCGATTCAATGATTCCCGTAAGAGTTTACGAAGTCGGTGGTATCGCTCTTCTTTTCGGAATATTGCCAATGGCTGCCGCAAATCTTCTTATGTTTTTCTGGCTGAAGAAAAAGCACAAGGTGCTAAGCCTCTTATCTTTCCTGCCACTTCTTATCTGCGTATCTTGCGCAGGCTTCTATCTTGTCGCGGATTGGAAGGGACAGTTTTCTCCCAAAGCAGAACAGGATCAGATTGTTCTTTCCCTTGATTTCAGGTGCGATGAGGATATCTATGGCATATTCGTCGAACGCTACGATGAAGACGGCAATCTAAAAGGCTCATCTTTCGGCTGTAACGCTGACCGCTCTGCATTTAAGCCCGGCGACCCTATATCGGTAGTCATGGAAAGATCATTCGACTTCCCTGCTGACACACCGGACGAATTCAAAATGAATATCAAAGTCTATGTCGTCACCGATAAGACTATGGCGCAAAAGATCAGTGAAGATATCGGCTACGATCTGTCTGAAGGCGATGCGTATGAAATTTCAGATGGAATTCAGATGCTGGTTGCGTTTGGCAACTACTACGATTATGTAATTACGGGCAATAGTAAGGACGGATTTGTTGTTAAGTAAACTCACAGCAGCTCATTTGGGATGAAAACAGATACAGTTTCAAGATTTCAAAAAAGTGTATGAATTACCCCCTCAAAAGTGTACTTTTTCTGAAATTTTCGGAAAATTTCAGAATTTTTGGTTCTTCACGGAAAGCTTGGGAATTAGATAATTGAAAAAGGAGCATAAG
>JAKSRC010000028.1 GCA_024403855.1 Saccharofermentans sp. | reverse complement strand
CTGTATAACTGCGTAATTTTGAGAATTCGTGTCTACTTTTTGTTGACTAGTGCAAAGTGACAATTTGAGGGGTCAATTTTGTCACTTTTTTGAAATCCAGTAAAATGGCCCTCCCACCCTCTCGAAAACAAGCCTCTTGCCAACCAAGACACTTCCCGTCAGCTCGAAAATGAGGGCACCCGGCACCCCACCAACCTCAACGCACAAAAAAAGCTGTGAAAAACTTTAAGTTTTTTCACAGCTTCTTTAATTGCTACTGTCGAATGAGAATTAAGCCTTTTCCATTCTCTTCTTGAACTTATCAACACGTCCGCCTGTATCAACGAGCTTCTGCTTACCTGTGTAGAACGGGTGGCAGCTGGAGCAGATATCAACCCTCAAATCGCTCTTTGTAGAAAGAGTCTCGAATGTGTTGCCGCAAGCGCACTTTACAGTAACGATATGCGTTGTAGGATGAATTCCTTCTTTCATTTTACCTTTCACCTCTCATCAAAGATATGACGCGTAACATAATCACGTATGTCATACCGGATTCTTCGTGTTAGCCTTGCTATATTACTTGAATCAGCTTGGGTTGTCAATCAGTTGCAAAAGATTTCTTTACAGAAAGTACGAAAGATTTATTGCTCGTCGTCTTCTCCATAAAGCTGATAACAGCGTTAGTAGCTGTAACAGTATCTGCTTCTGCGATCCTTCTTCTGATAAGCCATACCGCATCAAGTTCTTCAGGTGCAAGCAAGAGGTCTTCTCTTCTTGTACCTGACTTGTCGACTGCAATAGCCGGGAAGACTCTTCTGTCAGCAAGCTTTCTGTCGAGAGTGACTTCCATATTACCAGTACCCTTGAACTCCTCGAAAATGACTTCGTCCATACGTGAACCAGTCTCAATCAAGGCTGTTGCAAGGATAGTAAGACTTCCGCCATGCTCGATATTACGTGCAGCACCGAAGAATCTCTTAGGTCCATAGAGTGAACCCGGATCAAGACCACCTGACAAGGTTCTTCCTGTAGGATTGATCGTAAGGTTATAAGCTCTTGCAAGTCTTGTCATTGAGTCTAAGAGGATTACTACATCCTTTCCAAGCTCTACAAGACGCATTGCTCTCTCGAGAACGAGCTCGGTAACTCTTACGTGGTTTTCAGGGCGCTTATCGAATGTTGAATATACGACCTCGCCCGAAATATTTCTCTGCATGTCCGTAACTTCCTCAGGACGCTCGTCAATCAGGAGAACGATGAGCTTGCAGTCAGGATTGTTAGCTGTGATGGAATTAGCGACCTTCTGAAGGAGGATTGTCTTACCTGCCTTCGGAGGAGATACGATCATACCTCTCTGGCCCTTACCGATAGGCGAGAAAAGGTCGATTATTCTCATTGAGATATCTTCCTTCTCTGTCTCGAGATCAAGTCTCTCATCCGGATAAACAGCTGTAAGGCTCTCGAACTTCGGGCGTCTTCTGATGTTGTCATACTCACCTTCGATTACCTGGATGCCGTTAACTTCTACAATGCGCTTGATCGGTGCATATCTGTCCTTGCCGCGCTTGGGAATTGCAAAACCCTTGATGTAGTCGCCTCTTCTAAGACCCATTCTCTTAATGAGCTGACCGGGTACATATGCATCTTCTTCGCCGGGGAGATAATTATTTCTGTGAATGAATCCGCAGAAGTCATTCTTATTGCCTTCATTGTTGTTGATCGCAAGGACACCTTCGATCTCAATCTCGACAGGAACAATTACTTCCGGAGCCTCTTCTTCTGCTTCTGCAGGAGCTTCTGTAGTAGTCTCTACTGTCTTGGTATCCTGGCCGGGACCGAAAGAAATCTTTCTTCTCTTGGATCTGCCGTGCTTATTCTGGTTCTGACCCTGTGGCTGCTGTGTCTGTTCCTTAACTTCAGGCTTTATTTCTTCTTCCTTAACTTCAGGCTTTACTTCTTCGCCCTTAGTTTCCTCAGCCTTAGGTGCTTCTTCAGCTTTAGGAGCATTGTCTGCTTCATTTGCAGCTACCAAAGCCTCAACAGGAGTTGGCTCCTGTTCCTTTGCTTCTTCAGCAGGAGCTTCTTCCTTCTTCTTGGATGCCTTAGGCTTTCTTCCTCTGGAAGCGGTCTTCTTATCTGCTTTATCAGCTTTGTTAGCTCTGTCTGCCTTCTTGGGAGCTTCTTCTGTCTTCTCTACAGGTGCTTCAGCAACAGGCTCAGCAACAGGTTCAGCAGGAACTTCAGCGGGAGCCTCAACAGGAGCTGCTTCTTCAGCTTTTGCAGAAATTTTCTTTGTGCGCTTAGAAGACTTCTTATCAGCCTTCTTCTCAGCTTTTGCTGATTCCTTGGGCTCTTCTGCAACAGTCTCTTTCTTTGCCACTTTCTTCTCCTTCTTCTCAGCCTTGATCATAGAATCTGCGAGCTCGTTAGTCTCGAATCTGGCAGTTCTTCCGACATCAACTATCAGTTCGTCCAAAGACTTCTGATTCTCAGTACTTTTCTTGGGTTCAGAAATCTTAACAGGCTTGGCCTTGATAGTCTCTTCAGAAAGATCAACAGCTGTAATATCGCCGATATCCTTTGCTCCGGTAATTGCCATGAGCAATTCGTCTCTTGTCTTGGACGCAGCCTCTTCAGGAGTGAAATCTCCGAAAGCGACAGCTATCTGTCTCAAGTCAGAATCCGGCTTGGAATTTAAGTTGTCAAAATCGTTCATAAATGCCTTTCAAAAGTGAAATTCTCAAAATAAATCCAATTATCGCGTAATGACTCTTAATGGGAATTTAAACATCAAACTTGAAATGGAAAATATCTAAAAAATAAGAATGCGCGCCGGTATCTTTACCCGACGCGCATAATATATCATTTGTTATTCTTTCAGTCAATCAGGACATTAATTGTCACTTAACGCTGCGAACTTATCCATCATGTCTAATGCCTTACCTGTACCGATAACTACGCAGGAAACAGGATCCTGAGCGAGGTATACATCGATACCGATTCTGTTGGAGAGCATGTGGTCAAGGCCGTAAAGCATAGCGCCGCCACCTGTCATTACGATACCTCTCTGGGAGATATCAGCCATGAGTTCCGGTGGTGTTCTCTCAAGAACGTTGTGTACAGCTTCGAAAATCTGTGTGATAGGTTCTTCCAAAGCTTCGAGCATCTCTGTAGAAGATACTGTAACTGTTGAAGGAAGACCTGTGATGATATTTCTACCCTGAACGTCTAATGTGAGCTCTTCATCTCTAGGGTAAGCGCAGCCGATCTCAATCTTGAGCTTTTCAGCTGTCTTCTCACCGATGAGGATGTTATGTCTCTTTCTTACGTGCTTGATGATCGCTTCGTCAAACTTATCGCCTGCAACCTTCAAAGATGCGTCAACTACAGGCTCGCAAAGTGAGATAACGGAAATATCTGTTGTACCACCACCGATATCAACGACCATTGATCCGCAAGCCTTAGTGATATCAATACCTGCACCGATTGCTGCTGCGATAGGCTCTCTGATAAGGAATACGTCCTTAGCACCTGCGTGACGGCAAGCATTCTCAACTGCCTGCTGCTCAACGGGTGTAATAACTGAAGGAACGCAAACTACGATTGTAGGCTTGAAATATGTAGCGCGAAGACCTGTGCAGACACGACCGATAAATGCCTTAAGCATTACTTCGGTTGCTCTGAAGTCTGAGATAACGCCTTCACGAAGAGGTCTGATCGCCTCAACGATGCCAGGAGTACGGCCAAGCATAAGGGATGCTGATTCACCTACTGCAAGAACCTTACCTGTCTTACTATTAACTGCTACAACGGAGGGTTCCTTAAGAACGATACCCTTACCTCTGATGTAAACAAGAACACTGCTGGTGCCTAAATCGACACCTATCTCCATACCTAAGCCCATGATTCACCTCATATATCAGAAAACGCGTCAAGACGCGATCTTGGTCATAAAAAATCAATTTATTATTACATCACGCCTATCAAAAATCAATCACGCAACACCCTATTTTAAGTGACATTATGATTTCAAATTGAGGCGATACATAGGTATTTTCGAATTCCCGAAAATGCGTTTTCGACGATATATATGCATCGAAAAAGTGAACTAAATCCACCAATTACATAGGTTTTACCAGAATTTCTGTATTGAACTGTTTTTTTTTGGATTATGGGTGTAAAATTAGGTGCTTATTTAAAAGAATAAAGGAGTCTTTACATGAGTTACTCAATTGAGACAGACAAGAAGTGGCAGGCTAAATGGGCTGAGACAGGCCTTTACAAGTACAATCCGGACGCTGAAGGCAAGAAGCTATATTGCCTTGAGATGTTCTCTTATCCTTCCGGAGCTAACCTACACTTGGGTCACTGGTATAACTACTCCCTGACTGACTCCTGGGCAAGATTCAAGCACATGCAGGGTTATAACCTTTTCCACCCTATGGGATTCGATTCATTCGGACTTCCTGCTGAGAACTATGCTATCAAGACAGGTATTCACCCTCAGGATTCAACTCTCAAGAATATCGCTACAATGGAAGGCCAGCTCAAGGCTATGGGCACTACAGTTGACTGGGATTATGAGATCAAGACCTGCATGCCTGACTACTACAGATGGAATCAGTGGTTCTTCATTGAACTTTATAAGAGAGGCCTCGCTTATCGTAAGAACGCACCTGTTAACTGGTGCCCTTCATGCAAGACAGTACTTGCAAACGAGCAGGTAATCGATGGAACATGCGAAAGATGCCACTCAGAAGTAGTTCGTAAGAACATGACTCAGTGGTTCTTCAAGATTACTGAATATGCACAGGAACTTTTGGATGATCTCCCGAAGCTCGACTGGCCCGAAAAGACAAAGAAGCTCCAGAAGAACTGGATTGGTAGATCACAGGGTTCACAGGTTGCTCTCTATGTCGAAAAGAACGGCGAGCGCCTCACAAACGAAGATGGCTCTCCCATGAAGCTCGAAGTATTCACAACAAGAGTTGATACATTCATGGGTATCACATATGTCGTTATCGCACCTGAGTCAGAGCTTTGCGCAAGACTTACAACTGACGAGTGCCGTGAAGCTGTTGAAGAATACAGAAAGGCAACTGCAAAGGTCAACGAGATCGATCGTATGTCCACTTCCCGTGAGAAGACAGGCGTCTTCACAGGTGCTTATGCTATTCACCCGTTGAACGGCAGAAGAGTTCCAATCTGGGCAGCAGATTATGTTGTTGCAGGTTACGGTACAGGCGTTGTAATGGCAGTTCCTTCTCACGACGAAAGAGACTTTGACTTCGCTCAGAAGTACGGTCTTGAGATCATCCCTGTAATCCAGGCTGAGAAGGGTGTTGACGCTGAGCTTCCTTACTGCGAGAAGTCCGGTTACCTCACAAATTCCGGTGAATTCGACGGTCTCGAGATGCACGAAGCACAGAAGGCAATCATCGAGAAGCTTTCCGAGATCGGCATGGGCGAATGGAAGATCAACTACAGACTTCGTGACTGGCTTATCTCACGTCAGAGATATTGGGGAACACCTATCCCTATGATCCACTGCCCTTCATGCGGCGTTGTACCTGTTCCTGAAAAGGATCTCCCGGTACTCCTCCCTTACGATGTAGAGTTCACACCTGACGGTGAGAGCCCGCTTGCAAAGTGCGAATCATTCATGAACTGCAAGTGCCCTTCATGCGGCGGCGATGCAAGACGTGATCCTGATACAATGGATACTTTCGTTGACTCTTCCTGGTATCAGTTCAGATATCCTGATAACAAGAACGACAAGGAAATGTTCAACAAGGACATCGTTAACAAGTTCTGCCCTGTTGATAAGTACGTAGGCGGCGCAGAGCACGCTTGCATGCACTTGCTCTATGCAAGATTCTTCACAAAGGCAATGCGTGATATGGGCCTCCTCAATTTCGATGAACCTTTCACAAGCCTCGTTCACCAGGGAACAATCCTTGGACCTGACGGACAGAAGATGAGTAAGTCCAGAGGCAACACTGTTGCACCGGACGACTATATTAACAAGTACGGTTCAGACGTATTCAGAACATACTTAGGATTCGGCTTCGCTTACGTTGAGGGTGGTCCTTGGGCTGATGCAGGACTTCAGGCTATCGTTAAGTTCTTCAGAAGAATTGAAGCTTGCGTAGCTGAGTGCAACGGCATCGCTACTTCCGCACTCCCTTCAAAGGCTGACATGACTTCTGCTGACAAGGAACTCAACTATGCGATCAACTACGCAATCAAGAGTTCTACAGCTGACATCGAAAAGTTCCAGTTCAACACACCTATCGCAAGAATGATGGAGCTTTTGAACGCTATTACAAAGTACAACCAGGATGTTACAGCTAAGCCTGAATTCAAGAAGTACGCTACAGAAAAGCTCGTATTGCTCCTTGCACCCTTCGCTCCTCACTTCACAGAAGAACTCTGGTGCGAAGCACTCGGCAATGGCTACTCCGTATACAACCAGCAGTGGCCTGAAGTTGACGAGAGTGCTCTTGTAAAAGACGAGATCGAGATCGCAGTTCAGATTAACGGTAAGGTTCAGTTCAAGGTTAACATCCCTGCAGAAGCTGACCAGGCTCAGGTTGAAGCAATCGTAAATGCTGATTCCAGACTTGCTGAAGTATTGAACGGAAGATCAATCGTTAAGTTCATCTACGTTAAGGGCAGAATCGCAAACATCGTTGCGAAGTAATACTTTTCGCTGATTCAAAATTAAAGGGGCTGTGAAATAACCTAACTAACAAGTAGGTTTCACAGCTCCTTTTTGTTGTGTCTGCTTTTGCGCTACCACTCCCGATACGGAATATTCACGAAAAACGCTGATTTCGTGAATAAATCGTACACTTTGGGTTGATTTTCACGCTACGTTCACGAAAATCGCAATTTTCGTGAATCCTACGTGAATGTGGAAAAGCAAGTGCAAAGAGAATTGCGATTGACAATTTCTTATCCAGATCGCTCGAAAATAAAGATTATGGATAATTGCACCTCTTCACTCTCACCACCAGCTCCCCACGCGCACAAAAAAGAGGCCATGAAAAACATATAGTTTTTCACAGCCCCTTATTTATTGGCAATTTAGTTTTCTACTCAGATCTTTACAAGACAGCTGTCATCGATTGCATCTACTGTCGCAAAGCCTGTGCAGCTCATGACAAATCTAAGTTCATCATTAACAGACTTCAGGAATTTCTCCATTCCTGCCACGCCGCCCTCTTCAAGTGACGGAAGCATTGATCTGCCTACTGCAGCTGCATCGGCGCCTAAAGCAATGCACTTATAAACATCGCTGCCTGAAGCAATTCCACAATCTACGATAATCTTAACGTCTTTTCCTTCAAGAGCCTTCTTTATTCCCGGAAGTACCATCATAGGCGGTACGGCATAAGGAAGCCTTCCGTGGTGGTGGCTTACGATTATCGCCTTCGCACCTAATTCAGCGCACTTAACTGCTTCTTCTTCGCTTAAAACGCCCTTTACGACGAACGGAAGCTTAGTTGATTCAATATAAGAACGCATCATGTCGGAAGTCTGCTCGCCCATAACTTCACCGACAACGACATCAAGTCCCGTATTTCCGAAAATATGGTCAATATCCATTCCGATAGCGAAAGCACCGGCATCTTCGGCATACTTCATCTGATCTCTCACCTTCTCATTATCCAGATAAGGCTTAACGATGCGGACTGTTTTCGCGCCTGTGTCGACAATACGCTTGAACATATCGTTCTCCATCATGCCGACAAAGTTCAGGATATTGAAGTTCTTTGCTGCAATTGAATACTCTTCAAGACCGGTCAGTTCACGTCCGTTAAACTCCTTAAGATGTGAAAAAGCAGGTGTCATCACAGGGCTCGAAAATCTTGTCCCAAAGAGTTCGACAGATGTATCTGCAACGACAGAATCGATCAGTCGTTCCTTGATAAGAATCGAATCCATATAACGAGCTGTTATCTCATTCGCGTCAGAAATTCTACTGTATGCCATGGAGTTCCTCCTTAAGGTAATTCATGTAATGAATATATTCTTCGTCTGAATTCAGGTGTTCTAATATTACCGGCATATCCGGATCAATGCTGTTCATGGTCTGAACATAGTAACGAAGCGGATACTCGCCCTTGCCCGGTGCACATTCTTCAAGCTGAAAGGTGTACTCTTCCTTAAGATGGCTGTCTTTGATATGGCAGCTTCTGATTTTATTTCCAAGGAGTTCTTTGCAGCGGTCAACAAAAGCTTCAGCCTGGTAGTAACGTTCAAATGAATTCGTCATGTTGATGATATCCATATGAGCTGCAAACCTGTCACGATTTACCTCTTCGAAAAGCCTTACATAGTCTTCAGGACCTGTCGGAATCATCCACGGCATAGGCTCTAAAGTGAAGTAAGTATTAGTAACCTCTGCCCTGTCGATAATCTCCTGAACCATCTTCACTATCTCTGCTCTGGTTTCCTTAGTGAAGTTTTCCTTATAATGGCCATCCCAGCGAGGTCCCATAGCGCCTGCTACATTAACAGCACAGCGGGCATTGATCCTGTCAGCGAGCTTAAGCTGGTTTACACAATAATCTCTCTGCTTCTCACGGTCTTTCGGATCAAGTGACATCGCATTTCTCCAGATGCCGACTTCAGCAATCAGCAGATCATTAGCTTTGGCACATTCAACATATTCTTGGATCTTCTCTTCCGGATCGTCCGAAGAGAGCGGAAACACAACCGCTTTACAACCTAAAGCGACCTGATTCTTTGCCCATTCTTCAGCACTGGCGTGATTAAGAGGACTGGATGTTCCTAAGCGCATATTGCCTCCTTCATTAAGGTCTGATTCCTGTAGCAGGAATTTTAGGTTAACACATTTCAGGCGGTAAATTTAATACACACGAGCGAAAAGTGATAAAATATTATTATCAATTAAATCGGAGGTAATTCACATGGATTTAGACATCAACAAGGCTGTAGGCGCTGCTCAGAACGCTGTAGACGCACTCGCAAAGAACGATAGTGCAAAGAAAGTTGCAAACGACGCTATCGATAAGGTAGAGAAGAAAGTCGGTGTTGATCTTCCTGACGTAGATGCTATCAACAGCGCAATCGGCAAGAAGTAATATCTCTTTTAACCTATTAAAACGGAAGTCCCGTTCACTTTTTGTGAGCGGGACTCTTCTTTTTCTTTATATGATTTCCGACAATCTCTGAAACATCCGATATCGTCATGAAGGCAGACACATCTGAGTCGTTGATTATCTTCTTTATAGCCGGCACTTCAACTCTGGTAATGACGCAGTAAAGTACGGTCTTTTTACCATTGCTGACCATGCCCTTACCTTCCATCTGAGTGCAGGTACGACCGAGCTGGGTATAAATCCTGTCTGCAATATCCTTGCCGTGATCGGTAATGATCATTACGGACTTGCCCTGCTCCATACCATTTTCGACTATGTCGATTACTTTCGATGTAAGGAAGTATGTAAGCAACGAATAAAGTGCTCTGTCAGGCCCGAAAAGGAATCCTGCTACACCGTAAATGATGATGTTGAAGAACAATACGATCTGGCCTACAGAAAACTCAGTATGGTGCGAGAGGATCATCGCAACGATTTCCGTACCGTCCAGACATCCGCCATATCGCAAGATAAGTCCTACGCCGACGCCAAGCAATACGCCTCCGAATACAACAACCAGAATCTCCTGCTCTGTTACTGCTTTCATATCCTCGAAAACGCCAAGGAATGTGGAGAAAATGATCATCGCATAGATTGCTTTGATAAGGAATCTCACACCAAGACGCTTGAAGCCTACAATCATGAAAGGAATATTCAAAACGATTGTAAGAACACCCAACGGCGCACCGGAAAGCTGACTGATAATCATCGATACACCTACTACACCACCGTCAAGAATGGTGAAAGGTACGAGGAATTCTTCTAAGGCGAAAGCTGCAATGATAGCACCCACTGTAATCATAAACAGTGGTCCGATCCATTGCTTGAATATATTGTTCTTGTTATTGGAGTTCATATTTTCGATTTTACATTAAAAGGGGCACCTTCTAAGTGCCCCTCATTGTTTCAATTTCTTATTTCTGTCTGTTGAAGTTGATGAGGCAGCCGTCGAGAATTATCTGACGTTCACGGTCCGTGAGGTCGCCCAAGGTCAGTGTGAATTCTTTCTTCTCGTCACCCTTAATAGCGATTGCCTTAATCTCATCGGCTTTTGTCTCAACCGCATTTCTGATTCCGGGGAGGAAAATGTAGTCGAGATTTGCAAACGGGAGGTCGCCCTTTTCGATGATGAACGGGAGCATACCCCAGTTGATGAGGTTAGAACGATATCTCTTTGTAGCGTACTCGTTGGCAATGTTAGCCCAACCGCCCAATACCTTCTGGCAGGAAGCTGCCTGCTCTCTTGCAGAACCGTCGCCCGGCTTAACAGCGAAGATTACAGAACCGAAGCCCATGATCTTTGTGTTTGCCTTTTCGAAAGGAACGATGCTCTTTACAACCTGCATTACATCGTGGAGGCCTTCAACTGCCTGACAAGCATGCTCGCCGTTAACAAGAGCTGTCTCTGCCTTCTGGATATTCTTAGCACGTGCAACGTAATCAGGATCCTTACGTGAGAGTGTGAATTCAGCAAGTCCCAAAGGATTGGATCTGAAAGAAGATGTCTCGCCTGAAGGAATAAGCTCATCTGTTGTAGTTACAGGATCGTGGATCTCAGATACAACCTGGAGAAGGAGATTCTCAGGAAGCTCTTCCATCTTCGGCCAGTCCTTGATGTTAGGTCCGAACTGAATCTCTGCATCAGGATCAGCAATGCCCTTGGAATCGAAAACTCTGTTCTTGTAGATCTTCTCATCGAAGTGGTAAGCATACTGGTTAAGCTCACCTGTGAACTCTGTAGCAGGTGTAAGGAAGCCCTGATTTGCAGCAGTAGCAGCAATTGATCTGGCATCCATGAGTGCAACAGAAGAGATCTGACCGTTCTGAACCTTGGAACCTTCTCTGTTAGGGAAGTTTCTTGTGGAGTGACGGATAGAGAATGCATTGTTAGCAGGTGTATCGCCGGCACCGAAGCAAGGTCCGCAGAAAGCTGTCTTAATGATCGTACCTGTCTCAATAAGTGAAGCAGCAACACCGTTTCTTACGAGTTCCATATAAACAGGTGTAGAAGCCGGATATACGGACATTGTGAACTTACCGGAACCGATGTACTTGCCCTTCATGATGTCAGCTGCAGCGCAGATATTCTCGAAGCCACCGCCTGCGCAGCCTGCGATGAGACCCTGATCTACGAGGAGCTTTCCGTCAACGATCTTATTCTTCAATGAATACTCGATCTTGTCGCCGAAGGAAACCTTAGCTCTCTCCTCTGTCTCGTGAAGCATCTGCTCAAGGTTCGCATTAACGTAATCAATCTCATAAGCGATTGAGGGGTGGAAAGGCATAGCGATCATAGGCTTGATTGTTGAAAGGTCAACAATTACAGCACCGTCATAGTAAGCGACACCATCAGGTGAAAGCTTCTTATAATCAGCCTTTCTGCCGTGAATATCGAAGAACTCTTCTGTCTTCTCATCTGTCTGCCAGATTGAAGAAAGGCATGTTGTCTCTGTAGTCATAACATCGATGCCGATTCTGAAATCTTCAGAAAGGCTTGCAACACCAGGACCTACGAACTCCATAACCTTGTTCTTAACATAGCCGGAGTTGAAAACTTTGCCGATGATGGCAAGTGCAACGTCCTGAGGACCAACACCCTTCATAGGCTCGCCTGTGAGGTAAATAGCAATAACATCAGGCATCTTGATATCGTATGTCTGAGAAAGGAGCTGCTTAACGAGCTCAGGTCCACCCTCACCCATCGCCATAGTACCGAGAGCACCATAACGTGTGTGTGAATCAGAACCAAGGATCATGCCGCCGCATGTAGCGAGCATTTCTCTTGCATACTGGTGAATAACTGCCTGATGAGGAGGTACATAAATTCCGCCGTACTTCTTAGCAGCAGTAAGACCGAACATGTGGTCATCTTCATTGATTGTGCCGCCAACTGCGCAAAGTGAATTGTGGCAGTTTGTAAGAACGTAAGGAATCGGGAACTTCTCAAGTCCGGAAGCTCTTGCTGTCTGGATGATTCCTACGAAAGTAATATCGTGTGAAGTAAGCTTGTCGAACTTAATCTTGAGCTGCTCCATATTACCGGATGTATTGTGATCCTTAAGGATTCCGTAAGCGATAGTACCCTGCTTAGCAGATACCTTGTCAGCAGCCTTACCGGATTTAGCGGCAACAGCTTCAGCCGCACCGGCCTTATCTTCGATTAATTCAACGCCATTAATGAGCCAAGCGCCGTTTTCGAGTGTTGAAATCATAGTCGTACCTCGTTAGTAGTGGAATTTTCGCGAATTATTATACAAGTTAAAAACGCTTTGTTCAAATAAATATAAATAAGAAAAGCGTGTGTTTCTTTTCGAGAATGCGTGAAATTTATGGCCGAACGGATATTTTTCGAGTGGCGGGTTATTTGGATGAGTGTTTTCGAAAAGTCTCATCCAAATCGCTCGAAAAGTTCGATTCTGGATAAGATATAGTCTTCTCTGTTTTCTTCCCACTTTTGGGTCGAAAGTGGGATGCTTTTCGAGAAGTCTCACTTTTCGTCCCTGTTTACTGTCAAAAGTGGGATAAAAAGTGGGACGCTGAAGTGGGACGCATCAAAATCGCCTTGAAGGTAGACTCCCACTAGCTCGAAAATGTTTTCCATCAAGCTCGAAAAAACTCCCCACCAAAAGCAACAGGGGCCGCATTAACTGCGTCCCCTGTCTTTGTTCAAAGCAAATTGTGTTCCGAAGATTATTTCTGGAGTCTTGCCTCAAGAGCAGCCTTCTGATCTTCGTAGCCGGGCTTGCCGAGAAGAGCGAACATGTTCTTCTTGTAAGCCTCAACACCAGGCTGGTTGAAAGGATTTACAGCGAGGAGGTAACCGGAAATACCGCAAGCCTTCTCGAAGAAATAGATGAGCTCGCCCAATGAGTAAGCTGTCTGATCAGACATGTGGATCAAGAGGTTCGGAACCTTACCGTCAACGTGAGCAAGGATTGTGCCCTGCATTGCCTTAGCATTAACTTCATTCATGTCCATACCGGAGAGGAAGTTAAGACCATCGAGATTTGCCTCATCGTTAGGAATTGCGAAAGATCTTCTAGGCTGGTCGATCTGAACGACTGTCTCATACATGATTCTTGCGCCATCCTGGATGAACTGACCCATGGAGTGGAGGTCTGTTGTGTTATCAACGCCTGCCGGGAAGATTCCTCTTCTGTCCTTACCTTCAGACTCACCATAGAGCTGCTTCCACCACTCTGTCATGAAGTGGAAAGAAGGTTCATAGTTAACCATGACCTCTGTGGAGTAGCCGGAACGGAGGAGGCAGTTACGAACTGCAGCGTACTGATAGCAAGGGTTCTCTGACAAAGGAAGCTTCTTGTAAGCCTTGGATGCATCCTTAGCGCCCTTCATGAGCTCTCTGATGTCGATACCAGCAACTGCGATAGGAAGGAGACCTACTGCTGTAAGAACAGAGAATCTGCCGCCTACATCATCAGGTACTACGAAGCTCTCGTAGCCTTCCTCGTCTGCCAAGCCCTTCAAAGCTCCTCTAGCCTTATCTGTTGTAGCATAGATTCTTTCCTGAGCGCCCTTCTTGCCATACTTGTTCTCCATGTATGCACGGAGGATACGGAAAGCGATTGCAGGTTCAGTTGTTGTACCGGACTTGGAAATGATGTTAAGAGAGATATCCTTGCCTTCAATGATGTCCATCATGTCTGCAAGATATGTAGCGCTGATAGAGTTACCGCAGAAAAGAATGAGAGGACTCTTTCTTGTCTTCTTGGAAGCTGCATTAGCGAAAGAATGACCTAAAAGCTCGATAACTGCGCGTGCGCCAAGGTAAGAACCGCCGATACCGATTACGATAAGGACGTCAGAGTCTCTTCTGATCTTCTGAGCAGCCTTGCGGATGCGTGCAAATTCTTCTTTGTCATAGTTTGTGGGGAGGTCGAGCCAGCCGAGGAAATCGTTTCCGGGACCGTTCTTCTTGTGAAGCATATCAGAAGCGGACTTGATCTGGGGCTCCATTCTGGAGACTGCCTCTTCGCCGCCGATGAATTCGAGGGCGTTCTGGTAATCAAATGTAATCATTTAAATTCTCCTTACAGGTTATTTTCAAAAAACATACAGAGTATACACCCGTAAAAAGCTCTTTTCGAGTATAATTAAGCGTGAAAATGTTACAAATAGCAATGAAATAACTAAGGAATACAAGATGTCTGATATTTCTATAGCTGAGTCTAAGATTCAAATACTTTATCTGGTCAATAAAGCGTCCGGCGTGAGCTACCATCTTCTTATGGAAAAGTGCATGGAGTCGCTCTATACGGATTTCTTCACTTTTTCGAAATCTTATGAAGAACTTATATCAGGCAATCTCATGGATAAGAGCAAGACCGGCGACTACGCAGGCGATACTGTCGGATCTACCGAGCGCCTGACAATCACTGAAGGCGGCAAAGCGGTATTAAATGACCTCGTCTCTTCCCTTTCAGCACCTCTTATCGCCCACCTTGAAGAAGCTGCAGCTGAGATTCTTGATGAGATGTCCAGAAGTTCCGGCACAAAAGCTTCAATCGAGCCTGCTGCAAATGGTGACTTTAAAGTAGTTCTTGAGACTGTACATAACGGCAAGCCATTCGAAGTAACTTTCACTACAAGCGACGAGAAAACTGCAGTAGATATCTGCAAAAAGTGGAAGAATATTGCTTCAACATCTGCTGAGGAATTCTTAAAGATTCTCACTCAGAGCTGATAAAGGCTATTTCAGGCCTTAACCTCTTATTTCTACCTCGATAATTACGAATTCGCCCGGCTGGAGGATGTGACGAAGGTTCGATCTCATCTTTCGCTCGTTTATGAGTCTGCCCTTTTCGTCATAGGCTTTAACAACGCTATCGGTTCTTCCAAGTCTGCTATTACTGATAAGGAAGCTCTGTTCAGAATCAGAAGAGTTTGCAACCACGATATAAGCCTTTGAGCCGTCCCTGAAGCAAGCCGTCGTAACATTGGACATAAACTGCTCGACGCTTATAGAAAGCGAGTTATCCAACGGTCCCTTGATATCCACGAAAAGCTCATCATAGCCTGTAAATCCTGTCGTAAGCGAAGATACAGTCATCATGTTGATGAATTCATCCTTGCCGACAAACATTTCTTTTCCGGTATATGTGGAAGGTCTGAAGTTTACTGAAGCATCGAAAAGGATCATGTCGGTAAAATCCGCTTCACTTGTCATCAAAGAAGCGAAAAGTCTGCCGCAGTTACTTCCGTCAGTCTTCAAAGTCTTGATATACTCGCCGCCATTGCTGCCGGAAACGATGTGAGGAGTCTTGTACTGCGCTGCAACATAACTTGCACGAATATTATCAAGATAAGTCTGGCTGTTATCCTCTACGGAAAGTCTGATATCCATTGTGTGTCTGTCAGCATGAGACATCATAGTACCGCCTGAATACTCCATTCCGTCAAGGAAAACCGTCTTATCCTTAAGTTCATTAAAGTATTCTGACTGCGAGAACATAGACATTACATAATTAACATAAGATGCCTTCTGAACATCGCTTTGGAAAGCCTTTCCGCTGTCGTTGATCTCTATATAGAATCTTGCAAACTGTCTGCTCCATGGAAGCGCTGTACCGTTATCGATTCTTCGTCCGCCATATTCCGAAGTCAAAGAACCACACATATACTCCAAAAGCTTATCGATTTCACCTTGGTCAACGTAAGGACCAATTACGAACCACGGAGTTGATGAGCATTCCTTTACAAATCTCAGGCTTTCCTCCAAAGAAGCCGTAACAGACTGCTTGGGATAGTCCAAAGAAGCTTTCTCTTCCTCATAATCATTTCTGCTCAATGTCCCGTATACATCACGTGATACGGAATCAATCGGAGAAAGATACATAGAGGTCGTAGCAAAACCGTCTCCACCAATATTAAGATTATTAAGTCTGATTGCACTGGGTTTTCCGGACTTTACAGTTTCCTGATAGAACTGCGGAATTCCTGCACCATCAGAGCTGTCCGGTCCCAAATAAACATCATCAACCAGGACAAAACCTGATCCTTCAAATGCAATCGAGATCATTATCTTCTCAGCTACAGCCATCTGATCTGTAACAGCGAAAACATAGCTGTAATGCTTATAATTGCTTCCAAGATTGGTAAGTTCAATTCCGTATCTTCCGAAATCTTCGCCCTCAACCCAGCAATATACCTTATCAGGCGCATTATCAGACATAGCATAGAGATCCAGGCGATAGAACGCACCCGGTACGAAATTATCCTTGGCTGTGCCGGGAAGTGTCTGTGTAATGGCATGAACACCATCTCCACTTCCGGTTATTCTTCCGCCGTAATTACCACTATAAGCTCTGTCAGTTGTTATTACGTTCGTACCCTTACCATATACGCTCCAGACACAATTCTCAGCTGTCTCCCACGGATTATCACGTTCATCTGCCTCGCTGATTACGCCGCCTGCAGCTTTAACTTCGTGGCCTGCGATAAGAATGTCATCTGCGATGATATCAATTCCCTCAAGGTTACCTTCGATAGCAAGTTCAGACAAAATCTGGGATCTGAATATCTCTGAGCCAGAATCAAAGAAGACCTTGTCTCCGGAAATTCCAATGATATTCTCAACAAGTGTGCTTTCGGAAGTAAGTGACGATGTCTTTCCTGTAGTAGTATTGATAGCAAATGCTTTCTTGTCAGCCGTTCCGATTACAACAAGTCCGGAATCCGTAAGTCTGACTGACCTTGCTTCAGAGCCGGTTGCTTTCTGAATATTCTTCTCTTCAAGGACGATTCCATCGTCTTTAACAGTCGCGAAAAGCGCATTCGTTCCGTCTACAACATAGCAGTAAACACCATTTGCAGCACAGAACAACGTATCTTCAGCGCCCTTAAGAAGTTCGGAATTGCCTGCAGCCTTGAACACCATACCATTAGAAGATAAATATATGCTGCCATTGCTGTCGACTGCCATAAATCTCTTACCGTCAGAAATAAAAGAAACAGCATCAGTATTAGGGAGGCTTGAAGTTGCAACACTTCCGCCTGTTACTGTGACAATAGTTCCATCCGTATAGCAGACAGCAGTTGTATTGCCTGAACTTCCGATACCACAGACTGTTCGTCCGGATTCAATATAATCCGGCGTGTATATATTGGTGTAATTCTTGCCGTCCTGCGAAAAATAGATTGCTCCGCTTATAGCTACAGCAACAACACCGGAATCATTCGTATCGATTAATGTAAATCTGTCCTTGGCATTAACAACACCGGTAAGCTGACTATTTGTAACTTCGTATATAAGTCTTCCGCTGGAAGTCATGGCAATAGCCATATTTCCATAAAAAGCTACATTCTTTATACGGTCTTCACTCCAACGGGATTCAGTATCCTTAATCTCAGTAATAGCGCCGAGTCTTGCTGACTTATATCCAATAACGGTGCCGGTAAACTTCTCACTCATTAAGCCGTCACTGTCGATTGAAATAATCCTAACCGTATCACCGGCGCAGGCAGTAGTATCGTAACCGGCTGCCGAAACAGCATCAGGCGTCAGGAAAACACTCTTTCCTGATGCACCCGCAATTAACATACTTGAAAACTTCGTAGATGTCTCAAAGGACGCATCTCTTACAAGATTAACATTGGGGATAAGGTCGCAATTGATGCCCGTTCCGCCATATGAATCATCTGCTTTATCGGTAGTTGCATTTATCTCGCAGAGTTCAGACTTCATTCCGAAAATACCGACATAGGCCAAAACACCGACAGCCATGACAAGAACAACCGCAACGACTACCATCGCCGCTGCAAAACGAGTCTTTCTGGTTATGCCGAATATCGGCCGGCCGCGTTTTTTCATTTCTTAGCCTCTAAATCACTCATGTTGCTCTGAACATCTGTATTTTCTTCAGAAACATCGTCTGCTTCTCCGACTAATTCTACTTGAACAACACTTGCTTCTTCAAGCGATTTAGCCTCTTTGTCCTTTTTACGCTTAACAATTACAAGGTATGTATATGCCAGGACTGCCATAGGCATCATCATAAGGGAAATCGTATTCACATTGAGCATGATGTTCGAAGCGATTCCCTGCGGGAAACCAAATTCCTCGACTGACATGAAAGTCGCGACTCCGGATCCAAGCAGATTGAATATCATGTGAAGGATAACAGGAGCTACGATACTGTCTGTCAGATAGTAGCAAGCGGCAATCAGAATGCCACATACGATCGCGTAACCGATATGAACTGAAATACCGTGAAGGCTTCCGAAGATAAGCGCACTGATAATGACTGCTGACCACGGCTTGAATGCCCTTCTGAGGCGACCATAAATTACGGCTCTGAATGTCATCTCCTCTGCAAGAGGTACGATGAAGCAAAGGTTAAATACATAAAGGACGGTGTCCCAAACCGGAACTATTACCTGAGGAGCATCAGAGAATCTGTCGACGCTGTCCCTGTAATCGTCCATAACCTGCTGTAACGATTTGATATATGTTGCAATCTTATCCGCAACGATAATATAAAGCGTTACAAATCCAAGCATTCCCATAGCAATGATAAGAATCGCGCCTACCTGTCCCGGCTTTAGCTTGGATGTCTTAACCAAAGGCTCGTTCTTGATCGAAAGCAACTTTGAAATGACAAACATCACTGTAAAAATCAGGACGCAGGAACAAAAGTTAAATGTGCCTTTGTATATGCTGCGATCGATTTTTAAAAACTCGAAAATCAGGTAAACCGCATAATCAGCGCAAATGAAATAGAGAAGCCATATTAAGGCTTCTCCAATTGCGCCCAACTTTTTAAGGAATGCCTTCCAAATACTCATCTTTGACTTTGATCTGCGGAGGATACTCCGTTCTTTGCTCTGGTTTCCGGTGCCTGTGATCCGTAATATCTTCTCATGAAGTATACGAACGCCTTTTCCAATTCCTCGCCATCTTTAATCGAGTAATAAACTCTCTCGCCATTTTCAGCGATTGCAGTCCTCATGATAACGAGTTCCGGCTTGGCATGACTTCCGTCATCAGGCACATAGTTATACATTACGACATATTCTGTCTTCATAAGTGTGAAGGCATCAATGCGTGACATGTAATAATCCTTCTTGGCATAAGGATCACGCATAACCAGAAGCTCATCGCTACGGTTATCCTTAAGATGTTCGCCCGCGAGCTTGGCCTTGCGGTCCTTCTCGAGAGCGATCTTCTTCTTTAATCCAGCCGGTTTGTTATTAGCTTTCTGATTCTTCATCGTCGCCGTAAAGCTCGTCGCAAAGCTTATCGTAGTAATCGTAGATTACATCTTCTTCCTTCTCAGGAAGGTTCTCCAAAAGAACTTCGCCATCCTTATCAACGAACTTCATGATGACATAAGCGCTGATAATGGAATCGTCTTCGTCCTTCTCGTCTGTATCAACGATCAAAACAACATATGTGCTTCCGTTGAAAAGGAATGTGCTCTCAACTACAGCCTTAGTAACTTCGCCTGTCTCTTCATCCTTAAGCTCGATTACTCTGTCGCCCTCGTCATCCAACTGAGCGATTGCATCGATAAGCTCATCCTTAGGTCCGATCTCATTCAAATTATTCTCATCCATTTTAGTAGTCTCCTTACAATTATTAATTTATTAAATGCCTTAACGCTTTATTATAACATATAGCAGGCTTCTTGTTTGAGCTTATAAAGTATTGATGTAGTCCTGAAGAATAATCTCAGCAGCCACCTGGTCAATGACTTTCTTCTGCTTCTTAGCCTTAATATTGCTCTCATGAAGATATCTTGAAGCAAGAACAGTAGTATAACGTTCATCCCTGTAAACAGGCTCGATACCGCACATTTCAGAAAGTCTTGCACCGAAAACTTCAGCCTTCTCCTGAGTCTCTGACCTGGTACCGTCAGTCCTTGCAGGGCGTCCGATTACAATGGCATTAACTCCCATCTCTTTGATGATCTCACAAATGCGATTCAAAGCCCATTCAGGATCTTCGCCGTTCCAGTTGACTGTCTCAATGCCTGTAGCAATAATTCTCAATTCATCAGATACTGCAACGCCAATATGTCTGGTGCCGAAATCAATACCCATTACTCTGCCGGCTGCTTTACCCATTTGATATTCCTTCCTCTATTCAAAAAATAAGGCGGCATAAGCCGCCGTTACCGCTTAGTATCGGTATCTTAGCCACTTTAAAGTCTAGAGCAATAATCGTTAATGATTACTTCAAGAAGCTCATCTCTGTCAATACGCTTGATGTAGCCTCTCGCGCCCTTGTAATTGGTGATATAAGTAGGATCGCCGGAAATAAAATATCCGACAAGCTGATTAATAGGGTTATAACCCTTCTCCTTAAGAGCGCTCAATACATACGACATAAGCGCATGTACGTCAGCTGTCCTATCACCGGATAAATCAAATTTTGCTGTGTTGCTGTCCACAACGAATCCTCCAAGCGAAGTTATCTTCGGTGTTTTCATTCTAACACAGTAAAACAGAAATGTTATTAAGATTTGATAAAAATTCTTGAACTATCCGATTAATGTACCAGTTCCATGAAGCAGGTCTCATTTTTGGCCGCAAAAACGAATCCTTTTACAATCTCGCCTCTTGCGAATTCCCTGCCCTCCGAAGTGGCATAAGCCCTTACATAGTTGGAAGTATAGCCTTCATATACAAGCTTGCCGTCCTTAACTTCGCTCTTTTCGATAAGGATTTCAGCCTCCTTGCCCTTCAATGACATGGCAAACTCAGCTGCAAGGTTATCTGATACTTCAATAAGTCTCTTGGCACGCGCTTTTCGAACTGACATATCGACCTGAGACATCTTCGCTGCCACTGTTCCTTCCCTTTCCGAGTATGGGAAAACGTGGATTTTCGCAAACTTAAGTTTTTCTGCATAAGCAATTGTCTCAGCAAACTCTTCTTCTGTCTCGCCCGGAAAGCCCGTAATTATATCTGTCGTAAGAGACATATCAGGGAAAACTTCTCTTAAAGCATTAACCCTGCCTTCATATTCAGCAGTGGTATATTTTCTGTTCATGCGCTTAAGAACCGTATCAGAACCGGACTGAAGAGAAAGGTGGAAGTGCGGACAAAGGTGCTTTAATTCCTTGAGTGCAGCAATGAACTCAGGCGTCATAGACTTAGGTTCCAAAGAACCGAGTCTGAGCCTCTCAAGACCATCAATCGAATCGATTTTCTTCAAAAGTTCAAGAAGAGCTTCAATACCCTTGCCCTGATCCTTACCATATGAGCAGATGTGAATGCCTGACACAATGAGCTCCTTAAAGCCATTTTCGACAAGGTATTTTGCTTCGCTGATGCAGGCTTCTTCATCTCTGCTTACAACTCTTCCTCTTGCGTAAGGGATAATGCAATACGAGCAGAAGTTATTGCAACCATCTTCAATCTTAATGAATGCTCTTGCACCTTCAGGTGAAAGAACAGTACCAAAATCATGGTACTCATCAGATTTACTTACTTCCGGCCTTACGTGGCTTGTTTTGTGATCAAGTTCTTCGCTTCTCTGGGCCACGAAGTCTTCTACTTTCTTTACGACAGTATTCTTATCTCTTGTACCGATTACGATGTCGGCAGGCACTTCACCCGTCTTAAGTTCAGAAGCGCAACCCATAGCGACGATAACCGCATTCGGGTTGTTTTTAGCCATTCTCCTTAACATCTGGGATGACTTTCTGTCGGCTTCGCCAGTTACAGAGCAAGTGTTAACAATGCAGACATCGGCATCCTCCGGTGCGTCCACATTTTCGTGCCCATTATCAAGAAACAGACGCCTTGCGGCATCTGTTTCGTATTGGTTAACTCTGCATCCTAATGTAAGGAAATAAACTTTCATTACTGTCTGATCTTGATGTGTGTCTCACGGAGCTGCTGCTCAGTAACTTCACCAGGAGCACCACAGAGAAGATCCTGTGCATTACCGTTCATAGGGAATGCGATAACTTCACGGATATTCTCTTCACCTCTGAGGATCATGAGCATACGGTCAACACCAGGAGCCATACCAGCGTGCGGCGGAGCACCGAACTGGAATGCGCTGTAGAGAGCGCCGAACTTTGTCTTGAGCTCTTCTTCAGAATATCCAGCGATCTCGAATGCCTTCTTCATGATATCAAGGTCATGGTTTCTAACAGCACCGGATGAAAGCTCGATACCATTGCAAACGATGTCATACTGGTAAGCGAGAATCTCTTCAGGCTTCTTTGTGTTAAGTGCTTCAAGGCCACCCTGAGGCATTGAGAAAGGATTGTGAGTAAAGATGTACTTCTTTGTCTCGTTATCCCATTCATACATCGGGAAGTCATTAACGAAGCAGAATCTGAAAGCGTTCTTTTCGATGAGGTCAAGTCTTGCGCCAAGCTCGTTACGGATCTTGCCGGAGCACTCATTAGCTCTTGCCTCATTATCAGCGATGAAGAAAATTGTATCGCCTGCTTCAAGGCCAGCCATATCCTTAAGTTCAGCCTTCATGTCATCAGGAATGAACTTGTCGATAGGTCCCTTGTAGCTCATATCTTCAAGAACTTCGAGGTAGCCTAAGCCGCCCATACCGAGATCGTCCTGAGCGAACTTGAGCATCTTCTCGTGCTGACCCTTGGAAAGCTTAGCGTGAACATTGATAGCACGAACTGTCTTACCGTGGAATGCCTTGAATGTGCATCTTGAGAAGAACTCTGTAACATCGATAATTCTCAAAGGGTTTCTGAGGTCAGGCTTATCTGAACCGAATTCAAGCATTGCCTGCTTATAAGAAATTACCGGATAAGGTGCGGGTGTAACCTTTGCGCCCTCAGGTGCAAACTTCTCGAATGCAGCTGTGAGAACTTCCTCACCTGCTCTGAAAACGTCTTCCTGTGTAGCAAAAGACATCTCGAAATCGAGCTGGTAGAACTCTCCCGGTGATCTGTCTGCTCTTGCGTCCTCATCTCTGAAGCAGGGAGCGATCTGGAAATACTTATCAAAACCGGACACCATAAGGAGCTGCTTGAACTGCTGAGGTGCCTGCGGGAGTGCATAGAACTTGCCCTTCCACTTTCTTGAAGGAACGATATAGTCTCTTGCACCTTCAGGTGAAGAGCTTGTGAGGATAGGAGTCTGAATTTCAAGGAATCCCATCTCAGTCATCTTCTGTCTCAAGAACGCAATAACATTAGATCTGAAAATAATGTTCTCCTTAACCTTCTGGTTACGAAGGTCGAGGTAACGATACTTAAGTCTTACGTCCTCTCTGATTTCCTTTGATGTCATGATCTCGAAAGGAAGTTGTGAATAAACCTTACCGAGTACATCAACACTGTGAGCTTCAAGCTCGATTGTGCCTGTAGCGATCTTGGGGTTGTATGTCTCCTCGTCTCTATGCTCGATCTTACCTGCGATTGAGATGCACTCTTCCTTTACGAGTCCGTCGAGAAGGCTTGTATCACGCATAACGACCTGAAGTGTGCCATACATATCTCTCAAATCGATAAAAGATACGCCGCCGTGATCTCTGATATTCTCGATCCAGCCGCATACTCTTAATTCCTGACCTACGTCCTTTTCTGACAGTGAACTGATAATCCTGTCTCTGTACTGGTTAGCCATATAAGATTCCTTTCTTTCGGGGAAACAAAAAACGCCCCGAACTTAAATCAACTTTAAGTTCAGGACGAACAAAACATGTCCGCGGTGCCACCTGATTTACTTCGCGAAAACGCGAAATCGCTTTATACCGATATGCTGCTAGAGTTGTTATTCACCATCGGCCTCTTTCCGCTCTGCCTTACAGCCCGTGGGCAAAGCTCTCTGAAGGCGATATACCGTGGCTACTGGGTCTCCGTCATCGCAATTAACGACGCAATAGTACATCATTTAAAAGGCCATTGTCAACTTAATTATTAATAAAAAGCACTATTGCAGGCGATGTTAGTTGCTTTATGTTCTATAGTAAACAGAAAGGCGTACTATTGGCACAACAAGCAAAAGTGACCAATTAAATCAGGGCGGTTCATAAGATTTCAAAAAAGTGTACGAAATTGCACTAGTCAACAAAAAGTAGACACGAATTCTCAAAATTACGCAGTTATA
>JAKSRC010000027.1 GCA_024403855.1 Saccharofermentans sp. | reverse complement strand
TGTGGTGATCCGTTAAGAATTTATGCTTGACAGGGGTCACTTCATAACAGGTGATATAATGTGCTCATGTCGAAAAAATTAACCATCAAAGCAATACTTCTCATTCTGATTATCCCGCTGATAGCGGAGGTATTCTTTTTCAATTTCAGATTTTGGGAATCGCTTTTCTTCAAGGATATTTCCGGTTATCAGGTTACGACTGAAGCTAATGAAGTGCTTATCGATGGTTTTGATGCTCCCGTAAGGAACATATACATTGACACAAGTAACAGCGGAATTGATGCTGAAGTAATTGGTGTTAATCTGACCATCTCCGATGAGGCAAATACTGACCTTGAATTGTCTGAGACTGAAGTCGTCAGGTCGGTTGTAGAGAGCAACTATTTAAGAATCTATCCCGACGGCAATGTCAGGAAGATCAAGCTTGTGTTCGACAGCAATAAAGTATCCGATGCTTCCGGAATCGATATCAAGCTTAACAGCACAAGACCTTTTGGAGTTCATCCGGCAAGATTACTTATGATTGCCGTAATCGTGGCATTAGTACTTATTTTCAAGCCGGGTTCAAAAGTCTATGAGATAAAGCTCATGGGTGATAACAGGAAGATTACCGACAGGAACAAGATCTATCTGCTGCTGGCGCTTCTTGCGATGGTCGGATTCTGGCTTGCGATCGTTATGGCGTTCCATAAGGATGTTGCAGTCTACTATTTTAATGGTCATGTTGAAGCGATATATTCTTATCAGGCAGAGGCCTTTTTAAAGGGACAGGTGAATCTCGATTTCGAACCGCCGAAGTATTTGTCTGAGATGTCGAATCCATACGATTACAATGCAAGGTTTGCTTTGTATCAGGAGACCGGTGAAGGTTTTAAGCTCGACTTTGCATTCTTCGACGGTAAGTATTTCAGTTACTACAGCGTAGTTCCAACGCTCCTTATGTATCTGCCGTTTGTTGCACTTACCGGGATGCCTTTGAATAATTCAGTGCCTGTATTCATCTGTGGTGCCGTATTTATGTTATTTGCATTTATGCTGATCCATAAGATGGTAAGAAGATACTATTCTGATATCTCACTTGGCACATATCTCATTCTCGTTCTGACATTCATTTTCGGCACCGGTGTTTTCTACTGTGCGCAGACGCCGAGCGTATATTCTGTAGCTTTTATTTACGCAATAATGTTTGCAGTGATCGCACTTTATTTCTGGATGGCAGCATCTGAGAAGCACTTCGAAAACAGCACGAAGCCACTTTCAAAGATCAGGTTGGTGCTGGGCGCTTTGGCGATGGGACTTGCGATAGGATCAAGACCTGTCTTCGGACTTTATTTGTTCCTCATTTTCCCGCTGTTCTACAAAGAGATTAAGGAGAAGCATTTCTTTTCCAGGAAGGGCCTTGGAAATACGATTGCGGTAATCGCACCGCTTTTGTTGATTGGCGCAGGTCTTATGTATTTCAATCAGATCCGCTTCGGCAGCGTATTTGATTTTGGCAACACATATAACCTTTCTGAGATGGATCTCGAGCACAGACATTTAGGAATAAACAGACTCTGGATAGGTATCTTTGAATACCTCTTCCAGCCGCTCCGATTCAAGGGCACATTCCCTTATATCGATAGCGTTTATAACTTCAGCAGTCAGACAACGGATTACCTTGGATATCTGTTCTTTGATCCTGTTTATGCCGGATATTTTGCGTTGTGTCCAATCTCTCTTGTAGTGGTCTTTATAAAGAAGTGCAAGAAGGAACTTACTGATATGAGGATGTATGCATTTTCGATTCTTTCTCTGATCTTCGCAGGCGGACTTATTCTCTTGGTAATCGAACAGACCGGAATGACAATGAGATATCAGATGGACTTTGGAATGCTTATCGTTCTGGCTGCTATACCTGTTCTTATCGCGCTCTTCAGGAAGGCAGAAAATTCTGCCTATAAGAATGCCTTCAAAGTCATTCTTACTGTCGTGCTTTTACTCCTTGCGGTTACGGTATTTAACAACCTGATAGTTATGCTCGCACCGGATAAGATGAAGCCTTTGGCAAGCATCAGTCCTAAGATCTACTATTCGATCAAGTATCTTGTTTTCGCGATGAGATAATGGCCTGTCGGGCATACAAACCAGCTCCAGGAAGATAACAAAACAGAACTATTCAATAAAAATGGCTGCCTCGTATGAGACAGCCATAAATATCTGTGATTAGAATCTTTATCAGAGTGCAGGCATCTGCTCAGCTGTGGAAGGCTCGATAACTACTGTGTTGGAGATGAGACCCATCTTAAGACGTGCCTTCATGAAAGCATATCTGTTATCAGGTGTGATATCGAACTCCTGATCCTTGCATCTTCTGTTCATGCCGTGTGTCATGTGAAGCTTGTAGTGACCATATGTAACAGGGATTCTGATGGACTCTGTATTTGCGAGGTGTCCGAGAGGGATATCGTTCAAATAGATACCCATACCAACTGCAACACCCAAAGGTGAACCCTTACGATAAATCTGAACAACGCCATCCTCAGGAAGAACGAGGGGGTTCTGGCACTTAGCGCATGTTGTGTTGCCAGCGACGTCTACGACATTGCCACATGAAGGGCACTTAATTCTGAATAAGTTTGACATAAAAACTCCTTTATCCTATAAAAATGTAACGAATCAATTATAGCGTAAAGGAATTTTTTCCCAACCTACAAATTGACTATAATTTTCATGTGGTCGCACGGGCTTTTGTGCTAACATCCATTGAGAATAGTTATTGCAAGTATTGGAGACATTTATGATTAAGAATGTAGTTTTCGATATGGGAAATGTCCTTCTGAATTTCAGACCGGAATTCGTTATGGACAGATTCTGTTCTTCTGATGAAGAAAAGGACGCCATCAGGCGAGAACTTTTCAACGGGCCGGAGTGGGCTTTGGCAGATAAGGGCGTCATTAAGGATAAGGACAGATATGATCTTGTAAAACCAAGAGTTCCGGAAAAATTCCATGCTGCACTTGAGAATTGTGCTAACCATTGGGACGTCTGCATGGACCCTATCGAAGGCGCGAAAGACTTTTGCGATTACGTCAAGGAAAAAGGCTACAAAGTTTATGTCCTCTCTAACGCGAGCGACCTGTTCTATGACTACTTCCCGAAGTTTTTGCCACTCGATTATTTCGACGGCGTATTCGTATCAGCAGACTACCTGATGCTTAAGCCTGATATTGAAATTTACAGGACTTTCCTTGCCAAATATGACCTTAAGGGTGAAGAGTGCCTGTTTATTGACGACAGAATGGATAACATCGAAGGCGCCATCAAAGCGGGCATTAATGCCGTCCAGTTCAAAGGCGACTATGAGGCAATTAAGCCCTATCTGAATTAAGGAGATTTACCATGAGAGAACCGTCTTACATGATCATCATTCCCAAAAACGAAAATGACCTGAAAGATCCTGATATCTTAATTGAAAACCTCATGAAGAGTGAGGTGCTCAAAGTCACTGATGTGCACATGGATGAAGATCGTGGTCTGATCGTGGATTTTGAGATTGACGATACAAAACGCGAGGCAGCTATTTCGCCACTCGATGTTGAGGTTCCGTATTATTTCCGTCCTGAGCACACTTTTACGGAAGAAGAGCACAAGGCGATTGACAAAGCTCACGCAGGACTTAGTGTCTGTATGGATTTTGAAGGCGATAACAACAAGTGCTTTTTCGACCAGTTGCGTTTCATGAATGCATTGATGCCTGATATGCTCGCAGTTCTTGATTGCCCTTCTGAAAAACTCCTTTCCGGCAAATGGGTTGCTCTTGCAGCCGGCTCTTCGGTGCTTCCTGCGCCTAGATATTTGTTTACTGTTCAGGCGATTTCCGATAGCGGTGAGGAAGTGTGGCTTCATACCCATGGTCTGAAGCGCTGCGGACTTTATGAACTTGAGATTCTGTGTTCTGACAAAGATACATTCAACGACCACTATAAGATGATCGAATCTTTCGCGCTTCGCATGCTCGAAAATGACGACCCTATAGAACCCGGCGATGGCGTTTTTATCGGTCAGGCAGCAGGAAAGGTTTTGACACTTACGGCAGTTGACTGGCGCGAAGCATTGGAATTCTATCCGGACGCGACTTTGGGCGTGGAAGAAGACCGTGACGATGGAGTGCATGGCGAAGATACATATGTCCTTATGATCTACAAAAATGAAAGGGACGAGGAAGAGAAGCGTTATACGATAGTTCAGGATTTCAATCAGTTTTTGGACCAGAATCCGATGTACATGTTTTCGACTTCGGAGACAAAGCGAATGAGTGCACTCGCAGTTGAGAGAATACCGTATCTTCTGAAAGCTTTCGAAAAGAAGGAATGCGAGATAATCCTCAAAATCGGACTTGTTACTGACACGGCATACTGGAAGGGTGATGAGCCGCAAAAGGAACACATCTGGTTCGAATTAAAGGACATTAAGGACGGTAAGATCGTAGCTCAGTTAACGCAGGAGCCATACTATGTCACTGGCATGAAGGAAGGCGACATAGGAACATTCACTTATGAGGACATTACGGACTGGCTGATTTTTACAAAGGAAGCAAGAATTACTCCGGATGATGCATATCTTTTGGAATAATTCGTATATACTAGAACTACTACACAAAACTATATGGGCAGAAAGGGGACATTTATGAGTTCAATTGAGAAAACATTTGCAAGCGGTGAGGTCATCATCAAAGAAGGTGACAGTGGTAATACTTTCTTCCAGCTTCTGGAGGGTAAGTTAGGCGTTTACAAGAATTATGGAGAAGCTGATGAAGTTCAGGTCGCAATTCTTGAAGCAGGCCAGTATTTTGGCGAGATGGCAGTAATTGAGAATTATCCCAGAAGCTCTACAGTTGTTGCTGAAGAAGATTCAAAGGTTGTTGAGATTGCCGCAGAAGAACTCAATGAATATTTCACTCAGAATCCCGATAAGATTCTCTCCATCATGGAAGTTTTTGGTCAGAGAATCAAGAGAATGACAGAGGATGCCAACGAAGCAAAGAAGGCATTGGACGATGCCAGAAGATCAAATTCAAAGGACAAGTATCTTGGTTTCTTCGCACAGATGGCACAGCAGTCAATTTACCTCACTTCAAAGAATTTCAGACTTGAGCGTCCGAGTGCAGAAGCTCTCCGTGAAGCTTCAATGGCTGTTTCCGGAACAAGCGAAGGTGAGACATATAGCTTCGGTACGATCATCTTCAAGGAAGGCGATGCAGGCAAGTGCCTCTACATCCTTAAGAATGGTAAGGTAGGTATCTACAGCAAGTATGGTGCAGTTGATGAGCTCAAGCTCCAGGAAATCGAAGCTATCGCATGCTTTGGTGAGATGGAGATGCTCACAGGTGAAGTTCGTGACACCACAGCAGTTGCTGAAGTTGGTGATACAAAGGTTGAGATTATCCGCGCTGAGGACCTTCCCGGTCTCTTCCAGACAGCTCCTGCAAAGATCGATATGATCCTCAAGAGCCTTTCTTATCGTTTGAGAAGCATTACTTACGATTACTTCAAGGCTTGCCAGGAAATCTACGAGTCAACAAACGAATAATTTGCATTCAATAAGTGCTTATCAAGGCTGTTCCGGTTTTGGGACAGCCTTTTCGTTTATAAATATCTTTTCGAGAATATTGAGCTATCAGGACTAAAACACTTTCCCCGAGCGTGATATAATTACCACATCCATTTTTTAATTATTAATGCGGTCGAAGTGGTAAGGCTTTGACTGGTGACCATTAATTTTTTACAAGGAGCAATTCATATGGGTATTGAGGAAAAAGCACAACAGGTCAATCAAATGTTGAAAGGCGTATACAGAATGTGCGCCGGAAGAGAAGAATGTGACGGATGTCCTTTCTATTCAGAAGAGTGCGTTTTCGGCGAACCCAAGCCCAATACCTGGTTCGATAAGGATTCAATTAATTCAGAAATGTCTGCTAAGGAACTTGCGGAAGCAGTTCAGCCGCCCAAGCCTGAAGATGAAGAAGGTTCATGGCTCGTCAGCACATCGATGGGTAGTGTTTTCTCCAAATATGTCTTCATCTGTTCCAAGTGCGGATATAAGCAGGAGTCTCATTTCTCCATCACGCCTATGAATCGTTGCCCTGAGTGTGCTAAGCGCAAGCAGAATCAGTAATTGAGCGGCGAGGAAAAAGATTTATGTTCAGAAAAATGAGAAGATTCAAGCAGGAGATTTCGGAGGCTGAATGCATCGAAGTCCTGCTCAACGAACCACGTGGTGTGCTCTCTGTAATCGGCGATGACGGTTATCCTTACGGCATGCCTCTTGATCACTGGTATTCCAAGGAAGATGGTAAGCTTTATTTTCACTGTGCCAAGGAAGGCCATAAGCTTGATGCAATTTCCCGTTGTGACAAGGTCAGTTACTGCGTTATGGATGAAGGCTTTCGTAAAGAGGGCGAATGGGCTCTTAATATCAAGAGCGTTATTGTTTTCGGCAGGATGAAGATCGTCGAAGATGATGCCAAGAAGCGTGAGATCTGTTCCAATATCACACGTAAGTTTACATCCGACGAATCCTATCTTGAGTACGAGTTGGAGCATTCTTTCAAAAACGTCTGCTGCCTGGAGATTACGCCTGAGCATATGAGTGGAAAGCTCGTTAACGAATCTTAATTCAGGAGTAATGAGGATGGATAGCAAACTTCTTAATATCAGATGCGATAACTGCGGAGCGGAATACAGAATCAGCTCAAGAGGTGAGATGGTATGCCGTTTCTGTGGTTCGATGGTATATCTTTCCGACAAGGATTTCAAAGCTTATAAGAACACCAGAGATGAAATGCTTTCAAAGGACAGGTTCACCAACGATGAACTTGCCAATGAGGGTGATGTATTGCATCTTTGGAATAACAGCTCGATTGTCAGATTTAAGACTGATAAAGGCACAAGCATTGATTTTGAGAGTTTTTATTCAGTAATTCTCAGTGACAAGGAGACATATATCGGCGACGAGCGAATCGCGATTGTATTTTCTGATCCTTCAGTTGCAACAAGATTTGCGAGCATACTGACGAGGATTGCATATCCGTCTGCAGATATTAAGGATCTAAGCAGATTCCTTCCGAATATCATTTACAAGTCGGCACTTGATGACGGCAGATATCTGTTGTTGATTTCAAAAATGGAGAATGTATATCCGCTGTTCCTTTTCGATAATCTTAAGGCGACAACTGTTGCATGGATTATCTCAAGATTTGAGAACATGGGATGCCTTCTGGAATTCAATGACATGGATTTTGCGGATTTTGTAATCGAGAATGCATATATTAATCCGAAGACACACGAGCTTTATATTCTCGACGGATGGGAAGATGTAAGCTTTACGCCTAACCGCAACTATCTTAAGGATATCAGAAAGATTTCATTGGATATCATGGACAAGGCTACAGCGCCGAAGCTTTGTATGGAATTTCTGAACGGCGCACCGAAGGATAATGCCTACGATGATTTCGGAGCCTGGGACAATGTCATAATGAACGGCTTTGAAGGACATAAATTTCACAAATTCAATCAGTAATTAAGGAGTAGAAACATGGGATGCGGAAGTTACACAGCTAGAGATTGGGAAAAGTTAAGATCAGCACGTAAGATTACATCAGATGCATCAGCTGCAAATCTTTTTCAGAACAGGAAGATGCTCGACAAATTTAATCCTAAATACATCGCTATGAGAGAGTCACGCGATAACGATGAACATCCGAATTCGACACCTATTGCGATCGGTGTTGATGTTACTGGTTCTATGGGTTATTTGTCAGAAGAGATTGTTAAGAATTCGCTTAATGAGATCATGAAAAAGCTTTATGCTTCAAATGTAATTCCGGATCCTCAGCTTATGTTTGCTGCAGTCGGCGATGTTGTTGACCAGGCACCTCTTCAGGTAACACAGTATGAATCTGATATCCGTATTGCAGAGCAGCTCCTTGACCTCTGGCTCGAAGGAAGAGGCGGAGATGGTCCTGAAGACTATGCGCTCTTCTGGTATTTCCTTGCTCATCACACAGATACTGACAGCATGAAGAAGCGTGGCGAGAAGGGCTTCGCATTTACTATCGGCGATGCAGCTAATCATGTGAATTTGTGCGCAGGAGATATTAAGAAAATCTTCAATGATAATGTAGCTGACGATCTTACTTGTGAAGAGGTAGCTGAGGAGACTTTAAAGTCTTACCATCTCTTCCACATTAATATTTATTCCGGCTATGAGAGAACTGTCATTAACGGCAGAACAATTAATATTCCGAGAGATTCAATCGCACTTCTCCCTGAGCTCATCATCAGCGTCATTTGCAAGGTAAAGGGTTATAAGAGAGAAGATATCCTTGGTCATCTCGATTTTAAGACGGAAAAAGCGCTCGACAAGATGATGAAGAACCTCATTTTCTAATAATGAACTTTGCTGTAATCGGGAATAATTACGGTGACGAAGGAAAGGGCCTGGCAGTCGATTATCTGACACTGTCAGGTCATAATCTTGTTGTGCGCCATAATGGCGGTGCGCAGGCTGCACACACGGTCGACAGAGAGGATAGAAGATTCGTATTTCACGAGTTGTCATCCGGCTCGTTCAATGGTGCGGATACCTATTGGGCGCGCACGTTTTTTCCTGATTTATATAAGCTCGAAAAGGAACTCGCTGATTTTTCAGAAGTGTCCGCAAACCACATAAAGCTTTTCGCATCACCTCTTTGCCACATTACACTTTTGTACGATGTTTATCTCAATCAGAAACGAGAGGAAGCACGCGGCGAAGACAAGCACGGAAGCTGTGGTATGGGCATCTGGGAAGCGACCAAGAGATCACTTACAGAATACGGTCTCACGCTCGGTGATATTGCTTCACTCTCCATAGCGGATTTATCTGCAAAACTCAGGAAGATCGAAGACGAATATGTGAGTTTGAAAGTTGCCAAATTTGGGATTGATGAGATGCTTAATCTTGATACGGACGCGTATGCTCAAATCCTCAAATCCGTACTCGAAAAGCACATCACCCTGATCGATAATGAGACGGATTTTTTCAGAACTTACGACAATGTCGTTTTCGAAGGCGGACAGGGATTGCTCCTTGATACAGGGCGTGTTGATCTGTGGCCGCATACAACGTGCAGCAGGACAAATGTTACTAATCCCGTGACCATCCTTGAAGAAAATGGCATGAAGCTTGATGAGGCAGTTTATGTCACAAGGTCTTATCTTACAAGGCATGGCGCCGGTCCTTTTAATGAGGATAGATCACTGAAGTTTAATGACCTGACCAATATTCCTAATCCGTGGCAGGATAGCATAAGGTTTGGAAAACACGAGTCTGTAACCGGCCTGATTGCGCGTGCAGTGAAGGATACAAGCGATAACTGTCCGTATAGCGTGAAGGTATCTGTTTTCGCAACACATCTGAACGAGACAGAAGATCAGATCCTTGCAGAAGCTGGAAATACAAATGCTGAAGCCTTTATGACCTCAGCATTTGAATCGGGTATAGATTGTGTCTACTTTTCGCGAAGTAAATATAGTGAAGAAGTTACTTCGCATCCGAGTAAGTGAAATATCGATATCCTGACCCGGTCGAGTGCATCTGAGATCTATAACTTTCCCGACCAACCGATTGCGAACAAAGAATGACAGAAGAGGGGATTTCCGTTGCTCTTTGCCGGTGGAGGCAGAACAAGACACATAATCGTTGTGGTGGGGTACGAAGGTACGCGGTAACCTGTGAGGTAAGGAATAGCGGAATGAAATAAATGCACGGTTACCGTATGTATCAGATGGTCATCGACCGGATAGGATATCGCCGAAAAACGGAGTATATGAATCAGGCGGGATGTTGAAGACTTTTAGGGATAGCTTTATTCAACGGAGGCTTAGTGCCCGCCCTATCGAACACTGCAACAAGCCACAACTATCACCAGTAACACTATAAGAAGTGCTGAAAAGGTAAGACCAGTTTGAAAGAATCGCATTCTGTTCAACCATGTGAAGTTGCGTGTTCGGTGATGCCTCATATTATCTCCAGGAAATCAGCGTGAATATAGAACATATGCAAAATTCAGGTATATTGCGAAAAGTGTCCATATAGAAAGAACACACATGAATATTCCGGAAATCTTGCGGATCGTGAAAAACTTAAAAGTGCAGAACACTATCAGATGGAACATTACTATCAGCCATATCAGGGAAAGAATATAGCGTGAGTAAGTAAAGAAAAGTATCGGCCAGAAGAAGTTCATGAGCAGCTGAGTGTAGAAACAACACATCGCAATCCATTTCTTGAACGGACCGGTAAATGCCGTCAGTACAAAGTACGAAGCAAGTCCCATCATGATGTATAGCAAGGTCCATATGATCGGGAATAACCATCCCGGAGGCGCGAGCGGCGGACGCTCTAACTTGTCGTATATCTTCATGTCTTTCATCGTCAGTAAAGTCGAGAAACAACCGACCAGAAGAGGGACCAGAAGCGAGATTATCAGCGTAACAATACGCACTTTAGGTTTACGTTCAGACATGGCTACTTCCTCACTTGTCTCATTGAAGCATTTGAACTTTGAATATCCGGGAGGCTTCATTTCGCTTCCTCCTCTGCGCACCAGAGTCCATGAAGGTTGCAGAATGCGTAAACAGCTTCAACGCGCTCTTTCTTGCACAACGAGAATTTAACTTCCGGTTCTGTGTCTGGCTCTAATTCCTTGAACTGGAAACCATGTGTGGTGCGAAGTCCGATCCATGAAATGTGATGAACTTCCGTCATGGGATGAGGCATGATTCCTACACGTACATAGACCTTATTTCCATCGATCTCGTATACCGGGAGATGCTTCTCGATTGCACCATCAGTTGTATTCGGAACGACCTTGTTCATAGTCTGTCCACAGCATACTGTAGGGACGATAGTATCGGACATAAGGCCAATTAACTTTCCGCAAACGTTGCATTGATAGAAATCAATATTCATTAGTAATTCTCCTTGTTTTGAATAGATTTTTTGTATTATCGTCGCAGCTTTTTGAGTGCTATATTGTGGGTGTTTATGCAGCTGCTGTTTACGCTTTCAGATTACCTGCTTATCAGGTAAGTTCCACACACACTAGCGAAGTACAGGACTTCGTTAGTGCGGGGGAAAAGGAGACATTTCTTATGCAAACACGAAGTGAAGACAGTTCTCTTCCACAGGTAATGAATATGAATCCCACTGATCTGATTCAGTGGTGTAAGAAGAGGAAACAGTTCCTCGGACTTTCCAATCAGCGACTTTCCGACGAATCCGGCGTTCCGGTCGGAACGATCGACCGCATCATGTCAGGCAGCTATACTGAATTTCGCTACAGCTCAATCCAGCCGATAGTTACAGTCCTTATCGGTTTTGAAGAAGACACCCCAAAGCCCGAAAACGCTGACTCCAAACAAATTCAGAATTATTTCGATACTATTGAAGGATATAAGCTCGTTGTTGAGCAGAAAAACTATATAATTGAAGAGCTGAAACGCACCTGCGAACAGCTTTCCAAAGAAGTCACTTTTCTGAAGACGGAAAACGACCATAAGCACGAAGCCATTCTCCGCCAGCTCGACCACGTCAGATGGCTTGAGAAAATGGTTGACGACTTGCGTAAGTGAAGTTTGATGCTTATTCTTTTCGAGAGTGCGTAAAGATCAATGCGGAATGCGGACTGATTTTGCCCGCTTTTCGATGGGCGAAGGTTGCATTTGCGGACGGCGAATGCTTTTTCGACGCGCGAAAACGCACAGGGGAGAAGAATAGATGAGCAGACTTTTATTTGTAGCTGATTTCCACGGAAACTACGTTGCAACAATGGCACTTGATGCCGAGATAAAAAAGATTCAGCCGGACGAGATATTCTTCTTGGGTGATGCGATTGGCAAGGGCCCCGACAACGACAAAACGTGTGACTGGGTCAGAGCGAACTGCAACCACTTCATCAAAGGTAACTGGGACCGTATGCTCAACTATAGCCGCATTCCGAACGGTTATCCTATGCACGAATTCTATAGAAATCAGATTGGCGAGGAACGATTTTACTGGCTCGAGAGCCTTCCTTTTGAAGATGAAGTGCTTATAAGCGGATTGAATTTTAGATTGCTTCACGGACGCCCGTCAGATCTTAACTATCACCCGTATTTGACAATAGAAGAACTCAAAAAAGGCCTTTGGGGCTACGGCAAAAACTACACATCCGTAACTGAAGACGATGCCGGCAATGTTACTCTCGTTGGAACTAAGCGCAAGTTCGACGGATTCATCGGCGCCGATTGCCACATGCCTTATATCCAGACACTTCCCGGTGGCGGATATGCCATTAACACGGGTAGCGTCGGCAATTCTTTAGGCGTTGCAAACTGTCACTGCCTCCTCATCGAAGGTGAACTTGGCAGCGCTGAGAAGACTCCTCTTAAGATGAGCATTTTGAGCCTCCCTTACGACAACGAAAAGGCTGCACTTCGCGCGAAGGAGACCATCGATCTGCCTGACAGCGAGGCGTTCCAGAAGGAAGTTCTTATGGGAGTTTATTCGAGATAATGAAATCTGGAATTTTACTATCAGAGTGATGTTAGCTAATAGTTCTAGACGGAAAAATGATTTTGATAATACTGAGTTTACGCTATTGGAACGATAATAAATTTTAATTTATTGCTATTTAGTAAGGTATAAATATGTCAACTGGAATTATGATAATTGGTCCATCTGGAAGTGGAAAGACAACACTTGGAAAAATAGTTGCACAGAAACTAGGTTATCCATATTTTGATGTGGACGATTATATTTGGAAACAGAATACAGATAGTCCATATACACAAATGTATACGAGAGAAGAAAAGATTAGCAGACTGAGCAATGATATTGCTTCATATGAACATTTTGTTATGGCTGGTTCAATGAGTTCTTTTCATTATGCATTTGATGATAAGTTTGAAATGATGGTGTTTCTGTATGTTGAACCTAATATTCGTGTACAACGTGTTCATGAAAGGGCAATAGAGCGATTTGGCGAAAGAGTACTTGAAGGTGGAGATATGTATGAATCCCATATGAAATTTTTGAAAGATAATCGAAGTTATGAAGAAGATGGTTCACCAAATATGAGAGAACAGAAAGAATGGATGAAAAATATGTCATGTGTAAAAATTGAATTGGATGGTGTTGCGGACCTTGAAAGTAACGCAGATATTATTGTAAACAATTGGAATGGGATAGTGGAATAAATTTCAGTTTAGTCAGTGTACTTGGAATAATATAATTATCACTAGAGATATGTTGAGACTTAGTGAGGGCGTCGTGCTGAATTTGCACGGCGTCTTTGTTTTTGCTTTTTCGCCACTTTTGAAATTCTCACTTTTCGTCTCACTTTTACACCAAAAGTGGGAAGAAAAGTGGGATGTCTCCAAAATCGTCTCACTTTCACCCCAAAAGTGGGAAGAAAAGTGGGAATTTTAATGAGAGCTGTAATCTTGCCTGTTTTCTTGCCTCTTTTGAGGTAAAACAGGCAAGATTATGGTAACGTGACTCTTTTCGTGCCTCTTTTGGGATAAAACAGGCAAGATTGTGGAAACACGAACCGCGTCATATCGAAAAGCACCTCGACCACTGAATTTCACCAGGATTTCAAAAATGACATCAAAATAGGTAATAAATCTGAAATTTTCCGAAAATTTCAGAAAAAGTGCACTTTTGAGGGGGCATTTCATACACTTTTTTGAAATCCGCACTTTGCAAGTAATCCTGCAATTAAAAACCCCTTGCCGGAAAGGAGGACGGCAAGGGGGAAACAAGAAAGGAGATAAAAAAATATGAAATAAACTTTGTTTGATGGCTTAATTATATCACCCATCCGAGAACCGTGTGCCCCATTAATGGGACTTAAATTTTTGACCTCACCAACGTTGTATGTATAACTAAAATAGAGTATTTCTGATTCCTCAATAAGTTATAATTAAATAAGAATATGGTAGGAGAGTGTTATGGCAAGTAAATCCGACAGCGATTTCAAAATGGTGCTGGATTCCTGTGCGGAATCGGCGGCCAGAGGTTATAAGATTGCGTCTGAGAAGGAGAAAAGCCTTGATAAGGCGTTGAGCGTTGCTGAAGAACGAGTGCTTAACACTCTCGTTGATTTCAGAGCTTCTCCTTGTGAATCAGAGAAGGTATCGGAGATGCTTTCGGAGCAGCTTAGCGATATAAGGTCATCACTCGAGAATCTGCGCATTGCATTCCACGAAGATCTGATGAATTTGAGAGAGAACACAGAGAAATTCTCAGTGACGCTTTTCGGAAGGACGATGGCAGGCAAGTCTACGCTGATGGAAGTCCTGACGGAAGGCGATGGCGCATCGATCGGTAAGGGTGCACAGAGAACTACTCGCGATATCAGAAAGTATACATGGAACGATCTGGCGATCACTGATGTGCCGGGTATTGGTGCTTTTGAGGGCGAAGAAGATGACAGGCTTGCTTTTGATGCAGCAAAGACTGCCGATCTAATCTTGTTCCTGCTGACAGATGATGCGCCGCAGGCGTTGGAAGCGGAGTGCTTCAGACGTGTTGTCGAACTTGGTAAGCCGGTGATCATAATAATGAACATAAAGGTGTCTGTAGCTGAATCCAAGAGCATTAAGCTGATTGAAAGAGATATAAAAAGAGGCTTCGATGAAGAGCGTCTGGCAGCGGTAAGACGACAGTTCCTGAAGTTCGCTGAAGAGTACGGACAGGATTGGAGCGATGTGCCTTTCGTAAATGTGCATCTTAAGTCTGCTTATATAGCACAGAATACTGACGATGAGGAAAAGGCTGAGACATTCAGGCTATTAAGCAGAATTGACAGCCTGAAGGACATCATCACGAATGAAGTCAGGTCCAGAGGTAAATTTATAAGGGTCAAGACTTTCGTCGATATCGTCGCAAATCCCATGATACAGACGATCGATGAACTGACGGTTGATAGCCACCTTAACAGAAGTCAGGCAGAGGTTTTCGATGAGAAGCGCCTGGCACTTGTAAAGTGGAGAAGAAAGTTCGAAAAGGACGCCAAAAAGCGTATCGAAGCTTTCATGATGAAGCTTAAGTCCGAGTTGCTTTTGGACATCGCGGAGTTTTCCGAAGAGCATTACAACGACAAGTATGCCGACATGGCGTGGGGCGAACTCATAAAGGATAAGGACATTGAGGGCAGGTGCAAGGATCTTCTTGATTCACTTGAACTTGAGGTCGATGACAGGATCAAAGAGACGGTAAGAGAGATTTCGAGCGAGCTGCAGTATGTTACTGTCAACGCAGTAGAGAGAAATTTCCTTACGCAGACAATTATCGATTCGAAAAGAATCGTCGGTTGGTCTTCACTGGTCGTCGGTGGCGGTCTTTCAATCGCGTCTGCGATTGTCTCAATTGTAGGAACGGAAGCGGCGATGGCAGCGCTCGGCCCAATCGGTTGGATAGCCGCAGGCGTTGGTCTTATAAGCGGTGTAACACTCCTTTTCCTTGAGACCAGGAATACTAAAGAACTCAAGGCGCGCACGAAGCTGGAAAATGAGCTTGCTGCCAACATGGACATGACCTGTGACAGTATCTGGACACAGCTCGAAAAGAACCTGAGCAAGCTCCTCAAAGGCAAACTCGATCTGGTAACAGGCGAACTCGGTAAGATAAGCGGCGTCGTTACTGAACTTGGAAATACTCAGGAAGAACTTGCTGCAAATCTCAAAGAACAGCTTATAGGTGTCAACATGAGCCTTGTTCAGGAGACAGCAGGCATTATAGACGGTCGTCAATATATCGATTCGAAGATCAGCAAGGTGGCAAGAATTCCCGGAATCACAACACTTCTTGTAACAGAGGAAGGTGTATCAATTCCGGAAGAGTTCAGAGAGCAGTTAAGATCGATCCTTGGCGAGGAAGTCTTGATACTTCCCAAGCAGGATTCGCAGACAAAACTTTTACTCGCATCGCTTGAAGGAATCGTGTCCAAAGAAGATATAATTGTAAATGAAAATGAAGAAGTCACGATAAAGGGTGACAATAAGTCTCAAAGAACCATTGACCGCATCAGGTTAATGAGACAGATAGTGGAGGACAGAATCATATGCTGAAGATTGCAGAATACGCAAAGGCCGGAGAAGTTTTGCGCCAGAAGGCATACAGAGCTTTGGATGAAGCAGGTGTAAGCTACGAAAAGCCTTGTGACGAAAGCGATAAGATCAGGCTTGTTTTCGCCGGTCAGTATAGCGCAGGTAAGTCCACCATAATGAAGATGCTGACGGGAAGAGACGATATTGCAACAGGTGCTGAGATTACTACTCAGGAAGCACATACATACGAGTGGATGGGTCTTGAAGTAATAGATACTCCAGGCGTACATACAACGCTGAGGCCTGACCACGATGAGATTTCCTATAAGGCAATTGCTTCTGCAGATATGCTGGTTTTCGTTGTGACGAATGAGCTTTTCGATTCTCATATCGCAGAGCATTTCAGAAAGCTCGCAATCGAGAAGGACAAGGCCAGTGAGATGATCCTTGTCGTAAACAAGATGGAGCGTGCGGCAGAGGGCAATACAAAGGTGCAGCAGGATATCATCCGTGAGGATCTTCGAAAAGTTTTAGCACCATATACACCTGAGCAGCTGCACTTATCTTTCCTTGATGCGCAGTCCTACCTGGACAGTCTTGAAGAGAGAGAAGAAGATCCGGAACTTGCCGACGAACTTCTCGAAAGAAGCGGCTACAATCAGTTCATTGAGACTCTCAACAAGTTCGTTGAGGAGAAGAGCATGGTTTCCAAGCTCACGACAGAACTTTATGTATTGGACAACCTTCTCGACAAAGCGATTTACGACCTGCAGCCGAAGGCTTCTGATGAGGATATCAGTGCGCTTGAAGAGAGCCAGATCCAGCAGCGCCACATTCTTGTTGAAGCACGCAATAGCATGCAGCAGGAGATAACTGATATTTTCGACAGTGCAGCAGCAAAGCTTCGTGAATTGGGTGTAACAGCTGCAAATTCAATTGAGGCCGGACGCGAGCAGGCGGAGATAGAGGCGGATATTGAGCAGTACATCAGCCAGGCATCTGATATCACTGACCGTTGCCAGATTGATGCGGATGATAGCGTTAAGGTGCGTCTTGCAGAGCTCGGCCAGAGTCTTGATGAGATGGAGAAGAGCGAGTTTTCTCAGAATCTGAAAGTTCGTCTCGTGGATAAGTACGATAATATTCCTGATGCGGTAAAGATGGTTTTCGTGACTACGGATAACATCGAGCGTGCAGGCGACATGATCCTTGGAAGCGTTGTAAAAACAGGCGTTCCTGAAGTTTTAAAGCTCACCGGCGACAATGCTACAACAGCATTAAGACTTACCGGTTCATCTGATAAGCTCGTGCGCAATGCGGTAAGATCTGTCGGTACAAGAGTCGGCTATAAATTCAAGCCGTATGAGGCGACAAAGGTTGCCAAGAACATCTCGAAGGGAGTCACACGTGGCAGCACCATTATGGGTGCCGTCGGTATCGGACTTGATATCTATCTCCAGCTTAAGGAAGACTACGATGAGGCGCTCAGAAAGGAAGCTTTGAGGAGCAACCGCCAGAATGTTCGAAGTACTTTCAATTCCGCAGCTAAGGATCTGGAAGACTTTTCGCGCCAGTATGTAAAAGAAAATGTCTATCGCCCGATGGAGCAGTCTATCGCTTCAATCGACGCGAATATTCAGAACATCAGAGACACTCGTGATGGCAAGAGCTCAGCATGTGTCAGACTCGAGAATATCCAGACTGAGTGCAGCAAACTTATCGAAAAGCTCCACCAGGCAGCTTTAAGCGCAGAAGCGTGAGGTTACCAATATGAATGACGTCAGAAAACTTATTGTCGTATATAAAGACGGAGCGGTCGCTGAGATGCTCAAACGCAATATGGAACTCACAGACGACACTAATAACGGTGGAGTTATTGGCATCGAAGACGGTTCTGTCGAAGTAATCCTGTGGGACGAGAAGACCTGGGACGAGCGCAAGAAGAATGCGATCCGTGCTGACAGGATTCTTTTCCTTGGAAGTGGCAAAGAAGCTGACGTGCTGATTCCTTTGGTCGATATGAAGTTCCAGCGCTATGGTATCCGTTACGGCTGGACAGGCAAAGTCGGCGTCCTTGTGGCAGACGATTCGCAGGTTAAGGATAAGGTTAGATATCAGGATTTTCGCGAGGCTTATGACGACGCTTTTTGCGAGCAGGATGCGATTCCGCAGAAGGAAGTATCGCCTACCATGAAAGGCCTTGCAACAGCCGGTACTATCGGCGCCGCAATCCTTACAGGAGGCTTGTCGCTTGCTGCAATCCCTGTAGTTGACGGCATCCAGAATCAGCAGCAGTTGATCCAGCAGCTATACTTCTACGGCGTCAGACATTTCTATCTGAATTATATGGATGAATTCATTAACGGGTAAAGGATTTTCCCAGATTCGTGAACTATTTGTCGCCTGAATCGCTCGTTGCGAAAATCAGACGACTACAGTATTTCTGCCCTTTGCTTTGCCCATATAGAGCTTTCTGTCGGCTGCCTGAATTGCCTCGTTGATGCGGTCGTCGACTTCAGCTTCGGTAATAGTGCCACTCACGAAAGTGTTGATGTCGGTAACGCCCATGGTAAGAGTGATCTTGATCTCAGTGCCATGCCAGTTGACGGTCATGTTGCGCACCTGATCAAGAAGTTCATTTGCGGATATTCCGGCCTGATCGAGATTCATATTGTTAAAGACAAGAAGGAATTCTTCGCCGCCCCATCTGCCGGCAACCCCTTGTTTTCTCATATATCCTGAAAAGAGTTCGGCCATCTGCTTTAAGACTGCATCGCCGGCGTCGTGGCCATAGCGATCGTTGACCTGCTTGAAAAAATCGATGTCGGTCATTGCGACGCAGATACCATTTTCATATTTGCCATGCATAATGTCGGATATCAGAGTGGACAGAAGGCTTCTTCTGTTCGGAAGCTTTGTGAGTGGATCGTGTTCGGAGATGATCTTGAGCTTTCTGTTGTACTGTGCAAGTTTTGCTTCAGTCTCCATTTTGTCCTTCGTGAAGATGGACATGATTATTATGATCGCAGCGAAAATCTCAGTGATATTGATTATCTGGAAAAGGAAAGTAATCTCAAACGGGAGTACTTCCACAGGTGCTCTGTAAATATGCCATCCATAAAGCATAAGTCTTAAGGCCAGAATACCCAGACTAAGGATGAATTTTACTAATTCAGATGCATATGTCCCCACGAATACAAGTATCAGCAGCACGAAAACGAAGTGCTGGATACTGCTCTCCCATCCCCACCGGTACACGAAGAAAATCATCCAGAGTATCGTCGCTATCGCATAGATTGAAAGAGCAATCTTGTTGTGATCTTTGTATGTCAGGTATACGGAAGTAGTGTATATTGCAAAATAGACAGCGCAGAATATAACCGATGCGTAGCTGAAAAAACTCGCGAAAACGAACATTAGCACGATGAAATAGAAGCACATCAACAAAGAGTTAATTCTGACGATGTAAGATACACGGTTCGATTCGTTCTCACCGGTCACATCTTTCCAAATTATGCTTCGTATCTTATTCATTAATAAAATATATAACATGGAAGATACTCGTGTAAATTTGATTTTCTTGCGCTTTGAGCATAATATTATTGCTATTTATTTGGTCAAAAAAAGAAAAGGGGGAAATATTAATGAAAGTTATGAAAATATTCGCATCAGCAGGTTTGATCTGCGCGATCCTCGCAACATCAGTCGGCTGCAAAGTCACTTTAACTCCCGGAGCATCTTCTTCCGAAACAACTACAACTGCTTCAGAGTCTGAAGAGCCCACTACTGAATCCACAACTGAGGCAACAACAGAGCCAACTATTGAGACAGTAATTTATGAGAAGGGCCAACAGCTTACCCAGTACAACATTTTCTTAAGCAACTTCGTTGAGCAGAGAATTGAACTTCTTGACGTCAACGATTGCTCTTTGAAGGATATTGTAAGATTCTCAATGAAATATGCGAAGAGCAACAAGCCGGCTGTCTTAGATTATGAAGGTGATTTCATGAGAGTTTCTCTTCAGGATGTTCAGGAAATCGCCGGCACATTTATGAATTACATCATCAAGGTTGATGACCTTTCAGATTTCGCGGCACCTCCTAAGGATGCTTTTGAACCTGACAACGAACCCTTCTACAAGGATGGATATTTCTATGTTTATGCTGCTGATGGTGAGATGGTCACATCTTTCGCAGTTGTTGACTATAAGGAGATCATTGGCGATGGCACTTACAAGCTCAATTTCTCAATCTATGAATTGAGCTCCGAGAAGTTCGCCGAGATCGACTACGCAATCTACAACGAATGGGCAAAGTACTATTCCATGACTCCCGCAGAAGCTGCCGCTGATCCTGACGTTAAGAAGATCGGTGTCGGTACAGCATTCATCGACGAAGGCGAGACAAGCCCAATCCTCATCAAGTACGGTGCTGTTTACGATATCTGAGTTTCCCTGAACAAGTCGAAAAGATTAACTTAACCTGATTAACAAAGCCCAGCTGTATCTGCTCGAAAAGATATACTGGGCTTTATCTTATAAGGCCCTTTTTCGCAGCTTTGTCTTTATACATCGCTTCATCTGCTCGATTAACAACATCAGATACATTTGTGTCTGATGAAGGATCGTAGACTGCTATGCCGCAAGCTGCGGATATATAATCCGGTGGCAGCGGAAGGGTGGAAGAGTAAGGACTCATACTCTCGTTCAGGTGCTTTTCGAGAGCGTCGCGGTTGGCGTAATCTTCGCCTGTTAATACTGCAATGAACTCGTCTCCTCCGACACGGTAAACCGGGCTGTGCTTGAAGACCTGGCAGAGCAAATGGCAAGATCTTAACAGATATTCATCGCCTGCTTCGTGACCATAAGAGTCGTTTATAAGTTTGAGACTGTTGATGTCGAACATGGCGATCGCAAACGGTGCGACGGATTCGGAATTGATCTCGGACTGGAGATGAGCTTCCTTATTCTCGTATGCCATACGGTTGTTAACGCCGGTTAAAGGATCTCTGTTCATGACGTCTAAAAGGCGCCTGTTGATGTGCTCCAAAGTGAGAGTGTAGCGGAACTTTTCAAGTGAGAAATTCAGACGCTCGTAGTAGCTCTGGAGGAAGTGATTGCCGAACTCAGGCAACATATCTCTGAAAGCAACATAACCGTATGCGGAATCGCCTTCATGAAGTGGCAGGAAAATATAGAGGTGATTTGAAGAATCTTCACTATCTCCCGGAATAAGCTTATGCGATGCAAAGGTTTCTTCTTCATAAAGGATGCCGTTTTCTGATGAATAGATGACATCCATGGTTTTGCTGTACTTGTCCGTATTGAATCTGGCGGTTGAATCACCGATCGACAGACCGAAGTTCGGCTCAAGAATAAGGTGGAATGACTCACCTTCAAAATCGTGATTGTTCTTCAATAAATTATGCAGACTGTCTTTAAGATCTTTGTAGCCGGTGCATGCAAGGATCGTGGAGTCGACCGCGTTAAGCTTACGGTTAAAGTAAGTGGTCTCTGAACGCATGCTGAAAGTGTTGCGGCATAGTATTCGTCTCAATTCGTCACTGTTTCTGTGCGAGAAACAACTGCAGCTGCCACCTGGAATAAATTTGCACGAAACCTTTTCGTTCAGCTCCTGAGAAGGATCTTTTTTAAGACTCCTAAGCATTTTTACCGCAGAAACGCCCATCTCACCGGAACACTGGTCAACTGATGCGATTGAAGGGTAGAAGACTCTGCTGACGTCGATATAGTCGAAGCCGGTGACCAGGACATCTTCCGGAACGTTGTAACCATTCTCACTTAAAGTGACGCAGACGCTCATAGCGAGTCCATCGTTACCGCAGATGAAAGCGTCAGGGAGCTTTTTACCACTTTTACAAATCTCATTAGTGATTCTTGTGGCTTCTGAGTTTTCCCAATTTGTATGGTGATCTTCACGCAGATAATTCTCGGCGTTGTGTTCACGCAGATAATCTTTCAGGGCGCTAAGTCGCAATTCGGAATCGAGAGAATCCTTGCTGCCGCCCAGGAATACGATATCTTTTACGTCGTGTTTATTTATCACATGTTCGCAAAGATCTTTCATCGCCTGATAGTTATCAGCACCGACGAAACTTATTCCATCGCGCTTCAAACCTTGAATGACGACCGGAATATCAGCTTCTTTGCATCTGGCAAGGATATTGTCCACACGGTCCGAATAGTCCATACCGCTTCCGAAAATAACTGCGCCATCGAAGTCATGAAGGTCAGGGAGATTATAAATATTCAGTTCGCCCACTCTGCTGGCAGGGGAGTCAGCAGGGGATGCAAAGCAGAGGAACAAGAAAATATCCGCGTTGTCACCTTCCAGCTCTTTTTGCATGCCGGTAATAAATTCTGTGAGTATCTCAGCGCACCAGCCTGTAGAAAACACCGCTATTTTCTTTTTCACAACGATCACCCCGCTTAGTGAGAATCATGTCGAAAACAATGAACGAACAATATCTTAACCTAATAGTATTTTATTCACACTACGATATAAAGCATTTCTCGTGAATTTGATTTGACATTTATGTTAACAAGATACCGAAAACCTGCCGCACAATAGGGCAATCAACTAATTGAATTATTAGCATAAAATAATAAAATAATGCTTAATATTCGAATAAGGGAGTCATTCATATGAAGCTTCACAGAATCATTAACAGTTTGCTCGAGACAGACATGTACAAGTTCAGCATGGGTCAGGCGATCTTCCATCAGTTCACTGACTACAGAACAAACTGGACTTTCAGATGCAGAAATAAGGACGTTAAGTTCACTGCTGAGATGGTCGAGGAGATCAAGGAACAGATCAAGGCATACTGTGAATTGAGATTCACAGACGACGAGCTCGATTATCTCCAGAACGTCACATGGATCAAGAGTTCTTACATCATGTTCTTAAGACTCTGGAAGCCCCGCTATGAGGACTTCATCATCACAACTGATGCAGAGTGCGGCCTCGCGATCGAGACAGTCGGTACGTGGCTCAACACATCCATGTATGAGATCCCTACTCTCGCAATCGTCAACGAAGTTTACTTCCGCATGCAGTACAACTACGATGACCTTATTGCTTCTTTCCGCAGGAAACTTGACGATAAGCTCGCAAAGCTTGCATCCGGAGAATGGAATATCGGTGTCTTCAGTGAATTCGGTATGAGAAGAAGACTCTCTGCTGAAGCTCAGGATATGGCTATAAAGGCTATCAGCGAAGGCAACCTTGGACAGTCACACTTCATCGGTACATCCAATGTTTACCTCGCAAGGAAATACAATGTTACTCCTGTCGGCACAATGGCTCACGAATGGATCATGTGCGTAGGCCAGGGCAACCACAAGCACAATCCCGCATACTCCAACTGGTACGCGCTTGATGCATGGGTTAAGGAATACGGTGTCCTCAACGGTATTGCCCTCACAGACGCCATCACTACTGACTGCTTCTTAAGAGATTTCAAGCTCACATATGCAACACTCTTCAGCGGTGTAAGACACGACAGTGGTGATCCGTATGCATGGGGCGACAAGATGATCGCTCATTACAATAACCTCGGCATCGATCCTAAGACCAAGACACTTCTCTTCAGTGACAGCCTTAATTTCGAGAAGGCAACAGCAATCAACAAGTATTTCGAAGGCAAGGCAAAGGTTGCATTCGGTATCGGAACATACATTGCAAACGATACAGATGTTCCTGCACTCAACATCGTCATGAAGACCACCTTCTGCAACGGCATGGATGTCGCAAAGGTATCCGACGTCGAAGGCAAGGGTATGTGCAAGAATCCTGAGTATGTTGATTACCTTGAAAGATGCATCGAGTGGAGAATGACTCACTGATATTTACTAACGGTAAATGACAGGGGCTGTGAAACCTAAGTAAATGGGTTTCGCAGCCTCTTTTTTATGTGGTGGATGGTGATATCATCTGCCCGGTTTTGTATAGAAAGAGGTGCGTCCCACTTTTTATCCCACTTTTGGGCTAAAAGAGGGATGATTTTGGAGACTTCCCACTTTTCGTCCCACTTTTGGTGCAAAAGTGAGACTTTTTTGGAGACGAGGGTTGCGTGTGCTCGAAAACGATTCCTTGCCATCTCGAAAAGCACCTCGACCACTGAATTTCACCAGGATTTCAAAAATGACATCAAAATAGGTAAAAATTCGGTTCTTCACGATATCCTTGGGATTAGCATAAAGTTATTAGGCAAAGAAATA
>JAKSRC010000026.1 GCA_024403855.1 Saccharofermentans sp. | reverse complement strand
GAGCACCAGCCCACTCATTCTGCATGATACCAAGGAAGTTAACCATCTGGTTGCAAAGTGTGGAGAGGTGCTTTGCAGGAGCAGATGTGATCTTGCCTACGATGCCGCCCAAGCCTTCCTGGATGAGCTGCTTTAATGACCAACCAGCGCAGTAACCTGTGAGCATGGAGAGGTCGTGAATATGAATATCAGCGTTTCTGTGAGCATCTGCGATCTCTTTGTCGTAGATCTCTGAGAGCCAGTAATTTGCTGTGATGGCGCCTGAGTTGGAGAGGATAAGGCCGCCTACTGAATATGTAACTGTGGAATTCTCTTTAACACGCCAGTCTTCAACTTTAACGTAGCTGTCTACGAGATTCTTATAGTTGAGGAGAGCCGAATTCATGTTACGGATCTTCTCACGCTGGTTACGATAAAGGATGTAAGCCTTTGCTACGTCCTCATAACCCATTCTCTGGAGTGTAGCCTCAACGCTGTCCTGAATGGACTCGACGTCTACTCTGCCGCCTTCAGACTTCTTCTCAGCGTCTGATACTGCATTCAATGCGAGCATGTCGATAATCTGGTTGTTGTACTCTCTCTTCTGTGCAATGAAAGCCTTCTCGATAGCTCCCGAAATCTTGCTTAAGTCGAAATCTACGACTTTGCCGTCTCTCTTAATGATCTGAAACATGTTCCTCTCCTTAGCTCTCTCCGCGGATTTTAGATTGCGGTATTATTTTCTTTGCACCTTCAAGCGCAATCTTCAATTCTTCCTTCGGCATCTCAGTTAAACCTTCGCCATTAAGCAGATCTCCGGAATCTACAAAGCCCTGCAGGAAGTAATTCTCAGTTCCTTCCACCTGCTTTGCTATATTCTCAAAATCCGAAGCTTCATGCAGAGGCGATACCACAGTAGTTCTGAACTCGTAAGCTACTCCGCTTTCCTGAATCACTCTGATGCTCTTCTTGATGAGCTCAGTATCGAAGCTATCGATTCCGACAGTCTTCGGATACTTGTCAAAAGTGTTCTTCAAGTCCATCGCCACATAATCTACGTTGCCTTCAGAGAGGATCTTCTCCAGCCTGTCGGGGAAAGTACCGTTCGTATCAAGCTTGACCTTGTAGCCCATAGACTTGATCTTCGCGATAAACTCGCCGATATCAGATTGCAAAAGCGGCTCTCCGCCTGTGATGGCAACTCCGTCAAGGATTCCCTGACGCTTCCTGAGAAACGCGAAAAGTTCATCTTCGCTGATCCTCATATCAGCATCCGGATTAAAGACCAATGCCGGGTTGTGGCAGAAGGGACATCTTAAGTTGCATCCGACGGTAAAGACCGTACAAGCCACAACTCCGGGGAAATCCAAAAGAGTTAACTTCTGAAGTCCTCCCAAGATCATGTCCCAATACCTCACTTTGAATTGAAAATAGGTGCAAATGTGCCACGCCTTGTGTAGCGCCCTTAAAGATTACCTATATGTTGTGGTTGTGTCAACAAGTAAACGCAACATGTTGTGGTTGTAACACGATTGCAATATTTCCCCAAAAACTCGTCAAACAATAGGGTTCCAAGACTTTTTTAACTTTTTTTCGAGTTTTGGAATTGAAAAATGTAATATTTCTTTTTGGAAATTTGGCCGCAAAACAGCAACTGATACTATCAGTTTTTCTTCTTTGCAATCCTGTTGAACTGAGGTCTGACTTCTACTTCTGTAACGACAGAACCCTCTCTCATATTAATGATATCTCTCACGCACTCAGCGGTATCTTCAGGAAGAAGGAAGCATCCGTCTTCATCTGCAGGCGTAAAATCTGCATTTCTGTAAAGCTTAGTATCGGCAGTAAGATCCGGACAGACTGTAACTACGCGGATTCCTGTTTTTCGAACTTCCTCGAAAAGACTCCTGCTATAACTTCTAAGACCGGCTTTAAGTGCACCATATACAGCACCGTGAGTATTGATCCTGGTTGAAGTAACAGAAGCAATATTTATAACCATACCCTTTGTTTCTTTAAGTCTGGGTATCAGGGACGAAGTCAGGATTACAGGCGCTTCAAAATCCGTCCTGCACATTTCGCTTATCTGCTCAGGCGTAATGGATTCAGCCAGGCCATAGTAAGCACTGCCTGCGGCATTCACCAGAAGGTCAACAGGTTTAATTTCCGAAACCTTCTGAAGTAATGTATCTGTGTCTCTTACATCAAGAGAGATCTTCTTTTCGAAAAAATCGGAGTCTTCAGGGAAAACTCTGCCGATTCCATAGACCTTGTATCCTTCCTCCGAAAGCATTTTCGAGATTGCAAAACCTATACCGGAAGAAGCACCCGTAACAATCGCTGTCTTTAATTCCATGTGAAGATCTTCTCCCTTTCCGTATATTTGCAGACAAGGTCGAGAACATATTCCTGCATCCTCTTGTCTGTGTCAGGTTCATACTGGGCAACGCCGTCTTTGATGAAATAAGGATACCACGCCACCTCTGAATCAGGGAACGACTTGCGCATCTTATTGAGATAATCAGAAGATATCCTGAATGTTCCGACACTTATGTCTGTGAGCTTACTAAAATCTATCTTAGATGCACATTCTTCTATGAGATTTCTATAAGCATCTTCCCAATTCGAAATCTTAATTATCGGATCAAAGCAAAGTCTTACTTTCGCACCCTGAGAAAGAGCTTTTGACGCAGCATTGATTCTTGAACTAACACTTGCGGTAGAACGCTCATAAGATGCCACAACTTCTTCAGGTGACAAGGTAAATGCATAGATAACATTCGGGATACTGTCCTTAACATCAATTGCCGCTTTGGTTCGCAATTCGACAAGAAGATCTTCGTGAGATAAAGCCATCTCTTTCCAGAAATCTGCATGTCCGGTAAGCCCGTTCATTGCAAGAAGATCCGTATCGTAAGACGCACAGACATACATTGGTCCTTCACTGAGCTTATCTTCAACGTCTTTCCTGTAATCTTCAAGATTTACAAAAACGACCATGTTGCTTGTAGGATACATACCCTTGAGATAACAGTATTCGCAATCAAAAGGACAGTTCATCATGGAACTTGAGTAGTAGAAATTCTTCTGGCCAAACGACTGGCAAACAGGAGCGCCCTTAAAAATTCTGTTACCATCTCTTACCGCAATAATAAGGGACTGATTTTCCTTCTGAGCTACGGCATTCTGCCTTTTCCTGTCGAAAACATCCTTGTAGTGCTTAATTCTTATAACACTTGCACCCGGAAGCTTATTCAGGATCTTTCCCGTCAGCGGATACTCGAAAGCTTTCTCCTCAACGTAGATATGTGTAAATCTCATCGAGTATCTCCCTTCCGGTTTTCTTATCCTTGCACGGAATCTTTCCTTCGCTTCTGAACTTTTCAATAAGTCCAAGCAATTCATCTTCTCGTCCTGAAGCCACGCAGTAATGTTCGATATCCTTTAATTCGTTTCTCATATATTGCGAAAAGCGTAACTCTTCAATAACACTTTCGGGAATGAAAGAATATGTTCTATCGTCATCGCCTTCTGAAAGAAGTTCAGCTATCTTTCTTATCTCATTTACATGCGTCCTTATAAGTTCCGTAACCTCATTTGCGGTAGGAAACTTTTCGCCATTGTCAGAGGCGACTTTGTAGATTGCAAGATTCGAAGGCGGTATTACCTTCAAGACCTTTTCGCATATGAGGGCTGACTCCATATCACAAAGCATATTTTCAGAGACTTTATTTACTACTTCTGAATAAGTCGTAAGGCTCATCTCGGATACGCCGGAATCGAAAAGAATGTCCGGATAAAAACGTCTTCCTGTATCAGCTGATATTACCTGGTTTATAAGATAGCCTTCGCCCTTGTTACTGCCGGCACAAATACCGATATTAAGAACCTTGTCAGATGGAGATAGAGAAATTTTCGAGATGTTGTCCAAAGCACGTTCACCTACGCCCGTGACAATAACTTTGCCCGGCAAACCTGCCAGTGCAGAAGCTTCACATTTCAGAGCTGTAAGGATATAGAGCACTTAATCCACCTCGTTCTTTTTGATAATTATATTATAAAGTGTTAATATTAGTCGTCTTTAAGACAATGGAGGTTAATTATGGACAGATTACTTACAGGTCTTCAGCCCAGCGGTTCACTTACAATCGGTAACTATGCTGGCGGTATCTCACAGATCGTTAACTATCAGAAGGACTACGACACATTCCTTTTCGTCCCTGATATGCACGCTATTACGGTCACTCAGGATCCGGATGCTCTCCACAGGAACATTATCAATGCTATCGCAATGTATATTGCTTGCGGTGTTGATCCTAACCTTCCTAATATGCACATCTACATCCAATCCGAGAACCTCTATCACGCAAATCTGTCCTGGATTTTCGAGTGCCACACACCTCATGGCGATCTTACGAGAATGCACCAGTTCAAGGCTAAGTCAGCTCTTCACGAGGCTTTCACAGAAGGTCTTGTAACATATCCTGACCTCATGGCTGCTGACATTCTCCTTTACGATCCTAAGTACGTTCCTACAGGTATCGACCAGAAGCAGCACGTTGAGCTCGCGAGAAATCTCGCAATCAGATTCAACAACCGTTACGGCGAACTCTTCAAGATTCCTGAGCCGCTCATCCCTACAATCGGTGCTAAGATCCGTGACCTTCAGACACCTACTCAGAAGATGAGCAAGTCTACAGATAACCCGAAGGCATCTGTCTTCCTTTCCGATCCTGAGAAGACAATCAGAAAGAAGATTATGAGTGCTGTTACAGATTCTGACGGCATCATCAGATTTGACGAAGACGAGAAGCCCGGTGTATCCAACCTTCTTACTATTTACTCTGTATTCTCCGGTTGCACAATTGAAGATGCAGTAGCCAAGTTCGAAGGCGGCGGATATGGCGACCTCAAGAAGGGTGTTGCTGAAGCAGTTGTATCAAAGGTTATTCCTTTCCAGGATAAGTACAACGAAGTTATGAACAGCGGCATCATCGATGACATTCTCAACAGTGGTCGTGATTATTCAATCGAGATCGCAAGAGAAAAATACGAGCTCGTAAGAAAGGCTGTAGGATTCGGCAGAGTCTGATAGATTCTTTTAAAGATAAAAACAGGGGTGTCTCAAGTGAGGCACCCCTTTTAATTCGGTTTCAAATAGGCAATTTGTCGAATGTCGTTATCTTGGTCGGGCTAACGCATTATTCTCCAAGGAGCTTATAAAACCTTGTTCCTATTGTCCTTCTGCCACAGTATCTGGAAGATTCCCGAAGGCTTCATGACAAACGCGTATAAGTTTACCACTTTTCCGCCCGTTGCATAGAGCAAGCGAACAACTAATTCTCGTTCGGATAAACCAGTCGCCTGTCGGTATCAAACCACTCGGCTACTGTTCTGAACATCTTTACGATGAACTTGCCTCTTTCTGTAATTGAGTATGAACCGTCAGCATTCTCCTCAATTGTTCCTGTCGCAACCTGCTCGACGAAACGCTTCTCGAATGCACCATAATCGGTAACATATTTCTCGGTGAACACTTCGCCTACGGAATCCTGAGTGAAAGTCTGGTCGGAATTCTCTTCCATGTAACTTAACATGAATACCGATACGGATCTTTCAACCGTAACCGGGATCAATGTAAAAAGCACCGTATTAACACAGCAGAAAATAACGAACACCATAATGATGTCCCTTACCGTGATAAAACCCCAGAACTTGCGGATAACTCCCATTACAATAGCAGCTATGACGCCTGTAATTACAATGAACACAATTCCTCTGTACATGAGGACTTCCATATTCTTTAAAAGCCCTGTGTGAAACAGTCCAACGAACATTACGGAGCAAACGACATATATTAAAATATATATACCAATCAATCCGAATACATTACCGGCAGTACCGCTACCTTTGCTTGTCTTGGTCATTAACCTTTCTCCCCCAGTTTCTGTCTGATGTCTTCAGCAGCCAGAGCCCTTGCCTTTTCTATAGGGCCTGCAATATAAGCTGTACCTTCTGCGCTGACCTGGATAGCCGTTCCACAGAACTGGCAGAATCCTGTCGAGTTTCTTCTGATACGATTGCATGTTGCACCACAGTTAGGGCACTCAACAGCAACGCTGTCACGAGCAATCTCGTCCTCTAACTGAGTTCTTCTGTGTCTTGCAGTCTCTTCGATAGCTTTCTCTCTGGAAGCTTCAGCCTGAAGACGAGCTCTCTCGGATGCTGTCCTTGCGCGCTCAATCTCCTGCTGCTTCAAAATGTGATCGCTTACTCTGAAGCCGATCTTAATTAAGTTATTTATACCTATCCCAAACATTTTAGTATCCTCCTGGAAACTAACCTCATTCCGACATTTATTTTAACATGTCAGACAGTTCTCTTGCCAGTCTTGAGACAGGAAATCCGACTACGTTTGAGTAGTCTCCGTCGATTCTTTTTACCAGTAATGCACCCATATCCTGGATACCATATCCACCGGCTTTGTCAAAAGGTGAACCGGTATCAATATAAGCAGAGATCAGATTCTTCTGGTACTCGTCCAAAGCATTGAATTCAACGATAGTTTCTTCAGTGAAAGTCCTTACTGTATCGCCTGTGAAAACCGCAACTCCGGTAGCAACCACATGCGTGTGTCCCGACAAAACCGAGAGCATATTTACAGCCTCTTCTCTGTCAGCCGGCTTTCCGAAAATGATGGTATCCAGAATTACCGATGTATCCGCACCGATAACCACAGCGTTTTCCTTCTCGCTGTCAGGCAAAGTATCGAAAACAGCTTTTGCCTTCAATTCAGCCAGATGTTCACTGACTTTAAGTGCAGGCATTCCTGCCTTTTCCATCTCTTCTTCAGCTGCTCTCTCATCGATATCAGCGGTAAGAACTTCAAATTCATCTGTAAGCAAAGACAGCAATTCGCGCCTCCTGGGAGACGCGCTTGCTAAAATTATTCTCTTATTATTCTTTATAAATTTCATAACTGTTATGTGCCCGGCTTCGGCGGAGGAGCAAAGATTCCAGGCGGAACTACCGGTCCTTCTGATGCTGCATAGTTTTCGATTTCCTTTTCGATATCATCGAAAAAGTCATCAACCTTTTCTTCCTTTGCAGGAGCCTTGTTTACAGGAGTCGCATTGCCCAAAGGCTTGAATGAATTAGCATTTGCATTATTAGTCGGAATGCTTGTTGACTTGAATGCACTGCTGATGGGTTCAGTCCTTGTAGCTGCAGTAGGTGTTGCCTGAATTGTCGGATAGCTTGTTGAAGGACCTTCAGAACTTCTCAGGAATCCGGAAGATTCAGAACTATTGCTGCTTCCTCTGCCGCTAGCCATAAATGCAGAATTAATAGGATTCGTTGTCTCCTTCTTCGCTGCAGTTGTTGCAGAAGGTCTTGGGAATCCGGCAGAAGGTGTTGTCTTCTTTTCCGGAACAGCAGGCTTGAAAGGTGAAGGTGTTGTTGAGAATGTTTCCTTCTTTTCAGCCTGTGCCGGCTTAAATACAGAAGATACAGGTGCATCCTTTTTCTCTGCCTCTATAGGCTTGAACGCTGAAGATACAGGTGCAGCTTTCTTCTCAGGCTCAGCGGGTTTGAATGCTGGATTTATAGGAGCAGAAGGCTTAGGTGCTTCTGTTGCTCTTGTGAATCCGGGACGTGGGAAGCCTGATGCAGCAGGTGCTGCCTTCTTTTCAGGCTCTGCGGGCTTGAAAGGTGAAGGTGCCGCTGTAACTGTTTCTTTCTTCTCTGGCTGAGATGACTTGAATACTGAAGAAACAGGTGCATCCTTCTTCTCTGCCTCTATAGGCTTGAACGCTGAAGATGCAGGTGCAGGTGATTCCTTCTTCTCCGGTTCAGCAGGCTTGAATGCTGAATTAATGGGCGCAGAGGGCTTGGGTGCTTCTGTTGCTCTTGTGAATCCGGGACGGGGGAAACCTGATGCAGCAGGAGCTATCTTCTTTTCAGGCTCTGCGGGCTTGAAAGGTGAAGGTGCCGCTGTAACTGTTTCCTTCTTCTCAGGCTGAGATGATTTGAATACTGAAGATACAGGTGCATCCTTTTTCTCTGTCTCTACAGGCTTGAACGCTGAAGATGCAGGTGCCTCCTTCTTCTCCGGTTCAGCAGGCTTGAATGCTGAATTAATGGGAGTAGACGGCTTGGGCGCTTCTGTTGCTCTTGTAAATCCGGGACGAGGGAAACCTGATGCAGCAGGAGCTGTCTTCTTTTCAGGTTCTGCGGGTTTGAAAGGTGAAGGTGCTGCTGTAACGGTCTCCTTCTTTTCAGGCTGAGACGATTTGAATACTGAAGATACAGGTGCTTCCTTCTTCTCTGTCTCTACGGGCTTGAATGCTGAAGATGCAGGTGCTTCCTTCTTCTCCGGTTCAGCAGGTTTAAATGCTGAATTAATTGGAGTGGACGGCTTGGGTGCCTCTGGTGTTACTGCCGGTTTAGCAAGCTCTGCTTTCGGAGCGAAAGGTGAATTTGTGCTACCGAGCTTACCTCCCAAAACAGGTGTTGGACTGAGTTTCTCACTTGTTGACTCTTCATCTGAAAGCTTTGACGGAGCAGCGCCGAATCTGAAAGTAGTTTCGCCACTGTTAAGCTTTTCTTCGCCTTCTTCAGCTTTCTTTTCATCAGGATCTTTCAAAGTAGAAAGAGGTCTGATTGACTTATTTTCTTCCTTCTCTTCTTTCTCTGCCTTCTCCTCTTCTGCCTTTGCAGCAACTGCAGAAGCAGGTCTGGTGTGAGCAGGTCTCATAGGAGTATCAGAAGCTGCTGTTGATAAGGCGCTTGCCTTGGAAGCAACCTGCTGTTGTTGCTTAAGTCGTGCTTCCATAGCATCAGCTGCTGTCTTTTTCTCGGTAGTATTTTGGGCAACGGCAGAAGCAGCCTGAACGCCGCCACGCTGCGCACCCTCAATGGTATCTTTGAGAGAATCCTTAAAGCTGATTGTAAGTTCAGGCAAAACACCCTTACTGTTGTCTTCGAATCTTGCATCCGGATTATCGCTAAAGAGAGTATATGCTTCCTTCGGATTCTCTTTGTGAGTGATCTTGTAATAGAAATCAACGAGCTTTGCCAACGACTTGCTCATAACAAGTCTTGATGCCGTCTTTACCGGCTTATCCTTACCCTGAATCTCATTAACATCTTTGAAGAATTCACCGCTGGTCTTATAGTCACCACTTACGATATAACCTGCACCTGGTTCACCCTTGTCAGCCAAGGCAAGCATAGCATTTGCAACGTCTCTTACATCGACGAATGCACGACCGCCATCCTTCGGAGGAATCGTACCGTTATTAAGGTAACTATTTAATACTTTATTAATCTCATAGTCTTCAGAATAGCCTGGACCAATGATGAATGTAGGAAGAACCATTACAGCATTAAGTCTGTTCATGGAGACTCTCTCAAGAACATAAGCTGCAGCTTCGGCCTTGGATTTTGCATATTCGCCTTCAACCTTGTTACGGTCGAAATGAATGGTGAGATCTTCACCCTTTGCTTCAGGATTCATAGCATAAGCGGAACTTAAATATACAAGCTTGCCGATCTTACGCTTAAGGCACATGTCAACGATGTTCTCAGCACCAATGACATTAACTCTTCGCATTGTGAGGTTTGTTGAATCTGAAAGGGATACATATTCATCAGTGTGGAAAAGGACTGCTGATCTGGGATCTTCAAGATTGAAAAACTCGATCATGGAATCCTTGTCTGTGGAAATACCGTAGCAAATCTCAATATTGGGATTGTTACGATAAATCCTGGTATCAGAGAGCTCACTCATAAGGATTCTTACCTTTTCTCCGCGCTGGAGCAACATACTGATAACTGTCTTTCCTAACGCACCTTCGCCGCCTGATACTAGATACTTAACCGCCATACCACTTCTCCTTGGTAATCGTACTTTGTTCATACAAGGTCATAAACGTTCGATAAAAATCCGCGAATTAGCAGAATGCATAATTCGGGCGACAATTCTCATGCTCATATTTTACTCTTTGACAATGAATAGTGCAAAATAATTCTGAAAATGATTATTGACAATTTTGTTAAGCCGATATATCCTAATCGAGCATTTCGGCAACGAAGTGTTTACAATTTAATACCTCTAAAGGCTATGACGAAGAAGGCCGCGGAGACTCGATCATTACAGAGAAGTGCTATTTGCTGAGAGGCACGTGACGATATTTGCAACAGGCTATCCCTTCTGAGCCGGTATTCCGAACAGGTTTTCCTTAGTAGACAATGCCCGTGATGCTGCGTTAATGCAAAGGAGTTGTTAGACTTCGTAAGTGGTTAATCTTTTAGATTAGCAAGTTGAGTGGTACCGCGGATTTATATTCGTCTCAATGTCCAACAAAGGATATTGAGGCTTTTTTATTTTTAGCCTCAAAATTGACAGAAAAGGAGAAAGTGTATGTCACAGACAACATCAGGAGGAGTCAACTTAGAGTTTAAACTCGCAGAAGTTGCATCACGTGTTCATGGTTTGAGACTTGATATGGGTCTTACACCTGAAGAAATTGCAGGTAAGCTTGATATTACTGCTGAAGAGTATCTCAAGTATGAATCCGGCAACCAGGATCTGAACTTCACATTTATTTACAAGTTCGCTAACCTTGCAGGAGTTGAAATCTCTGACATTATGGAAGGTTCTTCTCCTGCTCTTACAGAGTATGCTGTTACAAGAAATGGTCAGGGCAGCCCTATCACAAAGCGTCCCGGTTATAAGTATCAGCGTCTCGCTTCCAGATTTAAGAACAAGCTCTGCGAACCTTTCAGAGTTGTAGTTCCTTATTCTGAAGAGGCTTTGAACCCTCCGTATCACCTCGTAACACATAACTATCAGGAAATGAATATCGTCGTTAAGGGTACTTTGAAGGTAATCATCGGTGATTCTTCAGAAGTCCTTCACGAAGGTGACTCCATCTACTTCGACTCAAGGCAACCTCACGGCGAGTTCGCTTTGGGCGGCGAAGACTGCGTATTCTATGCAATCATCCTCAACCCTGAAGCATGGGGCAAGGGCGACAGCTATACAACACCTTACGATTCAGAAGAGCTTCGTACAGAAAACGTTACAAACGTTGATGCTGCAAACCTCAAGGATCCTGTATATGCTCGTTATCTCGACGGCGTTCTTGATGAGAACGGCACATTGGTAGACGTTAAAGTAAACGTTCCTGAGTGCAAGAAGTTCAACTTCGCATTCGACTGTGTTGACGCAATCGCTGATAAGGATCCTGATAAGCTCGCTATGGTTTGGGTTGCAAAGGACTGCGTAACAGAGAAGAGATTCACATTCAGTGACATCAAGAAGTACTCCAACATGACAGCTAACTACTTCAAGTCACTCGGCATCGGTAAGGGCGATAAGGTTCTCCTCGTTGTAAAGCGTCACTATCAGTTCTGGTTCGCAATGATGGGCTTGGAGAAGCTCGGTGCTGTAGCAATCCCTGCTCCTCACCTTCTCCGTGACCACGACTACGAATATCGTTTCAACGCAGCTGGCGTAAAGGCTATGTTCATCACAGCAGATGATGATGCAGCTGATGAGGCTGAAAAGGCTGCAGATAAGTGCAACGTTAATATCCGTGTACTCTGCAACGGTTCAAGACCTGGCTGGCATGACTTCAACGAAGAATTCAAGAACTGCTCTGATGTATTCGAGCGTCCTGCAGATTATGCATGCGGATACGATCCGATGGTTATGTTCTTCACATCCGGTACAACAGGCTATCCTAAGATGGCTCTCCACTCATACATGTATGCTATCGGCCACATCCCGACAGCTAAGTACTGGCAGAACGTTGATCCTAATGGTCTCCACTTCTCTATCTCTGATACAGGTTGGGGTAAGGCTCTTTGGGGTAAGCTCTATGGTCAGTGGCTCTGCGAAGCTCCTGTCTTCACATTCGACTTCGATAAGTTCAAGGCAGATGAGATCCTTCCTATGTTTGCCAAGTACAACATCACAACATTCTGCGCACCTCCGACAATGTTCAGATTCTTCATCAAGGAAGACCTTTCCAAGTACGATCTTTCTTCCCTCAAGTATGCTGTTACTGCAGGTGAAGCTTTGAACCCTGAAGTATTCAACCGCTTTATGGCTGCTACAGGTATCCGTCTTATGGAAGGCTTCGGTCAGACAGAGACAACACTTGCAATCGCTAACCTTGTTGGTTCTAAGCTCCGTATCGGTTCAATGGGTAAGCCCAATCCGCTTTACGATGTACAGATCCTTGATCCTGATGGAAATCCTTGCAAGCCCGGTGAGACTGGTGAGATCTGCATCAATACACAGAACTATCATCCTAAGGGACTCTTCCAGCAGTACTACCTCGCTCCTGATCTTACAAGCGAAGCATGGCACGATGGTTGGTATCACACAGGTGATACAGCTTGGGCAGATGAAGATGGTTACATCTGGTATGTCGGCCGTACAGACGACGTTATCAAGTCTTCCGGCTACCGTATCGGACCCTTCGAAATCGAGAACGTCATCATGGAGCTTCCTTATGTTCTTGAGTGCGCAGTTACAGGCGTACCTGACCCTCAGGGCGTAAGAGGTATCGTAGTTAAGGCTACTATCACACTCGTTAAGGGAACTGAGAGAACTGAAGAACTCAAGAAAGAGATCCAGAACTACGTTAAGGAAAAGACAGCTCCTTACAAGTATCCTCGTGTAGTTGAATTCGTAGATGAACTTCCTAAGACATTCAACGGTAAGATCATGAGAAAGGCTATCAGAGCTACTGATAACGAGAAGAAGGATTAATCAGCTTAAGAAGCTTTTAACCAGAGCGGCTCCATTGCGGAGCCGCTTTTCTTTTGCATGGAACTCACTCTTATGTCAAAGCGTCTCTCCTTTATAAATGGCCACAGATAAGAATATGCTTCAGCCGGATTCTTGAATTCCGGGATGGGAAAAGCTGAAATATCGAGAAGCATACTCTGCCCTGCATATCGCTCCAGCAACAGATGATGCCTCTTGTCATAGACTATGAGATTATCGATATCACGCCGCTTCAAAAGTGGCGTCCTTATTATCGGAAGTACAGAATTCCTGGGATTCAGCACCTGGCAGGCGGCCTCTTCACCAAGATAGAAATCCATATCCTGAAATATAGATTGGGCCTCCCTGTAAAGGTCCCTTATCGCCATCTGTATGCCACTCATAAGCTCGCTCGAATAATCTTCGGCAATCCTCGCTCCATATGTCAGAGATGAGAAGATCATTCTGTAGAGATTAATCTCCAGGCCTGAAGAATCCGTCAGGAAATAATCGGCTGCCATCTGCTGGACTTCAGCACTGCTCTTGGCCGATATCACGGAATAAAGATACTGTGCGTCACGCAGATTAGTCGGCACATTAATAGAATCATCGTGGTCATATTCAAACCTGCGATCCGTTATCGACTGGGGAACCTTGCCCGACCTCAAAGCTGCAAGTACTGCGCAAAGATAGCCCTCAAATGTACCGTCATATGTGTATCTCATGCCCTTTCCCGACATTCGTTATTCCTCCTGTTCATCCTGAAGTGCCGTCATTCTATCACCCCGAACATATGTTTGTAAATATCGGTTTTCGGCTATTCAGTACAGGTGTCCTAATATTCGTACACAACAAAAAAAGGAACTGCCCGTTATGTGGACAGTTCCTTCAAAAACACTATGTTGTTCTGCTGATTAAGGCTTGGGAAGTCCTAATTCCTTAAGAACGTTATTGATCTTTTCCTTGTCACGCTTGCTGCCGTTCAAAGAATAAACCTGGATGAAAACGTTCTTGTTAACACAGATTGTGCCGTAGAAATCTGTATCGCCTGATACATATACGTCCTTCAAATCAAGACCATACTCAACTTCACCGTCAAGAGAGATTGTTCCGCGTGTCTTGCTCTCAGAAATCTTGTGATTACCCTTGAATTCCTTCTCAGCAACGATAGTATCAACGTTCTGATACATATCATCGAAGAAATCCATTGCATCGTCTTCCTTCTTGAATCTGACATAACGATAAGTATTATCGCCACTCTTCGCCTCGATCAAATATTCGACCTTAGAACCATTAAATCTTGTATTCTTCTCGTAGCGTGTCTCTTCCTTCTCGATGCTGACAACTTTGTCCAAAGCGTCGAAGAAAACATCTTCATCATCAACAACCTTGAAGCCTGCGCAGCTTGTTAAAGAGAACAAAGTAATGCACGCCATTAATGCTGCAATAATAGCACGAACTTTCTTCATAACCCTACCTCCTGAGATTCATATAAATCTAATCTATTTTACCCCCAGCAGATAGCCTTTTCAATGAAATAAAGGAGATAAACTACACTAAAAATTCAATTAAAAATCCCCGACATCAACATATGCCGGGGATTTGAAAGTGTGTTAATTAAACCGATCAGACAAGCTTCAATCTGTGATATGTCTTCTTGCCCTTACGAACGATAGCTTCGCCGTTTGCATCGAAGTCAGCTTCCTTGAGTTCATAGAACTGATCTTCGATAACGTTGTCATTGAGGTATACACCCTTCTGCTGGATCATTCTTCTGCCTTCGCCCTTTGATTTCATAAGGCCTGCCTTAACAAGAGCATCAGCAATCTGGCATCCTGCAGAAAGCTCGTCCTTTGTAATCTCTGTTGTCTTCATGTCTTCGGATCTTCCGGCATTCTCGAAAATATCCTCAGCAGTCTTCTTTGCAATATCAGCAGCTTCCTGACCGTGAATGATCTTTGTTACTTCATATGCAAGTCTCTTCTTTGCTTCGTTGATAGCAGAATCCTTAAGCTTTGCATATTCGTTGATCTCATCCATTTCGAGGAATGTAAGGAGCTTCATGCACTTGATTACGTCTGCATCGTCGACATTTCTCCAGTACTGATAGAAGTCGAAAACAGGTGTCTTCTCAGGATCGAGCCATACAGCACCCTTAGCTGTCTTACCCATCTTCTTGCCTTCGCTGTTTGTAAGGAGAGTAAATGTGAGACCATAAACTGACTCGCCCTTCTTACGACGAACAAGCTCCATGCCGGCAAGGATGTTTGACCACTGGTCGTCACCGCCGAACTCAAGGTTACAACCGTAATTCTCGTGGAGGTAGTAGAAGTCGTAGCCCTGCATGAGCATGTAGTTGAATTCGAGGAAGGAGAGACCCTTTTCGAGACGCTGCTTATAGCACTCAGCAGTAAGCATCTTATTAACGGAGAAGTGTGTACCGACTTCTCTCAAGAATTCAATGTAGTTAAGATTTCTGAGCCAGTCAGCATTGTTAACGATGATTGCCTTGCCTTCAGAGAAATCTACGACCTTGCTCATCTGCTTCTTGAAGCACTCAACGTTGTGGTCGATTGTCTCAACTGTCATCATCTGACGCATGTCAGTACGGCCGGAAGGGTCACCGATCATACCTGTACCGCCACCCATAAGAGCGATCGGACGGTGTCCTGCCTTCTGCATGTGGCTCATTACCATCATCTGGACGAAGTGTCCTACGTGAAGCGAGTCAGCCGTAGGGTCAAAACCGATATAAAAAGATACGCCGGGCTTGCTAAGCAACTCGTAAATCTCATCTCTGTGTGTAGCCTGTGAGAAGTATCCTCTCTCTTCAAGCACATCGAAAACGTTTCTGTACATATATTCCTCCAATAAATTGTTATCAGTTCATATCGCTCATATTCCGAGCTTGATATAGTCAATTGCCGCAAGCGCAGCTACAGCGCCATCACTGCAAGCTGTCGTGAGCTGCCTTACCTTCTTGGTCCTGCAGTCACCTGCAACAAAAATTCCTTCAACATTAGTCTTGCAGTTTTCACCCGCATCGACATAACCACCGGCAAGAGTAACCAGGTCCTTAAAATCAGCTGTCTTGGGCTCCTGTCCAATCGCTACGAAAAGACCGTCAACATCAATTGTCTTCTTGCTTCCGTCTTCCTTATTTGTAAGTTCTACGCCGGAAAGCTTAGGCTCGCCGAGAAGGCTCTCGATAGAATAAGGAGTAACGATCTCAATATTAGGAAGCTTTTTTGCTGCCTCAACAAGGACATCGTCTGCTCTGAATTCATTTCTGCGGTGAATAAGATATACCTTAGATACAATGCCTGCAAGATATATAGCATCCTCAACCGCTGTATTTCCACCACCATTAACTGCTACAGTCTTTTCCTTGTAGAATGCACCGTCGCATGTAGCACAGTAAGAAATACCTTTGCCCAAAAGCTCGTCTTCTCTGGCAATACCCAGGTGACGGTTGGATGCACCTACTGCAAGAATTACAGCCTTTGCAGTATTCTTGCTGCCTGAATCAAGAGTAACTTCAAAGCCTGAATCTGTTTTCGCGATTGAGGCGACTCTGTCGAATTCAAGAACCGCACCAAGGTTCATAGCTTGGTTATAAAGGTCCTGAGCAAAGTCAAAACCGGAAATCTTGGCGATTGCCGGATAGTTCTCAACTTCAGGAGTATTGACTATCTGGCCACCGTACATTTCACCCTCGTAAAGAACAGTGTCCATACCGGCACGTCTTGCATAAATTGCAGCTGAAAGTCCTGCCGGACCTGCGCCTACGATGATGATGTCTGCCATGTCAACCTTCCTTTCCGTTTACGAGTTCATCAAGTCTTGCATGTGCTTCAGGATTAACCTTCTGAATGGAGATTACTCTTCCTTCAGGATTAATGAAGCAGTGCTCACTTGTGCCTGTGCATCTTACTTCGTTTGTTACCTTATCGAAAATTGTGTACTTTATGTCGAATCTTACGCCTGTGTATCTTGTGATCTCGGCTCTGATAACGACTGTGTCACAATACTTTGCCATTGTCTTGTATTTAGCTGTAAGGCCGATGACGGGGCTAATAATTCCCATCTCTTCCATTCCCTTATAGCCAAGTCCCAAATCTTCGAAAAGCTTGGTTCTGGATTCTTCGTACCATCTTACATAATTTGAGTGATGGACGACTCCCATTTGATCTGTCTCGTAATACTGAACGAGATGTTCGCAATCTGTTACCGCTGCCATTTCCTATATTCCCTGTTATCTTTAGTTATTGTCCGGAACTGCCTTGATAGCTGCGAGTAGTTCATCGAAATTCTCAAATGCAGGAATCTCCGGATTGTCAGCGATGATCTTTTCGGTGCTCTTGAAAAGGAATCCTGCCTTTGAAGCCTTGATCATGGCGAGGTCATTATAAGAGTCGCCGGAAGCGATAGTCTCAAAACCGATGGACTGCAAAGCCTTAACTGTTGTGAGCTTTGAATCGGTAATTCTCATCTTAAAATCTTCGATCATGCCGTCTTCACCAACGATAAGTGAATTGCAGAACAAAGCGGGATAACCGAGCTTTGCCATCAAAGGCATAGCGAACTGTGTGAATGTGTCGCTGATGATTATTACCTGCATATCTTTTCTGAGTTCATCCAGGAATTCCTTAGCGCCCGGAAGAGGATCGATTGTAGCTATTACGTCCTGAATCTCCTTAAGACCAAGTCCGTGCTCCTTCAAAATTCCGATTCTCCAGTGCATGAGCTTATCGTAATCAGGCTCATCTCTTGTAGTACGTGTAAGTTCAGGAATACCTGTCTTCTTGGAGAATTCAATCCAGATCTCAGGTACGAGTACGCCTTCCATATCAAGACAAACAATGTTCATTTCAATATCCCTCCTTAAATTCTTGCGTAAATGAATGAACCGGAATCATAGCCTAAGCCGTACATTCCGAAAATAAGTGTTGCTACAACCAATACCATGAATGCTGCCCACAAAAGCACAACGCTCTTGCTTCTCAGGAATGCGATAGCTGAACGCGGCTCATCATCTTCACTCGGACGATACTTATAAGCATCGACTGCGAAAACAATAAGAACTGCTACAGCAAGAACGATGAGATTTGCAAGATTCATTCCGGAAGATGAGAAGTTTGCCCAGTTAAGAGCAACGCCTCTTCTGAAAATTGCTGCATACATATCGACAGCGTCCATAACAGTTGCTGATCTGAAGAATACGAAGCCTGTGAGCATGAGCACGAAGGTACGTACTGACTGGAAGATTCTGAAATAGAGCTTGTCAGCACCGATCTTAGGTCTGATCTTCTTTGATACAGGCTCGAAAATCATGCCGAGCACGATATAGAAGAAATGCAAAATACCTGAACCGATAACATAATTCCAAAGACCGCCGTGCCAGTAACCTACAGCGAACCAGAGAATGAACAATGCGATATAAGTAGGTACCTTCTTGCCGTTTTTCTTGCCGAACTTAGCCTTAGCCCAGTCACCGATCTTAATGAGAGGTGCGGACTTGAGAACAGGATACATAAGATAATCGCGAAGCCATCCGCCCAATGTGATGTGCCATCTTCTCCAGTATTCTCTTACCGTCTTCGCAAAGAACGGGCAGTTGAAGTTTTCGGGCAGCTCGATACCAAACATGTGAGATACACCGATTACTACGTCCATACATCCGGAGAAATCGCTGTAAAGCTGGATTGCAAAGAAGAATACGCCAATCGGAACATACCAGCCTGTGAAATTAACGTGATCACCGAAAATCTGGTTAACAGGCATAGCTGCACGTTCAGCGATTACGAGCTTCTTGAAAAAGCCCCATGCTACACGTACTGCGCCTTCACAGATTCTGCCGACAGTGAATTTTACTGCCTTCGCCTTTTCGAACTGGGAAGAAAGATTTGCGTAGCTGTTCATAGGTCCGCTCATGAGCTGAGGGAAATAAGATGAGAATAAAAGAACCTTGAAGAAATTCTTCTCAGGTGTGATTTTCTCCCATCTGCAGTCGAGGATATATCCTGTTGTCTGAAGAACATAGAAGGACATTCCGACAGGAACTGCAAACTTAAAGAAGCTGTTAGCTCCGTCTACAGCACCGAAAAGCATATCAAGTCTGTCAGCTGCAAAACCAAGAACGTTATAGTATTTAACTGCGCAAAGGAGCGCGATGTTGATAACTACTGTAATTATCGTTGCTGCATTTCTTGCACCGTTGCTCTTGTTAGGACCTGAAAGAAGTCCTCCGATATAGCAAAGAATCGCTGAAATAAGAACGAACAGGAGCGTATAGAAACCAAGGAAACCTGCAAAAGCGAGGCTCGCCAAAATAACGACCCCAATTCTTGCGCTCTTGGGAACAACATAATAGAGCAGTAAAACTGCTGCAACAAAAACTAAGAAAATTGCAGATACGAGCGACATCTTTTCCCCTTATGCGAGGTGAGCCAAGATCTTGTCGACCATCTCGCCGACATTCTTAAGACCTGTTGTCTCGCCCATTGTGAACTTGATGCCAAAGCATCTTTCTACTGCAACAATAAGATTGATGTGCTCTAATGAATCCCAACCGTCAACATCTGCTGCTACAGTTGAATCATTAACAGTGATGTCCTCATCGTCGAAAACATCCTGGAATACTTCGTTAAGCTTGTCGTAAACTTCTTCTCTTGTCATATATATTCTCCTTTGGTACTGAAAAATCAGTTGACCTTAATGGCAACGTTGCCGCTCTCATGGGGTTCATTCAGATCAAGCAGCCACTCGGAAGTTCCGTCTGCCATTTCTCTTATCTTCTCAAAACCCTGAAGAGCATAAAAATCCTTGACCATTTTATTCTTTGCGGTGGGCAAATAATAGCCTTTTATTTTGGTGATATTTCTGGATTTTGCTTCCTTAATGAGCTCATCCATCATCGCAAATTCCATACCACGCTTCAAAACTCTGCAGCTCATGAGCCACAGATCGATATGGAAGAACTTATCCTCGCCGTAATCCTCTTCGTGTCCGAAAGTTACTGCTACGACACCGTTATCACCAAACTTATCTTCAAGTCTTCCGTAAAGCGTGATGAACTTGCTGTCGGAGGCAATCTTCTCAATATCTGCCTGGCTGCAGCGCTTTGTCGTAAGGTTGAACTGATTACTCTTATTTGTGAGTTCAGCGATACGAGCCATATAGACAGGTGCGAAAGGCTTGATCTCGGCATTCATCTCCAAAGACTTAAGATATTCATCGTAGTTTGTAAACTGGGCAGTTGCCTTAGCACGCTCCATGTTCGCCTTATACATATCGCCACGCTTGATATCTTCTTCAGAAATGCCTGTAACTTCGAAGAAAGCATTGGAATCGAGTATATCGATATAAGTCTCAGGCGCACCAACCTCCGGAACAGAGATGCCGGCAATCTGGTTTTCGACCAGGGCTCTTTCAACAGGGTTATCGTCAACGAAGACAAAACTGTCAGAACCGATATTTATCTCGCGTGCGGTATTGGCAATGTTAAGGTCCTTGTTATCCCAGTTAGCCTTGATGATGAGGAAGTCATCCTTCTTGAGTGTTGAGTCGGGTCTTGCAAGTCCGGCAAGAGCATTCTCCTCATCGTTCTTGGATGCAACTGTTAAGAGGATACCAAGGTCCTTGTGAGCCTTGATATACTGCTGGAATTCTGTGAAGAGTTCGGACTCAGCATCCTCGTGGCCGATTCTGATATTCTCCGGGCCGTCGTCGCCAACGATTCCGCCCCACAAAGTGTTATCCATATCAAGAGCGAAAGCTTTCTTGTTCTTGCCGTAAACAGCCTTGATTATGTGTGCAAGGTTGAATGCAAAATCAGGAATGGCAGAAACGCTCAATGCATACTTATATCTGTACCAGTCACCCGGATCGGCCCATTTCTTGATGCCGTAAACGGATGACACGTAGTTAATGTCGTTGATGAAGAAATTCTGATGGCTCTGTGCATAAGCGCAGAATCTTGCATTGAGTCTATTAATAAAGTTGACTCTGCCGTGGATGTTCGCAAAATCACTATTTCCGAGAAGTCTGAAATACGGCTGCTCGAAATTGTTCTGAATGATGGTGCACTTGAATCTTTCAGATAAAGCCTGCCATACCTGTTCAAATCTTGCACATGTCTCATCGATAAGTGCATCTATCTGATCGGGTGTGTCAGTAACATTCGGATATCTTGCGATATTTCTTGTTGTTGTATGCACGAAAACAAGATCCGGAGCGAACTCATCAAGTTCAGGATTGCCAAAAACTGCATCTTCGTAGAACTTGTTATATTCAGACTCGAAAAACTCAGGCTTGATGCCGTAGTTTAAGAGGAACAATTCAAGGATTAACTTGATATCGCTAGTAGTAGAACCGCCAAGGATGGCAATCTTTTTTTCGACATAAGGGACGCCTTCCCTTGCCAGAAGTTCACGTCTTATCGCCTTCTTTTTACGAAGGATATAATCGGAATCGTAAGGATATTCAAGCTGTTTCATCAATAGCCTCCACCATCTGCGTCGTTAGCTGAACCATAATTCAACACCATATAATAACATTTTTACGCTAAGAACACCTTATTAAAAGAATAAGTTTGTATAAAGTGCATTCTCGCGCATTTTTCTTATCGTGCTATAAATAGTAGCGGTTGCCCTTTTCGGCATACATAAATTACTGGTTGGAAGTGAATAGTTGTGGAAAGTCTTCGTTTTTTGCTTGATATCGCGTTAATCCTTTTCGTCGCCAAGGCATTCGGCATCATTGCGCGTAAGTTTCACGCACCTGAGGTTGTCGGAGAAATTCTCGCCGGCCTTCTTTTGGGACCTGCCCTCATCGGCGTTGTAAATCAGTCAGACTTCATAAGCCAGATGGCCGAGATTGGCGTCATCATGCTCATGTTCGAAGCAGGCCTTTCCACCGATATGAAGAAGCTCAAGGCAACAGGCCTTAAAGCAACTGCCATCGCATGTGCGGGCGTTTTCGTGCCTTTGATGATGGGCGCAGTGCTTTTCATGGGCTTCTATGGCTTTGCTCCCATCGGTTCTGAACAGTTTATCAAGGGTCTTTTCATCGGAACCATCATGGCTGCCACATCAGTAAGCATTACAGTTGCAGCCCTCAAGGAACTTGGCAAACTCAGCAGCACAGTCGGAACAACAATCGTAAGCGCTGCCATTATCGACGATGTCATCGTAATTATCGTGCTCACCTTCGTTTTGAGTGCAAAAGGCAACGGCACTACTTCCGTATGGGCTACAGTACTCAAGGCAGTCCTTTTCTTCGCCATCGCGATCATCAGCGGTTTTGTTGTTTATAAAATCTTCCAGTGGTTCGATGCCAGATACGAGCACACAAGAAGAATCCCGATCGCAGCTCTCTGCTACTGCCTGTTCATGGCATTCATCGCTGAGAGATACTTCGGAATTGCAGATATCACAGGTGCATATGTTGCAGGCGTCGTTCTTTGCAACCTCCACGATGTTAAATACGTTGAGCGTAAGGTTGATGTCAGCTCCTACATGGTTTTTGCGCCTATCTTCTTTGCAGGCATCGGTCTCAAAGTTTCATTCGAAAGCATGAATACCACATTGCTCTTATTCTCGATAGCATTCGTATTAGTTGCTTGCCTTTCAAAGATCATCGGCTGCGGTACTGCCGGAAAACTTTGCAGATTCAACTGGAATGACTCACTTAAGATTGGTATCGGTATGATGACACGTGGTGAGGTCGCGCTCATCACTGCCCAGAAAGGACTCAGCGCAGGACTTATCACATCCGATTATTTCACTGCGGTAATCCTCATGATCCTCGTAAGTTCCATCACGGCTCCTGTCCTTTTGAAAGTTTTGTATAACAAGCAAAACAAGGCTGCATAAAATGCTATGGTAATATATTTCATATGAGCGAAAACACTAATCGAAAAACGGCACTTGTCCCCATAGTAATCCCTTCTTACGAACCTGACGACAGGCTTATTGCCCTGCTCAAGGAATTCGATGCTAAGGGCATGGGACCGGTAATTATCGTAAACGACGGTTCAGACGAGAAATACGATCCGATTTTCGACGAAGCCAGAGCATTAATCGAAAAGCGCGGCGGAAAGTTCATAGCTTATCGTCCTAACAGAGGCAAAGGCCGTGCACTTAAGACAGCTTTCGCATACATTGCAGAAAATATGCCTGAAGCATTGGGCGTAGTCACCGCCGATTCCGACGGACAGCATTCTCCTGACTGCATCACTTCCATAATCAATAAGCTCATCGAAAATCCTTACAGCCTTGTACTTGGCGTTCGCCAGTTCAACAAGAAGGACATTCCCTGGAAGAGCTGGGCAGGCAACACCATAACTGTCACCGTTTTCTCTTATGTCGCAGGCATTAAGGTAAGCGACACCCAGACAGGTCTTCGTGGCATTCCTTTCGCCTTCATGAAAGAACTTATCGACTGCAAGGGCGAGAGATTCGAATATGAGATGCAGATGCTCCTGGAATGTGCCAAGGGTTATAGCCTTGTTGAGGTTCCGATCCAGACAATCTACGACTCCAAAGAGAACCACCAGACGCACTTCAATTCCGTCAAGGATTCCATCAGGATCTACAAGATCCTTGCAAAGAGATTCGTAAAGTACGTCTTCGCATCTGTCTCTTCATTTATAATCGACATTCTTTTATTCCAGCTGTTCGTATTTATCCTCAAGGATTCATTCCCTGCGCTCTACGTCACACTTGCGACAGTCAGTGCAAGAATAATCTCAGCTGTCTATAACTATCTGATCAACTACAAATTCGTATTCAAGAGTCACGCTTCAAGAGGTGCATCGCTTGCAAAGTATGCGCTTCTCGCGGTAATCCAGATGAGCCTTTCGGCAGGAATCGTAAGTCTTATCATGCACTTCTTCCCCGGCATTCTGGAGACACCGGTCAAGATCGTTGTCGACATGATCCTTTTCGTGCTCAGCTACACAGTTCAACAGAGATTTGTTTTCAGTAACAAATCGAAAAAATAACCCCATCAAGGAGTTCTTATGCAAAAGATAATCGCAATCGTAATATTCGTATTGATGTACGTTCTCATGGTTGTTTTGCCTAAGCGTCGTGCAATCGTTGCTTTATCTGCAGCAGCCATCATGATCATCGCGCAGATACTTCCTGTCGGCAAAGTTCTTACTGCAATCGACTGGAACGTATTGATGATGCTTTTCGGTACCATGGTAATCGTTGATTACTTTATCGAATCCAAGATGCCCAACAGAATCGCTGAAGTTCTCTTAAGAATTTCCAAGAACGTTTTGTGGGTAACGATCATCATGTCCCTTTTCTCAGGACTTATCTCTGCATTTATAGACAACGTAGCAACAGTTCTTATGGTAGCTCCGGTAGGCCTTGCTATCTGCAAAAAGCTCAAGATCAACCCTGTTCCGATGATCATCTCTATCGCGGTATCATCTAACCTTCAGGGCGCTGCAACCCTTGTCGGCGACACGACTTCCATCATGCTCGCAGCTGCAGACAACATGAACTTCAACGACTTCTTCGTAATGAACGGCAAGCCCGGTATGTTCTTCGCAGTCGAACTCGGTGCACTTCTCACAGTGCCCATCATGATGATCCTCTTCCGCAAGAACACTCAGCCTGTTAACAGCACAGAGCACACACCGGTTACAGACTACGTTCCGACCATCACAATGCTCGGCCACGTTGTTCTCCTCATCATCGCTTCATTCATCCCTGATACACACCCTTGCACAAACGGTTTCATCTGCATGGCTTGCGGTGTTCTCACAATCGTCTGGGAGCTCATCAAGCAGAAGAGCGCAGCAGGTATGAAGCACTCACTCAAGGCTTTGGACTACGATACAATGCTCCTCCTTACAGGACTTTTCATCGTAATCGCTTCAATCCGTGAAGCTGGCCTTATTGATGACATCGCCGGTTTCATCGCAAATGTCGGAGGCACAAACAAGTTCCTCCTCTTCACGATCATCGTCTGGGGTTCAGTAGTTATCTCCGCATTCATCGATAACATTCCATACGTTGCAACAATGCTTCCTTTGCTTGCAGGCGTTGCAGCCGCTACTAATGTTGAACCGCACTTCCTGTACTTCGGTCTTCTCGTCGGTGCTACACTCGGCGGCAACCTCACACCTATCGGAGCATCCGCGAACATCACAGGCGTAGGTATGCTTAGAAAAGAAGGCTACGAAGTTAGCTTCGGTGACTTCATGAAGATCGGTGTCCCTTTCACACTCACAGCGGTAATCACCGGTTACCTCTTCGTCTGGATTATCTGGGCTCCGAAGTGATCTGTGCTTGAGCTCGATTGCCAGTTAACGAGTACGATTGCCAGTTAACGAGTACGATTGCCAGTTAACGAGTGCGATTGCCGATCATTGAGCGGAGCGCGATTTCAGAAAAATTACCTAAATAGACCCCCAAAACTGCAAAAAATCGGTTCTTCACGATATCCTTGGGATTAGCATAAAGTTATTAGGCAAAGAA
>JAKSRC010000025.1 GCA_024403855.1 Saccharofermentans sp. | reverse complement strand
GGATCTTATGCTCCTTTTTCAATTATCTAATTCCCAAGCTTTCCGTGAAGAACCAGTTTTTGCACAACAATTGCACAGTGCACTTTTGAGGAGTCAAATCATACACTTTTTTGAAATCCGCATTTAAGCGAGTTGAATAACCCTGATGCGCTCCCGTTTTCGCTTTGTGTTAAACTGATTCAAAAAACGAAAGGGCTTACGACTATGGAAGGCATCGAGAAAGTTTGCGAATTTTTGGAAAAGGCAGGAACATACTATCTTGCAACAGTAGAAGGGGATCAGCCCAGAGTCAGACCTTTTGGCACAATCCTTAATTATCAGGGAAAGCTTTATATCCAGACAGGAAAAGTTAAGCCCGTATCACAGCAGCTTGCAGCTAATTCCAAGGCAGAGATCTGCGCTTTCAATGGCGCTACAGGTGCCTGGATTCGTGTGGCAGGCGACCTTATTAACGACGATTCACGCGATGTAAAAGTCGCTATGCTTGAGAAGTATCCCAACCTCAAGGGCATGTACAATCCTGATGATGACAACACTCAGGTTCTTTACTTCAAGGATGCAACTGCTACGATCAGCTCATTTACAGCTGCTCCTGAAGTCATCAAGCTCTGATTTCTATGATCCAGGATATTTTTCCGCACAAGCTCGATAACCAGTTTCATCCGGATGTTAAGCCGGAGAGCGATAGCATAATTCTTGCTTTTCGAGGCAGGGATGTGCTTGCTAAGGATGGCAGATTTCCGATAGTATCGGATTTTCCTTCTGACGTTACAGACGGGCTGGTCTATCTTTTCGCGCTTGATGACACGAGATACTTCTTTCTCGATGCAGATGACGAAGGCGTGCTGATTCCATCCGGCTTCGAATTCATAAGCGTTCGTTCTTTCAGAAATATAGGCGCAGAGCAGCATGACGTGTTTGTAGCATTCACGGGATTTCAGCTTGCTAACTGGTATCGCAACAACAGATTTTGCGGCAGATGCGGTAAGCGCACATATCTCTATGACAAGGCGCGTGAGATTCGCTGTGAATGTGGCAATGTGCTCTATCCCAGAATCGTGCCCGCAGTTATTGTTGGTGTCACTAATGGCGATAAGATTCTTGTTACCAAATACAGAACCGGCTTTGCGCATTACGCACTCGTTGCGGGCTTCACCGAGATCGGCGAGACTTTGGAAGAGACCGTCGAGCGTGAAGTTATGGAAGAAGTCGGCCTTCGCGTAAAAAATATCCGCTACTACAAATCACAGCCGTGGGCCATTGTCGACGACATTCTTATGGGCTTTTATTGCGACGTTGACGGCGACGATTCGATTACGATGGATCAGGAAGAACTCAAGATTGCCGAGTGGCGTTCGCGCGGCGACATAATTCTCCAGCCGGACAACTTCAGCCTCACAAACGAGATGATGATGATGTTTAAAGAAGGCAAGGCGTAAGGGAGATTGCAGCTGACGGGATTTCATTTCCCGCTCGCTCGAAAAGATTCACGCACGGTCGAGACTTACTTTTTTACCGCTCCAACCAGACAGCAGATTCCGAATGCAACGATGTCGGTGATGACGATCGTTGAACCGACAGGTGTCTCGAAAAGAATCGAGAGGATAATGCCGAGCAGTGCGCAGAATACAGAGAGCACTGCGGAGAAGACCGTTACCGACTTGAAACTCTTGAAGATTCTCATCGATGAGAGCGCAGGGAAAATAACGAGCGCGGAGACGAGAAGTGAGCCAACAAGGTTCATTGCGAGAACGACGATTACCGCGATGATGGTCGCAATAACGAAGTTTAAAAGCTTTGTTTTGGTGCCGACGGCCTGTGCGAAGGATTCATCGAATGTGACAGCGAAAAATCTGTTATAAAGTGCGATGAATAATACCACCACGACAATCGACAGAACGATGCTGAGGATTACTTCAACTTTGGTAAGTGTGAGAATCTTGGTCGATCCGAAAAGTGATGAGCACACGTCACCTGCGATGTTGGATGAAGCAGGGAAGACGTTCATCAGGAGATAGCCAAAGGCAAGTGCGCCAACGGAAATCATTGCGATTGCGGCATCACCTTTGATCTTCGCATTCTGGCCGGACCACAGTAAGAGAATTGCACACAGGATCGTGATAGGAAGTGTCAGTGCCATACGGTCGGTGAGGCCGATGACAGCTGCGATTGCCATTGCACCGAAAGCCACGTGTGATAAACCGTCGCCGATGTATGAGAATCTCTTCATGACGAGAATAACGCCGAGAAGTGATGAGCAGAGTGCGATAAGCACGCCAACGATCAGGGCGTATCTTACGAAGGGGTAGGCCATATATTCGATCAATGTATTAATGATGGTGACCACCTCCCTCAAGATATTTGCTGCCGGCAGGTGAGTGCCTGTAATCTTCGACAGTGCCGAAAAAGAACTCGTTGCCAAGGTGAAGGACATGCTTTGCATACTTAACGGAGCAGGCGATGTCGTGAGAGATCATGATAACTGTGATGCCTTCGCCGTTGAGCTTGTCGATAAGTTCATACATCTCGTTTGTGACGAGTGGATCAAGTCCTGCAACGGGCTCATCCAAAAGGAGCATTTTCTCTGTGGCACAGAGGGCTCTTGCAAGAAGGACTCTCTGCTGCTGGCCGCCGGAAAGTTCACGGTAGCAACGCTTTGCGTAATCTGTGATGCCCAAGCGCTCCATATTCTTAAGGACTTTTGCACGATCTTCTTTGGAGTAGAAAAGATGCCATCCAAGGCTGTTCTGGCAGCCGGACAATACAACTTCGTAGACAGAAGCCGGGAAATCCTTCTGAATAATTGTCTGCTGGGGAAGATAACCGATGCTTGATGCAGTGAGGTTATCGTTGTATTCGATCGTACCCGCAAGAGGTTTCTGGAGGCGGAGGAGAGTTCTCATGAGCGTGGATTTGCCCGCGCCGTTCTCGCCGACGATGCAGAGGTAATCGCCCTTTTCGACACTGAAACTCAGGTCTTCGGCAAGGGTGATATTCTCGTAACCGAGTTTAAGATTTTTGCAGATCAGCTGCTCCATTCGTACCTCTTTTATTAATAGGGTATGGAAAATTATTATAGGAGCGGCTATTTGCAGTGTCAATATGAAATTGATTATCAATTTTAAAATTTGATTACATCTCTTCAGAAAAGTTCAATTTAGCGTCCAGTCTATGCAAAACTCCTCGAAAAGTGGCCGTATAACGGCATCTTTCGCCTTGACTTTGGTGGTCTATCGGGATAAACTACCATTGTGATTTATCATGATAAACCAATATTGAGGTGAATATAGATATGGCAGACAAAATGTTATTTGAAGCTGAGAAGCGACTGATGGAGATCATCTGGAAAGAAGCTCCGATCGAATCAGGAAAGCTTGTCGCACTTGCAAATGAGAATATCAATTGGAACAAATCCACGACATATACAGTCCTTAGAAAGCTTATTACCAAAGGTTTTGTTAAGAACGAAGATACAATCGTAAGTGTTCTTATTCCCAAGGAAGACGTCTTGATCTCTGAGAGTAATCAGATAGTCGAAGAGAGCTTTGACGGTTCACTTCCGATGTTCGTCGCATCTTTCCTTGCAGATAAGAAGTCTTTAAGCGATGAAGATGCCAATGCACTTATTAAGCTCATCAAGGAAAATATGGGAGACGACAGGAAGTGACAGATCTTTTTCTGAAAGTGCTTGAGATGTCCCTTACGGGCAGTGTGGTAATTCTTGTTACCATGCTGGCCAGGTTCATCCTGCGCAAAAGGTCAAAGAGATTTATCATGATCCTCTGGGCGGTTGTAGCCTTGAGGATGCTTGTACCTGTAAGTTTTGAGTCACCTATAAGTGTCTTTAACTACATTCATTTTGACGCCGATGTTTTGAGCGAGCAGGTCAGAGAACTTCCGGCAATCGACGCAATGATTCCTAATGCCGATGAAGGCGAAGTTCTTGCCGATACGGAGAATGGAAATCTCACCTGGAATATTAATTATGTATCAGATGAAGAGTTTGTCTCTGAGTTCAATGCTGTAGAGCCGACAGAAGAGCCGGTTAAGAAAGCATTTGTAATGCCTGATATCAGAAGCGTGCTGACGATTTCCTGGATCACTGTTACTGCTGCTATCGTTCTTTATAGCATCGCACGCTACATAATTCTTAAGCGCAAGCTCAAAGATGCCGTTCGAATCGATAAGAATATTTACGAATCGGATAAGGTCAAATCGCCCTTTGTATTTGGAATTTTCGCCCCCAGAATATATCTTCCGGAAGTGCTTGATAATACTGAACGCGAGTACATTCTTATGCATGAGAATACTCATGTAAGACACGGTGACCACATTGCCAAGATTATTGGAATGGCAGTCGTAGCCCTGCACTGGTTCAACCCTTTGGTATGGCTCGCATTCTCGCTTTTCGAGCAGGATATTGAGATGAGCTGTGACGAAGCCACGATTTCAAAGATGAGCACTGATATAAAGCAGGCCTACGCTATCTCGATAGTTTCTTATGCTAAGAGGAGCAACAGCAGGAAGTATCTTGTGACGCCGTTGTCCTTCAGTTCAAAGAAGCTCTTCAGAAATGAAGTTGCGACCAGAGTTAAGAATATCGTCAGCTATAAGAAGGGAAGCAAGATCACGACGGCGATCATTACCGCAGTACTTCTTTTCGTTGCCTGCACATTGGGATTTAATTCCGAGACGGTAAAGGCAGCAGAGCCTTTGCTGGATTCTGAAGTTGAAGTAGAAGTAGAGAAGATCATCGAACCGCCTGTAAAAAGAGCAGCACCTTTCGACTATGACACAGCTGTTCCCAAGGTGAATGCTTTGGATGCCAGGAACAAGGAGATCACTTTCTATCGCGACGGCAAGGCTATCGAAGCGATGTTATTCCTCCCTGAGGGAGAAGGTCCCCATAAGACGATCGTTATGTCCAGCGTTGTTTTTGACGATAGCGTGTTCTACATTGCATCGAAGGTAAGAGATAGTGGTTATTCGGTTATAGCATTTGAAGCAGATGTACCGAATAGCACTTTCTATGCACCGGTGCCTCAGAATTATCGACTTTTCCCTTATATGCTCGACATGTATGCTGTTATCGATGAACTCAGATATTTACCTGATGTTGATATGAATAATATCTATATGTATGTGGATGACATAGGTGGATCTTTCGCCACTTATCTTGCCACCGACAGACCGGGTGAAATCAAGGGAATGGTACAATTTTTGCCGTTCTATGAGAACTTAATCACCCTTTCGAATGAGCCTGTATTTAGGGTGAGAATTTTCGATATTATGACTGAATGCCAGACTCCGACGGCAATCATTTTGGATGAAGAGGCACAGTTGTGCTATAACGCCACCATGTCTCTAAAAGTCCAGAAGACGATGCCGGATTGCCATATTGACTGGTATAGATTCGACGATTTTGACTCGAGCGATTTTTTGGATAACTTTGCAAAGAAGATTGTTGCTTCTTTTGATGGATTACCTTCTTAATTAAGATTTTCAGGCTGTTTTGGAGGCTTTATGGGGATAACTGTTTTTACAATTTTGGACAAGATTGCGTGCTATCTGTTCATCGCACTGTTTTTCTGGGGTGCCACATGCAAGTTTGGCAGGAAAAATGAATTTAATGATGATTTTTTGAGTCTCGACAGCATGAAGTCCGCAAGAGGACTGGCTGCGTTCGGCGTTATTCTGCACCACATCTCACAGGAAGATTTCTTCCAGATGAACGGCATCTTATCGCCGTTCGTTGATGCCGGCGTTTATTTTGTTGCAATTTTCTTCTTCTGCTCAGGTTATGGTCTTTTGAAAAGCTATGACAGTAAGAAGGACTATCTCAAGGGTTTTATCAGCAAGCGAATCGTAAAAAGTATCGTCGTTCCTTTTTACATCAACGTCATTATCTACGGTATCTTTAATTTCCTTGCAAAATATCCCACTGCCAAAGAGCGTTGGATCGGCAATTTCCTTGGCATTACCATGATGAATGCCTATGCCTGGTTTCCAATCGTTCTTGCGCTTTTGTATCTCGTGTTCTTCCTTTCATTCCGCTTTATAAAGAATCGTTATGTCGCATTCGGTGTGATCTTTGCCTTCATTATCGCTATCGGCATTGGTGCCATGGTCTTCGGCCATTTCGGCTGGTGGGCCGGTCCGGAAAACTGGTGGATGTCGGAGGACGAATCATTCTGGGAGAATGGCGTTAAGTGGTATATGGATGAGAAGGTCTTCTGGTTCCAGGGTGAATGGTGGGTAAATACTGCGCCAGCATTCCTGACGGGACTTCTTTTCGCCAACTTCGAAAAGCCGATAGTCGAGTTTTTCAAGAAGAGATACGCTTTGCGATTCCACATTCTTCTTGTCCTGACGGCAATTCTATTTGGCCTTTCTTCATTTGGACAGAGTTTCTTCGGTTACTGGACGGAGTTCAATGGCCACGGACCTGACATTGGCAACAAGATCGCGACATATTTCTGCCAGATACCTTTACTCTTCGTATTTCCGGTTACATTCTTCATTTTTACGATGAAATATAAGGTAGATAACCCGGTAACGAGATTTTTCGGAAAGTATTCGCTTCATACATATCTCATGAACCTTATGGCGATCTCGCTTTTGCGCTTTGTTGAATTCTCTGAAGAGTTCGATTTTGCACCGATTAAGATCGGCGACGTTAAAAACAACCTGTTCGTTTATGCAATCGGAGTAATAATTCTTTCAGTTCTTCTGGGCGTTATGGAGCAGAAGATCACAGAACGCGTGCAGGATCTGCTTTTCGCGGTGAAGAAGCCCATTGAGGTCAACAGGACCTGGTCGCTTATTGATGATGACCCCAAAGCCTCAAAACACGCTGCCTGTGTGAGAGAAGAAGTCGTCAAATCTGACTCCAAGCCTGCCGAGAAGTCCAAGTAACCGTTGCGGTCGCGAAAATCATTTGAAGCAAAAAACCACCTTTTCGACACAAAAAAAGCTTCAACCTGACTGATTTGCCATTTTTTCCGGTTGAGTTTTGCCCAAAAGATTGTAAGATAAATACGATATCTAAAAATTTCCAGGAGGAAACATATATGTCATTAGTAACAACGACTGAGATGTTCAAGAAGGCATATGACGGTGGTTACGCTGTCGGCGCTTTCAACGTTAACAACATGGAAATCGTTCAGGGAATCACAGAGGCAGCTGGCGAATTGAAGAGCCCTGTCATCCTTCAGGTTTCTAAGGGCGCTAGAGCTTACGCTAACCACACATACCTCGTAAAGCTCGTTGAGGCTGCTGCTATTGAGAACCCTGAGATCCCGATCGCACTTCACCTTGACCACGGTGATTCTTTCGAGCTTTGTAAGTCATGCATCGACGGCGGCTTCACATCCGTAATGATCGACGCTTCTTCTAAGTCTTTCGAAGACAACATCGCACTCACAAAGCAGGTTGTTGAGTACGCTCACGATCACGGCGTTGTAGTTGAGGCTGAGCTCGGTACACTCGCTGGTATCGAGGACGAAGTAGTTGTTGAGGCTGGCCACGAGAGCTACACAAGACCTGAAGAGGTTGAGGAATTCGTTAGCCGCACAGGATGCGACTCCCTCGCAATCGCTATCGGTACAAGCCACGGCGCTTACAAGTTCACAGCTGAACAGTGCACAAGAAATGCTGAGGGCATCCTTGTACCTCCTCCGCTCCGTTTCGACGTTCTCGAAGAGTGCATCAAGAGACTCCCTGGTTTCCCTATCGTTCTCCACGGTTCTTCTTCTGTACCTCAGGAATTCGTTAAGATGGTTAACCAGTATGGCGGAAACATGCCTGATGCAGTTGGTATCCCTGAAGAGCAGCTCCGTAAGGCAGCTACACTCGCTGTATGCAAGATCAACATCGACTCTGATATTCGTCTTGCTATGACAGGTAACATCCGTAAGTACTTCGCTGAGAATCCTTCTCACTTCGATCCTCGTCAGTACCTCAAGCCCGCTCGTCAGGCTGTTAAGGACATGGTTGCTCACAAGATCCAGTACGTTCTCGGTTCCGACGGTAAGGCTTAATCTTAAGCTTTATAACTTAAAACCAATGAAGGCTGCTCGTAAGGGCAGCCTTTTTTGCTTGGGAAACCCCGTTTCTGAATGAGTGAAGTGGAGGCTTGCCTATCTGTGCGATTGTTGTGCAGAAATATCCCCAGACAATTTTTCGAGCATGCAAAACGCACGCGCCGATACGAAATATTCACGAAAAACGCTAATTCCGTGAATATTTCGTACACTTTGGGCTGATTTTCACGCTACGTTCACGAAAATCGCGATTTTCGTGAATCCTACGTGAATGTGACAAAGCAAGTGCAAAGAGAATTGCAATCGACAATTTCTTATCCAAATCGCTGGAAAACCTCAATTTTGGATAAGCTTTTCGAGATTCCTTATCCAAACAGCTCGAAAATCCCAATTTTGGATAAGCCAGCCGCCCCAAATACCCCCAACCTTGAAGGTAGACCACCTTTACCTCAAGACTTCCCAACCTCCGACTGCCACATTTTGCACACTGAAACTGTATTTAATATATAATGGTTCCGTTCGGAGGACGCGAAAATGAAGAGAAAGATCGTTGCGGTAGTACTTGTTATGGCTAGTGTTATGTCACTGGCGTCCTGTTCCCTGGTTGGAAAACTTGTTTTAGGAGCTAAAGAGACTGATGAGACGAGCGAGTCTACCGATTCAAAGATAACCACTACAGAGGGAAGAATTTATTCTGCTGTAGATAAGATTGCAAAGTCGCTCGCGGACTGCGATTACGATACTTTTGAGGCGTTGACCGTTGAACCGTCCAAGGCAATGAAGAAGTCGATGCCGGTTCTTATGGAAGACGATAAGGAAGACTATACAGCACCCAAGCTTTCTGAAGAATGGAAAGTCAGGAATATGATCGCCAATACAATTACTTATGAGATTGTCGACGGCAGCTATAAGGGTGGTGTTTTCGGAGGCGATTGCAAGGTCGATGTCACGTTCTCTTTTAAGGACTATAAGCAGGTTCTCACACAGAGGGATGAATTCCTTGGAGCCGCTGAATTTAATACAATTCTCTACGATGTTACTGACACGATCAATACTACAGTAACGCTTGTGTTCACTAAGAAGGATGGCCGCTTTTTGCTCGATAATCCGGATGATCTGTTGCCTGTTTACGACTATAAATTAGGCGATATAAAGTTCATGAAGAACATTTTCGACATGGTCAAGACTATTTATATGGAAGGCGATAACTGGGATCCGATAACGGAAAGTTATGTGGATGCAGATACGTTTACTATTGTTTTCGTTCTTGATAACCGCGCGAAAAACTATACCTGGCAGTACATCTACAGAGTTATGGAGAAGACCTCTTCCGGCTGGAGCCCTATTTATACTTCAACCACGATTAACGACAGGAATCCTTCTGAGATAAGAATTACATATAAGCAGGACACAATGTTTAAGGCAGGTTATTACTGCTTCTTTATGTACGATCCTCAGAGCAAGAGCCTCTACGGAATGGAGTTCGACGTTTATAACACAGCAGAAGGTGCTTATCCGCCAAATGCTACACAGCCGAGTTTTACTGAGCCTTCAGAGACTGAACCTACTGAGACTTCTGAAACGACAGAGCCGTCTTTCTAATCTGAATTAACTGAATTTACCGGTCCAAACGAGCTTACGCTTCGACCTGATTAGCGGAATTTTCAATTGAAGCTTTTGCTTCGTCTTCGGCTGCCCATCTGTTTGAAATCTTCTTAAGCAGAATCTGGGTGATGATGACTCCTGCGATGCCGGCAAATACCCATGCAAGAGGGTCAGCTGCAACTGCGATCATGTAGTTGTGAATATCGATTGCAAAGAAGGATGCGATTACACGTGCGATGAGCTCAACGATACCAAGGAGTGTTGCGACTGCTGCATAACCGATGGACTGAATAGTATTTCTGTAGATGAAGATAAGAGAGAGGAAGAAATAGCAGACAGCGCATTCAGTAATGTAAATCGTTGCAAACGGAATGTATTCAGCTACATCAACATTGGAATCGAAAAAGATCCAGAGTATGTGAGGTGTCGCAAAGATTGCTATCGCGGCAGCGATGGCTGAGTAAACGACATAGATCTTTATCGCGCTGACAATGCCAGCTTTGATTCGCTTCATATCGCGAGCACCGTAGTTCTGGCCGACATAAGCTGCCATGGTCTGACCAACGGTGAACATACCCTGTGTGATGATGCCCTGGAACTTGGATGCAGTAGTGATGGCGCCAACGGCGATCGAGCCGAAGACATTGAAGGCGCTCTGCATGATGACTGTGCCGGATGCGGTGATGCTGTACTGGATAGCCATAGGGATACCGAGCTTTAACTGATGCTTGATTATGTCGGAATTAAGCTTCCAGTCGGATTTGCCGGGTCTTAATGTGGGCATTTTCGCATAGATGTAGATGACGCAGGGGATAACTGCCAAAGCCTGCGAGATGATCGTCGCAAGAGCCGCACCCCTTGTGCCAAGGCCAAAACCAATGATGAAGACCAGATCCAAAACGACATTTGTAGCCGCTGAGAAAAGCAGGAAGATCAAAGGCATTTTGCTGTTGCCGATCGCCCTCATGAGTGATGAGAAGAGGTTATACATAACCGTGAAGATAATGCCGCAGAAGATAGTCGAGATGTATGCAAACGCATCGTCGAAAATATTAAGCGGTGTGTTCATAAGGGTAAGAAGCGGCTTCAAGAATGTAAGGCTGATGGTAGAAAGAAGCGCTGCCAGAATAATGCTCAGATAGAAGCCATTTGTAACTGTTGCTCTGACGCCCTTGGCATCGCCTGCGCCGTATCTCTGGCTGGTTACAACGGAAAAGCCCGTAACCATACCGTTGGATGTACCGATAATGAGAAACATAAGGGTGCCTGTAGAACCTACTGCTGCAAGGGCTTCCGGGCTTACATAACGGCCGACGATAATGGTATCCACGATGTTATAGAGCTGCTGGGCAACGTTACCCAGAAGGAGTGTCATCGTGAACTTAAAGATCAGTGAGAAGGGTGAGCCCTTCGTCATGTCGGTGTCGGTTCTTTTCGAAGAAATTTTCGAAGAAGTTTTCGAAGCCATGGAATACAAGTACCTCTAGTCCTTTTAATTAGAGCACATTATAAATCTACTGATACTTTTAGAGATATCAGAAAACTCACAATTTTATAGCGTTTAAAGGTGCACAAAACCCTATAAAATGTTAAATTTACGGCTTGTTTACACTATTGAAGTTTGTATGCAAAAAACGATTAACAAATGCGAGTATAATGCAATAAGCAGCAACCGAAATGCTGTATATTTTTACCACGATGGTGCTTTGCAAAAGCGCACAATTACAAATTGATTCGGAGATTTATTCTATGAACGAGATGACTCTTAACTGGAACGACTACACTGAAGTTGCGATTAAGACTGCTGCCGAAGGCATTGTAATGCTCGAGAACAAGAATCGCGTACTGCCCATCAAGGATGGCTCACGCGTCGCTCTTTTCGGAAGAATGCAGACACATTACTACAAGTCCGGAACAGGTTCCGGCGGCATGGTAAATGTCAATCACGTTGTAGACATCAGAGAAGGTCTTAATGACTGCTCAGGCATCACTCTTGATTCTGAGCTCATGGACATATACGACAAATGGGATGGAGAGAATCCCATCGATGCAGGACTCGGCTGGGGCAAGGAGGCATGGTCACAGCCCGAGATGCCTGTCTCATCTGAACTCGCTAAGACACTTGCCGCAAGAAATGACTATGCGGTAATCATCATCGCAAGAACAGCAGGTGAGGACAGAGATAACTCTGCAGAAAAGGGCGCGTTCTTCCTCAGCGACAGCGAAGAAGAACTCCTCAAGAATGTTACTGCTGAATTTGCCAACACTATCGTTCTCCTCAATGTAGGTAACGTCATCGATATGTCTTTTGTCACAAAATACGACATCAAGGGCGTGCTCTATGTATGGCAGTCCGGCATGATCGGAGGCACAGCAGTCGCAAGAGTTCTTTCCGGTGAAGAGACACCTTCCGGATGCCTTCCTGACACAATTGCAAAAGAGATGGATGATTATTCTTCCACAAAGAACTTCCTCAAAGATTCTAAGGAAGATATCTACGAAGAGGATATTTTCGTAGGCTACAGATATTTCTCAACATTCGCTAATGACAAGGTTCTTTATCCGTTCGGCTTCGGCCTTTCTTATACGGATTTCGAGCTTGTTGATTCTTCTTTCAGCTGCGCAGACGGCAAAGTCACAGCAAGTGTAACAGTTAAGAACACAGGCGACGTTGCCGGCAAGAAGGCTGTAATGCTTTACTGCAAAGCACCTGACGGCACACTTTCCAAGCCTTCCAGAGTCCTTGCAGGATTTACAAAGACCGGCGTTATTCCCGCTTCCGGTTCAGAGCGCGTCACAATCGAAGCGCCTTTGAGAAGATTTGCTTCCTACGATGATGACGGAAGATCAGGCCTTGGCTCAACAGGTTTCGTACTTGAGAAGGGTACTTACGAGTTCTTCATCGGAAGTGACTTCATTTCCGCAGCAAGCGTAGGTTCTTTCGACCTTGCTGAAGGCATCCTTCTCGAAAAGCTCGAGAATGCGCTTGGCCCCCAGAAAGCATTTAAGCGCCTCACAGCAATTCCTAATGGTGACGGCACATACAAGATGGGCGAAGAGGACGCACCTCTCCAGACTGTCAATTTCCTTGAGACACGCCTTGACCGCGTAAAGCCTGAGATCCCTCAGACAGGCGATAAGGGTATAAAGCTCGCTGATGTTAAGTCCGGCAAAAACACAATGGAAGAGTTCGTTGCTCAGCTCACAGATGAAGACCTTTGCCTCATTATCCGTGGCGAAGGTATGGGCAGCCCGAAGGTAACAATCGGTACCGCAGCAGCTTTCGGAGGCGTTACCAAGGAGCTCAAGGCATTGGGCGTTCCTACACTTTGCTGTACTGACGGTCCTTCCGGTATGCGTATCGATTCAGGCAAGAAGGCATTCTCACTTCCTAACGGAACATGCCTTGCTTCAACATTTAACGTAGCACTCGTTGAAGAGCTCTATACTTTCCTTGGTGTCGAGATGCTTTCCAACAAGATCGACGCTCTCTTAGGTCCTGGTATCAATATTCACAGACATCCTTTGAATGGACGTAATTTCGAGTATTTCTCAGAAGATCCGCTCCTTACAGGACTTATGGCAAAAGCACAGGTAGAAGCATTGGAGAAGTCCGGCGTAACACCTGTAATCAAGCACTTCTGCGCAAATAACCGTGAGACTAACCGCCGCGAAATGAGCTCAAGAGTCTCATCAAGAGCTTTGCGCGAGATTTATCTCCCCGCATTCGAGATCGCAGTCAAAGAAGGCGGCGCAAGATGCATCATGTCAAGCTACAACAGAATCAACGACTGCTACAGCGCTTGTCATTACGATCAGAACACAATGATCCTTCGTGAGCAGTGGGGCTTCACAGGCCTTGTAATGACTGACTGGTGGGCATACATCAATAAGGAAGTCACAAGAGCCGAGAAGTATTCACTCGAAGATCACTCCGTAATGGCAAGATCCCAGAACGACGTCTACATGGTTTGCACCAGCGTCGAAAAGGAGAACCTCCTCGAAGCAGATACTTACAGAGAGCTTACTGAAGGTGACGGTTCCAACATCACAAGAGCTGAGCTTCAGAGAAATGCGATAAATATCCTGAACTTCGCGATGAACACTCCTGCTATGGACAGAGTCGAGGGTAATGTTGTTACTATCAATCACATCGACAGCCCGTTCAAGGATGACGATGTTGAAGTAGATGCTGATGTTTTCTATCACATCGATGATGAGGTTGAGATTGAGTGCACAACAAAGACAGCAAGAGGCAAGGACTTCGTTTTCGGCCTCACAAGCGAAAAGCAGGGTTACTACTCACTCGAGTTCACAGCTACATCTCCTCTTGGTGAGCTTGCTCAGATTCCTATGACCCTCTACATCACAAGTATTCCGATTGCTGTTATTACCTGGAATGGTACTAATGGCGCAGAAGCAAAGAAGGAAGCAGAGTGCATGATGTATGCTAAGAACTGCGTATTCAGAGCTCATTTTGCATCCGGCGGTGTTCAGATCAAGTCATTGAAGGTTAAGTATTTGAAGCCACTCGATTAAGCTATATTTTATTAACTGCTTATTTTGTATTAAAATAAGGTCGGCTCTTTTCGCCACTAAGTGAAATCAGCCGACCTTTTATCTTTTAGGGGATGTATGAGAAGAGACTACTTTACATGTGTATTCTTAGGACTCATCGCGGGCGCTTTAGCGTTCGTCTTCTTTACTGACCCCTATTTTACTTTTGAAGGAATTATTCCCAGAGACTTTTCGATATTAGAACGACTCATGAGCGTTCTTTACGCATTGTTCTTTATCGTGTTCCTGCCATTTTTCGCTGCTTTCCAGAAGAAGGAATGGATCAACTGGGGACTTGCAGCTTACGGCCTTCTTATCTATATCCCGAAGTGGTTCTATCCGGCCGAAGCACTTGCTGCACCTGATGCCGGCCTTGCAACAAAGTTCGGTGCGATGGCATTAAGAGGAGTTTATAGCGTAATGCAGGCGCCTTTCGCTGCTCTTTCAAAACTTATCGGCAACGGTGCTGCTTCCAAGATTGTTTACTGGCTCCTGCCCATTGCAGTAATCTGGCCCATTTTATTCAGGATTATCAGATTCTATAGAAGAGCATATCTCTCAGAGCAGTTAAATCCTATGACTCACGAGCACGGATCTTCTGCCAAGAAAGCTACTGCCGGAATGAATAAGCCGGAAGTACTTGGCACGGTAATCAGTGCACCTGTCACGGCTCAGACTCCTGCCGACGTTACAAGAAACAGCATTCCTGCTTCTTATAATGGTGAAGAGACAAGAAGGATTCCGGCTCTGGATTCTGCTGAAGTCGAGAAGAATGCTCTTGGCGAAGGCGCCAAAACAAAGGCGAAGGCCGGTTTAAGAGCACCGATAAGACAGGCACAGATTGGCGCACCTGCTGAAGAGAATAAAGTTGCAGCACTTGAAGCAGGCACTTCAAAGAAATCTGACGTCGAAAACAGCGACGAACCGATTATTTTAGGTGCGCCGGCACCCAAGGCAGACGAAGCAATTCCAATGCCACCACCGAAATCTAACATTAATGAGTAAAAGGTTTATGTTGAAAACCTTTAATACACCTTGTAGAATATTTCAGTTGATTAAACGGATGGAGAATAGGATCAATGGCTAAGAACAAAAAGTACTGGGATACAATGCTTACCGGTAGCGATGACAAGCAGCACGCAATGACAACCGGTGAGGATCCGCTCGAGACAGCCCTCAAGGACCTTTCCTGGTTCGAGAGCTCAAAGCTCGCTGTAAAAAGAGGCCTCAATAAGACATATGAGACTTTCGGTGAGGAAGTCGGCAACTCTGTGACTGCCGGAGTTCCTGCACTGTACCTTTTGGGACTTCTCCCTTTCGCAGCTATTAGCACATATATAAAGGCTTCAGCAGTTCAGGGTGCTAGTCAGACTAGTATAGTAATGTCCGTTATCGGTACATCAGCTTTCATCATTACGCTCTTCCTGGCGCTCCTGATGTCAACTATTTACCACCTCATGAAGCATGGCACACCTCACAAGAGAGTCATGAATAAGGTCAACAGAAGTGTTGCTTATTTTGCAATCTTAGGTGCATATACTCCTATCTGCATTAATGTCCTTGGCCCTATTTCAGGTGCTGTCCTCTGGTCTTTGGAAGCAGCATTGGCAGTTGCAGGTGTTCTTGTTACAGCGCTTGCTTATCACACAAAGGTTGGTAAGGGCTTCACATATTTCATCTATGCATTGATGGGCTGGGGAATCCTTTTCAGAATCGTTGAGCTGTATAAGAATTTATCAACAATCTGCTTCTGGCTCCTTTTGTCCGGTGCGATCGTATATACCGTAGGAATCTTTTTCGCACCCTCATCAAGAAGATTCAAGTTCTCCCACATGGTTTGGCACTTCTTCATTCTTGCAGGCGTTGTACTCCACGTTTTGGGATTCGTTTATTTCTTCGGTTAATTAATATAATAAGTATTAAAAGTCCCGTCTTCCGAATCGCGAAGGCGGGTTTTTTATGCTCAAATGCCTGCTATAGTTGCGTTTGAGCCTTCTCGAAAACCGGAATTGTTGAAAAATAATAAACCCGAATATAAGGGGATATTCCGAATTATTCAAATGTACAAATCGGATTTTCCCGGATACGATTTTTCTTGACCGGGGCCCCCCATATTGTAAAATATTTTCAGGAAGAACAAACCGCCCTGTGCCACAAAGAGTGGCGTGGGGTTTTCTTAAAAAAGGAGGATTAGGAAAATGTTTGGTTTTTTAGAAGGAAAGGAATTCCTCAGAGGCCCGATTATCGCAGCCGCTATCGTAGTTGTAATTGTTATCATCATAATTATCAGCAGCTATGTAAAGGCACCGCCGGATAAGGCATATATCATCTCAGGTCTCCGCAGAAATCCTAAGATCTTAATCGGTAGAGCAGGCCTCAAGATGCCCTTCTTCGAGAGAAAAGACGAACTCTTGATCAAGCAGATCTCAATCGATATCAAGACAGACGGCTATGTACCTACAGCAGACTTCATCGGCGTAAATATCGACGCTGTTGCTAAGGTAAGAGTCATGAGCGAAGGCGAAGGCGTAAAGCTCGCCATGAAGAACTTCCTCAACATGAAAGAGCAGCAGATTGCTGAGTCACTCGTTGATTCTCTTCAGGGTAACATGAGAGAAATCATCGGTACGATCACATTGAAGGACCTCTGCAATGACAGAAAGAAGTTCGGTGATGAGGTTCAGCAGAAGGCTCAGGAAGACATGAAGCGTCTCGGTATCGAGATCATCTCCTGCAACGTACAGCATGTAACAGATGAGAAGGATCTCATCAATGCTCTCGGTCAGGACAACATGGCAAAGATCCAGAAGGATGCAAGCATCGCAAAGGCTCAGGCTGACAGAGACGTAGCAATCGCTCAGGCTCAGGCACAGAAGGAAGCTAACGACGCTAAGGTCGCTGCAGACACAGAAATCGCTGTAAAGCAGAACGAACTTGCTATTAAGAGAGCAGAGCTCAAGACAGTCGAAGATTCAAAGCTCGCTGAAGCTGATGCAGCTTACGAGATTCAGAGAGAAAATCAGCGTAAGACAATCGAGGTCACAAAGACCAACGCTGATATCGCTCGTCAGGAGAAGGAAGTCGACCTCAAGAGAAAAGAAGCTGAAGTTAAAGAGCAGGCACTCGACGCTGAAGTCAAGAAGAAGGCTGAAGCTGAGAAGTTCGCTAAGCAGCAGGCAGCAGACGCAGCACTCTATGAGAGACAGAGAAAAGCTGAAGCTGAGAAGTTCGAACTCGAGAAGCAGCAGGAAGTTAAGAAGATTCAGGCAGAAGCTGACCTCTACGCTAAGCAGAAGGAAGCTGACGCTAGAAAGGCTCAGGCAGAAGCAGACCTCTTCGCTAGAGCTCAGGAAGCTGAAGGTATCCGCAAGGTCGGTGAAGCTGAAGCTGCAGCAATCGCTGCTAAGGGTTTAGCTGAAGCGGAAGCACTCGAGAAGAAGGCCGAAGCTATGAAGAAGTACGGCCAGGCAGCTATGATGGAAATGATCGTAAAGGCACTCCCTGAAATGGCAGCAGCAATCGCAGAGCCTCTGTCCACAATCGATAAGGTAACAATCATCGATTCAGGCAACGGCGAGTCAGGCGTAAACTCAATGGGTTCTTATGTACCCGGCGTTCTTGCTAAGACAATCGAATCTGTCAAGGAAGCTACCGGAGTTGATATCAGAGAGATCATGAAGGCAAGCACCTACGATGCAGCAGTTAACAAGAACATTACAGTTAACGGCCTGGAGAATGTTAAGACAGTTAACATCTCAACAGATGACTTAGATAACACTGCAAAGGACTAAGCGTCTGAACCAATTAAAACAATATCGGAATAGGGATAGTACGGTATAGAAGATTGCCCCTCCGGACTTCGGTTCGGAGGGGTTATTCGTTGTTTGCTATTATTGGTGTGGAAGAGGTGAGGTGAGGGGCGCGAGAGTGTGGAGAGTGGGGAGAATGGGGAGAATGGGACTTCAAATGCTCGCCGATTTGAAATTTCACCAGGATTTCAAAAATCGTGTAATAATAGGTAAAAATTCTGAAATTTTTCGAAAATTTCAGAAAAAGTGCACTTTTAGGGGGTCAATTCGTACACTTTTTTGAAATTCAATCTGCAAGGTTCAAAGATGCCTCTAACAGAGTCTAAATAATACCGTCCACACTGATATACAAAAGAGTTTGTCAAAGATTAGAACGGAGCAGAGGATTTCCTAGAACTGATTGTAAGCGTATAGATTGCAGCGTTGAGTTTAGCGGGCATACTTCTTATGTCAAAAGGCAAATCATCCGTATCATAAGTAAAAAGAATGTCTACATCTGGAATCAAGCCGGCATCAACGTAGTTACTGTATTTTATTTTGGAGGTTCTGAGATAATTGGAAGAATCCTTAATGCCTAAGTGCTCGTGGAATATACAGGTATCTAATTCCTCAATATAAATTACAAAGTCTGGATGAATAGGGTGATTTACGCCCTCTATCATGATAGAGGGTTCGTATTTGAAGGGGATACCAAGTTCCGTGTAAAAGATAGCAATGTCGCGTTCAGCAGCGGAACGGTAGTAGATTCCATCGAAATAGAAACTACCGTTTTTGGGATATCTGCTATTGGAGTCAGATTCTAGGCTGTCAAAGAATTCTTTGTTTAGCGTGAGTTCATGCTGATAGTCAACTCTTAAGTTTCTTATAACTCTGTGAGGGATACATTCTTTGGGCAGAGGATCGTTAAACTTGTTTTTCCAGACAGTCTCTAGCAGATTGAGATTTGCAGTGAGCTGCTCCGATAGGTGTCTTATTTCAAGACACTTCTTGCCCTTAACCGAGTCAATATTATAGCGATGACCATCAGCGAAAACCCTCTCAGTCGCGACCCCGTCAATTATATGCTCAGACACTCTAACGACTGGCAACTTCATGAGCTGCATGCGGCAATAGTTTATTCTGAGAGCCAGATACTCTTTGGGAATGTAGTGATTAAGTAGTTCCATAGAAGAATCATAGAGCGATGCTTTGTCGCATTTCAAGGGCGAAAATACGACAACTTACGACAAAATACGACAAGGATAAATGCGCGAAAAACAGGCTTTCAGAGAGAACATTAAGGAAGTAATAAAAATTAAATATCTTATATATACGAATGCAAATAAATAACCCCCGGCGAAAACCGGGGGTCATTTATTTAAGGTTATTAATTACAACTTAACCGAAGAGTGTGAGCAGGATGCCGGCTGCAACTGCAGAACCGATAACGCCTGCAACGTTCGGGCCCATTGCGTGCATGAGCAGGAAGTTGGAAGGATTTTCCTTCTGGCCAACCTTGGAAGCAACACGTGCTGCCATAGGAACAGCGGAAACGCCTGCGCCGCCGATGAGCGGGTTGATCTTGCCCTTTGACAGGAAGTACATGATATCGCCGATGAGGAGTCCGCCGATTGTAGCAAAGGCGAAAGCTGCAAGGCCGATGATGATGATCTTTACTGTCTCGAGCTTGAGGAAGTTAGCACCAACTGCTGTAGCACCAACTGATGTACCGAGCATGATTGTTACGGTATTGCACATTGCGTTCTGAGCAACGTCGGAAAGACGATCTGTAACGCCAGACTCTCTGAAGAGGTTACCAAGCATGAGGCAGCCGAGGAGAGGTGCAACTGAAGGGAGGATGAGAACGCAAACAACTGTAACGATGATAGGGAAGCAAATCTTCTCTGCCTTGGATACAGGTCTTGTCTGCTCCATCTTTACCTGACGCATCTTCTTTGTTGTAAACAGCTTCATAATTGGCGGCTGAATCATAGGAATCAGGGCCATGTATGAATATGCTGCAACAGCGATAGCGCCCAAGAGCTCAGGAGCGAGCTTGGATGTGAGGTAGATAGCTGTCGGGCCGTCAGCACCACCGATGATACCGATAGAAGCTGCACCCTGAGGGTCGAAGCCCAAGAGGCAAGCTACTACGAATGCGAAAGAGATACCGAACTGAGCACCAGCACCCATGAAGAAGGATGAAGGTCTGGAGATCAAGGGTCCGAAGTCTGTCATAGCGCCTACTGCCATAAATACGAGGCAGGGGAAGATATCCATCTTAACGCCGATGTAGAGGAAGTCGAAAAGACCCGGATCAATGTGGTTGCCGGCTTCATCAATGTAGCCGCCACCCAATGCAGCCCAGTTGATCTCGCCATTGAACCATTCGGGGTGGAAAATTCCGCCGCCGGGCCAAGGGAGATTGGTAAGGAGCATACCGAATGCGATAGGGAGTAAGAGCAAAGGCTCATACTGCTTCTTGATTGCGAGATAGAACAGGATGAACGAGATGAGGATCATCACGCCCTGCTGCCACGTCATTGCGGCAACACCTGAGGTCTCCCACAGATTTTTTAATACTTCTAACATTACCTGCTACCCTCCTGATTAAGAAATCGAAACCAAGGGAGTGCCTGTGTCTACTGACTGGCCCTTTGTTACGAGAACCTGAGCAACAGAACCTGAGCAAGGAGCGTAGATCTCGTTCTCCATCTTCATTGCTTCGAGGATGCAAACGAGCTCGCCTTCCTTAACTGCCTGACCTACAGCAACCTTTACGTCGATGATTGTACCAGGCATAGGTGAGTTAACAGGTGTTGTGCCAGCGGCAGCAGCGGCTGCGGGTGCAGCAGCAGGAGCAGGTGCAGCGGCAGGTGCGGGAGCTGCGGCAGGTGCTGCGGGAGCAGCTGCTACAACAGCAGTTGTCTTGATGAGATTGGCTTTACCCTGCTCGACCTCAACTTCATAAACTTTATCGTTGATAGTTACGTTATAAATCATGGACTTTCTCCTTTAATCTTTTTCGACCAGCTTGATTGACTTGAAAATGAGCTCTTCGAGCGGGATTCCGGAGTCATCAGCGACGATTGCCATGATCATGGCAGCGGTCTTCTCATCACAGTTCTTAAGCTTTAATGAACCGGAAGAGTAAATCTCTTCAGGAGCAGCAGGTGCAGCAGGTGTTGCTGTTGCAGGAGCTGCCTTAGTGGGCTCAGCCTTTGTTCCAACCTTTGTGATTGCCTGGATGATCTTACCTGAGATTGAAATCAGGATATACATCATGAAAAGCACACCGAAAACCACGAGGATTACGATGCCGGCATTCGTGAGCATTTCAGCGGTTGAAAGATGCTGTCCGCGCTCTATAGCCAACTGAATAACGGGGGTCATAATTAGTCCTCCTTCTTCTCGATGGTGTAGTTAACTGTATTGGATTCCTTCTCTTCACGAGCTGCGAAGAACTTCTCAGCAACCTGAGGGAAAGCGATGTAGGAGAGAACGTCTTCGTCAGATCTAGCCTTATCACCAAGTTCCTTCTTTGTCTTTTCGAAAGCAGGTTCGAGTGAATCAGCATATCTGCCCTTAACGAGTTCTTCAGGCTTCCAGCATCTGTCGATCAATTCCTGGCTAACTTCACCCGGTGCTCTACCGTATTCACCACGGAGGTAAGCCTTGATCTCCTTGGAGATATTCTTATATCTTTCGCCCAAGAGAACGTTCTGAACTGCCTGGTTACCTACCATCTGAGAGAGAGGTGTAACGAGCGGGGGATAACCCATGTCCTTACGAACTGCAGGGATTTCAGCCAAAGCTTCATCGAACTTATCAAGAGCCTTCATATCCTTGAGGTTAGCGATCATGTTGGAAAGCATTCCGCCAGGTACCTGATACTTGAGGATGTCAGCCTTGATGCCCATAACTTCAGGATTGAGTCCACCTTCATCGAGGAATCTCTTTCTGATGGGCTTGAAGTAGTCGGAAATCTCCTTGAGCTTATCCATGTCGAGACCTGACTCATAACCGAACTGATCGAGTGTGAAAGCCATTGTCTCTGTAGCGGGCTGTGATGTGCCGCCTGCCATTGTGGAGATAGCGCAATCGATACCATCAACACCAGCTTCAACAGCCTTCAAGAGAGTCATAGGACCCATACCTGTTGTGTGGTGTGTGTGGAAGAAGAGAGGAACCTTGATGTCAGAAGCCTTGATAGCCTTGATGAGGTCATATGCTTCCTGAGGTGAGCAGATACCTGCCATGTCCTTGATAGCGATGGAGTCAACGCCCATGCCTTCAAGTTCCTTGCACATTTCAACGTACTTCTCGATTGTATGAACGGGTGAAGTTGTGTAGCAGATGCAGCCCTGTGCATGCTTGCCGCACTTCTTTACTTCGTCAATGCAGACTTCAATGTTGCGGAAATCATTGAGAGCGTCGAAGATACGGAAAATATCCATACCATTCTCTGCTGCTTTACGGCAGAAGAGTCTTACAACATCATCGGGATAGTGCTTGTAGCCCAAGATGTTCTGGCCGCGGATGAGCATCTGAAGAGGAGTCTTCTTGCAAACTGCCTTGATCTTACGAAGTCTCTCCCACGGATCCTCGTCCAAATATCTGAGACATGAATCGAATGTAGCGCCGCCCCAGCACTCGAGTGAGTAGTAGCCAGCGTTGTCCAATGTCTCAAGGATGCCCTCAAAATCTGAGAAAGGCATACGAGTTGCGATGAGCGACTGCTGTGCGTCACGCAACACGGTTTCTGTGATTTTTACTTTCATTGAAGTCACACTCCTTGTAATAAAAAATAACCGTAGTAAGTATATAGGGTTTTCCCAAATAAGTGAATAACGATTTTAAATTAGGAAATATTTTTTATATATTTATATATATTTTCTGATACCTATTTTTCGAAAAGTGTCCGAAAAAGTGACTATACCGATTTCTCGAAAAAAATGCGGTTTACATTCAAAAAATGCGGGTGTATACTTAATTGCTCGCAAAGGGGACTTTGTGCCCTTATGTGCGCGTAAAAATATAGAAAGGAGATGTATTGATGCCAACGTTCAATCAATTGGTTAAGTCCGGCAGACAGTCTAAGACATACAAGTCTGCTTCCCCGGCTTTGCAGTTCTCGATGAATACCATCAGAAACAAGCAGACAGATCTTGATTCGCCTCAAAAGCGTGGCGTTTGCACTGTTGTAAAGACAACAACACCTAAGAAGCCTAACTCAGCTCTTCGTAAGGTTGCCAGAGTTCGTCTTACAAACGGTTACGAGGTTACAGCTTATATTCCGGGAATCGGACACAACCTTCAGGAGCACTCTGTTGTACTTATCAGAGGCGGACGTGTTAAGGACCTCCCTGGTGTACGTTATCACATCGTTAGAGGCACACTTGATACAGCCGGCGTAGCTGATCGTAAGCAGGGCAGATCTAAGTACGGCGCTAAGAAGCCGAAGGCTGCTAAGGTTAAGAAGTAATCCCAAGTGCGAATTATCGCGCAGGGGTTGGACATAAGTGATCAGTACATTGTTCATATATGGACATTGCCTGACTGAAACACTTAACACGGTCCACAAGAACAACTGAAACGTGAGTACCTATGGTTTCAAGTTTTAGATTAAAATTTTGATAATCATGTTAGGAGGGAAGCAAAGTGCCAAGAAAAGGCAATACCCCAAAGAGAACTGTTCTTCCTGATCCTGTCTACAATGACGTTGTAGTAAGTAAGCTTATCAACAACATCATGTTGGACGGCAAGAAGGGCGTTGCTCAGAAAATTACATACGGCGCTTTTGACATCATCAAAGAGCGCACAAATGAAGAGCCCCTCGAAGTATTCAGAAAGGCTCTTGCTAACGTAATGCCCACCCTCGAGTGCAAGGCACGCCGTGTAGGCGGTGCTAACTATCAGATCCCTATGGATGTTAAGCCTGAAAGAAGACAGACATTGGGACTTCGTTGGATAGTTCAGTATTCGAGAAGCAGATCCGAGCGCACCATGAAGGAGCGCCTTGCTGCAGAACTTATGGATGCAGCAAACGAGACTGGCGGAGCATTCAAGAGAAAAGAAGAAATGCACAGAATGGCTGAAGCTAACAAGGCTTTCGCACATTTTAATCGTTAACCTACCGGTTAAGAAAGGACTTAATACTAATGGCTACAACAAGAGCATATCCGCTTGAGAAGACTAGAAACATCGGTATTATGGCTCACATCGACGCCGGTAAGACAACAACGACCGAGAGAATTCTTTATTACTCCGGCGTTAACCGTAAGATGGGTGAGGTTCACGAAGGTGCTGCTACAATGGACTGGATGGTCCAGGAGCAGGAAAGAGGTATCACAATTACTTCTGCTGCTACAACAGCTCCTTGGAGAAACCACCGTATCAACATCATCGACACTCCTGGTCACGTTGACTTCACAGTAGAAGTTGAGCGTTCACTCCGTGTCCTTGACGGTGCAGTTACGGTTATGTCTGCAAGAGGCGGCGTTGAGCCGCAGACGGAAACAGTTTGGAGACAGGCTGAGCACTACGGTGTTCCTAGAATGGTTTTCGTCAACAAGATGGATATCATCGGTGCAAACTTTGATAATGTTTGCAACATGATCCAGGACAGACTTAAGAATGTTCCTGTCGCTATCCAGTACCCTATCGGTAAGGAAGATAGCTTCGAGGGCATTATCGATCTCATGACATTGAGAGCTGAGGTTTACACCAGTGAAGATGGTATGCAGTATGAGGACCGTGAGGTTCCTGCTGACTTGGTAGACCTCGTAAATGCCAAGAGAGATGAAATGATCGAGAGAATCTGCGAGACAGACGATGAGCTCACAGAGAAGTATCTCGAGGGCGAAGAGATTTCCGTTGACGAGCTTAAGGCTGCACTCCGTAAGGCAACTTGCAATTGTAAGCTTATCCCCGTTACATGCGGTACATCTTTGAGAAACAAGGGCGTTCAGATGCTCTTGGATGCAATCGTAGATTACATGCCTTCTCCGCTCGACGTTCCTGCTATCAAGGGTGTTAACCCTGATACAGACGAAGAGGAAGAGAGACCTTCTTCTGATGAAGAGCCTTTCGCAGCTCTTGCATTCAAGATCGCTACAGACCCGTTCGTCGGTAAGCTCTGCTTCTTCAGAGTTTATTCCGGCATTATGGAAGCTGGTTCTTACGTTCTTAACTCTACAAAGGGTAAGAAGGAGCGTATCGGACGTATCGTTCAGATGCACGCTAACGAGCGTAAGGAAATTACTGAAGTATTCTCAGGCGACATTGCTGCTGCAATCGGTCTTAAGGATACAACAACAGGTAATACTCTCTGCGATGAGGATCATCCTATCATCCTCGAGTCCATGGAGTTCCCTGAGCCGGTTATCGAGGTTGCTATCGAACCTAAGAGCCGTGCTTCACAGGAAAAGATGCTTATCGCTCTCCAGAAGCTCGCAGAAGAAGATCCGACCTTCCGTACATATACAAACCAGGAAACAGGACAAACAATCATCGCTGGTATGGGTGAGCTCCACCTCGATATCATCGTTGACCGTCTTTTCCGTGAGTTCAAGGTTGAAGCTAACGTAGGTGCACCTCAGGTATCCTACAAAGAAACAATCAGAAAATCTGTTGAAGCTCAGGGTAAGTTCGTACGTCAGTCCGGTGGTCACGGTCAGTACGGTGACTGCTGGCTCAGACTTGAACCCCAGGAGCCTGGTAAGGGTTATGAATTCGTTGACGAGACAGTCGGTGGTTCTATCCCGAAGCAGTTCATCGCTCCTATCGATGCAGGTATTCAGGAAGCAATGCAGGCCGGTGTCTTGGGCGGCTATCCTGTAGTTGATATTAAGGTTACCGTTTTCGACGGTTCTTACCACGATGTCGACTCTTCAGAAATGGCCTTCAAGATCGCAGGATCCATGGGATTCAAGGCAGGTATGCAGAAGGGTGATCCTTGCCTCCTCGAGCCTATCATGAAGGTAGACGTTGAGGTTCCTGATGAGTACTTGGGCGACGTTATCGGCGGTCTTAACTCACGCCGTGGCGCAATCAAGACTATTGAGCCTATGAACGGTTCACAGCAGATTCACGCTGAAGTTCCGCTCGCAAACATGTTCGGTTATGCAACAGACCTCCGTTCTTCTACACAGGGACGTGGTACATTCGTAATGCAGATCAGCCACTTCGCTGAGACACCGAAGAGCATCA
>JAKSRC010000024.1 GCA_024403855.1 Saccharofermentans sp. | reverse complement strand
ATTTCGAGTGCGCCCCGTTATGACCACTTCGATACGTCTCCAAGTCCGCATTATTGTAAATGATTCGTCGGTATTATTCAACCAAATGAGAATATCAAATTGCGCCGAACCTGATATTCTTCCTAAGGCTTTCTGCTGCCTCGGCACCATTAAGACATTCAACAAGCGCAAGGCCAAAATCAACCGATGTTCCCATTGCCTGGCTCGTGATTATGTTGCCATTTACAAACACTTTCTGATCTTCAACTACATCAGCATCGCTAGCTCTTAAGCTGTCCCAGAAACCGGGATTACATGTGGATTGCTTTCCTTTGAGAAGCCCCAATTCACCGAATACAGTGGGAGCTGCGCAGATTGCTGCAATTACCTTTTTCTGATCATTAAACTTAACGATATTCTTCTTAAGTTCTTCGCAAGCGTTGAGGTTGTTAGTTCCAAGAACGCCACCGGGAAGAACCAGGGCATCGTATTCATCGAAATCGATTTCACTGATAAGCTTGTCAGCTGTAAGCTTAACGCCTCTTGATGCAGTAATTTCAAGAGTTTCCTTTATTGATACGACATCAACTTCGATGTCTGCTCTTCTCATGAGGTCAACAGGTGTAATAGCCTCTACTTCTTCACTGCCGTCTGCGATAAAAACTGCAACTTTTGCCATATGTATGTCCTCCATAATTACAGGCCGAAAATGCCTTTTACGAAAATCTCTATTCCGATAAGAATAAGAATAACGCCTCCGATAATTGTAGCAACACTTGAGAATTTATTACCGATTTTCTTACCGAAAACTAATCCACCCATGCACATTGCAAGCGTTACAACAGCTATAATCAAAACTGCGGCAAGGGCTTTCAGGAAAGAATAGTCTGAGATGGTAAAACCAACAGACAAAGCGTCAATAGAAGTAGCTATACCCTGTACAAACAAAAGCTTCCATGTGATCTTCGTCTCCTTTGATTCCACTTCTTTATTGTCGGATGACTTTTTGGATATGCTCTCGATGATCATTTTTCCGCCGATAAACAAAAGAAGAATCAAAGCGATCCACGGAATGAGCTTTTCGAATGAACTGAAAAGGACACTCACTGTCTTTACCAGAACCCATCCGATAAGAGGCATGAGTCCCTGGAACACAGCATAAACGCTTGCAATCTGGAACATGCGTGTGCGCTTCATACCGGGTTCAACAAGTCCATTTGCAATAGAAATCGAAAAAGCGTCCATAGACAGACCTAAACCCAAAAGAACTGAATTAAACAAAAGCTGGAAATATTCCATTTTCTCCTCCATCCTGCCCGGGCAAAAAAAATAACCCAAGGCAAATAATAGCCTTGAGTCTCGCACCGGAAGAATAAGCCAGGTAAGATACCAGTATGTTGACTTAGACAACGCTTTAGCGTCTGCTACTCCCTCAATAGCGAAAATTCTACTAATACTGGTGTCGATTAGTCAACAATAACTTTGGCATATTGGATAAATAAGTAATCACGCACCCAAATTGTGTTCACACTTTTCGACTTTTGTTTTATTATTAGTAAAATTCAATTTAAGGTGGATCATTATGAATACATACATTAAACAAATATCCGACAGAATAAGAGAGCTCCGCGATATCCTTGAAATATCAGCTGAAGATGTTGCTAAAGATACAGGAATCAGCGAAGAAGAATATCTTGCATATGAGAATGGTGATAAGGAGATTCCTATCAGCATTTTGTATAAGGTAGCAGGAATCTTTAAGGTGGATCCTACAGTCCTTATGACAGGCGATGTACCCAGAATGGATGACTATACAGTCGTCAGAGGCGGCAACGGAATTAAGGTTGAGCGTTATAACGGTTATTCATTCAGTGCTCTTGCTTTCAATTATAAGCACAGACAGATGGATCCGATGATCGTAACCCTCTCCAAGTCAGAGACTGCTGAGCTCGTACATCACCCGGGTCAGGAGTTCAACTATGTAATCGAAGGTACTATCAAAGTGATAGTTGATGATCGCGAATTCACATTAGAAGCAGGCGACTCCATCTACTTCAATCCTGAGAAGCCTCACGGACAGCGCGCCGTGACGGAGACTGCTAAGTTCCTCACAGTAATCAACGAGTGATTTAGCAGTACTACCCCAGAACATTAAATTGAAGCAGAAAAGGAACTAATACCAATGGACTTATTAAATAGATTTGTTAACAGAGTAGAATTTGAAAGCTACGAAGACTTTAAGGAAAATTTCAAGATCATCATCCCGGAGAATTTCAACTTCGGTTTTGATGTTGTAGATGTATATGCCAAGGAAGATCCTGAGAAGGAAGCTCTTATCTGGTGCGACGACGACGGCAACGAGAAGCACTTCACATTTAAGGATGTAAGCGAGAACAGTAACCGTATCGCAAACATGTTCAAGGGCTTAGGCATCAAGAAGGGCGACAGAGTCCTCATCATGCTCCGTCAGAGACCTGAAGTATGGTTCACAATCGTAGGTCTTCATAAGCTCGGCGCTGTAGTTATTCCTGCTACATTCCAGCTCCTCCCGCACGATATCGTTTACAGATGCAATGCAGCAGATGTAAAGATGATCGTATCTGCTGACGATATGGAAATTGTAGAGCACGTTAATAAGGCACTTCCTGACTGCAAGACAGTTAAGTATTGCAGCATTCTCGGAGAAGCACCTGAAGGTTGGAGATCTTTTACAGATGATATGGCAAAGGAATCCCCTGTTTTCGAGCGTCCCACAGGTACTGAAGCAACACATAACGACGATCAGATGCTCATTTATTTCTCATCCGGTACTACAGGCGAGCCTAAGATGATCCTTCACGATTATCTCCTCCCCTTGGGTCACATCGTAACTGCTAAGTACTGGCAGCAGGTTTATGACGGATGCAGACACCTTACACAGGCTGACTCTGGCTGGGCAAAGTTTGCATGGGGCAAGATTTACGGACAGTGGATCTGCGGCGCAGTTAACGTTACATACGATACAGTAAGATTCAATGCAAGAAGAATGCTTGAGATCATGGAAAAGCTTAAGCTCAACTCCTTCTGTGGACCTTCTACTATCTACAGATATCTCATTCAGGAAGATCTTACAAAATATGACTTCTCCTCCATCCAGCATTGCTCAATGGCAGGTGAACCGTTAAATCCTGAAGTATTCTATAAGTGGCAGAGAGCAACCGGCCTTGAGATTCGCGAAGGCTTCGGCCAGACAGAAGGAAGCGTTCTTTTCGCTAACTTCCCTTGGATCGATGTAAAGCCCGGTTCAACAGGTAAGCCTACACCTATTTACGATATCCAGCTCGTAGACGAGAACGGCGAAGAGGTTGAAGACGGTATTGTCGGAACTATCGTAATCAAGAATGCATCTTCCCGTCCTACCGGCCTTTTCCGCGAATACTACAAGAATCCTGAAGCAATGGCCGATCAGTGGCCCGGTGCAGACTACAGCACAGGTGATACAGCTTGGAGAGATTCTGATGGCTACATCTGGTTCGTAGGAAGAAATGACGACGTTATCAAGTGCTCCGGCTACCGTATCGGACCATTTGAAGTTGAAAGCGCTCTCATGACACACGATGCAGTTCTCGAATGCGCTGTAACAGCTGTTCCTGATGCAATGAGAGGTCAGGTAGTTAAGGCAACTGTAGTCCTCACAAAGGCTTATAAAGAGAAGGCTTCACCTGAGCTTGTAAAGGAACTTCAGAATCACGTTAAGAATGCTACTGCACCTTACAAATATCCCAGAGTTATCGAGTTCGTTGATGAACTTCCGAAAACAACAAGCGGTAAGATTATGCGTACCGCAATCAGAAAAGCTGACGAAGCTAAATTCAGAGAAGAACAGGCTAAGATTCAGTACTGATCAGAGGAAATCCTCAATAACAGCATTTGCAAGATCAAGACCGCTCCGTGTTAATCGGAGCGTTCTTTCTTTGCGCTCTAATAGACCCTTTTCGATATTTGACTTTACGGCAGGAGCGAAAACATCCTCGAACTCAACGCCAAAGATTCTTCTGAATTCATCCAGGAGGATTCCTTCAGTAGTTCTAAGCCTCAAGAATGGAACCTCACGCATCTTATCTTCGTCAGAAAGCATCTCTTCGACATAGAGTGACCTTAATTCGCTCTTATTGCCCTCCAGGAATGCGCGATAGTCTTCAGGCTTAATCTCATTCATTTCTTCAATGTAAGCTCTTACATCGTCTTTGTGGCCGTATCTCATATCTCCAAGATATCCGTGGGAACCCGCACCGATTGCAAAGTATTCACATGAATTCCAGTAAGAAGAATTATGGATACTTTTATATCCTTCAAGACAGCTATTAGATATCTCATAAGAGCTGTAACCTAACTCACTTAAGTATTCCCTTGTGCCATGGTACATCTCGCGTTCGACTGAAGGCGTAATAAGATCTTCTATCGTATCTTTGTATCTGTCGTAGAAAGCCGTCCCCTTTTCGAGCATGAGAGAATAAGTACTGATATGCTTGACGCCCAGGTCTTTGAACGTCCTGATATCTTTCTTTATTCCATCTAAAGACTCGCCCGGAACGCCTGTTATAAGGTCAGCTGAAATGTTAGTGAACCCTGCTTTTGCAATATTCTCGATCGCACTTATTGCACCTTTAGAATCGTGAAGTCTGCCAAGAGTTTTCAGAACCTTATCGTCAAGCGACTGGACACCTACAGATATGCGGTTAAAACCCGCTCTGCGATAGTCAGAAAGCTTCTGAGGATCAACTGAAGACGGATTAACCTCAATGGTTATCTCAGCGTCTGGCGAGATGTTAAAGGCCTTTACGGCAGATTCAAGAAGCTCACATATAAGTCTGCTGTCTGGAAGTGAAGGTGTTCCTCCTCCGAAATAAATCGTATCCACGTTATCGATGTCTGTAAGAGCATTTCTTCCGGTATTGCTGCTGATAACTTCACCAAGCATAGAAGTTTCTTTTACCGCAGCTTTATAGAAGGCTTCGATAGAAGAAGTATCGGTAATCGAATAGAAATCGCAATATGGGCATTTCCTCACGCAGAAAGCGTTATGTATATATATATGTCTTGCCATCAGAATGTCCGCCTTCTATAAATCGGACCGGGATGCTTTAATGCTGTAATGAGTGCCATTTTGAAAGTATTAAAGCTTGGCGATACGTTATTTTGCGGAAGCATGTGTCTGGAGATGGTATCAGCCCACAAAGCCTTATAATGACCTGCTGCAGGATAACCGATCTCTATTAATTCGTCAGCGTTGTCACTTATCGCTCTGCAAAGGACTTCCCACGTTCCACAAACAGAATCCTGTTCATAAGAATCAAGCACTTCCATGTTGCAAGAAGGATACGCTTCAGCTATCGCTTTCCTATCACCTAGAATCCAGGCTTCAATCTCTTCTGTGCTGATTCCTACAACGCATCTGATATCAGGCGCGAACTTTGCTGCAACAGCATATAATTCCTGCCTTAATGCCTGCGGATCTTTATCGTCGGAATCCATGCAGATTACAAGGATAAGTTCCTTTCCGGCATACACTTTGTTATAGGCACGAAGTTCATACGGCAAAAGATCGAGCAAAGAATTAGCAAACTTCGGTGGCTTCTCATTGGCATCTTTAGGAAGACTGCCGCACCCTCTATGAGGATGGACGTTGACTTTAACATCCATCTCTTCATTTGCGGCAATCCGCTTGGCAAGTCGTTCGATAACGACTGCTCCGGATTTATCTTCTGAAAGTATCTCTACCAGCATATTAAAAAGCCTTCATTAATCGTCTTCGCTTTTCGAATCCAGATGTCCGCCGTACCATATAGCACCCATGCCGACGCCCTGATTGAACATCTCCATGACGAGCGGATCTGCACCTGCACAGCGGATTTTTACGTCGCCCATTTCCTTTTCGAAAGAGCGTTCGAAGATCCAGATTTCCTTAGGTGACAGCGTCTCAATAATGTATGGATTATGAGTCGAAAACACTATCTGGCAATAGCGGTGATTCATCGTATATTCGCGCATCTCATCAGCTAATACATCGACCATATCGTGATAAAGATCCTTGTCTGGAGTCTCAATGAAAATCGTGGTGCGCGGGCTCTTATCTCTCAAAAGCAACAGATATAAAAAGAGCTTGTTAGGGCTTTCCTTAAGAGTCTGTGGAAGATTCTTTTTAATTCTCATTGTAGGGATCTTCTCGTTGATCTCATTTACGATTCTCTTGTATTCTTCAGCGTCTTCCATCTCGATATACTGAAGAACATTGATAACATTAGCGCCTGTGCTGTTAAGGTGCTTGTGTCCACCGGGAGCGCCGCCATCGTAGTAATAAGAGCTCTGCTCTTCCGATGAGAAGCTGCAGAAAAACCAGTTGCAGATTTCTCTGTAAAGCAGGACAAAATCCCTGTATGCACTTATCTTGCCATAAAGACTTAATGCCGGAAGATGCTCATCTTCAATTCCAATAGAATCACCTGAATCTATATCTTCAAGACCATATATCGTGCCCTGCTGCTGATTAACATCGAGTATGGTAACTGCCTTTTTCACACCATCGTTATCAGCAACAACGATTACCTTCTCGCTGTCGATAACAGGGCTTTTATATTTGCTTGCGGCAATTGAAAGTTCATACTGAATGAACTTTGCCTCACCATTCTTATCGTCTTCTATTTTGAAGAAAACCTTAAATACAGAAGGCTTGCTAATGTCAGAAGTCATATTGGCAAATCCGGGGCGTCCGTAACTTATTGAAGATACTGCACAACCCTGGGTTATCGTGTCTCTGAGAAAGGCCATACAGCCCATAAAGGAAGTCTTGCCGGTACTGTTACGGCCGATAAAAGCATTAAGACCTCTGAACGGATTTAAAGCAACACTGTCACTGCTGTCTGACAGATAATCTTCAATCAGAATTCCAACCTTATCGTTATCGAAAACATCGAAGTTGATAATCTCAATTCCCAGGATCATGAAGCCACCTCCTACTATCCATTTATATTAATTTTAGGCTAATGCAGGTTTAATTCAATATGCCTTTATGGCAAAAAAAGACCACTGAATTTATCAGTGGCCTTGAAAAATCTTAATTGTATTAAGTTATCACTCTGTCTCGTCGAGAGTGGAGTTGATCTCTGTGAGATTTGTCTGAATCTTTGTGATGTTCTCAGTAAGAGTATCGTTAACATTTGTAAGCAAAGTCTTAACATAAATGTGAGCATTTCTTCTGAGTTCTTCAGCCTGTGCTTCAGCATTTGCGATGATCTGGGCAGCCTCTTCACGAGCGCCTCTTGTGATCTCGTGATCGTTAACCTTCATTGCATACATACGGTTAGCGTCGTCGATGATCTTCTTATTCTTCTCTCTTGCTGTGCTGATAATGTCCTGAGCTCTTGCAACGATGTCATTTGACTGAGCAACAGATGCGGGAAGATTATTCTTAAGGATCTGAAGAGAGTTGATTGTCTCTGTACGCTCGATAGAGCACTTATCGGAGAAGGGTACGCTTGATGCGTCTTTGATCATATCGATAAGATAGTCGATATGCTTGATTGCGTCGTAGCGCTGTCCACCCTGATTGAAATTGCTGTTCTCCATTATTAAGTCCTGCCTTTCAAAAATTTTACCTTAACCATATCTATTATCTCAGTCGGAACCATCGTTGAGATGTCTCCGCCGTAATAACCAACTGCCTTTACCATCGATGAACTGATCAATGCCAGATCACCGCTGCAAGGTAGAAGCACTGCATCGTAACCGGAAAAAAGCAAACGGTTACCAAGCAACTGCTCTTCTTCATATCTGAAATCAGACTCAGATCTGATACCTCTTACCGAAGCACAGCAGCCGAGCTTCTGATAAAGATCGACTAAAAGTCCGCCCCAGGCCATTACTTCGACATTGTCCAAACCTTCATTCTGCAAAGACAGATTGATAAGTTCGACACGCTCTTCAGGAGTAAATAACGGTGGATTCTTGGATGAATTCTCCATGACAGCAATTACAAGCTTATCACAGAGCTTGGATGCTCGTCTTGCGATGTCTTTGTGTCCTCTTGTAAAGGGATCGAATGTCCCGGGAAAGAGCATTACCTTCAAGCCATCATCCTCCGATTTTATTCTCCTTAAAAAATGTTATCACTGTAAGCCCGTAACTACAAGAACGAACACACTTCAAACTGTATATTTCTTCAGGCATTACGCAATCCTTGTCATGCTCTACTATCAGCATTCCGTCTTCTTTAAGCATTCCATATGAACTGATAAGAGAAGCTGCCTCTTCAAGCCTTGCCGGAACATCCTTATAAGGCGGATCCATGAAGATAATATCGAACTTCTCACCTTCAGTTCCCAATTGCTCCAATGCCTGAGCGACGCCTTTCTTGATGAATCTGATCTCATCAGATTTATCCATCCTGATCTTGGCGATGTTCTTTGCGATAATTGCAGCTGCCTGGCCACTCCTTTCGACGAGTGTAGCTCGATTGGCGCCACGGCTTAAAGCTTCTATTCCTATCTGTCCCGAACCTGCGAAAAGGTCCAGAAAATCTGAATCCGGCACATAAGACTGGATAATTGAGAACAAAGCTTCCTTAACCTTATCAGTCGTAGGCCTTGTCTTATCTCCTTCAGGTGCCTGCAAAATCGCACCTCTGAATCTTCCTGTTACTACTCTTGGCATTAAAGCTGCTCCATCTTCCTTGCAAATCTTAATTCAAACATCTTCTTTATGGCTTCGTTCAAGCGTTCTGCTTCTTCTCCGCCTTCTTCGATTATTCTGTTTACGGCTTCAGTTGCCTCTGTCGCAATATCCATATCAGTATAAAGGTTTGCAGCGCGAAGTGTAGGAATACCATGCTGTCTTGTGCCGTAAAAATCACCCGGACCTCTTAATTCGAGATCCTTTTCGGCAAGTTCAAAACCATCAGATGTCTCGCACATCATCTTCATACGTGATAAAGCAAGTTCTGATCTTGATTCAGAAACAAGAAGACAGTAGGACTTCTTATCGCCTCTTCCGATTCTTCCTCTTAACTGATGCAATGTAGAAAGGCCGAATCTGTCTGCATCCATGATGATCATGACATTGGCATTAGGGTTATCGACACCTACTTCGATAACGGTCGTGGAGATGAGGATCTTGATATCGCCGCTTATGAATTTCTCCATCGTATCGAGCTTGTCTTTTTCCTTCATAGAGCCATAAAGAACCGCACTCTTATACTGAGAAAGATTACTCATGAAATCCACGATCTTCTTCATCTCGAAAACATTAGTTACCGAATCATCACCTGTTACAGGATCCCCTATGAAACAGTCAGCACCTGATTCTGCCTCATCCTGATTGATCTTTGCGCAAACGATATAGACCTGTTCACCTGCTGAGAGCTTAACGCTCATCATCTCTTCAATGGCCTTACTCTTTTTGGAATTTACAAACCATGTTGTAATCTCCTGACGTCCTGCAGGCTTCTGTCTGATAACGGATGTAGCCATATCGCCATAAATTACCATAGCAAGAGTTCTTGGAATCGGTGTGGCCGTCATGACGAGGTTATGTACGCTCTTAACCGTACCATCGTAACCTTCGTCCTTAAAGAGCAGTTTTTCCCTCTGCTTAACACCGAATCTGTGCTGCTCGTCTGCTATTACCAATGCAAGGTTATTGTACTTAACATCATCTGTAAGAAGGGCATGCGTACCGATAATTACACGTGCGCTGCCATCTGCGATCTTCTGCTTGATCTCAAGCTTTTCAGAAGGCTTTGTCTTACCAAGAAGGAGTACCGGTTCCATACCGCTTCCCTGCATAAGTCTGCTTATCGTATTGTAATGCTGTGTCGCAAGAACCGATGTCGGAGCAAGAAGCACGGACTGCTTTCCCATAAGTGCTGTTATCAGCATCGAAAGAGCTGCAACCATTGTCTTTCCTGAACCTACATCTCCCTGAATCAGTCTGTTCATTGGTGTTGTCAGCATAAGATCTGACTGAACATCACGAAAAGCATTAGCCTGGTCATCAGTTAATGTAAAACCGAGATTTCCCTTTATGAGATTCCATTTATTTGCTAATTCACGGCTTATCGAGCCTGATGGAATTACCTGCTCAGCAACTTCCTTGATACCGCTGCCTTTGCTGTAAAGCTTCATGCCGATACCCAAGAGAATAAGCTCCTCATATGCGAGCTGCTCTCTGGCCTTTCTGGCTTCTTCAAGTGAACTCGGGAAATGTGCCATACGGTAAACTTCTTTAGGCGATACAAATCCCTTCTGCTCAGCAATACTCTGAGGAATACATGATAAAAGTTCGTCTCCGCAAAGCTTCAACGCTGTTCCAACCCATTTGGAAATATTATTGGAAGAAAGTCCTGCAGTAAGGTGATAAATGGGCCTTACGAGAGCATCATCCGTAATCTTTTCAGTCTTCTCGATATATGGATTTACCATCTGCATCTGACCGTTAAACAGAGTAACTGATCCATGCACGAAGCACTCATCACCCAAAGCAAATTTGCCTGCAAGATATGGTGAATTAAAAAATGTCAGCTTGATCCTTCCTGTACCGTCAGTAACGAAAAAGCTTAACGGCTTCTTCCTGTTCGTGAAATTTACAGAAGGGTTAGTCGAGATCGTTCCTCTGAAGGATAGATCGTAGCCAAGATTATCATCGAATCTTCCGCCTAAATCGACAGAAGCAATATCACCCACCTGTGACCAGTCGTCGTAGCGCCACGGTATAAATGCTATAAGGTCGTATATGGTGTAGATATCAAGCTTTGCAAGTTTATCTTCTGCAGAAGGTCCTACGCCATAAAGGTCGGTAACAGGATTAGACAGATGAATCGTAGCCATAAGATCATATCCTCTTCGCGCAGAAATCAGAGCATGGACAAGCCTCGCACGAAGGAGACTTAGCCGTGCAGTATTTGCGTCCGAGATCAACCGATAAATGGCCTATCGAGATCCACTGTTCTTCAGGAAATACCTTCATCATATCCTTCTCGACCTTAGCAGGGTCTTCACTTTCAGTTATTCCAATCCTTCGCATAACACGCTTACAGTGCGTATCAACGACTATAGCGGGAGTCTGATATATCTCACCTACAATAAGATTTGCAATCTTCCTGCCGATGCCCGGAACTTCCATGAGAAGCTCAACATCGTTGGGAATTGTTCCTCCCCATTCGCTTACATACTTCCTGGCAAATGTCATTACTGACTTCGTCTTCGAAGCAGTAAGTCCACATGGCCTTATTATGTCTGCGATCGCCTGAGGGTCCTCATCTGCTATAGATTCCATATCAGGATATTTAGCGAAAAGATCCTTTGCAGTTATATTAACTCTAACGTCAGTGCATTGCGCGGACAATATTCCTCTGATAGCTAAGTTTTGAGGACAATCGTATTCCAAAGAGCAGGTACTGTCAGGAAATTCTATTGACAGCGCCTGATATATCTTCTCTGCAAGGATTTTTGTTTTCGACGGTTTACCTTTCAAAATCAGCGCTCCTGATTTTCGGGCGGATAAGGGAATGAGAATACAAAACGCGCACCGCCCAATTCTCTTCCTTCGTCGCAGATAATCGTCTGGCCATGACCTGCAAGAATCTGCTTGCAGATATAAAGACCAAGGCCAAAACCTTCAGATTTACGTGAAGAATCTGCCTGATAGAAGCTCTCGAAAATTCTCTGTCGCTTTGATTCTTCAACGCCCGCACCTGAGTCTTCAACAGAAATGATTATCTTTCTTGTTTTAGGATTGGTCTCAGTCGAAATCTTAATAGAACCGTTTTGCGGCGTGAACTTAATAGCGTTAGTGATGATGTTGATAATTACTCTGCAAAGCTGCTGAGCTTCACCATAGGCCATAATTCCAGGGCCGGGATCGAGCGATTTAATAACCTTGATCTGCTTATCTGTGAGCTGCGCTTCAAGGTTATCAACGATATCGTTGATCATGTCATTAATATTGAATTCTTCCATCATCTCAGGATCAGGATGTGAAAGTGATGACGCTTCCGTCATCTGGGTTACAAGCGTTCTGATTCTGTCAGTCTGCTGCTTGATAAGTTCAAGATAATGGCTCTGTCTGTCAGCAGGTATTGTGCCATCAAGCATAGCTGTTACAAAGCCGTTGATTGAAGTAAGCGGAGTTCTGATATCGTGTGCGATTGAAGAGATAAACATCTCTCTGTCACGTTCCTGATTCTCCAAAGATTCGATCATCCTGTTTACTGTGCTTCCCATCTCCGTAAACTCAGAAGATACAGATAATGTAGTGTAGTCATTAGGATCTGCGTATTTGGAACTTACTCTTACTGAATAATCGCCTTCTGCCACCTTGGCAATCGCCTGAGAGATATCCTTGATAGGCATAAGGCTGAAATATACGAATACGATATAAAGAACTATAGCAATGATCATTGCAACCAAAGCCGGGATCAAAATAACTCTTACGTACTCAGCTCTGGTACCTTCTGTTCCTTCACTATTGCTTACAACTACGAAATATCTGGTGCCGCTGATCTTTACACAGCTTATGGAAATAACTCTGCCGGTGTTAGTAGTACACTTATTGGCGTAACCGGCTGTATCAGCTTCGGTAATTTTCTCCAGGACATCTTCCTGAGTGATGTAAAGAGGTCCGTCATCAGATGTCTTAAGGTTGTCTGATGAATCGAAAACAAAACTGTTACGGCTTACAACCTTGCCGTCCTTTTCGACTACATAAACAGAACCACTTGATCTGTATGTCTGGGAATTTACAAACTTATCGATAATTCTGGAATTCTTGAAATTATCAGAACCATCATCATTCAGTGTGTATTCAAAAGGAACCGACTGAAGCGAAGTAACAGAAGTAATATCTGTAGCCAAATCGTTAGCAGCCCCTTCAGTACCGGAGCCTACTTCAACGATCAGGTTGTTATACATATTCTCATAGGAAAGGAACAACAGGATTGTAAAAACAATCAATGTTGTAAGTACAAGAAATGATATGAGAAAAACGGCAAATCCCGCCGACACCCGCTTACCGTCAGCTCTCGGCGCCATCTGTTACTTACCTCGTCTCGAATTTATATCCCTTGCTCCAAACAGTCTTGATGCTCCAGTTTTGCTCTCTGTCAGGATTCTCGATCTTCTCTCTGATTCGCTTAATATGGACATCAACCGTACGAGACTCTCCGTAAAAATCGTAGCCCCAGACATTCTCTAAGAGCTGCTCTCTTGTGAAGACTCTGTTAGGATTGGAAGCAAGGAAGAACAAAAGCTCAAGCTCCTTCGGCGGCATGTAAATCTCATTACCGTCAACGCTTACAACATAACGAATCTTATCAACGGAGAAACCGGGATAAGAAATAACGTCTGTGGAGCTCTCATTCTTTTCTGCTGCAGCAGGAGCTGCGTCGCGCTTATCTGTACGTCTTAATACTGCCTTAACTCTGGCAAGAACTTCCTTCGGCTCAAACGGCTTCGGAATATAATCGTCTGCTCCCAATTCAAGACCGACAATCTTATCCAAGGTGTCAGTTCTTGCAGTGAGCATGATAATAGGACAATCGGATGTTTTTCTGATCTCACGGCAGATATCGTTGCCATCCATTCCGGGAAGCATGAGGTCAAGAATTACAATGTCAGGTACAAAACTGTTAAAAGCTGCAATAGCTTTATCGCCCTGCATACATGTAGAGACCTGATATCCCTCTTTCTCGAAATATAACTTCAGTACTTCAATAATGCCCGGATCGTCATCAACGAGCAAAACCTTGTTAGCTGCCATAAGATCACCCCTGCCCTATAACTTCTTTAGGTTTTCCTTGTATGTAACAGTGTTACAAACCTTAATTCTCTGTGGGAGCAACGCTTGCCACATCGAAATTGTTAATCTCGGCTGTATAAGAATCCAAATCAGTGAAGTTCTTATATACCGAGGCGAAGCGGACATATGACACTCGATCTATGTCCATAAGCTTCGACATGATATATTCGCCAATCTCTGACGACGTAATTTCTTTATTAAATCTTGCGTCTATAAGATGTGTAATATCGGAAACGATATTCTCTTTAACCTGCTGCGAAACGCCACGCTTCTGGCAGGCTACATCCAGACTTCTCTGAATCTTATCAGGATCGTATAACTGCTTAGTTCCGTCCTTCTTTACGACCATAGGCTTCAAGCCTTCGATCTTTTCAATGGTCGAAAATCTTGCGCCACAGGAAAGACATACTCGTCTTCTTCTGATAGCAAAGCCGTCATCCGTAGGTCTTGAATCAAGAACCTTATCGTCGTTCGAACCGCATTTAGGACAGATCACTTAGCTACTTCCTTAAGATTACTGGCCGTCCTTACCGAACATGAACCAGGGCTTAGCTGACTTCTGAGCCTTCTCTTCAGGTGCAGGTGCTACGTTAGCCTGAGGTCTACCACCCATCTGAACGGGCTGCTGAACAGGAGCCGGAGCAGGTGCAGGTACGGGCTGCTGGATAGGCTGAACAGGCATCTGCTGTACAGGAATCTGCTGCTGAACGGGTGCCTGCTGTACAGGTGCGGGCTGAGCTACGGAATCATCACCAAATCTGAAACCGGGAGCTGCCTTCTGAACCGGAACGGGTGCAGGTGCAGGTGCGGGTGCTGCTACAGGCTCAGGCTGTCTGGGTGTGTAATCCATTCTAGGCTGAGGTGCAACAGGCTGTCTTGATGTGATCAATGTAGGATTCTCTCTTGAGAGAATTGATGTGCTTGCTCTGTGTCCTGCAGAAGCATTGATTGTTCCGTCAAAACCGGAAGCGATAACTGTGATCATGAGCTCATCTTCGAGTGAATCATCAACAACTGCACCGACGATGATCTCAGCTTCAGGAGCTGCTGCCTGACGAACGATGGATGAAGCTGCATCGATTTCAGAAAGACGCATTCCTCTTCCACCTGTGAAGTTAAGGATAACGCCTGTAGCGCCATCGATTGTTGTATCAAGGAGAGGTGAGTTAATAGCCTGCTTAATAGCAACAGAAGCTCTATCCTCACCGGATGCACGGCCGATACCCATGTGGCATACACCAGCATCCTTCATAACACGTGTAACGTCTGCCAAGTCGAGGTTGATGAGACCAGGGATAGCAACGAGGTCAGAAATACCGGCAACACCGAACTTCAATACCTGGTCAGCCATGTTGAATGCTTCTTCGAAGCTTGTATTGTCATCAACTACGTCAAGGAGCTTGTCGTTGGAAACAATGATGAGTGAGTCAACTGACTTCTGGAGTTCACGGATTCCGCGCTCTGCGTTAGCTGCTCTCTTAGCACCCTCAAATGTGAAAGGGCTTGTAACTACTGCAACTGTGAGGATACCAAGATCTCTTGCAATCTGAGCAACAACAGGAGCTGCACCTGTACCGGTACCACCGCCCATGCCTGCTGTAATGAAGAGCATGTCTGTGTTGGAAATAGCTTCTGCGATCTCGTCTCTTGACTCTTCAGCAGCCTTCTCACCAACGCTGGGATCAGCACCACAGCCCAAGCCTCTTGTTACCTTCTCACCAATCTGAATCTTGATCTCAGCCTTGTTACGTGCCAAAGCCTGATTATCAGTATTGATAGCGATGAACGTGACGCCCTGAACACCACTCTCGACCATACGGTTAACGGCATTGCTTCCGCCACCACCTACGCCGATTACCTTAATGCTTGCAACATTAGATTCGTCCATTGAATAGCTGTGCTTGCTCTCAGACATCCTTTTGTTCCTCCGTACTCATAAATTATGTAAAACTGAACTTTTATTTCTTGATTAAATAAATATTATTAACCATTCAGAATTTTAACCTAAACAATAAATTCAATCAATACAATACGCGGTAATACTGAATGATTGTAAACAAACTTTCATATTTCTTTTTAGCACTTAGCGGCTAAAAGCGAGTATTTTACTTGCTTTCTCTGAAAGTCGGGTCATCTCCGGTCATATCAAGGGAACCGGATCTGTTAAAGCCGTCTGAATTAAAGACATACAAAAGCCATGCCATATCGTCGCTTATCGAATCAAGGCTATTGAGCTTGACCTGAATGTGCTTGCCTGTCGGTGAAGTGATAGACAGGAACATATAACCACTGGGAAGAATTCTAATTTCAGATGTGTTATCGAACATACAATAACTATCACCAACACTCGCATTATCTGCTGCAAGAATAGCACCAAGGACGATTATCGCCTTTTTATAGTCGTTCATATCGCCTATTACCACAGGCTTACCGAGCTCGGCATATTTAACGTTCAGACCACAGATAACGGGTTTTACATCCGGCTTCGGTGTTGATACAAGCTCCAATACAAGGCCTTCTCGATCAAGAGCTGCATAACCGTCAGCAGTCTTAATGTAGCAGACCTTACTTCTCTCCTTGATTCTTACATCAACGGTAGAAGGAAGCTTAACTGAAATTCTGATATCTTCGATGTAAGGATTCTCCTTCTTGATTCGCTCTTCAGTCTTACCGTAATCAAGTCTTATTACATCAAGGATATTTCCACTTACACCACCCATAAGGTGAGCATTATATGTGAGTTTGAGTTCTCTTAAAACTTCTTCATCGGAAAGTGCTACATTACCTTCAACATGCGCATTTCTGACTCTGAACGCCGGAAGAAATGCGATAAGGGAAATAATCGCAATTACAAACACAGCAATAGCGATAGCTGATATGCCTTTGCTATTGATACGAATATGCTTTTTGGGAGCCTTGGGACGCGAAATCTTTTTAGGAGCTTCTTGAGGTTCTTCCTCTTCATCGTCTTCAGCATCCTCTGCTTCATCAGATTCAGAGTCTTCGTCACTTTCTTCTTCGGATTCTTCAGCCTCTTCTACTTCGACATCTTCTTCGGTATCTTCAGAATCTTCGCTATCGTCGTTCTGATCTTCGACGATACCGTTGTCATCAGATGCTTCGTCCTTTTCTTCGGATTTTTCGTCAGCATCCTTCGAAGGCGTAGTTTCCTTAGCCTTTACATCTTCTTTGGGAGACTTTTTATCAGCCTCTTCAGCTTCTCCGAATAATTTGTCTAACTCGTTATCATCCATAGTGCTATTTTATCAGTTTATGGATTATTCCCAAGCGCTTCCTTGATAGCTTCGGTTATTCTCGTTCCTGTGTCCTTGATTGCAAGGTTCAGGCTTGCTTTGCGAATTTCTTCCTGTCTGGAAGCATCGTTCAAAAGATTTAGGAGAATATCGGTCATCTTGCCTGCCTTAACATCATCGTCGCTTACAACCATTCCTGCACCCTCCTTGGCGAGAGAATTCGCATTGTAAGTCTGATGGTCGTGTGCAGCATAAGGATATGGAACCATAATGGCACAAGCGCCGGTTGCGGTTATTTCAGCACAAGTTACTGCGCCTGCTCTCAATATAGAGCAGTCAGCGGCAGACATATAAAGATCAGGTCTTTCAATATAGTCCTTGATCTCGAGATTAGGGAGCTTTTGCAAATCCTCTGTTATCTCAACAGAGTTATGCTTTCCGACCGAGATAACAAAGTGTACATCAGCAAATTCAGGCTTTTTCACGCTCTCGAAAACAAAATTCGTAAGTGTTGCAGAACCCAAAGATCCACCCATAACGAAAACAAGTTTCTTATCATCAGAAAAACCAAGTTCTTTCCTTGATCCTTCTTTGGTTCTTCCGAACATGGAGCTACGAACAGGATTACCTGTGTAAACAACTTTATTTGCCTTGCGGAAAATAGATTCCTGATCAGGGAAACCGGTCATTACAAGAGCATTCTTAGAAAAGAGCTTATTTGCTCTTCCGGGAAAAGCATTTGCCTCGTGAATCATGACAGGAATGTTCTTCTTTTTCGCAGCCATAATAAGCGGCGCACTTACGTATCCACCTGTACTGATAACGCAGTCAGGTTTGAAATCTTCAATAAGAGTCAGGCACTGCTTCTTTCCTCTACCGTTGGCTCTCATCGCCTTGATGATCTTCGGCGAAGGCTTATAGGGCATCGGGAGAGCTTCTACATCTCTGAAATCGAAACCGGCTTTAGGAACCAGTTCACCCTCAAGACCGGTTTTCTTGCCTGTAAAGATAATTTTGCATGTATCGCCATTTTTAGCAGCATCTTCCTTAAGAAGTTCTGCAATAGCAAGTGCAGGATTAATATGTCCCGACGTACCTCCGCCGGTTATCATGTATCGTTTTTCCATTGATTATTTCACCCTCGGCTTGATTGCTCTTGCAGGGTCTGCCGGTCTTTTCTTCTGGATATGAAGGATGCCGCTTCGTGATACAGCAAGGATAAGTCCGTATGCCATAAGAAGTGTTACCTGTGCTGTTCCGCCGTAACTTACAAAAGGAAGTGTTACGCCGGTAGCCGGAATAACCTGAAGCTCAACCGAGATATTCATGATAACTTCAACGAATATCAGGGCAGTACACCCTGTCGCAATTGTCCTTGAGAAGACATCTTTTGCCCGGAAACAGACCTGCAGACACAGGAAGAATATCGCGAGATATATCGCCAGCAGCAACACACCGCCGACAAATCCCGTCTCCTCGATATAGATTGAGAAAATATAGTCATTCTGCGCCTCTGAAACGTAGTTGTATTTTGATCTGGAGTTACCAAGACCGACGCCCCACATACCACCTGAACCAAGTGCGTTGTGAGCGTTGTCAATCTGTCTTGTATCGTCCTTTGTAAGACCGCCTTCTTCTTCCTCATCAGCATCCTCATCAGCGGTAAAGATTGCGATTCGCTTAAATACGTGCGAATAGTTCTTCAAATAACTGTCTCGCTTCTGTGCAGGCATGACTGCAAAGACAATCACAGCCAAAACACCACCAAGCAGTAAGATAGTTCCGATTCCGGTTACCCATGACTTAAATGGAATTTCCGATACGAGAGCACACATAAATATCACGATGCCTATAATGATGAAGCATGAAAGGTGGGGCTGAAGCAGGATAATACCGTCGACAAAGATACAAAGACCTACAGGAATAACGAATTCTACACCCGTGGTTATCATGGCCTGTCCAAATTTGGTTTTTGCCTTCCTGATTTTGCCTTCTTCTTTTAATCTCGCAAGTAAGGAACGGTATCCTGCGAATGCAACGATCAATGCGACTTTGATAATCTCAGAACTCTGAAGCTGGATAGGTCCGATATTGATCCAACGGCTCGCACCGTGCTCACGTCCTACGCCCATGGCGAGCGTTAAGAAAGCAAGCGCAACACTTAATGCCATAGCCGTGAAAGTAATCCATGTCTGTCTGAAAAAGTCTATCGGAATGAACGATATTATGAACATCGCAATAAATCCGGCTATGGTAAATGCAACCTGTCTTGTAAGAAAGTAGGAGGAATTCTGGTACAGACCATAAGCGTCAGGACCGGAAACCGAATAGAGAATAATGAGTCCGAATACCACGATTACGAAGATCATGATGATCATCGGAATATTGGTAGTTCTTACAGCATTTTCAATTTTCGCTGTACTGATTCCTTCTCTTACGTTCTTTATTGTATTTGCTGCACGACTGGCTGCTTCTTCCTGAGCTGCCTTGCCGATAGAAGCAATACCTTTCTTACCCTTATTCTTTCGGAAGGAAGACTTCTTTTTGGAATTGCCTGCTTTTTCGGGCGAAGAAATATTCTTTTCTTCGTCTGAAGGGATCGGCCCGTAAAGAGGCACGTCAGGAATTATAGACTTGGGCTTCCCGTCTTCCATTTATCAGGCATTTCCTTTCTCAATATAGGTCTTTGCAAGTTTCTCGAATCCGAAGCTGTGTGATGCCTTGAAAAGCATCGCATCGCCATCTCTTATATAATCATCAAGACGTCTTCCGACATCCTCTGTATCCTTACATTTTACTATTTCGAGGTTCATATTAACCATATGAGCACCCTTGATGAATTCATCTGCATGCTCGCCGGTAACAAACACTCTGTCGAAGTCATAGGAAGCACATGCTTTTCCTGTGAGTTCATGAAGTCCCGGAGCGAACTTTCCGAGCTCAAGCATTCCACCCAAAGCGAGAACCTTGCGGTGACCTCTGGCTTTTTTCGAAAAGTTCAGGAATGCATTTTCCATTGACTCAGGTGATGCATTATATGCATCGTTCATTACTAAATATCTCTTAGTCTCAGTTATCGCACCTCTGCCGTCGACAGCACTTCTGGCATTGATAACTTCAGCTATCTTTTCTCTGTTCTCTTCAGTCTTGGCAATGCCTGTCATGTATGCACAGAAGATAGCAAACAAAACATTTCTGATTGCCGCATCACCATACATTCCGACATTAAGACGAGTGCTGAATTCGGAAGTCTCGCCCATTCTCTTAAGCTTTACGCCAAAAGACATTCCGCAATCTGTTTCCTGGACATCACTTGCTGAAATAACCAGAGGGCAAGGAAGATTGTCATCATCTCTTACCTGAATTCCCGCAACGAACTTATTGATCGTCAATTCCTTAACGCAATAATCGAAAAGCTTTCTGTCGTCACTGTTGATTGCAACAATTCCGCCGTCAGTAAGTCCTTCACAGACTTCCATCTTAGCCTTCATGATATTGTCTTTTGATTCGAGAATCTCAATATGTGAATAACCGATATTTGTGATGATCGCGATGTCCGGCCTCGCAATCTTTGTAAGATAGGAAATCTGGCCAAGACCTCTCATGCCCATTTCGACAACGATTATCTCAGTATCTGCAGGAGCTGAAAGAATTGTCTTGCTCATGCCAATCTCATTATTCTCATTCTTGGCTGTGGAATGCACCTTAAGTCCGGTCTTAAGAACGTCAGTAATAAGCGTTCTTGTAGATGTTTTTCCGACTGAACCTGTTACGGCAATAACCTTGCATCCAAGCTTGAATCTGTAGTGATTTGCAATAAGGCCTAAAGCATTTACAGTGTCATCTACAACGATTGCAATTGAGCCTTCCGGTACGCGTCTTTCATCGTTGGTAACAACAGCGCAGGCACCAAGCTCAATAGCTTTGGAAAGGTAATCGTTGCCGTCAAAATTCTCGCCTCTGAGAGCGATGAACAAATCGTTTTTCTTGATAGTTCTTGTGTCAGTAGATACACCACCGACCTCGATTGATGTCGAAAAAGTTAAAGAATCAGTCTTTGAGACTATTCTTCCTCCACAGGCTTTCTTTACTTCTTCAAGAGTAAACATCACTTATTTCCTTCCCGTTCGATTACTGCATTTCTTGCATGCTCAATATCATCGAAATGTATCGTCTTATCGGAGAAAATCTGATAGTCCTCATGTCCCTTACCGGCAATGAGAACTGTATCACCCTTGCATGCCATGTTGACTGCAAGACTTATTGCCTTGCTTCTGTCAGCTTCGACTTCATATTTTCCATCAGTTTTGGATATACCTGTAATGATGTCATCGATGATTGCCATCGGCTCTTCTTTTCGCGGATTATCAGATGTAATAACCGTATAATCGGAGAGCTTTCCGGATACTTCGCCCATCTCAAAACGTCTTGTACGTGAGCGGTTACCGCCACAACCGAATACAGTAATTATCTTGCCTTCGGTATATCCCTTAAGTGTCTCAAGAACGCTTTCGAGTGCTGCTGCATTGTGAGCATAATCTACAAGGATATTTACACCGAAATTGTTTTCGACAGGCTGCATTCTTCCGGGAACAGAAATCTCCGCGAGCGCCTTCTTAACGACATCCATATCAACGCCTTCGATATAAGCGGTGCAGATGGCGCAAAGTGCGTTATACACATTGAATTTTCCGGGTAATGCTACAAAAATCTCGTCCTTATAAAATTCTGATTCAAGCTCGAAAACTGTACCTGTTACATGTCCTCTTCTTTCAGCTCTGAGATTTTTTGCAACAAAATCAGCCTTGCCTTCTACAGAATATGTGATGACATCTGTCTTACCTTTGCAGTATTCAAGAACTCTGTCTGATACATCAGAGTCAACATTTACGATTCCCATGTCGCAATTATCGAAAATCTTGAGCTTGCAGGAAATGTAATCTTCCATATCAGGATGCTCATTAGGAGCGATGTGATCTTCGTAAAGATTAGTAAATGCAGCAGTCTTATATCTGATGCCTCTGACTCGGTCAAGCTTCAATGCCTGTGAAGAGACTTCCATAACAAGGCCTTCAGCACCATTTCTTGTAAGAACATCCATCATGGAAAAGAGTTCTCTGGCTTCAGGTGTTGTATGTTCAGCGTGAGTCTTTTTGCCTGCGATGATATTGCATACAGTACCGATAAGACCTGTATCTCTATAGCTTGCTTCAAAGATCTCTCTGAGCATGAATGCTGTTGTAGTCTTACCCTTTGTACCGGTAATTCCGTATATAGAAAGTCTCTTATCTGCATGCTCATAGAAATTAGCGCAGATGTCTGCAAGATACTTATGTGTATCCTCTATCTCAACGATGCAAAGGTGATATTCACCTGCAAGTTCATTCAATTCATCCTTTGTCAGGAGCTTACGGTTCTTATCTACAACAATGGCTGAAGCAAACTTCTTTGCTGCCTGAGCTGCGTAGCTGTGTCCGTCAACAGTAAAACCTTCAATGCATACAAAAAGAGAACCTACCATCACCTTACGTGAATCGTATTCTACAGATGTGATCTCCTTGTTAAGATCACCTGAAATAACTTCGAATTTTATATTGTCCAGAACTTCTGAAAGTCTCATATCCGTTCCCTGTATTTGTCCTTATTTCTTTTTCGCTTTCTCGCCGCCAAATATATTAAACCAAAAACTTCAATATCTTATGTGGCAAAAAGAATGAAATTAAGATAGCCTCTCCCCCTTTGTTTGTGCGTAGGGGCATCAGTTTCCATCCTGGCGCTTCGGAGGTTTTGTGGCTGTTACTCCATCCTCATCAGCAGGCTTCACGCTTCTTGTCTGCTGAGTGGTTTCCTTGACCTGCTTATATGCATCACTGCTGCTCGAAAGCTTAACGTAGATAATATCTCCGGCATATGCAGTCTGACCTGCCGCAACACTCTGAGTTACACATACACCCTTAATGTCGCTGTCCTTATCGATCTTGCAGTTGAGATTCATCTTAAGGCATGCCTCGATACACTCGATTGCGGACATTCCTGCAAGATTCGGAACTCTCGTCGTAAGCATTTCTTCAGCAGGTACGTTTTCGGGATAGAGAACGACAACGCCTGTCTTATAAAGTGTGTGGTAGTAGTCAGGATATGTTCTTCCTACGATTGTTTCGGATGTCATATCGAGCGTACCGTAGAGAGTTGAAAGACCGTTTACAGAGATCTTGGATGCTGCCTGAGAAGCCTGCAATCCGTCAACCTTCTGAACGTACCATTCCCTCATGAGTTCGCTGTATTCTTCTTCTGTGAATTTTCTTTCGACGCCCATATAAGAGAGTGTGCCTTCAACGATTTTCGCTGCTGTTGATGCTGCAGATGAAGAACCTACCGTCTTATCTCTCGGCTTATTGATTACAACGAGAACAGCAATCTTAGGATCGTATGCAGGTGCATAGCATGAGAAAGAAAGTACGTGGAGGCCCTTAAGTTCACCGACGTCGATTGTAGATGTAGATGTCTTACCGGCTACGGCATAACCTGCAACCTTACCTGCTGAACCGGTACCGTCAGATACAACGCCTTCCATCAGTTTTCTTACTCTCTTACAAGTGTTTTCCGAGAAAACTGTACGTACTACTTCAGGCTCGATCTCGTCGACGATATTGCCCTCAGGATCTGTAATGTACTTAACAATGTGTGGAACAAGAAGGTCACCACCATTAACGATTGCGCAATATGAAGTAAGAAGCTGGATAGGAGTTACCGTTGAAGACTCGCCGTAAGACAAAACTGACATATCGACCTTGGAAGGATTTGCGTGGAAGATGCCCTTTCCTTCAGCAGGAAGATCGATGCCGGTTCTTTCATAGAAGCCAAGCATTCTTACATATGAATAGTATTTGTTGATACCAATCTTCTGAGCGAGCTGTGAGAATACCGGGTTGCAGGAATTCTCGAATGCTTTTGTAAGTGTCTCCATACCGTGATTGTATGCAGCAGTCTTCTGCATCCAGCATGAGATTGTATGCTGTTCAGAAAGTTTCATCGGCTCGTCACTGAAGAGATCATCTTCTCTTGCAAGATTCTCTTCGAACGCCATACATGTTGTAAGCGCCTTAAATGTTGAACCAGGCTCATATGTATCGGATACGCAGCGGTTACGCCATGCATTTGCCATGATGTAATTTACACGTTCCTCAGAACTCATGTAATTCCATGCTTCTTCACCTACACCGAACGGTCTTCCATAAGGATCGTTAAGATCGTAGTTCGGAATAGATACCATTGCATATACTGCACCTGTGTAAGGATTCATTACGATAGCGCAGACACCATCAATAGGATCGAACTTCTCGTATGCTTCCTTTGCAGCCTCTTCAGCGATTCTCTGAATACTGATGTCGATGTTTGTAACAATGTTATTACCGTCAGAAACCGCTACTGTAGTCGCATCAGAATACGGCAATACGCCGCCTGTGATTTCATCTGTCTCAGAATATCTGTATCCGTCATCACCGGACAATGTGCTGTTATAATATGCTTCAAGACCATAAAGACCGTTAAGGCTTACACCGTCATTTCGAGCATATCCGATAACCTGTGAAGCAAGGCTTCCGTAGTTGTAATATCTCTGGGGAACAGCGACAAAGGAGAAACCCTTTACCTTATTATCCTTACAGAACTTTGCGAATTCGTCCTTCTTTTCGACCGGGATATTCTTGATTACGTCGCAGCCGAGAACGTCATTACGCTTATCGTTCTTGTCAGTAGGATCAACAGGAATAATCTTATCAAGCTTCTCATAAGAAACACCGAGAATACTTACAGTACTTTCAATAATCTGCTGTCTGTTTATAAGAGCTGATGAAACAAGCTTAGGTGAGCATACCAATGTGTAGTCGTATGTATTTGATGCGAGTGGAACGAGGTTCGAGTCGTAGATCATGCCTCTGTTCGCACTATAGGTAACAAGTGTCCACTGCTCATCGGCAGCAGCTCTCGCATACTTTTCATAATCGACGACAGTTGTCTGATAGAGAGTAAATACAAGGTTTGCGATAAGAGCAACAACGAGCACTCCGGCAGCAACAACAAAAATCTTAGCCCATGTTGTGCGTGTATTCTTGCTTGGCTTGGTTGATTCTTCGGGCTCATCATTAATAGAACCTGTTACAGGTTCTTTCATGTGGTCTTGGCCCTTCATGGCAGGATGACCTGCAACAGGCTTCTTGCGCTTATTTATCGGGATTTGCTGCATAGTAATCAGCCAATGCATCCTTGGAATCTCTGAATGCTTCATCATTGATTCCGTCGGAATTGTAATTAACTCTGGTCTTCAAAGAATCCGTATTAGGAAGCGGAAGATTGATGACCTGATTCTGGTTAGGATCCTGCATTCCAAGAGCGATTGCCTGAGCACGGATGACATCCATGTCTGCTACGCCGTTGGCATTCTCTTCTGCATTTACGATTTCTCTCTTAGCTGTATTAATCTGATCTTTGAGGTTTGAATTATCTCTTGCAAGCTCTGAAATCTCAGTCTGAGGATAAAGCAGGAGCATCACGAAAACACCGATTGCAATAACCAGAATAATGGATATTACAGTCTCGAAAAGCTTTCTTCTGGTAAGTCTTCTTGTCTGCTTCTGATGTTCGATCCTTTCCTCAGGATTCTCATGTTCCATTGCATACTGAGCTGTTCTTTCCTGAACATCTTCATAAGATGCAACGTTGTCATTAAGCAATGCTTCGATATCCGTCTCGATTACGAGAGGTTCGTCATCAATAAGATAAGTCTCATAAGGAACAACTTCGCCGTTCTTGTAAGCAAGATTTGTCTTGCCGGCAGACAGCACTTCGTTAAGCGTCTCATCCTGAACGCCTACATCGAAGCTTTTAATTCTTCTTTTCGATGCTGTCTTAAGTGCCATTTCCTTCTCTTACCTTTACTTATCAGTTGTACTGTTCGTTATCGTTTCTTTCAAATGCTCTGAGCTTTGAGCTTCTTGATCTCGGATTGATCTCAATCTCTTCTTCAGTAGGTTCAATCGGTTTCTTTGTAAGAACCGTTCCGAGTGACTTCTTTCCGCAAACGCATACAGGGAAATCACGGGGACATGTGCAAGGATTCTCTGCTCTTCTGAATGCTTCTTTTACGATGCGGTCTTCCAATGAATGGAATGAAATGATCGAAAATCTACCGCCTGCCTTAAGCTTTCTTATTCCGTCATTCAAGAGCGATTCAAGTCCGTCAAGCTCATGGTTAACTTCAATTCTTATCGCCTGGAAGCATCTCTTTGCCGGATGCTGATCCTCGCCTCTTCCGTGGCCCGGCATATAATCCTTGATAGCCTGTGCAAGCTCTGTAGTTCTTGAGAAAGGCTTTGTCTTTCTTCTCTCGACGATACCGTCTGCAATTCTTCCTGCGTGGTGTTCTTCACCATACTCTCTGAAGATTCTCTCGAGTTCGTCTCTTGAATATCTGTTTACTACTTCAGCTGCTGTAAGCCATTCATCAGGATCCATACGCATGTCCAAAGGACCGTTCTTCATGTATGAGAAACCTCTGTCAGCTGTATCAAGCTGGTATGAAGAAACGCCGAGATCGGCCATGATGCCATCAACCTTGCCAACCTTAAGGCTGCGGATAATGTCATCGATATCCTTATAGTCAGACTTAACAGGCATCCAGTTGATTCCTGCGAATGCTTCCTTACGTTCCATGCATGCAGCAAGAGCCGCACCATCTTTATCGATTGATATAAGTGTTCCCTGACCCTTCATTCTTCTTGCGATTTCAGCGCTGTGTGAACCACCGCCTGCTGTGCAATCGACATATACTCCGCCGGGTCTGACATTAAGGCTGTCGACCGTCTGGTAAAGGAGTACCGGAATATGGTCAAAATCAGAGACCTTCAACATAGTACTTTGTCTCCAATCCTTCTATGCTGCTAAGATCGTGATCTTCGTTGTCATAGAAATTCTTTGTGCAGATATCTAACTTACCGTCGTCATTGAATACGCAGATCTCATCGCCGGGCTTGGCACCGATACGATCCCAGAGCTCACTGTTAACAGAAATTCTGCCCTGTGAATCGACAGATACTTCGCAAGCTTCACCGATAATTGCTCTCTTAATCTTACGGGCATTAGCGTCCATAGTATTGAGCTTGGCAAGCTGTGTCTTAACGACGTTCTCGAAATGATCCTTGGAGTAGACGCACAAATAGCCGACATCAAGGCTGTTCGTTACAACAACCTCTGTGCCAAGCAATTCTTTCTGCTTTGCAGGGATGAAAAATCTTCCCTTAGCATCTACTTTCTTGATATCTCTCATCTCGAGTCCTGTTTTTCTTGATTTTGTGCGAATGGGAGGCTATCATGACTGAATTCCAGCCACTTTCCTCCACTCAAATGGGAAATATCTCCCTAATTCACCACACATCTGTATTCTATTCGTAATCTTTTTTTAACGCAAGGGGTATTTTAGTAATTTTTTAGAAATTTGTTCAAAAAATGGCCTGTGCCTTTTTCGATGGTTAAAAAGACGCAAATGCACCTCCACCAACAAGTAAAAAGGCGTGGAAAACTGTATGGGGATCTTTTCGAGATGGCAGGATGGTGCTTAGCGCGTATATGGGTTGCGTGCCGACAGTCAGTTGTGCAATTATTTGCTCGAAAATGGCAAAAAATTGCACAAAATCGGTTCTTCACGATATCCTTGGGATTAGCATAAAGTTATTAGGCAAAGAA
>JAKSRC010000023.1 GCA_024403855.1 Saccharofermentans sp. | reverse complement strand
AATAATGCGGACTTGGAGACGTATCGAAGTGGTCATAACGGGGCGCACTCGAAATGCGTTTGCTGGGCAACTGGCACGAGAGTTCGAATCTCTCCGTCTCCGCCAAGTTTTATGAAATTCCCCCTGTTTATCGGACAGTGATGTTACAGTAAACAGGGGTTTTTTATGTAAATATCAATTTAATTGCTTGACATCACTTTTCTTTCTTGATAGATTTTCATTTAGACAACGCGATGACTCAGAATAGTAGGTCATGTAGAGCTTGACAGAGAATTGCCGGATGGTGCGAGGCATGAAGTTTGAAATGAGTGAACTCACTGATGAGCGGCTGGGCAGAACAATTGCCGGGAAGAATACCGGTAGTAAGTAAGCGTAGACGGGAGCTCCCGTAACAGAGCAGGGATATGTCAGTATCCTACAGAGTGATCCTTTAGATGCATTAGCATCAGGATAAGAAGAGTGGTACCGCGGATTATCAATAGTTATTTCCGTCTCTTCTGCACATCGCAGGAGGGGCGTTTTTTTATGCTCCGAATGCAACTGACAAAACAGTTAACAGGAGGACAGAGAAAATGATGGATTACACCAAGTACAAAATTGGGTACTACAATCCACCGGTAGAACCGGGCCATATATACAAATGGCCACAGAAGGATCACATCGAGGCTGCACCTATCTGGTGTAGCGTTGACTTAAGAGATGGTAACCAGGCGTTGGTTATTCCTATGAGTCTTGAAGAGAAACTCGAATTTTTCCAGATGCTCGTTAAGATTGGTTTTAAGGAAATCGAAGTCGGTTTCCCGGCTGCATCTGAGACGGAATTCGAATTTATGCGCACACTTATCGAGCGCAACATGATTCCTGAGGATGTTACAGTTCAGGTATTAACTCAGTGCCGTGACCACATCATAAGAAAGACTTTTGAGGCTATTAAGGGTGCCCCAAGAGCTATAGTTCATTTCTATAATTCTACAAGCGTTGCTCAGCGTGAGCAGGTCTTCAAGAAGAGTAAGGAAGAGATCAAGCAGATCGCTATCGACGGTGCGAAACTCGTTAAGCAGTTAAGCGAAGAATATGAGGGCAATTTCCTTTTCGAGTATTCACCAGAGAGCTTTACAGGTACTGAGCCGGAGTATGCTGTAGAGGTATGCAATGCAGTAATCGAGATCATCGACCCTACTCCTGAAAGACCAATCATCATCAATCTCCCCGACACGGTGCAGATGAGTATCCCACACATCTATGCTAACCAGGTTGAGTGGTGTAGCGATCATTTTATCAAGCGTGACAGTGTAATCCTTTCCACGCATCCACATAACGATCGTGGCACCGGTGTAGCGGCTGCTGAGCTTGCTGTTCTTGCAGGTGCTCAGAGAGTAGAGTGCTGTTTGTTTGGTAACGGTGAGAGAACGGGTAATGTAGACTCCGTTACTCTTGCTATGAATATGTATTCTCACGGTGTTGATCCCAAGCTCGATTTTTCTAATATGCCTGAGATCTGTGAGGTGTATGAGCGTACAACCCGTATGCAGGTTCCTAATAGAAGTCCATACGCCGGAAGCCTTGTATTTGCTGCATTCAGCGGCAGCCATCAGGATGCAATTGCTAAGGGTATGACACACTATAGAACGACAGGACAGCACGAATGGAACTGCCCATATATCCCGGTTGATCCTACAGATATCAGTCGCACATACGATGCTGATGTAATCAGAATCAACAGCCAGAGTGGTAAGGGTGGTATCAGCTTCCTCCTCGAGGAGAACTATGGTTATGCATTGCCGTCTAAGATGCGTGAAGCTTTGGGCTATGTGGTTAAGAGTGTATCTGACCACGAGCACAAAGAGCTTTCTGTCAGTGAAGTATTTGAAGTATTCTCACAGACATACCTCAACAGAGTCAGTCCGCTTAACATTACTGAAGTTCATTTCGTTCAGGGAACAGGTATTTCAGCAAGCATTGCACTCGAGCAGTATGGTAACCTGGTTACTATAAACGGTATCGGTAACGGTCGTCTCGACGCTGTTGCTAACGCTATCCGTTCTAATACAGGTTATAAGTTCAGACTCAAGCACTATTCAGAGCACTCACTTTCTGAAGGAACAACATCCGTTGCTTGCTCTTACATCAGTCTTGACTGGGAAGATGGCGTTACTACCTGGGGTGCCGGTACGGACGACGATATCATCATGGCAGGTGTTAAGGCACTTGTCAGTGCAATCAATAATAAGCTGGACTAATTGGAGGTATGTATGGGTAAGATTTTTCGTTTCTATAAAGATGTAGATACCGACCAGATTATCGCATCGCAGTATCTCCTTTTTCCTACAATAGACGAGATGAAGGAGCATACTTTCGAGTCTTTGGATCCTGAGTTTGCTACCAGTGTTAAGCCTGGTGATTATGTTGTTGCAGACGAGAATTTTGGTTGTGGCTCATCTCGTGAGCAGGCTCCGAGCGTGCTTAAGGCATTGGGTGTAAAGGCAGTTGTTGCCAAGAGTTTCGCAAGAATTTTCTATCGTAATTCTATCAACATCGGACTTCCTGTAATCATCTGCAAGGACCTCTACGATAACGTAAATGCAGGCGACGAGATGGAACTTAACATGGAGCAGGGAACTATTACTGTCGGTGATAAGACTTTTACCTGCACATCTCTTCCTGAGAATCTCCAAAAGATTCTCGATCAGGGTGGCCTCATCGCTTCCCTTAACAAGGAGGACTAATATATGGGTATGACAATAGCAGAGAAGATTATCGCTCGTGCAGCAGGTAAAGAGACTGTAAAAGCAGGCGATATCCATACAGTAACACTCGACCTTCTTATGAGTAACGACGGTACTTCTCACTTAACAGTAGATAAGTACAATGCTCTTAAGAATCCCCGTATCGCTGATGTTAATAAGCTTGTATGGATCGTTGATCATAACCTTCCGTGTGACAGCGTTAAGACAGCCGCTTCTCATAAAAAGATGCGTGATTTTGCAATCGAAAAGGGCATCAGATTCTATGAGGGCGAGGGTGTATGCCATCAGGTAATGCTCGAAAAGCACGTCCTTCCGGGCCAGCTCATTTTCGGCGCTGACAGCCATACCTGTGCATACGGTGCTCTTGGTGCATTTGGTACAGGTGTAGGTAACACAGATTACCTCTATGCAATGGTAACTGGTACTTCTTGGGTATTGGTTCCTGAGACAATAAGAATCAATCTTACAGGCAATCTTCCAAAGGGCGTATATGCTCGTGATCTTATCCTGACAATCATCGGAAAGATCAGCGCAAATGGTGCTAACTATAAGGCGATGGAATTCGGTGGTGAAGGCCTTAAGAATATCGATATGGCAGGCAGAATCTCCATCTGTAACCTCTGCGTTGAGGCTGGTGCAAAGACCGCTCTTATGGCTGTTGATGATGTAGCAAGAGCATTTCTTAAGGATAACAACCGCGATGGTGATATCGTTGAATCCGATGTCTTTGATGCAGACAGCGATGCAACTTATGCACAGGTTATTGATATCGATCTGAGCACGGTTAAGCCGATCGTAGCAAAGCCGCATTTCGTAGATAATGTTTGTGATGCAAAAGATGTAGCAGGTATCAAAATCGATGAGGCTTTCCTTGGTTCTTGTAACAACGGACGTATCGAAGATTTGAGAGTCGGTGCTGCGATCATCAAGGGCAAGAAGGTCGCACCTAATGTCAGATTCCTTGTAGTACCTGCAAGCCGCACTGTATATGAGCAGGCGCTTTCTGAAGGACTTCTTGCGACATTTATGGAGGCAGGAGCCATCGTAATGAATCCTAACTGTTCTGTATGCTGGGGCGCATGCCAGGGCGTTATCGGTGAAGGTGAGACTTTAATCAGTACAGGAACTCGTAATTTCAAGGGCCGTGCCGGACACAGAGAATCATTCGTATACCTTGCATCGGCCGCTACAGTAACCGCATCTGCTATCAAGGGCGAGATCGCTACGGAGGATATGGTATGACATCTTTTGAAGGCCGTGTATGGCTGATGGGTGACGATATCGACACAGATATCATTATGCCAACAGAATACCTTGTTTATAAAACAATCGATGAGATGAAACCTTATGCGTTTTCGCCGCTTCGTCCTGAACTTGCAGGCAAGATCGCTGATGGTGACATTATCGTTGCCGGAAATAATTTCGGATGCGGATCTTCTCGTGAACAGGCTCCCGAAGTAGTAAAGGCACTTGGTATTAAGTGCGTTATCGCAAAGAGCTTTGCCAGAATCTTTTTTCGAAATGCGATCAATAACGGACTCCTTCTGATCGAAAATGCTGACCTTTACGATGCTATGGTTAAGGCTAACGCAGAAGGTAAGACGATTAAAGTAACAGTTAACGAGAATATCGAATTTGACGGTAAGACATATCCTATTGTGTCATTGCCGGATAATCTCGTAGAGATAATCAATGCAGGCGGCCTTGTTAAGGCAATGCGTAAACGTAACGGTATTGATTAAGGAGGGCTTATGGGACAGACAATAGTAGAAAAAATCATAAGCCATAACGTTGGCCGTAAAGTAAAGCCCGGTGACATCGTAACTGTTAAGGCAGACTATGTAATGCTCGATGACATTATGATGCCATTCATCGTAAGTAAGTTTAACGAAATGGGATTTAGCAAAGTCTGGGATCCGACTAAGGTTGTAATTATCTGTGACCATATGGTACCGGCTTCTCAGACAGACGATATCCGTGCTTACCATATAAGTTGTGATTTCGCTTCTAAGCAGGGGATTACAAATCTTCATACAAGCGATGGAATATGCCATCAGCTTATGACTGAAGCAGGGTATGTTAAGCCTGGTCATGTGGTATTTGGAACAGACAGCCATACTACAACTTACGGTAGCGTTGGCGCTTTTTCGACAGGCATCGGATATACAGAAATGGCTGCTATCCTTGGTACCGGCGAAGTATGGATGAGAGTTCCATCCACAATCAAGATCAATATCAACGGAACGCTTGCACCTAATGTTATGAGTAAGGATGTCATCCTTAAGATCATCGGTGATTTAACAGCAGCAGGTGCTACCTATAAGTCACTTGAGTTCTGTGGCGATACAATCGATTCAATGAGCCAGTCCTCTCGTACAACTATGGCTAATATGGCTATCGAAGCAGGTGCGAAATGTGCTGTATTCACTCCGGATACGAAGACTGCTTTGTATTGTGATATTGAGCTCGATGATTTCCAGTCTTCATTAGTTGGTGATGAGGATGCTGTGTATGAGACAGTCCTTAACTATAAGGCTGAAGACTTTGTCCCGGTAATGGCAGTCCCATCAAATGTTGATCATATCGTGCCGATTTCTGAACTTAAGGGAATCAAGGTCAATCAGGTTTTTCTAGGATCATGCACAAACGGAAGACTTGAAGATCTGATGGAAGCAGCAGCGATCCTTAATGGCAAGCACGTTGCTCCTTATGTAAAACTCATAGTTACTCCGGCAAGTCGCAAGATTTATATGGAGGCTATGGAGAACGGTACAATCAATGTTCTTTCTAAGGCAGGTGCGATTATCACTCACCCTTCATGCGGTCTTTGCTGCGGAAGAACAGGTGGTATCCTGACTGATGATGAAGTTGTTGTCGCTACAAACAATCGCAACTTCCTTGGACGAATGGGAACAAGCAAAGTAAAGATCTATTTGGCATCTCCTAAGAGTGCGGCAGCTACTGCACTTGCAGGTGTAATCACAGAAGCGTGAGGTATAAAGCTATGAAGAAAAACATTGCACTTATTAAAGGTGACTGCTCATCTCCTGAGATCGTTGCTCAGGCAGTAAGAGTACTCGATAAGATTGCCGAGAAGTACGGCCACGAGTTCATCTATACAGATGTAGATATGGGTGGTGCTGCTATCGATAAGTATGGCGATCCGCTTCCGCAGCACGAGCTCGACAAGTGTCTTGCTTCTGACTCAGTCCTTATGGGATCTATCGGTGGACCTAAGTGGGAAGGACTTCCCGGTCCTCAGCGTGCCGAAAAGGGCCTCCTTCGTCTTCGTGCAGGGATGGGACTTTATAGTAACAACCGTCCTGCCAAGATCTGGCCACAGCTCTCAGCAGCTTCACCGCTTAAGGATTCTATCGTAAATAAGGGCATCGATTTCATTATCGTTCGTGAGCTCATCGGAGGCGTTTACTTCGGTGACCATAAGACAGTAACTTTGGATAGTGGCGAGAAGCAGGCTATCGATTCTATGCCGTATTCTGAGCATGAGATCGAAAGAATCGGACGCGTTGCTTTCGACACAGCAATGAAAAGAAACAAAAAGCTTTGTTGTGTAGATAAGGCTAACGTTCTTGATACAAGCCGCCTTTGGAGAGAGGTTATGCACCGTCTTTGCGAGGAGTATCCTGAAGTAGAATACAGCGAAATGTTCGTTGATAATTGCGCTATGCAGATTTGTAAGAATCCTTCCCAGTTTGATGTTATCGTTACTGAGAACATGTTCGGAGATATCCTTTCTGATGAGGCTTCCGAGATCACCGGTTCTATCGGCATGATCCCGTCATCCAGCCTTGGAGATACTACATGTGGTCTTTATGAGCCAATTCACGGTTCAGCTCCTGACATCATGGGCCAGGATAAGATCAATCCGATTGCTACAATTCTTGCTGCAGCAATGATGCTCCGTTTCAGCTTCGATATGCCGGCTGAAGCTGACGATATTGAGAACGCTGTAAGTGCGGTACTCGATAAGGGACTTCGTACTGCAGACATCATGAGCGAAGGTTGTACATTAGTCGGATGTATAGCTATGGGAGATGCAATTCTCGCAGAGTTATAATCTGTGAAAAATAAGAATTATCCTCTGAGACGTTTGTTTCAAGGTTAATGAAGAATTGAGAAGATTATGAGATACACATATTCAAAGAACTACAATACATCATATTCATATGTTGACAGGACTGGTCGTCTTGGCCTTGTGGAGTTCTTGAACATGAATCAGGATATGATCACTGAATTTTATGGTTCTGTCGGTAGTGATAATTTGATCCTGCGCGAAAAGAATAACGCCGCATGGATCTATACACGCATTCGTATAGAAACAGTCGGTAGCCTTCCTTTCTGGAATCAAAAGACAAAGGCTGTTACGTTTGTTTGCGCTAAGTCTGCAATCCGCATGGAACTTGAGACAGACCTTTATGATGAAAACGATAATCTTCTTGTTGTCGCAAAAACTGAAATGTGCGCGATCGACTTTGGAACAAGAAAACTTCGCAGAATAGACACGCTCGAATTTCCAAAGGATTTGGAGGTCATGGAGACTAATATGCCGGAAGGTTTTTCGAGATTGAATACAGAATTTGAAGAAGCTGATATGGCATATATGCAGAAGGTCTATGCTATTGATACTGATTTTACGGATCACACAAACAACGTAAGATATGTCAAATTCATAATGAACACTTTCGATTCGAAGTTCTTTGTCGAAAAGACAATCAAAGGCTTTGAGATTCAGTTCGTAAGAGAATCGAAAGACGGCGACACGCTCAGCATTTTCGCGAAGAATACCGGTGAGAATGAGTATAGCTACCTTATTCAGAAAGCTGATGAAGCTGTAGTAAAAGCAAAGCTTTGGGCGTGTTGATTTAAATCAAGAATAGTTGTAGGCGTTAGGAATATTTATCGGGGGACTACCTGTGGAACTTAAGAAAATTAAATCTGATTTTTCTGTATGCAAAGTTGAAGATTATTCACTTGTGAATTTAGATTCAGAGTTTTGTTTCATCGGAAAGACAGACGAGGAAAAGTCACTGGTATGTCGTACTGAAGATGTTCCTGCGAATACAATTGAAAGAGACGATGGATGGAAGGCATTCCGTATTCAGGGAATATTGGATTTCTCGCTGATCGGAATACTTTCTAACATCTCGAAAATATTGGCTGATAACAAGATTGGAATTTTTGCAGTCTCCACATATAACACGGATTATGTTTTGACGAAGGCTGAGAATTTCCAGAAGGCTATAGATGTTCTCGAGAAAGATGGCTATCAGATCGTTGAGTAACGATGCAGCACTAATATAAAAAAATAATTATTATAAGTACATTTTGATTGACATTTGTTCGAAAAGGGCGTTATAATAGCCGTTACAAGCGTTGAAGGGAATAAAGATGCACTCTCACGCATACAGAGAGCCGACGGTTGCTGCGAGTCGGTTGCGTAAGTGTAATGATAAGTCCTCCCGGAGCTACCGATGGAAAGCCTTTGGTGAGTATATCAGGTCGGGTTCTCCCGTTACAGAGAATCATGTTGGTAGACATGAATAGAGTGGGTTACTAAGCCAAGAAGAGTGGTACCGCGGGATATATTTTTTCTCGTCTCTTTCACAATAGGATTACGGTTTCCTTTTGTGGCAGGGACTTTTTTATTGCCTGAAGGAGACGGGAACGGAGGTAACATTAATGATATTAAGCGGAGCAGAGATTGTTGTAGAGACATTGATCGAGCAGAATGTCAAAACGATTTTTGGCTATCCGGGAGGAACTGTCCTCGACATTTACGATCAGCTTTACAAGAAGAGTAACAGAATCAATCACGTTCTCGCTGCACATGAGCAGGGTGCTGCACATGCTGCTGACGGATATGCAAGAGCCAGTGGTGAGCTCGGAGTCGTCATTGCGACTTCAGGCCCAGGTGCAACAAATCTTGTTACCGGTATTGCAAATGCTTATCTTGATTCCGTTCCGATGCTTGCCATAACAGGTAACGTAGCAAGCAGCTTCATTGGAAGAGATTCCTTCCAGGAGATTGATATCACAGGCATCACACTCCCTATTACAAAGCACAATTTCTTCATCAGAAGTGTTGATGAACTTGCTGATACTATCCGTGAGGCTATTTGTATTGCGAAGTCCGGAAGACCCGGCCCTGTCCTTATTGATATTCCTAAGGATATTCAGGTAGCAAAGTGCGAATATACTCCTGCTGAGCCGGTAAAGAAGAATATTAATCCTTCGGCTAAAGACGAGGATGTTAAGGCGGCTGCTGCAATGATTGCAGAATCAGGAAGACCTTTTATCTACTTTGGCGGCGGTGCAGTAAGAGCTGAAGCAGGCGAACTTATCGCTAAGCTTGCAGATAAGATTGATGCTCCTATCGGTTGTTCCATGATGGGACTTTCCGAGATTCCTGTAACTAATCAGAGATTCCTCGGCATGCAGGGTATGCATGGCCACTATGCTTCTTCCAAGGCAATGGCAAAGGCCGATCTTATTATCGGTGTAGGTGTAAGATTCTCTGACAGAGCTACCGGTGACAGAACAAAGTTCTCTGCGGGAGCTCGTAAGATACAGATTGATATTGATGGTGCCGAACTCGGCAAGAATGTCGACATTAACCTTGGTGTTATCAGCGATATCTGCGATTTCCTTACAAAACTTATCGACACAGTCGAAAAGAGAGACCTTCCTAACTGGGAAGCTAAGATTGAGAAGCTTAAGGAACAGGAAGCTGAGCAGGTGATTCCCGGTTTCCTTCCTAAGGAAGCAGTTGAAGCTGTAACTTCCATTGTAGATCCTGATACAGTTATTGCAACTGATGTAGGTCAGCACCAGATGTGGGTAGCTCAGAACTATGGTTTTACCAAGAAGAAGACCTGGATTACATCAGGCGGTCTTGGAACTATGGGCTTTGGTATGGGTGCAGCTATCGGAGCAGCTTACGGAAGCGGTAAGAGAGCAGTTCTTTTTACCGGTGACGGAAGCTTCGGAATGAACCTCAATGAACTTGCCACAGCAGTTTCTTTCAATGTTCCTTTGACCATTATCGTTTGCAATAATGGCGTTCTCGGAATGGTTAGACAGTGGCAGACTATTTTCTACAATAAGGCATATTCCAGCACAACACTTAACAGAAAGACAGATTTCGTTAAGCTTGCTGAGGCCTTTGGCGCAAAGGGCTATCGTGCAGATGACATCGAGAGCTTTAAGAAGGCTTTTGCTGAAGCTTATGCTCAGGAAGGTCCTACACTTATCGACCTTACACTTGATAAGGATTTGAAGGTACTTCCGATGCTTAAACCTAATGGAACATTCGATAAGCTTATTATCAGAGAGGAGGAGATCAATGGCTAATCAGAATTACGTAATCGCAGCTTTTGTTGAGAATAAATCCGGTGTGCTTATGAGAGTGACCAGCATGTTCAACAGAAGAGGATTCAACATTGATACTCTTACAGTTGGAGAGACTGAGTCTCCTGAATATTCAAGAATAACTCTCACTTTTTCCGGCAGCCAGGAAGATCTTCATCAACTGGTAAGCCAGCTTAAGAAGCTTTACAACGTTAAAAAAGTAGAGGTCATCAGTGCCGAACTCGGTATCAGAAGAGAACTTCTTTTGATCAAGGTTAAGAATTCTTCACAGACAAGAAGCGATCTTCGCGATGCGGTTGAGATTTTCAAGGCAAAGATCGTTGACTATTCTGCTGATGCAATGTGTCTTGAGGTTACCGGTGATTCAACCAAGATCGATAACTTCATTGATAACATGAAGCCTTTTGGTGTTATAGAGATGTGTAGAACCGGTATCGTGGCTCTCGAGCGCGGATCGGAAAGCATACTTAGTAAATAATTTTTTGGAGGTCCATAAAAATGGCAAAAGAAAACAGAATTTTCTATGAGAAGGATTGCGACCTTTCCAAACTCGACGGAAAGACAGTAGCAATCATCGGTTACGGTTCACAGGGTCATGCTCATGCACTCAACCTTATGGAGTCCGGCGTTAATGCTATCGTTGGTCTTTATGAAGGTTCTAAGAGCTGGGCTAAGGCTGAGGCTCAGGGACTTAAGGTTTACACAGCTGCTGAGGCTACAAAGCTTGCTGATATCATCATGATCCTTATCAACGATGAGCTCCAGGCAAACCTTTACAAGAAGGATATCGCTCCTAACCTCACAGCAGGTAAGACACTTGCTTTCGCTCACGGTTTCAACATCCACTTCGGAAGAATTACTCCTCCCGCTGATGTAAATGTTATCATGATCGCTCCTAAGGCTCCCGGCCACACAGTTCGTTCTGAGTACCAGAGAGGCAGAGGTACACCTTGCCTTATCGCTGTTCACCAGGATGCTACAGGCGATGCTTGGGATCTTGGTCTTGCTTATGCAGCCGGTATCGGCGGCGCAAGAGCAGGCGTTCTTGAGACAGATTTCAAGACAGAGACAGAGACAGACCTCTTCGGTGAGCAGGCAGTTCTTTGCGGTGGTGTAACAGCCCTCATGCAGGCTGGTTTCGAGACACTCGTTGAGGCTGGTTACGATCCTCGTAATGCTTACTTTGAGTGCGTACACGAGATGAAGCTCATTGTTGACCTCATCTACCAGAGTGGTTTTGCTGGTATGAGATATTCCATCTCCAACACAGCTGAGTATGGCGACTACATCACAGGACCTAAGATCATCACTGATGAGACAAAGAAGACAATGAAGAAGATCCTTTCTGACATTCAGGATGGTACATTCGCTAAGGACTTCCTCCTCGACATGAGCGAGGCAGGCGGACAGGTACACTTCAATGCTATGCGTAAGAAGGGTGCTGAATCTCAGCTTGAGACAGTTGGTGCAGATATCAGAAAGCTTTACAGCTGGAATGACGAAGAGAAGTTTATCAACAACTGATAAATTGGCTTTGTAACATTGTTACATAACATATTCCCTTCCGAATTTGTAAGGTTCGGGAGGGGATTTTTATAACGGCCGATACTGATAAAACGCGCGTGTTATAATACAAAAAGTTTTCGAAAGAAGGTATTTTCAAATGATCAAGGATACTATCGTTGAAGGTTTTCAGAACGCACCGCACAGAGCACTTTACCATGCACTTGGCCTTACAAAGGAAGAGCAGAGCAGACCGCTAATCGGTATCGTTAGTTCTTATAACGAGATAGTTCCTGGTCATATGAATATTGATAAGATCGTCGAAGCAGTTAAGCTCGGCGTCGCTATGGCAGGCGGAACACCTATCGTTTTCCCGGCAATTGCAGTTTGCGACGGTATTGCCATGGGTCATACCGGTATGAAGTATTCACTTGTTACAAGAGACCTCATTGCAGATTCAACAGAAGCAATGGTAAGAGCACACGGTTTTGACGGACTTGTAATGGTTCCTAACTGCGATAAGAACGTACCAGGACTTATCATGGCAGCTGCAAGACTTAACATTCCTACTGTATTTGTAAGTGGTGGTCCTATGCTTGCAGGAAGAGTTGAAGGCAAGAAGAGATCACTTTCTGCAATGTTTGAAGCGACAGGTGCTTATGCAGCAGGTAAGATCGACGACTGTAAGCTTGAAGAATTTTGTGAGAAGGTATGTCCTACATGCGGATCATGCTCCGGTATGTATACAGCAAACTCCATGAACTGCCTTACTGAAGTTTTCGGATTGGGTCTTAAGGGAAATGGAACGATACCTGCTGTTTATTCCGCAAGAATTGAGCTTGCAAAGCATGCCGGTATGCAGGTAATGGAGTGCATTAAGAAGAATATTCGTCCCAGAGATATTCTTACAGAGGAAGCATTTGAGAATGCGCTTGCCGCTGATATGGCAATCGGTTGTTCTACAAATTCAATGCTTCATCTTCCTGCTATCGCTAACGAGTGCGGTATCGAGATCGACTTAAGCCATGTTAATGATATCTCTGAAAGAACACCCAATATCTGCCACTTGGCTCCTGCCGGCCCGACATATATGGAAGACCTTTATGAGGCAGGCGGAATCTATGGTGTTCTCAAGACACTTCTTGATGGCGGTCTCATTAATGGCGATGTAATGACTGTTACCGGTAAGACAATGAAGGAGAATCTTGAGGATGTTGTCGTATACGACAGAGAAGTAATCAGATCTCTTGATAATCCTTTCACCAAGACAGGCGGACTTGCAATCTTAAAGGGCAATCTTGCACCTGACGGATGTGTAGTTAAGCGTTCTGCAGTAGCTCCCGAGATGCTCGTTCATGAGGGCCCTGCAAGATGCTTTAATTCAGAAGAAGAAGCTATCGCTTTTATTTACTCAGGCAAGGTACAGAAGGGCGACGTAATCGTAATCAGATACGAAGGTCCTGCAGGCGGTCCCGGTATGCGTGAGATGCTCTCTCCTACGTCAGCAATCGCAGGTGCCGGCCTTGATAAGGATGTTGCTCTTATCACAGACGGAAGATTCTCAGGCGCTACAAGAGGTGCTTCCATTGGCCATGTAAGCCCTGAAGCAGTAAGCGGCGGAACAATCGCTTATGTTCAGGACGGCGATATTATTTCTATTGATATTCCCAACTACAGCATTGCTCTTAAGATTTCCGACGAGGAACTTGAAGAGCGTAAGAAGACAACCAAGCTTTTGGAAAAGCCTGAGCTTACCGGCTATCTCAAGAGATATGCCAAGATGGTATCTTCCGCAGATAAGGGCGCGATAATTAATGTCTGATTTGCTTAGAGATCTTAATTCACTTGCATTGTTCAGAGGAGTTTCCCATACGGAGCCTCTGAACAGTCTTCGTGACTTCTTAAATAAAACTGAATCTGACTGTACATCTGATGAGAAGATAGAAGCTTATGCTGCATTCGTATCTGTACTGTATTCCATAAGGCCGGATGCTGATTTCTCAGCTGCCATTTGGGATGCTTTGCTTTCTGATATGAATCCTTACCTGAAGAGTCGTATTGATATGCTTGTTAATCCTGAAGAAGCAGAACCGATAAACAGTCTTATGCTTCTTACAGCTCAGAATGAACTGGATATTCTTACGAAGATTGGCTCTGTTACATCTAAAGATTTCAAGGAAGCTTTAGCTATTGACGGCTATCTTCCTGACTTTACATCATCACGAATCGATTTTAAGACTCGCTACATGCGTGTTATTGATGACTTGCCGACAGCAGGTTACGGTATCTACGCCAAGTATCTTATGTTCAAAATCGACAGGGGTGAGATAAAGCCTGTAAAGCATCCTGATCCTATAAGGACTGAGGAACTTTTCTGCTATGAAAGACAGCGCGAAAAAGTTGTCTCCAACACACAGGCTTTCCTTATGGGCAAGAGAGCAGCAGATACACTTCTTTATGGCGATGCCGGTACGGGAAAATCATCTACTGTAAAAGCTGTTGCCAGAATGTTCGAAAAAGATGGCCTTCGCCTTGTAGAACTTCCCAAGACGGAGATAATGAATCTTCCTGATGTAATCGAGATGCTTTCTCAGATACCTATGAAGTTCATTCTGTTTATTGATGATGTTTCTTTCGAAAGCAACGATGACAGAATCGGACCTTTGAAGTCTATCCTTGAAGGCGCTGCATCCGGTGGCAGAAAGAATATCGTCATATATGCGACGAGCAACAGAAGACATCTCATTAAAGAATCTTTTGCTGACAGAAGTGATGAAGTACATAAGACCGATACTATGGCAGAGCAGATGTCTTTATCAGAAAGATTCGGCCTGCGTGTTCTTTTCGACAAGCCGAATAAGATGGATTTCCTGACCATAGTTCATAAGCTGTGTGAACTTCGCGGTATTAGTATTCCGGAAGAAGAACTGGATATGAAGGCAGAACAGTTCGCTATAAGAGGCGGAGGAAGATCTGCAAGATTGGCAAGACAGTTCGTGGATCTTATTGGTGGCTGATTTAAAGCTCTTTATTTCCTGTCGAATCGGAATATTTTTGTATCCTTGTTGCCTTCGATAATGCCTTTCTCAATGTAGTCGACATACATATCCAGACAAGGGTCGTTTGCAGAGCAATCATCCTTTTGTTTTTTCAATTCCTTCATAAGTGATAGGGATTTTTCCTGCTGGCCTAAGTGGAATAATCTGATTGCTTCCTTAAACTCCGCTTTTTGAGAAGTTTTGAACTTCTCGTCTTCGGGAGCAAGGCAGTCAAGAACTTCGTAAACGGCCTTTACTTCGTTTACACCGGCAACCTGAATCATGCCAAGGTATCTGGTATTCAGTGCTTCTGGATTCTCAAGTCGGTCGAGGGTATCCTTCGAGATCAGCATAGCTGCCGCATATTTCTTTGTAAGTGATTCGAGTCTTGATGAGAGATTTACCGTGTTCGAAATAACTGTTCCTGACATACGCTCATCTTCGCCTACGATACCGATTCTGGCCATACCGGAGTGGATTCCGATGCCGATATTGATGGAGCTTACATGGAGCTCTTTGGCGGTCTCTGGATTAAGTACAATCTCCTGGTACATTTCACGACCGGCCTTAATAGCATCGTCTGCATTCTCAAAGAGTGCCATGATGGCATCACCGATATACTTGTCGACAAAGCCGTTATTTCTTCTGATTATCGGACCTGCCTTACCGTAAATGATATTTACGAATTCAAAGTTCTCCTTGGCGGTCATCATCTCAGAGTTAAGTGAGAAGGCTCTAATGTCACAGAACAATACTGTAAGATCTGCGCTCTCTGCGTCACCCAGTGTAAGGTCCGTTAACTCATCCTTATGCAAAAGCTCTTTGAATTTCTCGGGCACGAATTTGTAGTAGAATTTCTCGTTTCTATCCATGGTGCTGAAGTAGTCATCCAGTTGCTCCGCCATCTGATTTACGCTACTGCAGATTTCACCAACCTCATCCTTTGGAATCTTATTAATTCTCGCCTTAAAATCGCCTTCAGAGATGTTTGATACGACATCGCTGAGCTTATTTAAGTGTCTGATATTAATGTAAGAGACAATGCCCAGGGCAAGGCACAGAAGAGGTAGGAAGATAATTGCATAATTCATAACCTTACGTGTCATTTGAGCGATGTTATCATTTACAGTGCTCATATCAGCAGACAGTTCCAAAACAGCAATCTGTTCACCGGCTTCGTTGTAGATTGGAGAATCTACAATAAGACTTGTAATCTCATCGCCATCCTCAATGTAGGTTACGATGGAGTCAGTATCATTAAGTGCGGACTCATCGTCTCCATCACTATTGTCCTCATTAAATGAGAAATTAGCTGACCTAAAAGGCTCGATATAGTCGGTGTTAGAGGCGACTTTTAAAAAGATCCTCTTATCCTTATCGTGAATGTAGATACCGATATCGAATTTTTTATTCCAGTATCCGTTGTTATTCTGAATGCTCTCATTAAGGTAGTCGCAGTACTTCTGGATTGTTCCGTCATCTACGGAACTCATATCCTTAATGGAATCAATCTCGCTACCGTCAATTCCATTCGCAATAAGCTCGTTTATAGCCACCATTTCATGGGTGAGTGTATCGTAATAAGAGTTCGCCATAGAATTTCTCATAGTCATAACGAGCGCTACGACGAGAAGGATAACAATAGGGATTGTAAGAACGAGCTGCTTTAATAAAAGAGATGCTCTCCACTTTGCAATAAAGCCAATCAAAAGTATAAGCCCGATTAAACCAAGAGGAACTGACACAATAAGAGAGAAGTCTTTTAAGAAGGCTTGAAGGCCACTTATAAACCCGATATCTACGATTGGATCTTCCGTGTCTGTTACATTACCGTCCGAATCCAGATATGAGATGAGATCTGGTGTTCCAACAACCAGCTGACCGTTAAGCTGGCCGACGAAATCGATAGACTGGCTAAATGAATCATCGCCAGTTAATTCTAATTTAGAGCATACATAATTGATGCCGCTTTCATCTACCTTATAGACTTTGTCGATGTACAAGCCTGATACAACGTAAATCTCATCATTTACCATATACATATCGACTGGAATGTAAGCCGTCTCGGCCATACTGGTATCGTATTCGCAAACCGCGAAAGTAACCAGCTCTCCAGTCTTATCGAGCTTTCCAATAGTTCCGTTATTAAGAGTTACTCCATAATCACCATTACTATAAGAAACAGCTCTGCAAATTCTCACGTTTGAATCTGCGTTATAAGTTCCCTCAGCCTCTGTTATCAGGTTAGAAAGATTACAGGAATACATTGTTGTATTGCCGTTGCTTTCAACATAGAGATATCTGATGTGGCCATCCAGATAGTTAAGACCTGTAATTCTTGATATACGTTGTGGTGCCAGATCGCTGTCAGAATAATCAAATAACGCTACGTACTTTACGAAGTTGCCTTCAGCATCGTATTCTTCGATTCGCTCACTATTTGTAAGATAGGCATCCTTCTCAAATACAATTGAATGAATGTATAGATGGTTGTTATCATCGAAGCAAAACCCTAAATAAGCCGGGTTATCTTTGTCGTCTTTGCTTTCGATTTTATATATCATTTCTCCATCAGCATCCACGCAGAAAACTGTAGTATCACTATCCAGATAAGCAGTTACTCCGTCATTGCCTTCTTTGGCATCGACTATATAGTCCAGATACACCTCGTTGTATCCGTCGTGATTGTAGTCTTTAAATATAAAATTGAAGCTTAAGAACAATAAGCTTAAAAGCAGGAATGCTATTGAGATATATGGCTTATAAAATACTTTTTTCATTCGTGTATCCTCATTTTAGATTCGTCCATATTTTACACGCACAAAAGGGATTCTTCAAAAGTGACGTACAGTCGAAACAATCAAACAAAAATAGAAACTGAAAAAAAATTTATGATGTTTTCGCAATGTGGTTTTATATGGGATAATATCTCAACTCGATAAGCCGAAAAAGAGGAGATGGATATGGAACATATTTCAAGAAGTGATGCAGAAGCATTATTAAAAAAGTACAACAAAGATCCTTTCCACTTACAGCATGCATACACAGTCGAAGCAGTTATGAAGTGGTATGCGAAAGAACTTGGTTATGAGAGCGATGAGGAATACTGGGGAATCGTAGGCTTATTGCACGATATCGATTTTGAACTTTATCCTGAAGAACACTGTCTGAAGGCTCCTGAACTTTTAAAAGAGGGTGGAGTATCTGAAGATATTATTCATGCAGTGTGTTCTCACGGTTATGGCATTACCGTTGAATGTGGCATAACTATCGATGTAGAACCTGTACATGAGATGGAAAAGGTTCTTTTCGCAGTTGATGAACTTACAGGCCTCATCTGGGCCGCTGCTCTTATGCGTCCGTCAAAGAGCACTAAGGATATGGAACTTAAATCACTTAAGAAGAAATACAAGAGTAAGGGATTTGCAGCAGGCTGTTCAAGAGAAGTAATTGAGAGAGGTGCAGACCAGCTTGGTTGGGAATTGGATAAGCTTCTTACAATGACATTGTCAGCAATGCAGGCTGTCGAAGACGAGATTCAAGTATAAGCTCGTGAAAGAATCTTATTACAACATTTTCAATCGGTGCTTTCCTGATATGAAGCTATCCTATAAACGCTTCGTTGATTTGCTGCACACCGATAAATGCGTCTATTTTGAAAGCTTTGATTGTGAAGAACTTTCTGCGTTTGCTATTGTCGAAGACTTTGCTATCCGCCTGATATGCGTTACTCCCTCAAAACAAGGGCAGGGTATAGGTACAAAGCTTGTATCTGATATTGAAGAATATGCCAGAAATAAAGGCTATGACAAGCTATTAACTGGTGGAGTTACTTCGCATTTGTTTATTGGAGCAACGCTTGAGAGCTGGGGCTTTTTCGAAAAGCTTGGATTTGAAGCTAAAGGTGGATGCGATGAAATGCTAATGCATCTTAACGATTTCCATATAGATCAGTTAATGCTTCATGGAAGTGATATCGCGGAGTATGGCTTCTACGATGGAGGCAGGGAAGAACTTCTGACTGCAGTTGCATCGGTCGAAGAAGACTGGCCACAGTACTTTGGTTCCGAAGACCTTGTTTATGTAGCAAAGGTAGATGGCAAGATTGCAAGCTTTTGCATTGTTGAGACTAATGCCCAGAACTATCTGACCGATAAGTATGGAAAGGTCGGATTGCCGGGTTGCGTAGGTACTGTTCCGGAATATAGAAACAAAGGAATTGCACTAGAAATGGTCGCAAAAGTGACGGATTATTTTAAAGAACAGGGAATGGATATCTCGTTCATCTATTTTACCGGAGTAGCGGCATGGTATGAGAAGATAGGCTACAAAACATTCTTAACTGAACGGTTTGGCGTTAAGCAACTGTCTTGAAAGACTTAATATTTTTCACAGCCTCATTTTTGTGTGCGCGGGGTTCGACCGCCACATTCACGTAGGATTCACGAAAATCGCGATTTTCGTGAACGTAGCGTGAAAATCAACCCGAAGTGTACGATTTATTCACGAAATCAGCGTTTTTCGTGAACATTCCGTATCGGCAATCTGAAATCAGGTATTGAATAAATCAGTGCAGATGATTAGAATTGTTTTGTTCGCTAGCGAACTAATATCGGAGGATGTATGGATACTAGTGAGATTGTAATGCCCGGTATGCAATTGAAGAAACTTTTCGCGAAATTGTATGCGCCGATTATGGAGAAATACGGTTTGCGCCCAGTGGAAATAGACATAATCATGTTCCTTCACAAGCATGATATAGATACTGCCAAAGACATCATTCAATGCAACCATTTATCCAAAGCGCATGTTTCCAAATCAATTGATAATCTTAAAGCCGGTGGATTTATAGAAATTGTCGAAGATGTAAATGACCGCAGGGTTTTGCATATCAACTTAACTGACAAATCAGGTGAAGTGATTGAAATGGCAAATGAAGCGTGCGCTGAGTGTTGGAAAATAATGACCAGAGGTATTAGTCAGGAAGAAATTAACACTGTTAAAAGCATTATGAGAAGGGTAATAGATAACGTAAATAAAGAGTTGGAATAAATCTTTATTTATCGCTTGTGACATAACTGACGAAAAGAGGTTTTTAGATGATTAAAATTTTGAAGTATATGAGTGCTAAGGAATGGTGCATGATCGCGCTGTCGATACTATGCATCATCGGTCAGGTGCAGCTTGACCTCAAGTTACCGGAATACATGTCTGAGATTACCATGCTGGTTCAGACAGCAGGCAATGAGATATCCGATGTGTGGATAGCAGGCGGCAAGATGATGCTCTGTGCTGTCGGCTCTTTGGTATTAGCTATCATCATGGGATTCTTATCTTCTCAGATAGCAGCAAGATTCTCTTACAGACTCAGAGAAGGTGTTTATACGAAAGTAATGTCATTTTCTGATGAAGAGATGAATCGATTTTCTACTGCAAGCCTTATCACGAGATCCACAAACGATATTACCCAGGTTCAGATGTTTGTCGTAATGGGCCTGGCAGTCCTTATCAAGGCACCTATTACAGCAGTAATTGCCGTTCAGAAGATCAGTACCAAGAACTGGCAGTGGTCAGCACTTACCGGTGGCGTTATTGCATTTATCTGCGTGCTTCTTGGTTTTGTAATGATCTATGCGATTCCGCGATTCAAGAAAATGCAGGTTCTTACTGATAACGTGAATAGAGTTACAAGAGAAAATCTTACCGGACTTTTAGTAGTCAGAGCCTACAATGCTGAAGCTTATCAGGAGCAGAAATTTGAGGATGCGAATGAAGAACTGACAACAACACAGCTCCAGGCACAGCTTGCCATGACTGTAATGAATCCGGGATTGAATCTTGCGATGAACGCGCTGACACTCGGTATTTACTGGATAGGCGCAGTGCTTATCGGAAACATCACAGTAGTTGATCAGACAAGTATGCTTGAAAGAGTTTCCCTTTTCGCTGACATGGTCATATTCATTAACTATGCGATGCAGGTTGTAATGGCATTCCTGATGCTTGTAATTATCTTCGTTATGCTTCCTCGAGTATCCGTTTCTGCAAAGCGTCTGAATGAAGTATTGGATACAGTACCCGTAATGAAGAACGGAACACAGACTGAAGGCAATACAAAGCTTAAGGGAGAGATCGAATTCCGTAATGTATCTTTCCGCTATCACGATGCTGCAAACGATGCTATTCACAATATAAGCTTTTCTGCGCATCAGGGTGAGACAGTCGCTTTGATCGGTGCAACAGGATCCGGTAAAAGTACGATAATCAACCTGATACCAAGACTTTACGATGCATCTTCCGGTGAGATCTTACTCGACGGAATTGATGTCAAGAATTACGAATTAAACGCACTTAGAGAAAAGATCGGATTTGTTCCGCAGAAGGCATTCCTGTTTTCAGGCACCATAGCTGAAAATATTGGATATGGTGAAGAAAACATAACTGAGGATGTATTAAAGCGTGCTTCGAAAATCGCGCAGGCTACAGAATTTATCGAGACAAAAGAAAACAGTTATGAGGGCACTGTTTCTCAGAACGGAAGCAATTTCTCCGGCGGACAGAAACAGAGACTTTCAATTGCCAGAGCACTTGCGAAAGATGCAGAGATACTTATCTTTGATGACTCTTTCTCTGCTTTGGATTACAGGACAGATAAGATCCTCAGAAGTGAACTGAATAAAGAAATCAAAGGCGTAACCAAGATTATTGTTGCTCAGCGAATTGGAACGATCATGGATGCTGATCGAATACTGGTTATTGAAGACGGTGAGATTGTAGGAAACGGTACACATGAAGAACTCATGAAGTCCTGTAATACATATCAGGAAATTGCATTCTCACAGCTCTCAAAGGAGGAACTTGGCGCATGAGTACAAATAATACAAACAGACGCTCAGGAATGCCTGGAAGACATGGAAGAGTAGCAGAGAAGCCGAAGGATTTTAAGTCAGCAATGTCTAAGCTGGTCAAGTATTGCAAGCCGTTTTATGCGGTAATTGTTGTTGCGTTGATCTGCGATATGGCAGGTGTAATTTTCCGTTTGATGGGTCCTGACCAGTTGAGAAAGATTACCAATATTCTTACAGCAGGACTTATGGGCACCATCGATATGGACGGAATCATGTCCGTTATAAGGCTGCTCATCATTTTGTATGCTGTCGGTGCTCTTTTGAGCTTTGTAACAGGAATCATAATGACTACTGTAACTCAGAAGGTAAATAAAGGCCTTCGTGATTCCATCTCAAAGAAAATAAACAGATTGCCTGTATCTTATTTCCACAGTACCAGCACAGGTGATGTCTTGTCCCGTGTAACAAATGATGTCGACACGATAGGACAGACATTGCATCAGAGTATTACATCCCTGATCAGTGCTTTAACGATGTTTGTCGGCTCTCTTATCATGATGACCTATACGAACTGGATTATGGCACTTGTTGCAATCGCAAGTGCGATTATCGGATTCGTGTTTATGGGTCAGATAATGAAGCGTACACAGAAGTTCTTCAAAGCAAGACAGAAATGGCTTGGCGATATGAACGGCCACGTAGAGGAAATCTATACAGGTCACAATATAGTAAGGCTGTTCAATGCTGAAGATAAAGAGAAAAAGAAGTTCGATTTTATCAATTCTAAGATGCGTGAGAACAACTGGAAATCACAGTTCCTGTCCGGCCTGATGCAGCCTATCATGGGCTTCGTAGGCAACTTCGGATATGTAGCTGTCTGTGTTGCAGGTGCGTTGCTGACCATGAATGGCAGAACGGATTTCGGCGTAATCGTTGCATTCATGGTATATATCAGACAGTTCACTTCACCTCTTTCTCAGCTCGCTCAGGCAGCGACCAATTTACAGTCAACGGCAGCCGCTTCTGAAAGAGTTTTCGAGTTCCTTGAAGCAGAAGAAATGCAGGATGAAAGCGATAAGCCTCGTGCCCTCACAGAAGTTAAGGGTGAGGTCGAATTCGAAAATGTTCATTTCGGATATTCTAAGGACAAAGAGATCATTCACGGCTTCAGTGAACATATTCTTCCCGGTCAGAAAGTTGCTATCGTAGGACCTACCGGTGCAGGTAAGACTACTATGGTTAATCTCCTGATGAGATTCTATGAGATCAATAGCGGTGCGATCAGAATCGATGGCATCAACACACTGGATATGAAGCGCGAAGAAGTCCGTGATCTTTTCGGAATGGTTCTTCAGGATACATGGCTTTTTGAAGGCTCTGTTCGTGACAATCTCACTTACGGCAAAACCGGAATTACGGATGAGCAGCTGATGGATGCCTGCAGAGCTTCCGGATTAGGACATTTCATCAGTTCTTTGCCCAATGGTCTTGATACCGTACTTGATGATTCTGTAAGCCTTTCTGTTGGTCAGAAGCAGCTTATGACTATCGCAAGAGCCATGATCGAAAATGCTCCGATGTTGATTCTCGATGAAGCTACTTCCTCAGTAGATACCAGAACAGAATTGCAGATTCAAAAGGCAATGGAGAATCTCACTTCCGGCAGAACTTCATTCGTAATCGCACATCGTTTATCAACGATCAAGAATTCGGATAAGATTCTTGTAATGCGCGATGGTGACGTCGTAGAATCCGGTACACATGAAGAGTTGCTTGAATTAGATGGCTTCTATGCTCAGCTTTATAACAGCCAGTTTGAAGTAGCATAATCATTATCTGCATAAGGTCAGTGAAGAAGAAACTGGCGAAGTAATTTTTGAAATTACGGATTTATATGTGATAATAGTCGCTAGTGATGATTACAGATGGTTTTTATATAAGTGATATCAGCGACGAACTCTTTTCTTCTATGCAAGGGAAGAGTTACAAGGACGACTGTATTATTCCCAGAGAGGATCTAAGATATCTTCATATACTTCATGTCGGTTTTGACGATGAGGTTCACGAAGGCGAGCTCGTAGTAAGTAAGCTGATTGCGAAAAAGACTCTCAAGGTTTTCGAAGAACTTTATAACGCAAGATACCAGATCGAAAAGGTTCGCCTGATCGATATTTACGACGCTGACGATGAGACATCTATGCGTGACAATAATTCGTCGGCTTTTAATTTTCGCTTTATATCATTTACAACAACTGTTTCCAATCACGGATTGGGATTGGCAATAGATATTAATCCGCTTTATAACCCTTACATCAAGATGGTCGGCGACATGCTGGATATTGAACCTTTGACAGGAAAGCCGTATGTCGATCGCGAAAAGGATTTCCCACACAAAATAGATCACGACGACTTAGCATATAAGCTCTTCATTGCAGAAGGCTTTGAATGGGGCGGCGACTGGGAAGGCCGTAAAGATTACCAGCATTTTGAGATGCCGAGTCTGAAAGAACTTTAACTTATCTAGATTGCTTAGGAATTCTAAAATTTTATACTGTAAAGGGAAAACTTTTTCTTGGGTTATGTGGAGAGTAGATTGATGAGTAATAGAATTTCTGCAAGAAAAAGTATTATTGGAATTTGTATCGCAGAGGCGATGGCTTTTTTTATTGGGTTTATTGGCATTAGCTTCATACTAAACTACGCTGAGTATAGGGATTATTATTTCTATCCTGTTGATGGTACCGCTTCATTTGATTCTGAAATTAATGACCACGATGGAACTGCGTATCCTGCAGGAACCGTTTTTCGGGTAAATTACATAACTGCAAATGGATATTTGGGAATTTACACTTACGTCGGAGAAGAAGAGATTGACGACAAAGTTAAAGAGGTACTTGGAGAAAAAGCTCAATGGCAACCCGTTAGCGCAAGTGTAAGGATTGAAGATGCCCGGAACAGTAGGGAATTAACAGATAAATGGGAAACTGCCAAAAACAACAGTAAAAAAGAATACCTGATTTCATGCGCCAAGTCATTTGGAAAAGCTGTGGGAGTATTTTTAGTTGCGTGTGCCATCTTTGGGCTTATCAATTTTAAGCTCTTAAAGGAAGATGCTTCCCGAAAGAAACTGTTACTGGTAGTGATACCAGTTGTTCTTATTTTTTCTACTATGGCTGCACTATATTTAACTCGATTATTCTTTCTTTCCTAAGACTGAACCGAACATTACAAGGCCCACTCCGATAAACATAGGACAGAACATCAGAATCTTTAATGAATCTTTCATCACGTAGAAATCTTCCGGAGCATATGCATATTTATCGTTAAGACAATATACGGTAATTACATCGCTTTTTTCTATCTGGAGATTTTTCTGCGTAATATCGTGTTCGATAAGGTCCATAACCTTTCCGTCAGAAGTGGCAACAATTCTATAAATATAGTGTGTAGTTCCACGACTGCCTTTGCCGCCTCTGTGGTACTCAGAAGTAGATGAGACAGACATTACTGTTGCCTGGGTGGTAGTAATGTCATCTCTATACATTCTCTCCATTAGATTGCGGTAAGTTTTCGGAAGGATAAGAGCGATAACAATATCTATTATCACGATTACAAGTCCCACGATCTTTAGCTTATTGCTATTCATAATTGTAATACCCTAAAATCAAAAATTAAAACATATGCTAACATTTTATCATTCGATTGAAGAATCTGATTTGCCTTAATATTTCCAAGTTTATACGGTTGTTTTACATTATTATTCTTGTGTTTATTAATACATTATTCGTTTTTGGGGGATTACGGAAATGGAATGGAAAAAATTAATGGCAGTGGCTTTGGCCGCTAGTGTTTGCTTGGGAATCGGATGCACTAAAGTTCCTGATGCAAAAGGTGAAAGTGGATCACAGTCAACAGTTCTGAACATCGGCGAGTCAGTGCCGAATCAGTCATCAGAAAACGGTTCAGACCTGCCTGACGTGGTTGTTGGCAACTATAAGTGGGATCCGTATGTATGGGGTGATTCGCTTACCAGGGCGTATGGTGAGTCTATGAAGGAAACAACCTTTAATCTTATTAAGGCTCTGATTAATGGCGAAGAGACTTTCGAATATGTTAATGAATCAGATATATGGAATATTCCATTAGTTTCTCTGATCGTCTGCCCTTATTACGATAAGATCATTACTGGGGACATTCTTACCAAGAATGGAACAGCAACGCTAACTTATAAAGTCTCAAAAGATGAAGCGAAGGTAATAATTGATGATTTTGCAAAATCAGTTGAGAGCGTTCTGAATGTTTCTGTTGCAGAAGGCGATTCGGATGAAGTTAAGGCTTTGATGGTTCACTATAATTTCAGTAAGACGCTGGATTACGATCTCGATGCTTTAGATGATTCTAATATGGATATTGATGCAAGTCCTTATCGCGCAATGGTTGAACGTATCGGTATATGTCAGAGTTTTGCTTTTGCATTGGCTCATTTGTATCTTCAGTGTGGTGTGGATTCCAACGCCGCTATGGGCTCATCGCCAAAGTATGCTCATATGTGGGTCTACATGAAACTTAATGGCGAAGAGTTTTTCATTGATCCGACTTGGGAAGATACTCACAACGGCACCGGCCTTAGTTTCTTTGGAATTGATACAGCATTCTATAACAGTGAAGAATATGAAGTTGGTCCTTATCTGTATTTAGAAGATAGTTCTTATACCGGCAATATCTCTTCTTCAAAATATAAGGCACTCTGGAAAATGCAGAAGATTAATAGCATTGAGCGCAAAGACGGAAAACTAGTCATTGATTTTGTAGATGCTTCCGGAAATAATGCGACTTTTGAGGTTGATAATTAATAACTAAACTTGCACAAAGTTCCGCTTTTCGTGCTGAATTGAAATTCTAAGCATTGATTACTTTTTTAATATGGTTTAGATTTTTCAATTAGATGCTGTCTGATAGTTATCAGAAATATGAGAAAGCACTTAGCGGGATAAATATATGTGGAAGAATCTTAGAAAACTTGTCAGCTACTATAAGCCTTACATGGGAACATTCCTTCTGGATATGTTCTTTGCTGTTATCGCTTCAGCTGTGGCGCTTGCTGTGCCGCTTATCGTTCGTTATATAACTTCTGATGTCGTTCATATGGAGACGGGTGCCAAGGACAGAATCATCGTTCTGGGCATTATTCTCGCTGTGCTTGTTGTTGTTCAGTTCTTTGCGAATTTCTACATCACAAATGTAGGACATGTAATGGGCGCGAAAATGGAATATAACATGCGTGCCGAGATTTTCGCGCATTTCCAAAAACTGTCATTCTCGTTCTTCGACGATCAGAAGACAGGCCAGCTCATGAGCAGAATTACGAACGACCTTTTCGAGATTACTGAGCTTCTTCACCATGGTCCTGAAAATATCGTTATCTCACTTATCAAGATCGTCGGTGCGTTCGTCATTCTCATAGGCATCAACAAATACCTTACGGGCGCTGCGTTCGTTATCCTGCCAGTCATGTTCGTCTATGTATTCTTTCTCAACAAGAAGATGCGAAATGCATTCAAGGAGAACAGAAAGAAGATTGCTGAGATTAACTCCAGCGCGGAAGATAACCTTTCCGGTATCAGAGTAGTTAAGTCTTTTGCTAACGAAGATATCGAGATTGCCAAGTTCAAAGAGGGCAACGATGCATTCCTGAAGGCTAAGAAGAACAGTTATCTTTACATGGGACTGTTCCACTCAGGCATGACTGCTTTTATTCTCTGCGTAAATATCGTGGTAATAATCACAGGCGGAATCCTGATTTCAGACGGCCTTGTTGAGATCCCTGATTTCATTGCATTCCTTCTTTATATCAACACATTCACGGAGCCGATCAGAGTAATTATTGATTTTACTGAGCAGTTCCAGAATGGTTATACAGGTTTTGAGAGATTTACTGAGATCTTGAATATTGAACCTGATATCGAAGATAAGAAGGACGCTATTGAGTTATCTGACGTTAAAGGCGATATCGTTTTCGATGATGTGTCATTCAAGTATAAGGAAGGTGCGCACAGGGTTTTGCGCCATATCAATCTTGAGATTAAGCCCGGTTCTTACGTAGCATTGGTTGGTTCATCCGGCGGCGGTAAGACGACTTTGTGCAACCTTATTCCCAGGTTCTACGATGCGACAGGCGGCTCAGTAAAGATCGATGGTACGGACGTTCGTGATATTAAGCTTAAGAGTTTAAGAGATCACATCGGAATCGTGCAGCAGGATGTGTATCTTTTCGCAGGTACTGTTCTTGATAACATAAGCTACGGTAAGCCCGGTTCAACTCGCGAAGAGATTATCGAAGCGGCTAAGCTTGCCAATGCACACGACTTCATTATGGAGCTCCCCAAAGGATACGATACCGATATTGGTCAGAGGGGAATAAAGCTTTCTGGCGGACAGAAGCAGCGACTTTCTATTGCACGAGTTTTCCTCAAGAATCCGCCGATACTGATTTTCGACGAGGCGACATCTGCGCTTGATAACGAGAGTGAAAATATCGTAAAGGAATCGCTCGAAAAGCTTGCCAAGAACAGAACGACACTTGTTATCGCGCACCGTCTCTCAACTGTTAAGAATGCTGAGCGAATCCTTGTCCTTACTGAGAATGGAATTGAGGAAAGCGGCACGCACGACGAACTCATGGAAAAGGGCGGAATCTACGCCGGCCTCTACAAGTGGAATGCGTGAAAATACAAAGATAGCATGTCGCCACTTATAAAAAAGGACATGAATGCTTTGTTAAAGTCAATAGATTAATAGGCGAAGAGACGTAAGTAAATTCATAT
>JAKSRC010000022.1 GCA_024403855.1 Saccharofermentans sp. | reverse complement strand
ATAAGTGTTTACCTTTTTTAGAACGTGTCTACTTTTACGTTACCACTTCAAAATCGGCAACTTTTTTCTATTTTGGATGAGTTTTTCGACCTGCACTCATCCAAATCAAGCAAAAAAGTCGATTTTGGATAATTGCCCCTCAACAGAGCTACCCGCCCCCCCGAACATAAAAAGAGGCTATGAAAAACTTTCACAGCCTCTTCTAAAACATAACTATTGAATAAATCTATGGCGAGCCTCAAACAAGAGGCTTGCTCTATCAGAGCATTGCCTTGTAGATATTAGCGCAATCTTCCTCGTTCAATGTAACGAAACCGCTGATTGAACCATCGCGTCCATCGCCATAGCAAAGGGACTTAACGAGTGTAGGAATATCCTCTTCCTTGCCGCCAAACTCAGTGATTGTTGAAGGCATGCCGATTGACTTGAGGAAAGCTGCGAAAGCATCGATACCTTCTTCAGCAGTCTCAACGCCCCATACTCTCTGTGCAACCTGTGTGAAACGTGCCTTATCGTGATCCATTACATATCTGAAAACTGCGGGCATTGTAACAGCAAGTCCTGCACCGTGAGCGCAGTCGTAAAGTGCTGAAAGCTCATGCTCGATGTTGTGGCTGTTCCAGTCCTGTGATCTGCCGACACCACATGAATTTGTATGAGCCATTGTACCTGCCCACATGATGTTTGCACGTGCCTGATAGTCGTTAGGATTCTTGATAGCCTTAGGGCCCTCATTCTTCATTGTGATGAGAAGAGCTTCGATAAGACGGTCTGTAACCTCAACATCCTTTGTGTTTGTGAGATAACGCTCATAGAGGTGAGCCATGATGTCTGTGATACCGCAAGCTGTCTGGTACGGAGGAAGTGTCTCTGTAAGCTCAGGATTCAAAATGCTGAACTTAGGTCTGATGCCCTCGCCGCTTGCACCACGCTTGAACATGCCATCTTCCTTAGTGATAACTGAGTCACCGGAACCTTCACTGCCTGCTGCTGCGATTGTAAGAACTGTTCCGACAGGAAGAGCCTTGTCAATCGGCTTACCACAGTAGAAATCCCAGAAATCGCCATCGTAGATTGCACCGGCAGCGATTGCCTTAGATGAATCGATAGCACTTCCGCCACCTACTGCGAGTACGAAATCAACACCTTCCTTGCGGCAAAGGTCGATACCTTCGTAAACAAGTCCGCTTCTGGGGTTCGGCTTAACGCCACCAAGTTCAATATGAGGAATACCTGCTTCATCAAGAGAAGCCTTTACGCGGTCAAGAAGTCCGGAACGAACAACACTGCCACCGCCAAAATGAATAAGAACCTTGCTTCCGTCGAAAGCCTTAACGAGCTTACCTGCTTCGCTTTCCATGCCCTTACCGAAAACAAATTTTGTGGGTGAATAGAATGTAAAGTTTTCCATAAGTATCTCCTTTTATCCTTTGTAGTTTTTAATCGGGTTGTGTACTTTTCGATGTGATCACTTAACGCTGTTTACAGCTTCCTCAAGTGTCATGCCGGCAAAATCCTGTGCGTGGAAAATCTGTCCGTTAACTGTATCGTCAACAAATGCACCGATGATAACGCCAGGGATTGCACTCTCAGGTGCGTTGGGCGCATTAGGTCCACCAAGGTCAGTTCTGCACCAGCCCGGATCAGTAAGGTTCATCGCAACACCGGTTCCGGAAAGTCTTGATGCCATATCCTTTGTGATCTTATCAAGAGCAGCCTTTGCTGCGGAATAGCCTGCCTGTTCAGGCTCTTTGTCGATACCACTTGTTGTATTTACGATACGGCCGAAACCTCTTTCAACCATCTTGGGAAGGAAGTGATAGCAGATCATGGCAGGAGCAATCGTGTTAACGTTGAAACTTACCGTGAAATCATTTTCAGGTGTTTTGTAGTAGTCAGTTCTGTATGCAATCTGAAGGCCTGCATTATTAAGAACGATGTCGACCTGTGTGCCGGCGGAGTCAATCTTTTCGAGCATTTTAAGAACTGAAGGAATGTCATTCAGATCAGCTTCTACTGAATAGCAGTCAACGCCCAATACCTTCAAATCTTCTTCAAGAGATGCAGTGTGAGCGACTTCTCTGCTCTGCAAAATCAGGTTGCAACCCTGTTCAGCCATCTTCTTTGCAGCGAGTCTTCCGATACCTCTGGAAGCTCCCGTAACTAACACCCATTTGCCTTTGAGATCCAACATAAACACACCTCCACCGAATTGTTATTTTCATTATAGCAATCAGGATTTTTAGTTCTGTTGTATTCTTGGCATTTAAGTCTTTAAGATGTCGTTTGCTTGGTTTTATGAGGATGCATAAATTGCGAAAAGGTTGAGAAATAGCAAGATTTGCATAGTGTAAAAGGCAATCTAACAGATTTATCCTCACATTTTTGGGCATCACAGCAGTTTTGTAATCTTGTTTATTTATCCTTTATTGCTGTATCATACTTGAGACAAGCAGCAAACTATAAATTGCTTTTTTCACGGAGGTAATATGAAAAAAGGGTTAATCAAAATCGTAGCCGCTGCTATGGCAGGCTTGTTCCTGTTGTGCGGTTGCGAACTCCGTCCTAAGGGAACGGATGGTCCTTATGAATTCCCGCTCACGATCAAGGCGGATTTCAATGAGAAGGATAAGTTCTGGCAGACAAACGGCTCATGCAAAGTTAAGCTTGAGAACGGCAAGGCTGTTATCACTAACCGCAAGGAGAGCAATGCAGGTATTGCAGTTCCCTGTGCTGAGTACAGAGGAAATACTGTAAATGCGACAGCAATGGTTTCTTCTGAGAACGATTCCGTAAGACTCACACTTACTTATGACATCTACGGAAATGTATCTTATGTAACAGTCGCTTCCGGTGACACAACAGCAGATGCTGAGTCACAGATTTCTGGCAACATTGAGATTCCTGCAAACGCACAGAACGCTAAGATCTACATCGAGGCAAGCGATGTAAGAGACATCACTGTTTCTTCTTTCGAAGTAAGCATCGTTGGTGATTTCAACGACCTCACAGGTACACCTGTTGAAGAACTCGCTGATCCTACAAAGACAGCTTCACTTTCTGCTGCATATGCAGATTACTTCAAGTTCGGTGTAGCTTCACCTGCATCCGTAATGACTAACAAGAACGACAAGTTCAGAAAGCTTCTTAAGACTCAGTTCAACTCAGTTACACCTGAGAACGAATTGAAGCCTGAGAACGTTCTTGACGCTTCCAAGTGCCTTGCAGATCCTGCAAAGTACAATGAGAGCCCTGCTATTCATTTCGATGCAGCAAAGCCTATTCTCGACTACTGCAAGAAGAACAATATCCCTATGAGAGGCCACACTCTCGTTTGGTATTCCCAGACACCTTCCTGGTTCTTCTATGAGAACTACGATGTCAACGGAAATCTCGCAAGCAGAGAGCTCATGCTCAAGCGTATGGAAAACTACATCGACTCCGTTATGAACTGGTGCGAAAAGAACTACCCCGGCGTCATCTATGCATGGGACGTAGTTAACGAAGCAGCAGCTGACGACGGCGGAATGAGAGACTGCTACTGGAAGCAGGTTGTTGGTGACGACTATGTTGAGAGAGCTTTCGAGTTCGCAAGAAAGCATGGTCCTTCCGGCGTTCAGCTTTTCTATAACGACTACAATGAATATCAGACATCCAAGATGGGTGATATCCTCACAATGCTCAGACCCGTTGCTGCTGCAGGCAACATCGACGGTATGGGTATGCAGAGCCACATCAGCTCCGGTCTTGATCCTAACAACTATGTAAATGCAGCAAAGACATATGCTGATGAGCTTGGCGTTGTCATCCACATCACAGAGCTTGACGTTACAGCACCTAAGTCTCTTAACCCTATGTACGACCAGGGCGTTTACATGAAGAAGCTTTTCTCAGCAATCGTTGAGGCAAAGAAGGCTGGCGTTCCGATCGAGTGCGTAACAATCTGGGGTCTTACAGACGATATGAGCTGGAAGTCTTCCACAAAGCCGTTGCTCTTCTACGGCAACCTCTCACCCAAGCCGGCATACGAGGGCGTTATGTGTGCTCTTACAGGCGGCGAAGTAGCTAAGCCTGCTGACTATCAGGAGCCTTCATCTGATCTCACACCTTACTATGAGGATTTCGAAGATAAGAAGTTCCACGGTGGTCCTAGATATAGTGCTGTTCTTAAGGTTGTTGAAGGCGGTTACGAGGGCAATTACTGCCTCGAGAATTCCGAAGGCTACGCTGAGTACGACGGATATTCAATCGACGTTACACAGTTCGCTGGCCACACAATCCACGTTTCTTTCGTTATCAAGTCTAAGGCTGATGTCTGCAAGTGCACAGCTGATATCGACGGTTCATGGCCGAACATCGTTGAGGTTCAGACAGGTTCCGGTGAATGGGTAACAGGCGAAGGCGATTACAAGATTGAAGAAGGCACAACAAGCCTCTCAATCTATTTCGAGAGCTCCGATATGAGCCCGTTCTACATCGACAACATCAAGATTGAAGCTGTTGATTAATAGAGAATAATCTCGCTTAACAAAGGCCGGTTCTTTTATAGGGCCGGCCTTTTTCTATGTGGTGTTCAGGCCATGGTGTTCAGGCCGCTTTACTGAGGAGCACTCTTCTCGAAAAGGAGCACTCATCCAAAATCGACATTTTTGCTTGATTTGGATGAGTCATCTCGAAAAAACTCATCCAAAATCGAAAAAAGTTGCTGATTTGGATGAGTCAATCAGCAAAAACTCATCCAAAACCAAAGATATCTTCCATTTTGGATGAGTGCGCCATGATGAACAGTCAAGTCCGATGAACTGGTTGGTCGAGGTGGTGGGAAGCGTTTTTTCGCGAGGGGAAGCGTTTTCGAGCAGGCAGGAAGGGCGGTTTTACAGAATTTCAAAAAAGTGTACGAAATGACCCCTCAAAAGTGCACTTTTTCTGAAATTTTCGAAAAATTTCAGAATTTTTACCTATTTTGAGGCCATTTTTGAAATCCTGGTGAAATCGAGTGTGAGTGGGGCTTTTCGAGATGGCGAAAACGAGGAGCTATGTATTTTCACAACTCATTTTCTATGTCGAAAACACGCCTCCTCCCACGCGCGTCAACGAGATGTAATTTGCATTTGGAACGTCTGTAATTTATTCTTTTTACACTATGGAAAAGAAAATCAGCATTAAGAATAATCTCGCAATCGATATAGCCGCATGCGCTATATGGTCTTTGTTTGTGCTGATCGTTTCCGGATGCACGGTATCCCTTTTGAACCCTCTGAAAATCGTCATCCTGCTTCTTGGTTTTGCAGGATTTTCTTATGTCATTTTCAAGAATGAAGGCACCGATAGAAATGCGCGTTTCATCGCAATCGTCACCATCATTGCAATCGCTATCAGGACCTTTTATGTGCTCTACACGGGTACAACGCAGCGCCAGCATGACATGGGCGAATTCGAAGTTGCGCACGGTATGAATTATCATTCCGAATACATCGAGTATCTCCTGAATAATCACAAGCTCTACGGCGAGAATATCCTGGAGCACTGGCAGTTCTACCACCCGCCTTTTGTTCACATCGTGTCGGCTGTATTCTTCGGAATCTATCGTGCGATCGCGCCTTCAATGGCACACAACTGGGATGCCCTCCAGTGCCTTTCACTTTTCTACTCACTGGTAACGCTCGCAGTTTTAAAGCGCTTTATCGATTTATGGAATCTCTCTTCAGAAGGCAAGAGCCTGGCCTATGTCGTTTTCGCGTTCCTGCCACAGTTCATAGTTTTCGCAGGTGCATTAAATAACGATCCGCTGTCTGTTCTTTTCGCGATCGCGGCGCTTTACCTTACGATTCTCTGGTATAACGATGCTCGAAAACCCTTCGCCAAACTCATGGGAATCAGCGTCCTCATCGGCCTTGGCATGATGACCAAGCTTTCAGCAGGACTCATCGCAGTGCCTATCGCCTTTTTGATGCTGAAGGCTTTTTTCGAATCCGAAAAGAAGGCGAAATACTTCTGGCAGTATCCTCTGTTCCTGCTGGTATGTGCGCCTTTAGGCCTCTGGTATCAGGTAAGATCTCTCGTTCTCTGGAACGTTCCAATCACTTATGTTGCCGTACCTGATTACGAATACAGCCCCGGTCTTCTCATCGCCGAAATGCCTTTCTGGAAGCGATTCCTCTCGTTCGGCGACGGCGTCGATTACAACATAATTTCGGAGACTCTGAACGAAGCGGTTTTCGACGGTGAGTACTATAGAAAACACATGGTGCTGGCGCTTATCGGTTACCTGCTCCTTTCAGCTTTTACGGTATTCACGATAACGATTCTGGCTAACTTCATTGCTGCGTGGGTAAAGGACAGAAATCTTATGAATCTCGTCATGACGATTCTTCTAGTATCGCAGCTCGCATCCTATGTTTACTTCTGCTATAGCTACCCTTACACATGCACGATGTCTTTCAGATACATCGTTCCGACCATCGTTGCTGGCGCTTATTACACTGGAAAAGCCGTAGATAAATCACCAAGGCTTCTTGCACTGATCACGAAGATTGTAGTGTATGCGGTAGCGATCTTCTCACTCGCGCTCTACGCATTTGCGTGGCATCTTGAAGTGAGCGGTGTTTATCACTGATTGAACGTCAGGGGATTGGATGTCACCGATTGGTAGTCAGCCGACGGGGTTATTTCAACGCTTCCTTCAACACAGCAAGGTTACTCTCCATTATCGAGAGGTATGTCATTCCGCTGTTAATGTCGCTTCTTTTCACGGACTGAATTGAATCAAGAGTCAGTATCTGCTGGTCTTTTGAAACAGTATTGCTGACGATCGTCTCAGCAATTTTACTGTCGGAACCGTCGATTGTAAGAACAGTCTTTATCGATAATTCGTCTATCTTCTTTGCAAGGAAAGTTACTGTCTCAAAGCTTGCTTCCGTCTCTGCAGAACAGCCACCGAACGCGGCATAGTAATCAAGTCCATAATCATCGACAAGATATCTGAAAGGGAAACGGTCAGCAAAAAGAAGTGTCTTTGTATTTGCGTTTTCTACTGCCTCAGCGTATTTAGCGTCCAGTGAGTTGAGCTTATCGATATATGAAGCTGCATTCTGCTTATATATGTCTGCATTATTCGAATCGAGCGTCTCAATGGATTCAGCGATTTTTCCGACGATGATTTCAGCATTCTTAAGTGAAAGCCAGATGTGTTCATCAAGTGCACCATCTGCTTCGCCTTCCATGCCTTCAACGACCTCTTCTTCCTTGACCTGATCGCCCAAAACATCGATAAGATTAATTGTAAGCATGTTCTTGTTTACTGCTTCCTTGAGTACATCTGCTACCCATTCGTCAGACTCACCACCGACATAGATGAAAAGGTCGGCAGACGAGATTTTCGCGATGTCTGCAACTGTCGGCTGGAAGCTGTGCGGATCTGCACCATTATCAAGAAGCATTGTAACTTCGGCGCCCGCCGGGTTATCACCAAGGATGTTCATGACCCAGTCGTATTCAGCGAAAACTGTGGTGACAATCTTGAGTTTGTCGTTGGCTGCGCCCGCTGAACTACACGCCGTAAAAGCGACGAGTGCCAGGATTGTTGCAACTATTGCTGATAAAAGTTTTTTCACTTTTTAGTACCACTTTCGCGAATATGAGAATCGTTCTCGATTGTAGTCAGGTGCGAGTGCTTTGTCAATATATTTGAGAATAGTTATCAAATTTAGAGGCGGGATTTTTCAAGCAACCTGCGGTGCGTGCCTCTTTTCGTGCCTCTTTTGGGGTAAAACAGTCACGATTATGGTAACGTGCCTCTTTTCGTGCCTGTTTGAGGCGAAAATAGCTACGATTACAGGCACGCCACCCTTTTCGCGATGTTTATGTCATATTAGGTAAGAATTTTGAAATCAGCCCACACCATCGAGTTGTATAATGAATTCATAATCGAAAAGACAAGGAGAATTCTTATGCCACACGTAGTAATCAAATGCTATCCCGGAAGATCTGAAGAACAGAAACTCAAGTGTGCCGAAGAGGTCACAAAGGCAATCACTGAGACAATGGGTTGCGATGCTTCAAGCGTTTCCATCGATATCAAGGAAGTCGCAAAGGAAGACTGGAAATCATCCGTCTGGGATAAGGAGATCACACCCGTCGAGAATCTCTACAAGAAGCCCGGCTACACATGTGATTAAAGGAGAAAACTATGGAATTCACAAAAGTTGTTGAAGAGCGTTTTTCATGCAAGAGCTACGATGGTCGCAAGGTCGATCGTGCAACATTAGAGAAGATTCTCGAGGCAGGCAGACTGGCTCCGACTGCAAAAAATCAGCAGGAGTATCACATCTATGTTCTTGAATCTGATGAAGCACTTGCCAAGGTTGATCTGGTCTCCCCTTGCAGATATAACGCTGGCGTTTGCCTTCTCGTAACTTACGATAAGAACAATGTTTATACATATCCCGGTTCAACGAATAATTCCGGTGCCGAGGATGCGACAATTGTTGCAACGCACCTCATGCTTGCCGCTACAAACGAAGGTGTTGATAACTGCTGGCTCAACTGCATCGATATTGCAAGAGCTCACGAAGAATTTAACCTTCCGACAAATGAAGAGATCGTCATGATCCTGGATCTCGGCTACAGGTCTGAAGGCACCGGCCCTCTTGCAAATCACGCAAGCAGAAAGCCTTTGACTGAGAAAGTCACTTACATGTGATTTATCTCAATACGCAGAAGCTTGAACAGCAGGGTTTTGAACTTGCCGTAAGACTTAGCTGATGCATTCATAGAATTAACCGATTCTCTTATCAGCGCCTCTATCTCATGGGGCGCTGTTTTTTGTTGCGAAAAGGCGGCCTTCTCGGCTATTTTCGTAGCCTTCGGCGCGAGCCTGAACTTGAATAATTGTGCCATGAAACTGTAGTAGTGATAGTAAGAAATCACTTTGTCATTGGCACTACCCTTGCCAAATAATCTTCGCCAGTAACTGATCCACGCAAATCGAAAAATCGCGATCGCAAGCGCGAAAACCATAACTACGACGAGCATAGCAAACACAAATCTTACAGCCTTATTCGCGCGAATGTTTTCCCAGATTTCGGCAAAGCTGATAGATGGCGCTTTGCTGTCGTCGGAATCAGAATCATTGCCATTAACCCCATTATTTGCAGAAGTATCAGGCGCAGATTCATCTGATGATGCGTCGCTTCCTGACATTTCAGGCGAGGTGGTTTCAGCCGGCTCAGTCGCACTGTCAGTCTCAGAAGCAGGAGTCGTCTCCGTGGTCTGAGTTTCTTCCTCACTTTCAGTAGTGGTCGACTGCTCAGTCTCTGACGGAACCTCTCCTGAAATTACATCTCTGGCAAAGGACGCATTTTCGATTGCGGGATATTTTCGAGCGAGGGCATCGATATCGCAATTTGAGGCCCATGAAGAATTGCCGGGTGTTGCATCGCCCATTATCCAGCCGTACTCAGGCGCGAAAAACTCGAACCATGCATGCGCATTCTTAGCTGTTATTACGCTTTCATAAGATGTGCCGGATGAGTCGTCTACATAGCCTCTAACATATCTTGCAGGAATACCGATAAGACGAAGTAAAACTACTGAAGTTGTAGCGTAGTGGACGCAGATTCCTGTCTTGGCATCTGTTATGAACCACACAACGAAGTCAGCGCCTTCGGGCGGATACTCCGTGTCGGTATCGTAGGGGTGAAGATTCCTTACGAAGTTAGTTACTTTGCGAACCTTCTCAGCATCAGACATGGTCGAATTTCCATAGTAAATATCCAGATACCAGTCAGGGAGTTTGCCACTGTTGATGATGGCCTTCTCGGTCGATTCAGGCACCTCAAGATTCGTGCCGTAAACATAATCTTCAAGATACTTTTCTGAATAAGCTCCAGCAGTTTTCTCAGGCGTTAATGCGACAGCAAAACTTCGCTTGCCGGTTGTGGTCGAGTTATAAGGATTTACAGAAGCCGGATCAGTATTGTCCGACAGATAACCATCTGTGTAGTAAGGGACAATATCTGATGTAGAGATGATCAAGGGCTCAATCTCAACAGTAAACGGTGCCTCCTCGTATGCCTGAATGTAATCGTCATTAAAAGCATCGCGTCTTATTTTCGAGCTGCTCAGGACATTGCCCTTATATGTATCGAGCGATTCGACCTTAAGGTAAAGACAATCAGTGTTTGAGATTGCGCCCTGATAATTGGGGTTGATACTTTTCTTAACCTTCAGGACAGCCTCGTCAGTCGGATTAAAAGGTCCGACATTTTTAAGATTCGTAGGGCCGTTCAATAAAGATGCCTGATGGCTGATCGTGTCTTTAATATTAGGATTGGAAATGCCGTTCTGCGCTGCTTCGACTATTTCGTTCAAAGGGTCAGATGCATCCTCCGAAAACGCCTGTATCGCATCGAGTATGCCGGTCGCGAATTCATCCTTGTCGTAAGTTTCTTCCGGAAAAATGGCACCGACAGCGATTACGCAGGCAATAGATACAGCTGAAAATACTGCGAGAACAGATCCTGAAGACTTTAAGTTCTTGTAGCGAAAAATATACGACAGGAATAAAAGCACCAGTCCGCATACAGCAACAACTACAGGTACCGCACTTGGGCGCATCGTGGAATTTCCGACATCAGCAATAAAGATCGGAGCGTACAAAATCAGCGATGCCAGAATGAATCTGCGCTTCGTAAGAAAGTATGAAGTGACACATGTCGCTACCACCAGATAAGCTTCAATGAAGTTGAATATATTGTCGCCCAATACGGCTTCCGGATACTCGCCCGGCAGCTTGTAGAATACGTAGAACTGGAAGTTTCCCAGAAATTCCAGAAGTCCCGTCCTGATATTTGCGATGTCCCAAATGCACATTACGGCAAAGGCCAAAATCGTCAGGATAAAGGCTGGAATTGTCAGCCACTCCTTTTTCGCGCCGAAAACAGCTGCAAAAACAATGGATGCTACCAGAGGAATAATTATCGCAACACGCAAATCGAATTCAAAATCAAAAGCGCTGCCAAACATCAGGGCAAGACCAATGCCAAGTAATGCCGGCACAATAATCGCCGGTATCGCGACAGCAAGTGCAGGAGACGGATTCTCACAGACCATCATTTGCTTCTCATTCTTCATGTGAGTCCTCCACCGGGTTCTTTTCTTCGTCCACGGATTTTTTTGCATTCTGATATGCTTCTTCAGGTATTCTCATACGAAGAATGGAATAAAGTGCCTTCTGTAAATCAATTTCCGACTCGATGTTATATGCGACTTCTCTGTGATCGGGCGGAATGACCCTGATTATATGCGTAGTGTCGTGGTCCAGATAAAATCTTGACGTAAAAAGCACCTCGCCAAGATGCCTGTCGAGAATAGTTCTGTCATCTGTCAGCCTCAAAACGACTCTCGAATGTCCGCCATATTCTTCAAGCGGTTCTTTCACGAGCGTCCTTCCCTTCTTGGCAGACATCTTCCAGTGGATGGTCTTTATGGGGTCTCCTAACTGATATTCCCTTATGTCGTAAATCTCCGAATTCGACTTGCCGGATTTTCTTAAATGCTTGGCCTTGAAGCCATAAACATCCGGCACATAGTCAGGCATTTCCGGCACAGGTCTTACGACGAATTCAATGTCCTTGTTCAGTCTTTTCGAGAATTTGAAAAAGCCGAAAAGGTCATATATCAAAAGTCTGTTTACTCTATATGAATACACTCCGCAATGCGAGGTATCAACAGGGATTTCCGTTACGCCACGATTGTTGATCGTGATGCTGAGATTCTCCTTTTCGCCTGACATAAAATCGGTTGTCTCTACCTTCAAATCGCAGAAGGCAAAGCCAGACGCAAAGCCGCTGATCGTTAACTTGATAAAAGCCGGTTGGCCGATATTTGCTCCACCTGCCGCTTCGAGAGTATACCTAATAGACGCTGCCGCGAGAATTGCAGACAGCAGCGCAATAACCGGAACCAAAAGAACCAGCATCAGGCAATACCAAGAGACCCACATCTTATAGCAAAGGAAAAATGTGAAGGTCGCAACAAGTGTAACCGAATAAACAAACCAGGTCTTAAACATAGAAGATCAGATCTTTGGTGCGACAGTATCCTTAAGAATCTCCTGCGCGATCTGGGCAGCATGTCTGTTGTTGACTTCTGCTTCAGGTGTGAGCATAAGTCTGTGCGCAATGACAGGAACGAAAACCTTCGCTACATCTGACGGAACCACATAGTTTCTGCCATTCAGAAATGCACAGGACTTCGCCATCTGGGTGAGTGCGAGTGTTGCTCTCGGACTTCCGCCGCGCGCAAGGTCCTTATGTTCTCTTGTCTTGTTCATAAGCTCAACGATGTAATCCGCTACCTTCTCATGCACGAAAACATTATTTACTTCCGCCTGCATGCTGATGATTGCATTTACATCGCACACCTTCCTGATGCTGTCCATCGGATTCTCGCCGTTTTTTCTGCTCTCGAGCATCGCCTTCTCCGCCTCGGGCGAAGGATATCCAATAGAAAGTCTGACCATGAATCTGTCAATCTGTGAGTCCGGCAAAAGAGACGTACCGGAAGCACCTGTCGGATTCTGAGTCGCGATTACCGTAAACGGCTTCGGAAGAATATATGTGTTTCCATCAACAGTTACATTGCCTTCCTCCATCGCCTCCAAAAGAGCCGACTGTGTACGAGTCGAAGCACGGTTCAGCTCATCCGCGAGAAAAAGGTTGTGGAACACCGCGCCCGGCTGATATTTCATCGTATTTGTATTCTGATCGTATATCGAAAAACCTGTAATATCCGAAGGCAACACGTCAGGCGTGAACTGCACTCTTCCGTAATTGAGTCCCATCGTTTTCGAAAAGGCAATCGCCAGGGTTGTTTTACCAACGCCCGGCACGTCCTCCATCAGTATGTGTCCGCCCGCCAGAATCGCCGTCAACGCCTGCGCAACGACAGTATCCTTACCGCAAACGACAGTCTTGATCTCGTTAATAATGCTCTCAGTAATCTGATTCATAAGTTATCCCCCACAAATTTCACACCGAATAAGTATATCTTTATCGGACGCGCACTTTGCGGAGTAAATGTATGAATTTGAGGCGTGGGGGTTAGGGGCTGCCTTCAGTGGTGCTTGTGCGGGAGCGGCGACTAACTTATCCAAAATCGGAGTTTTCGAGTGATTTGGATGAGTCATCTCGAAAAAACTCATCCAAAATAGAAAAAAGTTGCCGATTTGGATGAGTCAATTAGCAAACACTCATCCAAATTCGAAAAAATCCTCCATTTTGGATGAGTGCGCCACATTCACGTAGAATTCACGAAAATCGCGATTCTCGTGAACATAGCGTGAATATCAGACTAAAGTGCACGAAATATTCACGAAATTAGCGTTTTTCGTGAATATTTCGTATCGGTGAAAGTCAGGTCCAAAACCGCTCACCGGCAAATTCCTCACCCCAAAAGTAAAGAACCCGCTGCGATCAATTCAGCGGGGTCTTTCTTTGAACAAGAAGCAAACAATTAAAAATTGTTGTCTGAATTTAAGGGCATCAGCCCTGTCCGTAATAAGCATTAGCTCCGTGCTTTCTGAGATAATGCTTATCTAAAAGTGTCTGCTGCATTCTTCCCTGCTCGGGATTAAGCATTATTGCGTGGAAGTCCATAAATGCGACTTCTTCCATAACAACTGAGTTGTGTACAGCGTTAAAAGGATCTGTACCCCATGTGAAAGGTCCGTGTGAGAAAACGTTTACTGCAGGGATTGCATCAGGATCAAGATCCTTGAATGTCTCTACGATAACGTTGCCTGTCTCCTTCTCGTATTCGCCCTTGATCTCAGCATCTGTCATAGGTCTTGTGCAAGGGATATCACCATAGAAGTAATCGCCCTGAGTTGTGCCCATTGCAGGAATTGCACGGCCTGCCTGAGCGAAAGAAACAGCCCAGCGTGAATGTGTATGAACGACACCACCGATGTTCGGGAATGCCTTATAAAGGACTACGTGTGTAGGAGTATCGGAAGAAGGCTTCCATTTGCCCTCTACGACGTTTCCGTCGAGGTCTACGACAACCATATCATCTGCAGTCATGATGTCGTATTCGACGCCTGAGGGCTTAATTACGACGAGGCCTGATTCACGGTCGATACCGCTTACGTTGCCCCATGTAAAAGTAACGAGTCCGTGCTTGGGAAGGAGGAGATTTGCCTCCAATACTTTTTGCTTAAGATCTTCTAACATCAGAGAACCTCCGTAGCCTTTTTCTCGACAGTCAATGCATCCTTATACTTAGAAAGGAATGCTGCAAAACCGTCAACATCGGACTTATCTGCCATAACGCTTACGCTCTTTGCACCGGCGAAAACCTTGTTATCGAGGAAATCAGGAAGTGACTCGCCCTCTTCCTTCTGGATCATGTAGGAAACGAGAAGAGCCATACCGTAAGGTCCACCCTCGCCTGCTGTCTCCATAACGGATACAGGTGCATTAACAGCTGCGCTTAACATCTTCTGTCCGACTTCAGGTGTCTTGAAGAAACCACCATGGCCATAGAGCTTGTCGATTCTTACGCTCTCTTTATCCTGGAGAATGTCCATACCGATCTTGAGTGTAGCAAGAGCAGACAGGAGATGTGTTCTCATGAAGTTTGCAAGTGAGAAGTTGCAGTCAGGTGTTCTTACGAACAACGGACGGCCTTCGTTAAGATCTGTAACGCCTTCACCGGAGAAGTAGTTGTAGGAAAGGAGTCCGCCGCAATCAGCATCGCCCTTCAGTGCTACCTGGAAAAGCTTTGTGTAAAGTTCATTTTTCGAGATGTTAACGCCAAACAATTCTGCGAACTGATCGAAAAGATTTACCCATGCATTGATATCGGATGTGCAGTTATTGCAGTGAACCATTGCAACGGGTGCACCTGCAGGAGTTGTAACCATGTCGATTTCTCTGTGAACGCCGAGATCGTGATCTACAACGACCATTGCGAAGTCAGATGTACCGGCACTTACGTTACCTGTATAAACGCGAACGGAATTTGTAGCTGCCATACCTGTGCCAGCGTCGCCTTCGCAAGGTGCGATCGGGATGCCTGCCTTAAGGTCTCCATCAGGATCTAAGAACTTAGCGCCTTCTTCTGTGAGGGAGCCTGCGTTGTCGCCTGCTACAAGAACCTTAGGAAGGATGGACAGGAGGTCACCGCCTGTAAGAGCGTTGAACTTAGCTACCATGTCCTTGTTGTAATCGTTTGTTGAGCTGTCGATCGGGAACATACCTGAAGCTTCGCCGACACCCATGACCTTAAGGCCTGTAAGACGCCAGTGAATGTAGCCGGCAAGTGTTGTGAGATAGTCGATATCGCCAACGTGTGATTCGTTATTAAGGATTGCCTGATAGTAGTGGGCAATGCTCCAGCGCTGAGGAATGTTGAATCCTAAAGCTTCAGTAAGCTTATCTGCTGCCTCACCGGTAATTGTGTTACGCCATGTGCGGAATTCAGCGAGCTGCTTGCCGTCCTTGTCGAAAGGAAGGTATCCGTGCATCATTGCTGAGATACCGATACCACCTACTTCAGTAAGTGTGACACCGAACTTTGCCTTTACATCAGCCTTCAATGCCTTGTAGCATGTCTGGATGCCGGTATGGATCATGTCGGAAGAATATGTCCAGATGCCGTTTACGAGCTGGTTTTCCCACTCGAAATCGCCCTGTGCGATCGGCATATGATCCTTGTCGATAAGTACTGCTTTGATACGTGTGGAACCAAGTTCGATTCCCAGTGCTGTTGTTTTAAGATCCACTTTGATTCTCCTTCTTTAAGAATTACTTCTTATTGTTCTTACGTGCAAGTATAACACTCTGTACAAGAAGGAAGATACAAAGCATTACGCCTACGGTGATGTTTGTCCACCAAGCATCTTCGAGACCTAATGAAGTAACGATATTCTTGATTGTTGAAAGAGACAAAACTCCGAAAAGTGTTCCTACGATATTTCCGACACCACCGCTCAAAAGTGTACCACCGATGATGGAGGAAGCGATCGCGTTCATCTCTGCGCCCTGTGCGTGCAAAGGAGAACCAGAGCATGCGTGGAGGAAGAAGAGATATCCGCCGATACCTGCCATAAGACCGCAGAGTACGTGAGCGAGGAACTTTGTGAGCTTAACGTTGATACCGAGCATGTTTGCGCTCTGGTTATTTCCGCCTACTGCATAGAAGTTTCTTCCGAGCTTTGTCCACTTCAATACGCAGAAGAGGATTACTACGATTGCAAGTGCAGCGATAACGCCGACTTCAACATATGCCGGGATGAAGATGCCTTTCTTGTTGACTGAACCGAGGAAAGGAATTGTAACTTCAGTTCTGCAGAGTTTGACGAAGGGGTCGAAAGTAACAGGTATACGGTCGCTGCTTACGATAGTGGTCATACCCTTTGCAAAGAACAGACCGGCGAGCGTGACTATGAAGGGCTGGAATTCCATATAAGCTACAAGGAAGCCCTGTACGATACCGAATGCGAGACCGATAGCTACGGCAAGAAGCATTGACTTGATTACATACTGGTTGCCTGTAAGGCCTGCATCATTAACCTTCTGGAGATATACGGCGCAGGACATACATACGAGGGATGTTACCTGACCTACGGAAATATCGATACCGCCTGTGATCATGACGAGCGTCATGCCGCATGACAGAACGAGAAGTGATGCGTTCTCATTGAGGATATTGAAGAACATCTGAGGCTTTGTAAATCCCTTCTTGAGGAATACAACTGCCAGGATGTACATAACGAGGAAAACTACTACAGTGATGATGAGAAGAAGATTTGTATCTGTAAGGGATGCTTTCTTCTTAAGCTTTTTCTCTAATACGGTTGAATTGACTGACATATCAGACATTCTCCTTTCCAGATTCTGTGTTTGCAGCGGTTGCTATTTTCGCTACTCTGGCAGCTTCTCTCTTATTCTTCATATCTTCAAACCATCTTCTTACGATAGGAGCGGAGATGATGATGAGAAGGATAACTACGACAGCCTTATAAGCAGAGATTGCAGAAGAGCTTACCTTGAACTTGTAAAGTGTCGTTGTAAGGAACTGAATTACATAAGCGCCGATTACTGATGATGTGATGTTGAACTTACCACCGGAGAGTGCGTTACCACCCAAAGCAACTGCGAGGATCGCGTCCATTTCGATGTTGTTTGCGATAACTGAATATGTGATGGAAGAAGTTCTGGATACCTTAATGAAGCCGCAAACTGCAACGCATACGCCGAGGATGATGAAAGTAAGAAGCTTGATCATCTTAGGATTGATACCATTAAGTCTTGAAGAAGATGCGTTGATACCTACTGCCTGTGAGTAGAGTCTGAGGTTTGTAAACTTGAGAACAAGTGCGATTACGATAAGGCAGATTGCTGTAATGAATACAGGTGTCGGAATTGCGATACCGGGAATGAAATTTCCGTAGTATGCAAAACGTGTATCCTTGATTGAGATGTTATCGTTGTTGTTAATCCATGCAGCGATTGAACGGCCTGCAGTAAAGAGGATCAATGTGGCAACCATCGGCTGGATGTTGAAGTATGCAACAAGCGCGCCGTTGAATGCACCAAAGATTGCGGAAACTACTACGCAGAGAACGAATGCGAGAATGAGCATTGCTGCAAATCTGCCGTTTGAAATGTCAGTAGGCTGAACTTTGATTACTCTAAGGATTACAGAACCTGCAATAGCGATTGTTGCACCGACTGAGATATCCTGTCCGCCTGAAGCAGAAGTTACGAGCGTCATGCCGATTGCGAGAATAGCAAGCTCAGACGCGTTATCGATAATAGTAATAAGGTTTCCTGAAAGAATGAGATGACCTGTGCTGCTGGGTTCCAATACGATCTTGAAGAAAGTAGGGTCAGCAATGAGGTTGATCAATACGAGCAAAAGAAGAGCTACGATCGGAATGAAGAGCTGATTCTTTACAAGCTTTCCCAAGAAGTTTTTAAGCTTTATCGCAAAGCTCGGATTGTTTGATTTCATAGTATCAGATGTCATTTGGATTCACCTCCGGCAATCGTTGCCATGATCTTATTCTGGTTGAGATCCGCACCCTTGAGTTCGCCTACAACCTTACCGTCACGCATGACGACAAGTCGTGAGCATGTACGGATCATCTCGTCGATTTCAGAAGAAATGAACGTGATACTCTTGCCTTCAGCAGCAAGCTTCAAAACGAGTTTCTGAATCTCGACTTTGGTACCGACGTCGATACCTCTTGTAGGCTCGTCCAATATCAGGTAAACAGGGTCAGCCAGGAGCCATCTTGCGAGGATAACCTTCTGCTGGTTACCACCTGAAAGTGACTTGATCGGAGTATCCTGTGAAGCTGTCTTGATATTAAGGAGCTTGATATAATCGTCTGCAAATTTCTCAGCCTGAGCCTTGGAGAAAGGCTTGAAGAAGCCCTTCATTACCTGGAGTGCCAGGATGATGTTATCTCTTACGGAAAGATCACCAACAATACCGTCAAGCTTTCTGTCTTCAGGAAGGTAGCTGATACCATTCTTCATAGCATCCAGAGGCTTTCTGATCTTTACTGTCTTACCGTCCATCTTGATTGTTCCGCCGGTTACTCTGTCAGCACCGAAAATCGCACGGACGCTCTCAGATCTGCCGGAGCCGAGAAGGCCGGTAAAGCCGTTGACCTCGCCTTTGTGAATCTCAAAGTCGAACGGCTTTATTCCGGTCGTTCCGGTTAGGTTATTTGCTTGGTAAACGGGTGTTCCGTTGTAGTCAATTTTTTCTTCTTCGTCGGAGCTCTTGATCTCGGCCATATCATCGAAATCCTTACCGAGCATCTTGGATACAAGCTTTACTCTCGGGAGATCCTGGATGACATATTCACCTACGAGCGTACCGTCACGAAGAACTGTGATTCTGTCACATACTTCATATACCTGTTCAAGGAAGTGTGTAACGAAGATAATACCTACGCCCTTAGCCTTAAGGTCGCGCATAAGTTTGAACAGTTTCTGAACTTCCTGTTCATCGAGTGAGGATGTAGGCTCATCCAGGATGAGAACCTTACAATCCATATCTACAGCGCGTGCGATAGCAACCATCTGCTGAACTGCGATAGAGCAGTTGCCGAGCTGTTCCTTAGGACTTACGGGAATACCAAGATCATCTAAGAGCTTGCCCGCACTACGGTTCATTTTGCCCCAGTCTGTGAGGGGACCCTTTGTACGGCCGATGTACATATTCTCGGCAACGGTAAGGTTCGGGCAGAGTGTGATCTCCTGGTAAACCGTTGCGATGCCGTTGTTCTGTGCATCCTGAGGAGACTTGATGTTGATCTGTTTGTCAGAAAGTACAACAGTTCCTCCGTCTTTTGGATATACGCCGGTCAACACCTTAATGAGTGTTGATTTACCTGCACCGTTCTCGCCCATCAGAGCATGGATTTCCCCTTCTCTTAAAGTGAAATCTACCTTCTCAAGAGCGCGCACGCCCGGGAAATATTTGCATATCCCGCGCATCTCCAAAACTGCGCCATCCTTCATGGTCTGTTCCTCCTAATTACTGGTCCAAATTACTTTTTGTTATGTGTTTTCTTAAAAAAGTGTGCGATGCGACGGGATCGCATCGCACACCATTCAGTTAGCTAAATACTCTTATTTTGGAGAGTGTCGTTATCAGATACCGTACTTAGCAACGTCATCAGCTGTGATTGTCTTAGCGTCGAAGCCCTTCTCGTCCATGATGACTACCTTCTGCTTAGCGCCATTCTTGATGATGTCGTCGATGTAGGAAGCCTGGAAAGGATTGCACTGACCATCATAGTTCCAGTTACCTGCGAGGAGCTCTTCAAGTGCCCATGTGTTGCAGTCGAAACCGATGATGATAACGTCCTTACCAACGCCGTGAGAAATGTTAGCCTTATCAAGTGCAGCAGCTGCGCCCTTAGCCATGTTGTCGTTCTCAGCATAGATTACGTTGAACTTTTCGCCAGAGTCGATAACGGACTGAACGATCTGCTGTGCTGTCTCTTCTGACCACTCAGCTGTCTGCTGTGTAACGATGCTCCAGTTAGCTTCAGCAGCTACCTTATCGTTGAGAGCGCCGGAACGGCCGATCTGAGCTGCAGAACCCATAACACCCTGAATGTGTACAACCTTGTACTCTTCGAGGTTCTGAGAAGCGAGCCACTCAACTGCCTGTGAACCTTCCTTAGCCATGTCAGAAACGATTGATGCTTCATAGAGGCTCTCGTCTGCGTCGATTGTTCTATCGAAGAGGATAACCTTGATGCCAGCCTTCTGAGCCTGCTCAAGAACGCCATCCCAACCGGATGTACCAGCTGCAGAGATCAAGAGGTAGTCAACTTCGTCCTGGATGAACTTCTGAGCTGCTGCGATCTGCTCTTCGTTCTTAAGGCTGTAGAAGAAAGAAGCTTCATAGCCGTTTTCCTTTGTGAATGTAGCCTTCATGTCTCTGTCGTTAGCTGTACGATAACCAGACTCGTTAGGATCGTTGTTGATGATACCAACCTTGATGAGCTCATCGCCAGCAGGTGCAGGTGCATCTGTGGAAGCTGTCTCGCCATTTGTGGGAGCTGCTGTTGTAGTAGTTGCTGTGCTGCCGCCGTTGCATGCTGTAGCTACGAAAGCCATAGAAGCAATGATTGCAGAAGAAACCAACATCTTAACCAATTTCTTCATAAAAATTCTCCTTTGAATTTTGGGTTTTTCCCCGAACCGTCGCCGGTCCGATGTATCATGACCCCAATAAACACCCCCGGCGCAATTCATTCAACGAATCTCGTACACCCAATAGAGAATGGTAAATCTGCATAAATACAGGTTTGGGTTAAATTTTCGAATTGCGTACAGATCTCGCACCGATTGGCATGATTTACCCTCAAATGTCGAAAATCTTTAGACAGCTTGTTGAATATCTTCAGACTTGTCATTCGGCGCACCTTACAAAAGACATTGTCAACCTGAACAATCAAAAATTACTTACTCCGAAAATATATTTTCGATACTTTCGAAGAGGATAAGAAAACCAACTGACATATGTGTAAGAAATCTTATGTCAAATATTTATCGTATCTTTGCGAGCATAGCGAATCCTATAATTTACGTATCAAATAAAGGATGTGTGCCATGCCCGAAAAATACATCGCCATCACGAATAAACTTGAGATAGAGCTTAAGCAGATGCGAGCTAACGGCATTACGAAGCTGCCCTCCGAAACAGAGCTCGCTGCAAAGTATGCATGCAGCAGGCAGACGATCCGCGCATCGCTTAACATCCTGATGAATAAAGGACTCATTGAAAAGCGCAAAGGCTCAGGCTCCTATCTGACTGAGGAATCCACACAGAACAGGGTAGTATTTTTCGTTGCTGAAGATTGCGACAGATATCTGAATCCGGAGCTTATTGCAGGGCTCAGATCTGAGCTTCGTTCAAAATTTGAGCTGAAGACTTTTTCGACATACGGTAACTACAAGGAAGAGGGCGAGATCATAAGGAAAGCCATAGAAGAAAAGGCGTCTGCACTGGTTATCGATCCTTCACGAGACCTTATTCCCGGAATTAACGACAGACTCATAATGAGTGCAGTTAACAACCGGATACCGGTTATATACATTAATTCCAACGCATCACCGGAAGGCGTCCTGACTGTTGCACCGGACTATGAAGATATGGCAAAGAAGGCCATTGGTATTCTGAATAATCAGGACAAGAAAAGTACCGCTTGCATATTCCGCATGGATTCTTCTTCCGGAATGCGCGGATATAAAGGCTTTATCGATGAATTTGCTGACGAGAAACTTTTCGACGACAGAAAGTGTCTTCTTCTGACTTATAAAGATGAAAAAGAAATCATTGATGGTGACACCGCCGTTCTTTCTTCTTTTGCAGAGGACATCATCAGGGATACGGAATGCATCATCTGCGGCAACGGCATCGTCGCTTATCAGCTCGTGAATGTCCTTGGTAAGAAAGGCATTTCTGTCCCGGAAGATATTTCCGTTCTATGCTTTGACAACGGCTATTTCAGGAATAAAGGAAATGCACAGATTATTTCTGCGGGATATGACGAAACTATCCTGTGCAAGAAGCTCGCGAAAACCATCACCGCTTTATCAAGCGGCACAGATATAGGAAGCACTGTTTTGCCTTTTCAGCTCTTCTGAAATATAAATCAGTATGCTCTGGAATCGACGAAATCCTGGGTAATATTCTGAGTCGTATAGGCTGACTCATTGACGTGTACATGTCTTGGGATAGCTTCTCCCCTGCGATACTTTTCGATGAGTGATTTTACGTCCGGTCCGAACATCGGATTACATTCAACGCAGAGGTTGATCTTTCCATCGTGACAATACTGAAGCGCTTCTTTTGTGGCGTCGAAAGTAATTATCTTTACCTGACCGCCATTACCATAAGTAATGCCTGCTTCTTCCAGAGCTCTCATCGCGCCGAAAGTCATGTTGTCGTTTTCTGAATAGAGAACATCGATGTCCCTGTTCGTCTTAAGGTAAGTTGTCATGACCTCATAAGCTTTTGCTTCCGTGAAATCGCCATAGAGCTGGCTTACGATCTTCCAGTTTGAATGTGTTCTGACTGCATCCTCCAAAGCCTTTGTTCGCTGAATCTGTGCAGTCGCTCCGATCGTTCCCTGAAGATGAAGGATCTTTAATTCCTTATCACTCGGAGTATCATTCTCAATCCACTCGACGGCGAGTTTTCCCTGCTGAAGGAAGTCAGAACCGATGTTTGTAAGATATAAGCTGTCGTCTTCAACAGCAACAGATCTGTCAATGATTATGACCGGAATATTCGCATCACGAATCTCGGCAAGAATAGTATCCCAGCCTTCCTCGACCGTAGGTGCAATGACTATGAAATCAACGCCTTCAAGAATGAAACGGCGGATGGCAGTAAACTGATTCTCCTGTTCCTGTCTGGCATTCTCCATAAGGAACTCATATTCGTCATCATTTTCGAAAGCAGTAGCCATGGATTTTGTATTGGCAACACGCCAGTCGGATTCAGAACCAACCTGCGAAAAACCGACGACAAATGCCTCAGCGGATGGCTTTGTCTCCTTAATGCCTGAGCAGCTTGCCATCATGAGGATCATAGACAGGCAAAGCAGAATACTAAAGAATCGTTTCATTATCTATGTCCGCCTTTCTGGGAATCTCAATGCTGATTGAGGTTCCTTCCTGTGATTTACTGTCAATTACAAATTTGCAGTCATCACCATAAAGAATCTTAAGTCGCTTGTAAGATGAAGTAAGACCGAAGCTTGTTGAATCTTCCATGGAAATTCTTGATCTTAAACTTTCAAGTTCTTCTTCGTTCATACCAAGACCTGTATCTGTAACTCTAAGCAGGATCTTGTCACCTTCTCTCGTTCCGGTAACAGTAATCTTTCCCTTGCCACGCTTGGGCTTCAGACCGTGATAGATCGCATTTTCGACAAGGGGCTGCAAAGTCATCTTGGGAAGCTTCGTATTCTGAATCGAAGGATCGATATCGATCTCATATTCCATGATGTCTCTGTAACGCACCTGCTGAATCTCAAGATAACTCTGAATATGCTGCTTCTCTTCAGCTACGGTTACGATGTCCTTACCGTCACTTAAGAATGATCTGAAATACGAGGAAAGGCTGGTTACCATCTGCTCTGCCTGTTCATTCTTGCCAATCTCGATAAGCCAGACGATTGCATCAAGAGTGTTATACAGGAAGTGAGGATTGATCTGCGCCTGGATGAGCGACAACTCGATATCACGAAGCTTGATCTGCTCCTGACGGTTAAGCTCAATCTGCTTATCAAGTCTTGCCGCCATGTCTTCGATACCACTCGAAAGGAGAGCCATACTGGTATCGTCAGTCTCGACCGGTGTGTGCGGGCTTAAGTCACCGCTACCGATTTCCTCAACGCGGCTGTTCATGGCAACGATAGGATCAGTGATGCTTTTCGAGAGCCTGAAAGCACGTCTTAATACGATAGGAACAACGATTGCCATGACGAGCACGACGAAAACGACTTCAATCGTAAGCCAGAAATCAATCTGCTTCTGGATGCTCGCCATCTCGCCAGCCTCATAGTAGAGGTACGAATACATGTAATCTTCGATGAGGTCTGTCGTGATGTATATGTTCTTTTTGAGCTGATCCATACGCTCATCGTAACCGGATTCATTCTCGATATCGTGCATATAACCATTGAGTTTGTCGCACAATGAAAGAACGCTTGTCATGGCCTTTCTGCCATCGGTATTTGAAGTATTCTTCAAAAGGTCTTCAGCCAGGGCACGCGCCGACTCGACGTCTTCCCACGGAATCTCGCTGCTGTACCCTGTTACGTAGAAGTACATCTGCTCATCGATTTCCTGCTTAAACTTCTGGTTGAAACCGGATACTTTTACGATGTTGCCCGATACTGACGCATAGATGATATTTCTGGTCAAAAGCATTACGAAAATGCTCACGAAAATAATCGCAATCGGAATAAACATCTGAAGCATAAGACGATACATCTTTCCCTGTACCGTATTCTTGTTCAATCTGTCTTTAAGGGGCGTCATTCTTCCGGAACTTCTCCGTTACGATACTGGCTCGGTGTGCATCCCTGATTCTTCTTGAATACGAATGAGAAATATCTGGGATCCTTATAGCCGATCTCATTTGCGATTTCACCGGACTTCTTGCTGGTGTTGCGGAGGAGGATCTTTGCCTTGGCCATTCTCTTTTTGGTAATGTATTCGACGAAGGATAGACCGACCTTGTTCGAGAAGACCGCGCTCAGATAATTGGCGCTGATATTGATCTCTTCAGCAACTGAATCGAGCGAAATATCCTCATCAGCATAGTGTTCGTTAATATAATCGACCGCATTGTTAATGATGTCATTACCGCGCTTCTGTGCTTCAGCATCACGCATCTTGATTGCGATTGACAGTGCTTCTTTAAGGTATCCCTTTACTTCATCAGCTGCGATATTTGTGTCGAAAGTAGGCAGGCTGGAAGTGATGAGGTCAGAATTGACATTCGCCTCCTTTAAAGCAAGCTCGACGTTAACCCTTATGCTTACCAGGAGGTAATAGCGGAAAAGGATTGAATTGACGCTTGCTTCAACACTCTTAAGATAATCTTCAGCGAATGCATCGACTTCGTTGATCGTACCTGTCTGTACGAAATATCTGATGATCATAGGGTCGAACTTACCGGCATCGATCTGGTTGATCTCGCTCTCGTTCGGCACAAGCTGCTCGGACTTAATATGTTCGGATGTAAAGATGTGCTGGCTTGGGAAAATGTGTCTGTACGCAAATGCCCTGTTCGCATCCTGATAGCAGGAAGAAAGGCCTGACAATCTGTTTGTCGCAACGCCTACTGCAACATGCCAGTCCAGAGTCGAATGATTCTCTTCGCAGTTCGTCTGAATCATCTTGACGAGCTTATCTTCCATTCGCTTAACGCTATCGTCGTCGCCCTTGATTAGCACGGCGTAAGAGAAAAGGTTACATCTGAAAATAATGTAATCCGGATACTGGAGGAACTGATTAAGAAGGCTCTCGGTGACACCGGACGCGTTATCTGAATATGTCGACTGATCTAAGTCTCTGATCGAGAATATAACAATGTTATATGCGTCAGCTGCAAGGTTTAAATGGAGTTTGTCAGCTTCCTCGTAAATCTCCTGAACGGACAAAGATCCTTCTACGAGCTTCTCGAAAAATACCCTGTGCGAAAGACGCTCAAACTTCTTGAACTCCTGTTCATAGAGCTCGACATAATCCTTCTGCTCGTTCTCTTCGGTAATCTTCTTTCTGACACCTTCAAGAGCGTTGATCATGTCGGTCCTGGTGACCGGCTTCAGAAGATATTGTTCAACTCCGATCTCGATCGCTTTTCGAGCATATTCGAAATCACTGTATCCGGAAATAACGACGATCTTGATATTCGGAAGTTCCTTCGTGACCGTCTTGCTCAAAGAAAGACCGTCCATGAAAGGCATCGTGATGTCAGTGATAAGGACATCGGGCTTAAGCTTACGTATCATGGGCAGAGCCATCTCGCCGTCGGGTGCTTCGCCAACGAACTCGAATCCGTACTTCTCCCACGGAATCATATCGCGCAAACCTTCACGCACGATACTCTCATCTTCGCAAATAAAAACCTTATAAAGATCCATCTGATGTCCTCCGGAATAACACTCCCATTTTAACACAGCGTCAAAAGGAGCGTCTGTAAACATTCTTTATATGGTTCTCCGATTATTTACTGTTTCTAGCCCTGATGAGTAAAAATGGGGATGTAATTTATGTTTTTTTAATTATTCTCAAGCAAATCCATATTACTTTAGTGCGTTATAGTAAATTTCTGTTATAATGCTATGGTTTTAAAATGATTAATTACAAGTATAGGAGTTTGCTATGGTCAAGATTATTGCATTCGTACTCTATTTCGTAATTGTCCTTGCAATCGGTATTTTCTTCTTCGTCAAGAGCAAGGGCGGAAACGAGAAGGAGTATTTCCTCGGTGGCCGTCGCATGGGTCCTTTCGTTACTGCGATGAGTGCGCAGGCATCGGACATGAGCGGCTGGCTTTTGATGGGTTTCCCGGGCTCAATTTTCGCATTCGGCATGGGACAGGTATGGATTGGTATCGGTCTGGCGTTGGGAACAGCTGCCAACTGGATCTTCGTTGCTACAAGACTTCGCCGTTTCTCTAAGGCGTCTGGCGACTCAATCACATTGCCTCAGTACCTCACAAACAGATTTGCAAGCAAGAGCTCAGTACTCAAGGTTGTATGTGCAATCATCTTCCTTATCAGCTTCACAGTATACGTTGCTTCCGCTTTCGTAGCAGGCACAACAGTTTTCGCATCTGTACTTCCCTGGTTTGCTGATCATCAGCACCTCGCGATGATTATCTTCGCAGTGCTCATCCTCATCTACACATTCCTCGGTGGCTACAAGGCAGTTTGCTGGACAGACTTCTTCCAGGGTCTCATGATGCTCATCGCTCTCCTCGCAGTACCGATCGTTATGAAGGCTGCAGGCGATTTCAACCCTACATACTATGGTGCAATCAATGATAGCGTTGGCGCTTTCGGCACAGATCCTTTCGCAGCTTCCTGGCAGGAAATCGTTACAGGTTTGGGCTGGGGCTTAGGTTACTTCGGTATGCCTCACATCCTCGTTCGTTTCATGTCAATCAACAAGCCTTCTCAGATCAAGAAGTCCGCAACAGTTGCTATCATTTGGGTAATCCTTACTCTCGGTGCTGCTGTCCTCATCGCTTATTTCGGAAGAACATACATCATGAGCAATGGCACATCTCTCGCTGAGATGCTCCTCCCTGACGGACGTAAGAGAATCTTCATTGAGATCGTAAGTGACATCTTCCCTGAGTTCATCGCAGGCATCCTCCTGTCAGCTATCATCGCTGCAGCAATGTCTACTGCTGACTCTCAGCTCCTCGTTGCATCTTCTGCATTCACAAGCGACATCTATAAGCCCCTCATCCGTAAGGATAAGGCTTCCGACAAGGAAATGCTCTGGCTCGGCCGTATCGTCGTTCTTGTTGTTGCAATCGTTGCTTTCTTCATCGCTCGCCAGGGCCTTGATAACGAGAAGTCATGGGCTGCAGACATCATGAACATGGTTGAGAACGCATGGGGTCTCTTCGGTGCATCTTTCGGACCTGTAGTTATCCTCTCCCTCTTCTGGAAGCGTTTCAACTACACAGGTGCAGTTGCCGGCATCATCGCTGGTGCTGTTGCAGACATCGCTTGGCTCCTTCTCTTCACAAGCACAATCGCTACACCTGTCATCACAGACACAGGCATTTACGAGATCGTTCCCGGCTTCATTTTCGGCCTCATCGTAGCAGTTGTCGCTACACTTGCTACTAAGGCTCCCGGCAAGGACGTTGAAGCTATTTACGCAAAGGCAACAGACAAGTCTGTAGACGACTAATTCAGTTACTTTTATCGCGGCAGATACTGCTGCTGAATTTAATCTCTTTTTAAGGGCTGCTCGGGTTTTCCGGGTAGCCTTTTTTTATGCTTGATTTTATTTGATCGCGTTCGGAAGGCTTGGCTCGGAGTTGGACTCAACCAAAATGATTGAAAATGATGAATTTGGTTGAGTGTTTTCGAGATGACTCAACCAAAATGCTCGAAAATGTTGATTTTGGTTGATTGTTTTCGAGATGACGCGGTTCGTGTTTCCACAATCTTGCCTGTTTTATCCCAAAAGAGGCACGAAAAGAGTCACGTTACCATAATCGTGCCTGTTTTACTTTAAAAGAGGCAAGAAAAGGCCATGCCCTTAAAATTGTGTAAATTGAAATAAAAAAGAAAGAGCCAAAACT
>JAKSRC010000021.1 GCA_024403855.1 Saccharofermentans sp. | reverse complement strand
GAAACAAACTAATTCTACTTAATGAAATTTACACACAACTTTGGACTTGACTCAAACACTCATCCAAATTCGAAAAAATTCTCCATTTTGGATGAGTGCGCCACGATGAATTGGTTGGTCGAGGTGGTGGGAAGCGTTTTTTCGCGAGTGGGAAGCGTTTTCGAGCAGGCAGGAAGGGCGGTTTTACAGCATTTCAAAAAAGTGTACGAAATGACCCCTCAAAAGTGCACTTTTTCTGAAATTTCGGCAAAATTTCAGAATTTTTACCTATTTTGATGCCATTTTTGAAATCCTGGTGAAATCGAGTAGGAGAGCCCTTTTCGAGCAATCTGAATAACGTCATTTATGCAGAAAAAAGCCCCCATTGCTCACAGTAGAACAACGGGGGCCAATTAATATTACTGTAATTATCCTTCAGTAACTTCAATGAGCTCGATAGAGAAGTTGAGTTCCTTGCCAGCCATCTCGTGGTTAGCATCAAGCCTGATCATGTCGTCCGTCTTGGCGATAACCTTTACCGGGAACTGTCGACCGGAACCGTTAGTGAGGACAACCTGCTCGCCAACAGTAAGTTCCTCTGAACCGGGAAGACTTGCGATAGGGAGCTCAATAATAGCGTTAGGGTTAACCGGTCCGTAAGCCTCTTCGGGTGCGAGGTGAATGTCAACCTTCTCGCCGACCTTCATTGTAGCTACTGCCTTGTCAAAGCCCTTGATCATCATGCCGACACCGCAAACGAACTGAATTGGCTCGCCTCTGTCGTAGGAGGAATCGAAAACAGTACCGTCATTCAAAGTGCCCTTGTAGTGAACAGAACATACCTTACCGGCATTTGGGCCCTCGAAAAGGATACGCGGTGCACCACCGCATCCGCCGCATCCGCCACCACAGCTGCCACAGCTACCACCGCAGCCACCTTCGCCTCCGCAACCACCGTCACAGTTGCAGTTAGTGCCTTCGTTAGGAACATCGCCAATGAGGAAATTCTCGATAACCTTGTCTGCTTCGCCTTTTGCGCCGGAGAAAGCGACGATTCCGAACTGCTCAAGAGCGTCCTGGGCACCGGCGCCGATGTTACCGCAGGCAACGACCTGAACACCGAGGTCATTAAGTGACTTTGCTACAGCGTCGTGACCTTCACCTTCGATATCTACTACTTCAGAAGATGTGATAGCTCCGTCAGTAATCTCATAGATCTTGAACTGTTTTGCTTTACCGAAGTGCTCAAATATATTTCCGTTCTCATATGGAATTGCAACTTTCATATAAAACTCCTTAAAAATTTAGTCAGCATATTATTACACAAAACAAGTCACATACACGAATAAAAAAGAATGCGTTATATTTATCGTGTGAAAACTATGGATGAGACAAACAAAAAACAATTCTTAGAGCGCCTGCCTGTTGTTTATGCAGGGGCTTTGATCTGTTGCTTTTTGTGGGGCAGCGCATTCCCATTCAATAAGATTGGCTACATAAAGTTCCAGATTGATTCAAACGATATCGGAACACTCCTGTTGTTTGCCGGAATCAGGTTCTTTTTTGCAGGTGTTCTGGCCATTATCCTGGGTTCCATCATTCAGAAAAAGTTTATAAGACCAAGCATAAAGGCGATTCCAAAGGTGGCGTTGCTGTCGTTGTTTCAGACTATCGGTCAGTATTTTTTCTTCTATATTGGATTGGCGAAAACAACGGGAGCAAGGGCATCCATTGTGGAAGGTCTTAATGTTTTCGTGGCGATCATAGTAGCTTCTCTTATCTTCAGGCAGGAGAAGTTTACCTTAAATAAGGTGATCGGAAGCCTTATAGGGTTTGTGGGAATCATTATCATGAATGCAAACGGAAGTGGCCTTATAAACAGTAGTTATTTTATTGGAGACCTTTTTATCTTTCTGTCTACAATCTGTTATGCGTTCTCTTCAGTTGTGCTAAAAAAGTTCGCACCAAGCGAAAATACGACGATGCTTTCAGGGTATCAGTTTGTTGTCGGAGGAATTGTACTTAGTGTTTCCGGGATTATTCTCGGAGGAAAGCTTACGGTAATAACAGCTGAAGGTATAGCAGTTCTTGCGTGGCTTTCTTTTGTGTCTGCAGCAGCTTATACACTCTGGGGAATGCTTTTGAGTGTGAATCCTGTATCAAGACTTTCATCGATTGGCTTCATGAATCCTGTGTTTGGATTTATCCTGTCGCTGTTCCTTCTTAAGGAGGGAAGCACTGTCGGAGTTAGTGCAATAATTGCCCTTGCAGTTATCTGTATAGGTATCTATCTGGTAAACAGGGAAAGTAAGGCAAAGAAGAAAGTATAAGCTTTCTGTTGTGTAAGACGATCATGGCGTAGCAACGTCTCTCTTTTTGCCTCTCTTTTAGGGCGTTTTGTCGACTTTTAGGAAGAGTGTTGTATTTCAAGCTGGCTTGTCATTGTTTTCGAGTGTACGTGGATCACACTCCCAACGTGACAGCGATCAGCCTTCAGCAATCAAAACTCCTATACATCTATTAAAGAATTTGCCTAAGAAACGGTCAAATGTAATCACATTGTAATCTCAATAATTTTTTAGTAACTTTCGAATAACATCTCTGACACATCGTATTACTAAAATGTACCTATCTAACAGTTAGAGGTATTAGCGGTAATGAAGAAAGAAGACCTGAAGGGTCTGAGCCGTGAGGATCTTGTTGATGTGCTTTACGATGTCGTCAATGACGATGGGACGAAGGCCAGAAAGAATCTCAATCCACGGCAGATTACTCAGGAAAGAAGAAGATTAAGACAGATTTCACGTGTCAAAAGGACCCTTCTGACGGCTCTTGGCACGCTGGTTGTTATTGCCGCTGTTGCAGTTATTCTTTCGACATTTGTTTTCCCTGTAATTCAGGTATCCGGAGACAGCATGGAGCCGACTCTTAAAGACGGCGATGTTATGGTGCTATTAAATTCCAACAATTATAAGTCTGGCGAGCTGTGTTGCGTTGCCTGGCAGAACAAGCTCCTGATAAAGCGCGTCATTGCTTTGTCGGGCGATAAAGTTGATATCGATGAAGCAGGAAATGTTTACGTTAATGACGTTCTTCTTGATGAACCCTATGTAACCGAAAAGAGCCTCGGCGAATGCGATATCGGATTCCCGTATTTCGTTCCGGAGGGAAAAGTTTTCGTAATGGGTGACAGAAGAGAGTCATCAATCGACAGCAGGAGTTCGTCTATCGGACCGGTTGATCCCGACCAGATAGTCGGACATGTTCTATTTAAGGTGTGGCCACTAGGAAAATGAGAAAGCAGAGTAAGCGTGACATCGAAAATTACGTCCACTGGCTCTCAGCAATGCGCACAGTGGGAAGAAGGCTTCTGGTATTTGCAGTAGCCGTCTCTTTGATTCTGTCATGCAATATTTTCTGGCTCATGCGTGGTGTCGGCACGGCACTTTCATCCGAACTGATCTGCGGCGAGGAAGCACATACCCATACCGAAGAGTGCTATGAAACAAAGCTCATTTGTGGCTTGGAAGAAACGGACGAAGATACTGAATCTGAAGCACACGTTCACACCGATGGATGTTACGAGAAGATTCTCGTCTGTGGTAAAGAAGAGCACACTCACAATAGCGAATGCTACGCAATTGATAATGCTCAGCCACGCGAAGCAGCATCTGAATGGGAAGCTACGATTCCTGCACTTACAGGCAAGGTTAATGATGACATGGTAAATGTCGCACTCTCCCAGGCAGGCTACACGGAAGCTTCTGACAACTATACAAGATATGGTGACTGGTACGGCAATCAGACAGGCGACTGGAATGTTATGTTCGTATCTTTCGTTATGAACTATGCCGGCATATCTTCGAAAACGATTCCATATGGCGCAGGCTGCTGGGCATGGCAGGTTAAGCTTAGTGAAGCAGGACTTCTTAATACTGATAAGACTGAGATTCCGGAAGCCGGCGATATTGTGCTCGTAGACAGTGACAATGACGGTAAAGCTGACAGAGCCGGTATCGTTGTTGATGTTGCTGATTCAACACTTGCAGTGATTGAAGGTGACGTTGATGGCAAGGTAGATGTTGTTACATATGCTTCCGCTGATGAATTTTTCGGATATGTTTCTGTTGCAGGCAATAAAGCTCCACAGGATTTGCCGGAAAACGAGCCGGAGACCAATCCGGTAGACGACCAAACTGGTGATCCTGAGAACTTACCCGAAGAAGAGGGTGATGCAACCGTAACAACCCTCAAGGCGCTTAGCGAATCTGGTATCGAAGTAACGGTTGCTATACCAGAGGGCGCTTTCGAAGATGAAGTGACACTTAAGGTTACTGATATTGTTGACGATAAGGTTTTCGAGCAGGCTGAAGAAGCTGTTGCCGAAGACAGAGTTGTCAAAGGATCTATTGCTGTTGATATCTCTTTCATCGACAATGACGGAAATGAAGTTGAGCCTTCAGAAGGTTCGAAAATCGCTGTCAGCATCAGCCTTCCTGCAGATAAGAAGCTTGAAGGCGACAAATATTGTCTTTTCCATGTTAAAGACGACGGACTAGAGTCGATCAGTGATGCGAAGATCTCAAAGACGGAAGCTGTTTTTGAGACGGAGAGTTTCTCAATCTTCGTAATCACAGGCACCGGCGAAAAGGATAAGGACGCAGTTCACGCGAATATTGCAATCGCCGGAATCGACGGAAATTATGTTGTCGGTGATACAGTTAGAAACAGCGATAAATACCCGTATATTCTGCATCCCGGAGATACTGTTGAGCTTATTGGAAGAGTGAACTATCCCGACGGTCAGAATCTCAGATTTGGATTCGCCAACAGCGGATGGAGTGACCAGCTGGAAATTCAGACTCTTGAGAGCATTCCGACAATGACCAGAGCCATAATTACCGCTAAATCTCAAACAAATGGTCCGCTTATTTTGGCTCTTTACAGAGGAAACAATGAGGATCAGAATCAGAAATTCTATATTCAGGTTGTTGATAATCCTAAGACTGAGCATGTCGTTGATTTTGATGAGTTTGACAAGGACAAGACAATCACGGTTAACTACGGTGACACGATAATTGTTAAAGGTACACCTTATACTACCGATAACTGGTTCTACAGCAACAATGGCCGTCAAGATCTAGTTCAAATTGTAGATCAAAGATTTGACGGCACGCAAAGAATTGCAAGAGTAGAAGTATTGCGTTATGTCCAGAATGATACGGAAGGACAGTGTGTTTCTATTGAAGCGACAAATTCGCAGGGCAATCACGTATATAAGAATCTGAAAGTTCTTGTTTCTATAGATAGTTTCAGAACTGCAGGTTCCGGAGCAAACAATTACCAGGATATTCTCGACCATGCAGATATCGAGATTGCAGACGGTGGTCTTTATACTTCTGTCAGCTACGATATCGGTGACGATGGAGGTCTTATCAAGACTGAGACTATTTACCAGTCTTATGTTAGTAAGGTTAATACATGTAGCTTGTTCGACAAGAACAGAAACCTGATTAAGTTCTGCAGAAAGACGATGAGTACTGTGCCTGGTGAAGAATGGAAAACCGGCACGCTTACTGTCAGCGATGTTGTCGGATATGTCACGGAAGATTACTGGTACGATGAAAGCCATTTTCCGGGCGATTCACAGTTCGAGCTTACATCCAAGTATGTAGCCGGTCCAAACGGACAACTTGTCTTCAGCGAAAAGTTTTTCCTCTACAGAGATGTTGATTCTGCAAGGTTCGATGTAGATATTCAGATCGTTCCGACACAGATCAAGAAGTTCCAGAAAGTCGGCAACAATTGGGTTCCGATTCCCGGAACAACTGAGTCTTACGATGTGGATTACACCTCCAAAACTTATAACAAAAAGGTTGATGGAGTGACTACTGCTTCCGGTGCACCTTTGAGCGAGATCATGGAAGTCGAAGATCATATTATTTTCGACCTTGATAAGAGATATGTAATAGATGCTTACAACAAGTGTCCTAACCACTCCGGACTTGACTTCACAGTTCATCAGAACAGTGCTTCCGTTAAGTTCGGCGCAAGCAAGGCAATCACCAATGGTGTTCTTCACGGTGATGATTTTACCTTTGAACTGGTTGATACAGATACAAATGACGTTATCCAGAGAATGAATAACGTCAACGGAAAGATCGATTTCGGCCGTATCACTTATGACACTCCCGGTGTTCACCGCTATTTGATCAGAGAAGTCAAAGATACATCCATGGAAAACATCAAGTTCGACGATCACGTTTATGAAGTAACGGTCACAGTAAGTGAAGTCGTCGATAATGGCACGACATATCTTTGGGCAACCGTAGAAGAGAAAAACGACGATTACAGCTTCAGGTTTACAAATAATGTCCTGCTGTCGCTGCCTGAGACGGGCGGTGTCGGAATACTGCCATTCGCATTCGGAGGAGTGATTCTTGTGGCAGCAGCTTTTGTCCTGACTACGATGAAGAAACGTCAGGAAACTAATTAATCTGTTTTTAGTTAAGTCAGTAAATATAACTAAAGGAAAGGAACAAGAACATGACTAAGACACTAAAAAAATTAGCATCAATTATCGTTACTGTTGTAATGGTAATGGCGCTAGGGGTAGCTACATTCGCAGCTGAAAACCCCGTCGTAACAATTCAGAAGAACGACACCAACGATAAGTCAGCTCATAGCTATGAGTTCTATCAGGTGTTCTCTGCAAGCGTTGAGACAGATAAGTCCCTTTACGATATCGAATGGGGTACAGGCGTAAACTCAACCGCTTCAGACTTCTACACAAAGCTTAACGCAGTTGCAGGATTTGAATCTTGCACCAGCGCTGATGACGTTGTAGCTGTGCTTTCAGGCGATGGCGTAACAAACGATTCTACAATCGTTGATGCTTTTGCAAAGTTCATCTCCGGTTACACAAGCTCCAGCAAAGTAACTGCTACTCTTGGTGCTTCCGACACATCAGCAAATGCAACTCTTACATCTGGTTACGGATACTACTTCGTAAAGGATACGATCACAACATCTCCTGTTGTTGACGGTGCAGTTTCCAAGTTCATGCTTAAGGTAGTCAATGAGACAACAGGTATCACTATCTCTACTAAGGCAGCAGTTCCTACTCTCGATAAGGATATTGTTGAGACAAGCGGTGATGTTAAGCAGAATCAGGCAAGCGTTGGTGATACAATCACTTTTAAGCTCACATCATCAGTTCCTGATCTTAGAAATAAGGGTTATAACAAGTATTGCTTCGTAATGAACGATACTCTCAGCAAGGGACTCACATATGTCGGAACAAGTGCTACTAACACACAGCCGACAATCACAATCGGTTCAAAGACTCTTACATCCTCAGAGTACGATTTTTCGAGCACAACTGATTCTGTAACAGATGAAACAAAGCTTGAGATTGTATTCAAGGATTTCCTTACATACGGTACAGATACTGACTATATCGGTGAAGATATTACAGTTACATATACTGCTGAGTTGAATGAGAATGCTGATTCTACACAGGCAGGTAACCCTAACACAGCAACACTTATCTATTCAAACGATCCCAGCAACACATATAATTCTGATAAGCCGGGTTCAGACGACGTAACAGGTAAGTCTCCTGACGTTCAGACAGTAACTTATACAACAGGCGCAAAGGTCATTAAGACTGATGCATCCAACAATGTTCTCACAGGCGCTAAGTTCAAGATCACAGGTACATCTTCTGATCAGGTAATCGTAACAAAGACTGTTTATGAAGAAGATGCAGACGGCTCATATTACAAGCTTACTGACGGTACTTATACTGAGACAGCTCCTACATCAGCAACAGCAGATAAGTATGCTTCTACAACTGTTACATACTCAAGCAAGGAAGTTACAACTCTTGAAGAGCAGGCTGCAGGCGCTACTGATATTACAGTAGAAGTTGACGCAGACGGTTCATTCCTCCTTACAGGTCTTGGCAAGGGTACATACACAATCACTGAGACTGTACCTCCTGCAGGATATGTTATCGATGGAATTGAGCACTCATTGGTAATCGACTGCACAATCGACTCAATAACAAAGAAGCCTACATGGACATACACAATCGATGGCGTTAGTGCAACACCCGTTGGTGATTATGTTGTCCTCAAGGTAATCGATAAGAAGACATCTGATCTTCCTGAGACAGGTAGCATCGGTAAGGCTGTTTTCTACATTGCAGGCGCAATGCTCGTAGTTACAGCTGCTGGTCTTATCGTATTGAAGAAGAGAATCGGTGAAGACACTGCAAGGTAATTGATCAATGTCACGATGGCTGAATGTACTTATAGCGATCCTTTTGACGGCGGGTGTAGCGCTTATTCTCTACCCCACCATCGGAGAGTATATACATTCGAAAAAGTCGGCTACAACGATCGGCGACTATCACGATGTTTACGTGAATACAGAAGACGATAAGATAGCAGAAATGCTTGCCCAGGCTGATAGTTATAACTACGCATTAAGAGGCGTGAGCAGTGGCCTGGACGGACTGACGAATGTTGAAGGCTATAATGATATCCTTAACCCGACTGGTACCGGCGTTATGGGTTACATCACCATCGATAAGATCGGCGTGGAGATTCCTATCTACCATGGTGTAGATAAGGGCGTTCTCCAGTTAGGTGCAGGACATCTTGAAGGCTCAAGTCTCCCTGTCGGAGGCGAAGGCACACACTCTGTACTTTCCGGTCACAGAGGCTTGCCGACGGCAAAACTTTTCACGGATTTGCCCGAGCTTGAGATAGGCGATAAGTTTACAATAACGGTCTTAGACCGCGTCATCACTTATGAAGTTGACCGTATAACGGTAGTGCTTCCGGAGGATGTTTCGACACTTGGTATCGAAAAGGGAAAAGACTATTGTACTCTCGTTACCTGCACGCCATATGGCATCAATACACACAGACTCCTTGTAAGGGGAGTGAGGGTTAACGATAACTCAGGCAAGATGCCCGTTCTGTTCGTATCGAACGAGGCGTTCAGGATAAATAAGGCGATCGTAGCTACCGTAATAGCTGTTCCTTCATTTATTCTGCTTGTCGTAATTACAAACATTATCGAAAGGAGGAGGACGAAGAATGTCAGGAAAAAATAAGATGCGTTTGTTATCTGTTCTGATTGCAGCAGTCCTTTTCCTCGTGCCCGCACGTGCTGTTTTCGGTGCCGGAAGCTTAGATCCTGACCAGAAAGCATCACTTACGATGACTTTGAAGTCAGCCGACGAGGAAGTCAAAGTCGCCTCCGGAGTAGAGGTATCGATTTATCTTGTCGCTGAAGGAAAATACAGTTCAAGCGGAATCGACTTCGTCCTCACTGACGAATATGCGGCATCCGGCCTTGACCTGAACGGCAAGATCACCCAGTCAATGATTGATGATCTCCGCCATTACACACTCGAAAAAAATATCAGCGGTACTTCTCAGGTATCCGACGCAGATGGCCTTGTTAAGTTCGAAGGACTTAAGAGCGGTTTCTATCTCGTCATGGCTACAAGCCTCCCGCAGGGATTTACATCATTTGTTCCTTTCCTTTATTCCCTGCCTTATTACAGTGCGGAAGCAGGTAGCTGGAAATACGATGGCGTCGCAGAGCCTAAGATCACTTATGTTGCTCCGGTCGATGTCTCAGTTCGAAAAGTGTGGAATGACGACGGTAATAACCGACCTTCATCTGTCACGATAAGACTTGATAACGAAGATGGCGAATACGACAGCGTAATCCTTAGTGATGCAAACGAATGGCGCTACACATGGACCAGCCTTGATGCCACGAAAAAGTGGAGCGTCAAAGAGATCAATGTTCCTTCCGAATACAAAGATACATATTCTTCGCAAGGACTGAATTTCACAGTTACGAACACCAAAAAACTCATCCAGACGGGTCAGCTCAACTGGCCTGTTCCGGTCTTGATTTTCGCCGGTGCATTCCTTATAAGTGCCGGAATAATCTTAAAGACCACCGGTAAAAAAGATGAAGAATAAGCGAAGAGTAATAGGTAATATTTTGCTTATAACAGGCCTCCTGTTCCTGCTTGGAGCGGGAGGACTGTTTTTTTATAACATGGTTGAAAGCAATCTCCAGTCGGAAGATTCGCTTCTCCTGACATCGAAGGTTAAGAGCTTTGTGTCGGAGGCTGAATCAACAGCTCCTTCTGAAAATTCCGGCAATTTGGGATATCTGATGCCTGACGAGCAGATAGAGCTTGTTCCCGAAATTGTTGATGGAAGTCTTTTCGACGGTGTGCTGACAATGCCTTCAATCGACCTTGAGATGGCAGTTTACGACACATGGAATGAGACATATCTTCGAAAATCCGTATGCAGATACTACGGTTCGCCTTATACCAACGATTTTGTCATTGCAGGCCATAACTACAGGAGTGGCTTCGGCAAATTAAAACAGCTCAAAGTTGGCGACATGATTTACTTCACGGACATGAAAGGCAACGTTATTGCTTACGAAGTAAAGCTCACCGAAGTTATCGATGGTACTGACATAAGCGGGATGCTTTCGGGCGGATGGGACCTTTCACTTTATACCTGCACGTATGGCGGCGAAGCCAGATATACCGTAAGGTGCAGCAGGGTGTGAGTGGATCTTTTTGTGAATAGACCAATCCGGGGCAATGTCCTTTTTGATGCATGCATATATGCCGAAATGTTGTGATGAAGGGCAAGGATTACTGAGTTTAAGGGCAACAAAAGCATTTCACATTACTACAACGGAAAACCAAATATTTGACAAAAAAACAATGAAATGATAAGGTGGCTTTGGCGGAAGGCCAAAATTGTTTTTTGGGGGAAATATGTATGAAAAAGTTGATTGCATTGGTTATGACAGTTGTTGTTGTTCTTTCAATGACATGTGTTTGCATGGCGGATGATAAAGGTGCATCTTGTGGTGCAACATATCATAGTATTTTGCATTATATGGAAGCTTATGTGAGGGCTCCTGAAGCCAAGTGGGGTTGCTCTTATTATGTTGCTTGTGAATTATGGAACGACACCTCGAGATATTCGAATTTTGACGGCATAAATAGAGGTAAATACATATCTACTACATCAAGAAAACAGACGGCAAAGACAAAATCATACTCAAAATCAACCAGAGGATACGCTGTAATGTATATAAAAGATAGTAGCGAAACCTTTATTAAGGAAGCAACACGTAAGGGACAGTTTTATAAAAGTTAATGATGGGAATGAAGTCAGGACATAGGTACTATCTGCAGTTTTGGGCTGATCTTGTTTTTAAAGAGAAGGCAGCGGTCTGCTTCATGATAATGCTGTTTTTCCTTGTTTCATTCTCGAATTGCTACATGATTTCCGAGGCGTCCAGGTTCAGCAAGATTATTGTCAGATCTCGCGAGATGTATTTAGAAGGAAGATATTTTTGTCAAAGCGGATTAGCCGATTTTCTAAGATCAGATGCAGAAATCAGGGAATTGAGAAATAGCCTGATCGATTCTGAGAGTATCAAGGATGTAACAGTCCTGAACTATTTCTCGGGGGGTGGTGTTGTCGGCAACTCTGAAGATTGGAAAACGGGTTTTAGCATTTATAATCTGTCGGACAGTCACGAGGATCCTACCAGGATAATGACTATTCATGACATCAATGACGTCCCCATCACTTCGCTTGAACCGAATCATGTGCTGTTGGATGAAACGGCCCAAAAAGAATATAAGGTTGGCGATCACATAAACCTGAGTATCATCTATTTTCCTTCTGACACTCATATGCCATATTCTGAAGCAATTATCGATGTAGTTGTAGACGGTTTTATCAGAAGCGACGAGATGGTTATAAATACAAACAGAAGCCTGACCGATTTGTCTTCGGTTTTTACGACGGTTTGTGATCCTCTGGAAGGCACAGGAGAAGCACAGGTTGAAGGGCATAGGCTTTATTTATGCGTGTGCTCGGTTTTAAGTGCGAATGATTATTTAATAAATTATAATGAGTATTCTCCATGCCTGTATATTATTACTCCAGAAACCGGTGCAGAAAAGACAGTTTTCTTCAATGATGTAAAGCGGTGCGGCTTGAATCCTCAGGACCTGGTATCCTACGAGAGTCTTCTCGATAATTATCTCGCCAACCACAAAGACGAGATAAGAATGATCAAGGCTTTTAGTTTGGCTATAAGCCTATTGACTTTATGCGTCATGATTACCATATTTGTGAGTTGGTATACATATAAAAGGAAAGAACTTGGAATATTTGTCATAAGTGGTTGTCCATGGAAGACGGCTATATTGTTATCTGTGTCACCTTACTATTTCAGCATCATCATAGGAGGCCTTTTAGGTTTTTCAGGATGGGCGCTTTATGAAAAATTCTGGAGGACAGAATTCAACGTAATCGGATGGAAGACATCCTTGTTGCTTATGGTAGCGTATATATTCATCTATAGTATTGGCGTGCTGATTTATTACCTGATGTATAGGCGTTCATCTCCGGTAAGCTTATACCGGGACAGGGAGTGAAACTATGCTGTTACTTTCCTATGTAAGAAAACACATCTTGTTGCATATAGCGGCGTTTGCTATGTATGGCAGTTTGTTTTTTATCATGCTTCTTGTCATAGGTGAGATTATTTATGATAACGGGTATGACCGCTTATCTGTTGAGGATACGACTTATACATTCAGGATTTATTCTGATGACAGCTCTAAGGTTGATTCAATCGTTCGATCAATTGATGATTACTCAGATATTCTGGTGGCATCAGAAGAGAACGATTATGTATTGGTCTCGTTTCTAACGCCGATTTCAGAAAACAGAAATGTCGGCATGCCTATAACCGTGGTGAACAAAAATGAAATTGCATATCTATCGGAAGTGTATTTTTACGATAATTTCATTGATATAGACAGTCCAAACATCAATTGTGTTGTTGTTGGAGGCAAAGAGTTGGAAGTCATTGGTCAACAGAATATTCAGTTATGTCTTCCTGTAGATATAGTGAAAATATTGTGCTTAAGCACGGAGGATTTTTGGGATGTGGCAAAGAGTGACAGCATTCTCTTGTCAGTCTACAAAGACGAAAGAATGAGTGACAGTGAGCTTGAAGTGCTGAATAGAACATTTGCTGACAATGGCATAACTGCTGTGAATTATTTGCCCGATAGAATTACTTCGGCATCCAAAGTCATAAATTCAGATGCAGTCCGTTTGATTTACATAATTGTAATCCTTTCTTGTCTGTGCTTTGCCAGACTGACACTTATGCTGGTGGTAAACAGAAACGAGGAATACAGGATAATGAGATACTGTGGCGCATCGAAAATGATAATTGCTCGGTACATCCTTAATCATGTGATGTTTGTGTTTGCAGTATCAGCTTTGGGCGGTTCGATTTTATATTGGGTGATTGCTGCTTTCTCTACAGATTTGTTTTCCTATAGTGATTCTGCCTTTGCATTTTATTTGTTGGTGTTGGCGGGATATTTGGCAGCAGCTTTGGTGACTTCAGGATTATGCATATTGGCAAAGGCGGCTAAAGATGGTTATTGAGTTAAAGAATGTCGGAAAGACATATAATGCGGGTAAAGATGAAGAAGTAAAGGCTTTGTCTGGTGTTGATTTGAAAATTGAACAAGGAGAATTCATTTGTATTTTCGGAGTTTCAGGATCAGGAAAATCCACCTTGTTACATTTGATCGGAGCAATGGATACCCCTACTGAAGGCAGCGTGGAGTATAACGGTAAAAACATCGCAAAACTGAGTGATAAAGAGCAAGCCCGTTTTAGGAATGAAAATATAGGCTTTTTATTCCAGGATTATGCCCTGATACCTTACAGGAGCGTTGAGGACAATCTCAAGATTCCACTATATTTTTCGAAGTTTAAGGCAAGTGAGTTTAAAGAAATCACAAACAAGAAGCTTGAAGAAGTTGGAATGTCCCAATATTTGAGACGGAAGGTAAGCAGTTTGTCTGGCGGACAGAAACAGAAGGTGGCGCTTGCCAGAGCCCTGACGTGCAATCCTTCCGTGATTCTTTGCGATGAGCCAACAGGAGCGCTGGATTCGAAAAGTTCTGAAGAAATCTTAAACCTTTTATTGAACATTAAGAAGAATGGAACGACAGTAATCGTCGTTACTCATAATATGATGTTTGAGGATTATTCTGACAGGAATATTTATATCAAGGATGGGCATATTAGTGAAGCATAAGGTTCAGACAACTATTGTTGCTTTCTGCTTTCTCTTGATATTTCTGTTTGTGCCCGGATGTTCAAAAAGTAAAAGCATCGTTGTTAATGCAAAAGCGCATCCTGACTGTGATGTGAATTTTACTGATTTTGACAGTTATTATTCCGCGCAAAGAAATGATGCAATCAGCCATATAGGATCGGATAGCATTACAGAGTTACATACAGATGACAGAGGATATGATATATCGGCATATTACGGCCTTGGCAAGCTTTGCGTCAATGTAATTGATTCCCAAGGAGAAGAACTAATCTCAGTAAAGACGGAATACAACTTGGATTTGGTTTTTGACGGTTTTGCAATAACGGATAATCTGAATATGATTGCTCTGGCTTCAGATTCGTCAGGACGAGGAATGATAGCCAATCTAAATCAGGGAATGACTACGGCGTTTTACGGAGTGAATTCTCAATACTCGGTGGATGATATAAAGTCATTTAACATGGGTTATTGCATTATTTCTGAAAATGATGTCGTTGCTATTAACAAGGAAGGCAAAATTACAAATTCTTATTTTTCAGATAGCACGATACTGGGAGTTTCCGTCAAGGGTAAGAAACTCTATTTAGTGGAGAGGAAGCCAGGCAACGGGGTTTTAGAAGATCAAAGCAGTGCAGTTGCATATTGCCAACTGCTGTTGAAGGAATTGGATTTACCATCTATGAAATTGAAACGAGAAACAGTGTTAAACTGCTCTTTCAACTCTTACCCGCAATTTGAACATTATTGGGATGTTAAGTTGTTCGCTGAGGATAATTCGCAAGTGCTGTTGTCCACCCGGGATGGTATTTTCGAAGTTGATATGGCAGAAGGAAAAGCAACAACGATAGTAAACACTTATGACTATGGAACGCTTTATCCTCCGGAAATCGTCAGCGACAAAGGCTTTCTCAAGGTCAGGATGTTTTTTTCTGATATCGATGGTAATGAAAAAGAAGTGGTCAGCGAAATCCGTCCATCGGATACACCGAAGAAAGAGATATCCGTCAACATACTTGGCGAATTGTCATACGAAAGTTTTTTTCAATATGCTAACCGCAATACCAAAGAATACTATATTCGCATCGACAAAACTATCAACGGACGCTTTGAACAAAAGGACTACATAGATATCATTGCTAACCATTCGTATGATCTGATAGTATTCGATGACGATTTAAAAGATACTCTTCAGGAAGGAAATTATCTATTAAATCTGAATAATCTGGGAATTGATAAGACCGGCTTGAATGATGGTTTGAGTGATCTGATGGAGTACTGCGTGTTCCCTGAATATTCGATGGAAGCGTATTTATATAATAGTGAGATTTGGAGTCAGGGCGCCATAGATAAGAAGTCATATTTGGATTCTGATGCCAAAGAGATATTTGCTGACCAGACTGCTAAAACCATAGTTGAAGAGTACTACGGGATAATTCAAAGGGAGATTGATACAAAAGGTAGCTTATCTCAAGAAACTGTGTTGTACATGCTGGACATGTGTCGAAAATACAACAAGGATTACTATGAGACGGAATCGATGACTTCTGAAATAATGAAAGGGTCAATGGTTTTTAACAGAGTTGATATACGCAGCATAGAAGAATTATATTCATATTTTTGTTATTACCCACACTGTTTAGGTTTGTGTGTTCCCTGGGGATATGATTACTTGCCTATAACTCCTCCGTGTTATATAGGGATCTGTTCATCCAGTGAAAATGTGACAGATTGCGTTGAAATACTTAATTTATTGCTTTCTGAGGATGTTCAGAAAAACATGAGAATCCCGGTCAATAAGAATGCTTTATTTTACAGGATCGATAACTTCGTTGAGACAATAGATAAAGAAAAGGCCTCAAAGATAATCTCTGATTATGCTTTATATTCTGATTCGGAATGGGCAGTTATCGAAGAAGAAATCAACGAGACCATAGCAGAGATTACGAATGGAACGCATCACGTTGTAGATGATAACAGGAAATCGGCTTCCAATATAAAACCACTTTGCGACAGGGACTCCATGGTAGAGTTCAGAAAGTTTTCGGCTTTATTGTTCTCGAGGAATGTTGCCATATACAAGTCTGATAAAACCATCATTAATATACTGATTGAGGAAACGAATACGTATCTTGGTCGAAAAGGGGATATTAACGAAACTGCAAAGATTATTTGCAATCGTATTAATACGCATGTATCAGAAACGGGGACCTGATAATCGGATCCCGATGAATATAATCTCATTGTCCGCTTTTTAGCTTGCCTTCAGACGAGCCGCTTTTCGAGATGGTGTCGTTCTTTGAAATTCTGGTGAAATCGAGAGTGCACGGGCATTCAAATGCGCGAGTTACTGTCAGCATTCAGGCTTCAGATTTGGCCGGATGCTTTTTTATTGCCAGAACAATTATTGCGGCAAATACCAGAACGATTCCGACAACTGCGACAGGGCCGATTGCTTCGTCCATTACGAACACGCCGAAAAGCGTCGCTGCAGCGGGTTCAACTGTCGCAAGAACTGCCGCTTTGCTCGCGGTGGTCATGCTAAGACCGAGTGTGTATAAAAGGAACGGAATTACAGCGGTTACAACTGATGTGAGAAGCACGAAACCGAAAAGTGCGAGCTTATTGTCGATGGCGCTGATCTTGCCTGCAAGCTCAACCGGATTGGCAACGAAAATGGAGCCGATGCCTGCGACGATAAATGTGTAGCAGGTGACGGTGTAAGGTGAATACTTCTTGAGTGCGACCGTGCCGAAAATGCTGTAGAGACCGTAGCCTAAGCCGGAGCCAAGACCAACAAGGATTCCGAGCGGTGTAACCTTGCCGCCGAAGCCTGACACGAGGACGCAGCCGGCAAAGGCGAGCACGAGCGCAATGATCTTTTGAATATTAATCTTTTCCTTAAGGAAAATAATAGACAGGATCATGACCCAGATAGGTGATGTGTAAAGCAGAATTGCCGCGGTGGACATCGTCATGAGTGCGATCGATGTGAAGTAGCAGCATGTGAAAAAGAGGATGCTCACGATTCCGAGTGCGAGGAAAAGCGGGATATCGCGGAGAGCGATTTTGAAGCCTTTTCGATCTTTGATAAGAAGAATAAGAGCGAAGAGGACGCCTGCCATTGTAAGTCGGAGACATGCGACCTGAATCGATGTAAAGCCCAGGTCGTTCAAGTGGCGCACGAAAATGCCCATGCTGCCCCAGAAGAGGCCTGCAATGATTATCAGTATGTCGCCCAAATAACTTTTCTTGTCCATAAATACGCTCCAAGACGGAATTATAGCACGATTTGGCCGCATATTTGGTTGATTTATGCCCAATTCAGTTTAATAATTGTTGGGGTTCATTCGTGGACCTTTTATTTTTCGAAAAGAGATACATACCATGGCAAAGCAGAAATCAGGATCAAAGCTTAAGAAAGCGTTACTTACAATACTCATCGTGCTCGTAGCACTCGTTGCGCTCGTTTTTATCGGCGCAAGAATCTATTTCAGAGCACCGGTCACATCGTACTATAAGGCTTCCGAGAAGGCGTTCGTCATTCCCGGTCTCATGGACGGCATGGTACCGCAGGGCTTTGATATCGTTGAAGGCGAAGGAATCTATCTTATCGGTGGTTATCAGAAGGATCACAGCACTTCACGAATTTACAGAGTCGAAAAGAGCAGTGGCAAGTCTAACGGCTATGTAGTCATGGGCGATGAGAATGGCCAGGGTATCGCACCTCACGCAGGCGGTCTTGCGGTTTACGGTGATTATCTTTTCGTTGCTGGCGATGAAGATACCAGCGTTAATGTCTATAGACTTTCCGATGTGCTTAATGCAGAAAGCGGCGCGGTGCTTACGAAGGCGTATACCTTCAAGACTGCAATCAACGTCGCATTCCTCTGCTTTACTGACGAAGGCCTTATCGTTGGTGAGTTCTACAGAGATCCGAATTACATGACTGATGAATCACACTGGATTACAGGTGTTTCTGGTGTGGAGAACCGTGCACTCGCATATTTCTACGCATATGACGACGGTGAAGGTTCTTTGTGCGGTGTATCACAGATCCCTTCAGCTATTTATTCTCTTCCTGACCTTGTTCAGGGAATGGCAATAAAGGACGGCAAGATGTGGATTTCACAGTCCTATGGCACTGCAAAATCTGTTATCAGCTGCTATGACATCTCCGATTCAGCGAGCGTCGTTATGAACGATAAGGTTCCTGCTTCTGAGGGTGTTTCCACACCGGTTTATGTACTTGGCAGCAACAACATGATCTCTTCTTTTGAGGCTGCGCCGATGGCAGAGGAGATTATTTTCGTTGACGGAAAACTTCTTATCATGTGCGAGTCTGCTTCACTTAAGTATTTCTTCGGAAATCTCACAGGCGGTAGATACTGCTACGCGACAGACGTAACAAAGGTTGGTTAAAGTTGCCTCTATAGAGGTCACTTTGTCCCATAATTATCTACATTTTTTTGATATATAGTTGGGGCTCATTGGTGATACTCTAAAGGCGCGATGAATGTCGCACCCAATTAAGGATAGAACTTTTCGAACCTGTAAATGAGGCATTTTATGTTAGACATACTAAAAGATTTTGATATTCGTATGCTCTTTGACACGACCACGATAGTGGGAATGGTTTTCGAGCTGCTGATATATACGCTGATAGCTGCACTTATAACCGCAATCATCCTGCTTGTATACGGAAGATTTGTTAATAAGAAGCTCAAGAATAAGCAGAATATTCAGATTCGCTTCACTCAGAACATCATAAAGACATTCATTATTCTTGTTGCAATAATCTGGGTACTTGTAAGCTCTACCGCTACAACAGATATCGGTAAAGTCCTCTTCCAGGGAACCGCGATAATCGGTGCTGTTGCAGGTCTCGCTGCACAGCCGGTTTTGGGCGATTTTTTCAGCGGCCTTGCTCTTACTTTCAACAAGCCTTTTGAGATCGGCGACTGGGTCGAATTAGAGAACGGTGTTGCAGGCGTCGTTGCTGATATCACTCCGAGACATGTTGTCTTGAGAAGCCTTGGCACAGTTGAGATCATCGTCCCCAACAGCAAGATCAATGCCCTTATTATCAAGGACACGAGCCTCAAGAAGTTAAGATCTGTAAAGATGGAATTCAATGTCGCTTACGGTTCCGATGTGGATAAGGTTTCTGAAGTTATAAAGAATGAGATCATCAACTCCGAACTGACTGTACCTGCTAAAAATGAAGAATATAGTGATGTATTCTTCGAATCATTTGCAGACAGCAGCCTCGTTTTCTCAACAATCGTTTATTTCAAACAGAGCACATCAGGCTTTGCAGTCAAGTCCGATGTTAATAAGCGCGTCAACAGCGCATTCGAAAAGGAAGGCATCGAGATACCTTTCAATTACGTCAATGTTGTGATGAAGGGCAAGGATTAAGGAAGCTTAATCAACATTCTAAGCAATTAAAAATGCGTGCATCCTTGAGGGATGTGCGCATTTTTGTTGATGAACTGGTGTAGAGTGGGTCGCTTTTCGAGAGGGCGTTTTATTGGGAAAGGCGTTTTTCGAGGGAGGCGTGCCATTTTCGAGATGGAAGATTGGCGGTTTTCGAGGTGGTGAGATGAAGTTACCATAATTTTGACTATTTTACCTCGAAATAGGCACAAAAAGAGGCACGTTACCATAATCGTGACTGTTTTACCCTAAAAGAGGCACGAAAAGAGTCACGTTACTATGATCGGTTCCATGATCTATGCCCAAATCACCACGAACCCTGTAATCGTTGTCATTTTGATTCCAAACTCAGATGAAAATGGAGACATACTGATTATCGAATTAAAACAATTCGGACTCGGTTGTAATGTAATTAATTAATAAGTTAGGCACGCTCGAAAAGTGCATTTTCTTTAGTAGTTTTTGTCGTAATTTGTACGAAAAATACGACAAAGAAAGGGAGTAGGATAGTAACACAGGAGGTGTCCTATGAATATCGATTACTCACGAGAGTACTTAATGATCCAGGAGGCTTTTTTGAGAAAGTTATTGGACCGATTGCCACCAATTCATTATGGAGTTAGTGGCAAAACTACAATTGTTCGTACCTATTTTCATGACAGAGATGGAAAGCGGAGACGGCTTCAGTACAAACTTGATTCCGAAAAAGGCAGAAAGCTCGTCCAGCTGAGTCAAAAACGTGAGCAGACTGAAAAAGCATTGAACGATGTTGTTTACAAGCTGGAAAAGAAGAATTCTTGCGCAGACATCATTCAAGTCAGAGAAGTAATTGAAAGCTCGATGAACGGCGAATTTTTCAATAAGCTGCATGCTCAGTCGAACCCTAAGCCGATCAAGAAAAAGTACATCCACAAAGGAATCGACTTGAGGTCGCGTGGCGAGATGATGGTTGCGGAATGCCTTGATTTACTGGGGTTGCCGTACAAGTATGAACCTGCGCTGCAGCTTGGAGATGAGGTTTTTTATCCTGACTTTATTGTCTATATCGAGGCACTTGATTGTTGCATAATTATTGAATTTCTTGGCATGACAGATGACTATGAATATGTCATGGATTTGGTTGGCAAAATCGCGAAATACGCCAGGCATGACGTGTTCATCAACAGAGATTTGCTTCTGATTGCAGGAACTGTTGATTATATGCCGAGCAGTGATTACATAAAGGGATGCATAATTACGTTGCTGAATAATCTTGCTGCGACATTAGTGGAAGTTGATGCCTAGTGCCATTTTGCTGTTACCGGTAATGACACCAGTGGGGTATGCTCATAACACATCACACCAAAAATGTAGTATATTAGTTAATACATACCGCTAACCTGCGCGAGCTGTTTTCGACAGAACGCTTACGCAAAATATACGTGATGAGTATGAATTTGAGGTATTTGAATGAAGAAAGAAATTGGCAAATCCGCGGAAGACTATCTTGAGTCGATGGTCATTCTTATGGAGCAAAACGGATATGTCCGCTCCGTTGATATTGCTGCACATCTTGGCGTTACCAAGCCCAGTGTAAGCATAGCAATGAAGCGTCTTCGTGAAGAAGGTTACATCGAGATGGATCGTGCAGGTTCTATTGTTGTGACCGAGAAGGGCAAAGAAATCGCTGACAAGATTTATGCAAGGCACAAACTGATTACAAGTTATTTTGTCGCATTGGGAGTAACGCCTGATGTTGCTGAAGAAGATGCCTGCAGAATTGAACACGATATAAGCGACGAGACCTTTAATGCGCTTTGCAGACATATTGAAGAGTCTGATATTTTAAATAAGACAAAAAAGGACTAATAAATCTGCTCTTTTTTTATAGGAGCATGAGTTTCTGTCTGATAAAATCTATAAATCAAAATACAAACAAATCAAAGGAGTCTTTTTATGGCATGTTTTTTGGTACCTACAACTGAGGCAATCGTTACAACAGTAATCAAGAAGGTTGCAGACAAGAAGGGCTCTGACAACAATATTTTCATTAAGAGAATGAACTGGCTCAACACAATGCTCTGGGGTGGTTCTGCACTCCTCGCTCTCGAGCATGTATGGCACGGCGAAGTAACACCTTTCTTCCCTTTCCTTACAGCAGCATCAAGTGCTGAGTCTGCAGCAGAAATGCTTTTTGAGATGGCTACAAGCGGTGTAGCTATGGCAGTTCTGGTTACAGTAGCATGGTTAGCTATGGTCGCTGTAACAAGTGCTTTCTCCAAGAAAAAGGTTGCTGCTACAAGCCAGGCGAAGGCATAAGGTGATAACAACATGACATTGCTTATAACGGTTTTTGCTGCTGCTATCGCGACTATCTTCTGGTATAACGGCAAGGCTGAAAGAAAGCTTGGCACACTCGCTCTTATCTATTGGGGTGCAAGCCTTATGTGGTTTGTAGATGCCGTAGTTGAATATATTGAAGTCGGTGCTGAATTTTTCGAGCCGCCTATGGCAGATATGATCAATGACTCTTATCTCGGTTTGTCCGTAGTTGCGCTCGGACTCGTCATCTGGCTCGTTGTATTGCTCATCAAGGATCCGGATGGAAAGATCAAGGCAAAGCTTGCAGGTTCAACTAAGTGATAGTAGAAGCTAACATTATACTTAAAGAAAAAGCTCTTATTGAGCAATTAAAGACCGCCGGGAAACTGGCGGTTGCTTTTTCTGGTGGTGTCGATTCGACGTACCTTTTGTACAAGGCGCATGAAGTTTTGGGCGACGGTGCTCTGGCGGTTACAGTGAAGTCTTCTGTTCTGACGGCAGATGAGTTTGCCGATACTGTCGCATTCTGCAAACAGATCGGCGTTAAGCAGGTCGTTATTGATTTCGATGTTTTCGCAGTTGAGGAGTTCGCGGCAAATCCGCCGGACAGATGCTATTACTGCAAAAAGAAGATTTTCGAGAGCGTTAAGAGTGTCGCAGAAGCAAATGGAATAAGTACCGTTGCGGATGGAAGCAATATTGACGATGACGGTGATTACAGACCGGGCATGCGTGCAATTAAAGAACTCGGAATTGTAAGCCCGTTGAAGCTTTCCGGCCTCACGAAAAATGACATCCGCGCTCTCTCAAGAGAAGCAGAACTTCCGACATGGGATATGCCTTCAGCAGCCTGCCTCGCATCAAGATTTGCATACGGCGAAAAGATTACCGAAGAAGGACTTAAGCGAGTGGGAGCGGCCGAGAAGGTTATAAAAGACCTTGGTTTTAAGGGCATCCGCGTAAGAGTTCACGGCGATATAGCCAGGATTGAAGCATCACCTTCTGATATTGCGCACATGATGGAAGATTCGATGCGCACAAAAATCTCAACTGAACTGAAGCAATTGGGCTTCAGATATGTAACAATTGATATCGATGGATACCGAATGGGAAGTATGAATGAGGTTTTGAAATGAGTGACGCAAAAGATATTCTGAACAAGGTTGCCAAGGGCGAGATGACGCCTGAAGAGGCAGAATTGAAGCTTAAGGCCAAGCCTTTTGTCGATCTCGGATTCGCAAAACCGGATCTTCACAGAGGCGTAAGGCAGGGCGTGCCGGAAGTTATTTTCGGGCAGGGTAAAACTCCTGAGCAGATTGATGCCATTACCAAAAGCTTGCTCGAATGGGGACAGGAGACTGTCCTGATAACAAGGCTCTCAGCTGATAAAGCAGCGGCACTTACTACAGATATCAAATACTTTGAAGTAGCCAAGATCGGCGTTGCCGGCAAGATTCCGGAACCTTCCTGCAAGGGAACAATTGCCGTTGTTACAGGTGGCACGTCAGATCTTCCCGTGGCAGAAGAGGCTGCAGTTACAGCAGAGATTCTGGGCAATCGCGTGACGCGTATTTACGATGTCGGCGTTGCCGGAATCCACAGACTCCTGTCGCACACTGAAGAACTTATGAGTGCAAGCGTTGTTATCGCAATTGCCGGAATGGAAGGTGCGCTCGCAAGTGTTGTCGGCGGCCTTGTCGATTGTCCTGTAATTGCTGTTCCTACTAGTGTCGGATACGGTGCTTCATTTGAAGGACTTTCGGCTCTTTTATCTATGCTTAATTCGTGCGCGAGCGGCGTCACGGTGGTAAATATCGACAACGGATTTGGTGCAGGCTATTCTGCCAGCATGATCAATCACATCGGAGGCTAATATGAAGACTCTTTATTTCGAATGCAATATGGGCGCAGCAGGCGACATGCTTTTGGCATCGCTTTCAGAACTTACCGGTGATGTAAAAGCCTGCGAAAATGAACTCAATGCACTTGGCATTCCTGACGTTACTTATGAATTCGAAAAGAGTACAAAGTGCGGTATCGACGGCACACACGCGAAGGTAATTGCGCTCGGCGTCGAAGAAGACGAGCATATGCATGAGGGCCATGAACACAGCCACGAGCATGAGCATCATCACCATGAGCACGACCACCATCACGAACATACTCACGACGATCAGCATGTTCATGACCATCACCATGCTGAGGAAGGTCATGAGCATACTCACGAACACGAACATCACCATCACGGCGGACACCATCACGCTCACATGAGCGATATTGAGAACATCATTAATGGTCTTAATGTATCTGATAAGGTTAAGGCGGATGCGCTTGCTGTTTACGGACTTATTGCACAGGCAGAGTCCAAGGCCCACGGAAAGCCGATTACAGATATTCATTTCCATGAAGTAGGAACTATGGATGCGGTAGCTGATGTTGTTGGTTGCTGTTATCTTATCGAGAAGATCAATCCCGCCAGAATTATCGTATCGCCTCTTACAACCGGCTTTGGAAGTGTAAGATGCGCTCACGGAATCCTTCCTGTTCCGGCTCCTGCAACTGCCAGCATTATCGAAGGCGTTCCTTCCCAGAGCGGCAATATCGAAGGCGAGCTTCTGACACCTACAGGCGCAGCGCTTTTGAAGCACTTCGCAGACAGCTTTTCGACAAGACCGGTAATGACCATTTCCAGGACAGGATATGGTATGGGCAAGAAGGATTTTGCGAAGGCGAATATGGTCAGAGCATTCCTTGGCGACGACGGTTCTGAAGAGTCAGATAAGGTGATCGAACTTAAGTGCAATCTTGATGACATGACCGGCGAAGAGCTTGGTTTTGCGACTGAGGTGCTTATGGAAAATGGTGCTCTGGATGTCTTCACAACGCCGATTTTCATGAAGAAGAACCGCCCGGGATATCTTCTTACTTGCCTTGTTAAGCCGGAAGAGAAGGAGAAGTTCGCAAGACTTATTTTCGAGCATACGACAACGATCGGAATCAGATATAACGAACTTGACAGGTTCAAGCTTGTAAGACGCGAAGAAAAGGTTACAACCAGGCTTGGAGAAGCGCGTATCAAGATTTCCGAAGGATTCGGCGTTACAAAGCAGAAGCCTGAATTCGATGACGCGGCAAAGCTCACGGAGAAGTAATATGGACAGCAGGAAATTCGATGTCGATTTCTGGGGAATAAGTACAAGGCTCATCGTGAGCGTCGTCGTTGAGGGCATCGTTATCGGAGTCCTTTTTGGCGGTTTCTTCATGTTTTTGCTCAGAGGATTGATACCTGAAGGTACGCTTCTTGACGTGGCCGTAGTAGTATTAGGCGTCTTGGAGGCGCATTTCATTTTATCGCTGATTTTTACCATAGTATCGCTTCGAAAGGCTATTAAGAGTTTCACTGTTACTGATAAAAGTTTTGAAATTAACGGTATTTCTTTTGGATCGGCTTTTGATCCCGACAATTTCAGGGGCACCGGTCTGAATTACGACGCCGGTATTATGGCATTTGTGGTACCGGCGATAGGTGTGTCACTAAGGGTGCTCTCAAGCGATGAATCCGGAAAGCCTGTAAGGAAGATTTTCTGGACCGGCCCTTTGCTCGACAAGGAAGCGAAAAAACTCCGTAGTGACATCAACGAATTCCTCGTGCCTTCAGTGAAAGCTCTGACTGACGCGCGTTACGAAGAAGTTGCGAAGACGGTTAAAACAAAGCCTGTCAAAGTCAGATTTAATAAGAATAAATATAAGAAAGATAAAGTTCTGTATTCTATCGTTATCGCTTTAGTCGTTTTAGCATTCATCGGCGTTGCCATTTTGAATATTTCTTCTTTACCTGTAGCGATTGTTTCTGTTGCATGTGCAGGCCTTGTCACAGGTTATTGGGCGACGTTGGTTGCGAAAAATCAGGCAAATATAGTTAACATGCCGGATACGATTGAATTAACTGACGATTATTTGAAAGTTGACGATAATGTTTTCGAGCTCGAAAAACTCGAGACTGACTTATTCCATGTCGGAAGGGCTGATCCCAAGACAGAAGGTTCTATAAAGAGCGTTCCGCCTGAAGACAGGACTTCGATGGGTATCTATCTGAAAGTAAACGATTCGAACATGAGTAACAGGTATTGGCTGGGCGCACAACTCGATTCTGAGGCTGCTGCAGCGGTATTACTCATAAAATATGCGAATCGCTTGAAGGACGCTAAAGTCCAGTAAATATAAGGCTTTTCCACTTATTTGGCAGAATTGATCAAAGCAAAAAATAATTATTTTTCAAAAACCTATTGACAAGGTAGGTTTATGGAATTAAGATATGCACATCTTGAAGAGAGGAGACGGAAGTTATGTACGACCACAAGTTTTATTTCCAGTCATTAGTTCGCGCGAACTTCCGTTGTGGACGAATGTGTAATTCCTGTTCTATGAATAAAACTATCTAATTTTTATTTTTGAAAGGAATTATTACCATGTCTAACTATAAATTTGAAACTCTTCAGCTCCACGTAGGCCAGGAGCAGGCCGATCCTGCAAGCGACGCTCGCGCAGTACCGATTTACGCAACAACATCTTACGTTTTCCACAATGCAGCTCATGCTGAAGCACGCTTCGGACTTGCTGATGCAGGCAACATCTACGGAAGACTCACAAACTCCACACAGGGCGTTTTCGAAGACAGAATCTCAGCACTTGAAGGTGGCGTTGCAGGTCTCGCAGTAGCATCCGGCGCAGCAGCAATCACATACACAATTCAGGCTCTTGCAAAGGCAGGCGAGCACATCGTAGCTCAGAAGACAATCTACGGTGGTTCAGCAAACCTTCTTGCACATACACTTCCTCTTTACGGAATTGAGACAACATTCGTTAATGTTCACGATCTTGACGAAGTAAAGGCTGCTATCAAGCCCAATACAAAGGCTCTCTACATTGAGACTTTGGGCAACCCTTCCAGCGACATTCCGGATATCGACGCTCTCGCTGAGATCGCTCACGAGGCAGGAATCCCGCTCGTAATTGACAATACGTTCGGTACACCTTACCTCATCAGACCTATCGAACACGGTGCAGACATCGTTGTTCACAGCGCAACAAAGTTCATTGGCGGTCACGGCACAACATTGGGCGGCGTTATCGTAGATTCCGGTAACTTCGATTGGGCAGCATCCGGCAAGTATCCCTGGATCTCTGAACCTAACCCCAGCTATCACGGCGTAAAGTTCACAGACGCTGCAGGCAAGGCTGCATTCGTTACATATATCAGAGCAATCCTCTTGAGAGATACAGGTGCTACGATTTCACCTTTCGCAGCATTCCTTCTCCTCCAGGGCACAGAGACATTGTCACTCCGTCTCGAGCGCCACGCTGAGAACACAAAGAAGGTAATAGATTATCTCGTAAACAACCCGAAGGTTGAGAAGGTAAACCATCCTTCACTCGTAGATCACCCTGATCACGATCTGTATCAGAAGTACTTCCCGAATGGTGGCGGTTCTATCTTCACATTCAACGTCAAGGGCGGTAAGGAAGAAGCTTTCAAGTTCATCGATAACCTCAAGCTCTTCTCACTTCTCGCAAACGTTGCAGACGTTAAGAGCCTTGTAGTTCACCCGGCAAGCACAACTCATTCCCAGCTTACAGATGAAGAGTTGGCAGAGACAAATATCCAGCAGAATACTATCCGCCTTTCCATCGGCACAGAGCACATCGATGACATCATTGCTGACTTGGAAAACGGCTTCGCAGCGATATAATTACTGCAACACTTCTAATCAATACTTTTTTTCGATACCAGGAGAATAATTATGGCACACATCTATACATCAGCAGATCAGTTAATCGGAAAGACACCTCTTCTTGAGCTCACACATCTCGAAAAGGAATTCGGACTCGAAGCAAAGCTTGTTGTTAAGCTTGAATATTTCAATCCCGCAGGCAGCGTTAAGGATCGTGTCGCAAAGGCAATGATCGAAGATGCAGAAGCATCCGGAAAGATCAAGGAAGGCAGCGTTCTCATCGAACCTACAAGCGGCAACACAGGTATCGGCCTCGCATCCGTTGCAGCAGCAAAGGGATACCGCCTCATCATCACAATGCCTGAGACGATGAGCGTTGAGAGAAGACAGCTCATCAAGGCTTACGGTGCAGAGATTGTTCTCACTGAAGGTGCGAAGGGCATGAAGGGCGCAATCGCTAAAGCAGAGGAGCTCGCAGCTGAAATTCCTAACAGCTTCATCCCCGGTCAGTTCGTAAATCCTGCTAACCCTGCAGCACACAGAAGCTCTACAGGTCCTGAGATCTGGGAAGACACAGAAGGCGAAGTTGATATCTTCGTTGCAGGCGTAGGCACAGGCGGAACAGTTACAGGTGTTGGTGAATACCTCAAGTCAAAGAAGGATTCCGTTAAGGTTGTTGCAGTTGAACCTGCTGACTCTCCGGTACTTAGCAAGGGTACTGCAGGTGCACATAAGATCCAGGGTATCGGTGCAGGCTTTGTTCCTGACGTACTTAACACAAAGGTTTATGACGAGATCATCCCTGTAGCAAATGAAGATGCTTTCGCAACAGGCAGACTCTTGGGTAAGAAGGAAGGCGTTCTTGTAGGCATCTCATCCGGTGCAGCTTTATGGGCAGCAATTGAGCTCGCAAAGCGTCCTGAGAATAAGGGCAAGACAATCGTTGCACTTCTCCCTGACACAGGTGACCGTTATCTCTCAACAGCACTTTTCGCTGAGTAATTTAAGTCAGATAAAAACCATAATATATGCCATAAATCCTAAACAGGCTGTCCTAATGAAGGGCAGCCTTTTTGGTGGGGTGCGATTCAATGTTTTCGGCACTATTAAAAGAAGGGCGATTTTGGAAATGTGCAATTGTTGTGCAAAAACGCCCTCAGAAATTGCATAAAAACGCGATTTTGTGCAATTTTTGGCCATTTTCGGGTTCTTCACGAAATCCTTGGGATTAGCATAAAGTTATTAGGCAA
>JAKSRC010000020.1 GCA_024403855.1 Saccharofermentans sp. | reverse complement strand
CTTATGCTCCTTTTTCAATTATCTAATTCCCAAGCTTTCCGTGAAGAACCAAAAAATCTGAAATTTTCGGAAAATTTCAGAAAAAGTGCACATTTAGGGGGTCTATTTATACACTTTTTTGAAATTCCCACTTTTCGTCCCGAGGTAAAACAGAGAACGATTTTAGAGATGTGACTCTTTTCGTGCCTCTTTGGGGCTGAAACAGGCACGGTTTTGGCAATGTGCCTCTTTTCGTGCCTCTTTTGTGGTAAAACGGGCACGATTTTGGCAACGCACTCCGCGCCTGCTCGAAAAAGGGGGCGAAAAGCTCCACTCACACTCGAAAAGCCCCTCACGCTCGAAAACACCTTCTAACTAACCACCTACCCAAACAAAAAGGGGATGCCTCATAAAGGCAACCCCTTTCAACTTATAAGCAATTATTTATCAGCCCTCACCATAGAAAGCTTCGTATGCAGCTTCGGCCAATGTGCCTGAAGCGTTGGAGATAACTGTGCTGTCGGGAGCAAGGAATCTGTAGCTTCTCTCGCCCAAAGAACCAATGGGCATCTGTCCGTCAATTCCAAGAAGAATGTTGTAGAAGCAATCTGTAAGAACAGAATCGAAAACTTCCTTAAGAAGTTCATCGCTTACACCAGCTGCCTTGAGCTTGGCAATCTGCTCTCCTGCCATAGAATCAGTGCTTGAAAGATATGTCTCGAGCATTGCATCTTTCTCTTCTCTAACTGCCTTTGCAAATAATAATGCGTCCATGGTAATGGCCCTCCGGCTTTACAGATATATGCTCATTCTATCAGTTGAATTTCAAAATCGCAAAGCACAAAAAAATTTGAACGTTTTTTCACAATAAATGTCTGATTTATCCTATTCGAATCAGATGCAACGATATACTGTCGTGATTCTTCAGATTTGCAAATTTATCCTATCTTGATCAGATGTGACAACATGCTGTCGTAATTCATCAGATTCACAGAAGGCTTGGAAACGATGGGATACATCATATCCTCCGGTTGCGGTGCATAGTTGTTGGACAAAACCATGGTGCAACCATCAATGTGCGGCCTGATGAATGACTCATATGTTGCCTGATCGATCGCAAGCGTGCCTGCAAAATAACTGTCCACCATTCGCTCAGTATCGGAATCAAGGCTGTGTCTGTACTTGTAGCTTGCCTTGATTTTGTAGTTCATATCGTATTCGATCGTCTCGGTGATATTTACCGGATCCTCGCCGAAAGAACGTGTGATTATAAGCGTCTCAGGTGCGACAAATACTGCGAACTCACCACTGCCGCCTGAAGTATAAAGAAGATTCGGAACTTCAAGTGAAAGAACCGGTCCACCAGATGCCTGGTTATATGAATATACATAGAGATTTCCGGCATAGCCTGCTGCGTCTGCAGCAGCGAAAAAGAACAGTTCAGGAATTCCGTCGGAGTTAATATCGAAAAGGCCACAGTTGTTGATACCGAAAGTCTTCTCGATTATTACGATTGAGGTCTTCTTATTCTTGAGGAGATCCTTGTATGCAGCAACAGCTTTCTTGCCGTCTTCGGACAGATTCACCTTGACCTCAGTAGTCGCTGTGGGCAGGTTGACTGAAGGTTCTGTCTCCTCGGTTTTGCAGGAAGTAACCCCAAAAACCATTGTGGCAACAAGCGCTGCAGCCAGTATCTTCTTCAACATAAGATGCCCCTCCAAAAACTATCGAACTCTAAAAGGAAAGCGGTCGAATTAAAACAACCACTTTCTTTATAAACTTTATTGCCTTTTAAAACAAGCCTTGCAGAATACTTATTCGGTGAAGTAAAGCTTTTCGAGCTTTGAAGTCACTTAACTTGACTGAGAACATCGCGCTCGGTATTGTAATGTTATGAGAAGAAAAACGGCTAACAAAATCTCAGTCCTTCTGATAATCGCGCTATTGCTCACGATGCTTTCGTCGTGCACGGTTTTTAAGAGAAGTGCTGTCGCCCTTGCGGCAACCGAATTCTGCACGACCCTGAAAACAGGCAAGGCAACAGATATCCTTCACATGACCGACGGTCTCGAAAAGGACTTCAAGAAGTCATTCAGGGATCTCTTAAATTCCGATAACTACTCCGAAGAAGAAAACACTTTTAACGAGCATATGCTCGCCTCAATAAAGTTCGAGATCGACATGTCCACCGTTGTCATCAACAAGGATAAAGCCAAGGTCAAAATCGACTTCACGATTGCCGACCACAACGCTTTAAAAGGCGGTGACTACGCTACTATTGACGCCCTCGCGCAGGCTGTCGACGATGCGCCCGAAAAAGATATCTCAGTAACTGCCAAGCTTGAGTTGATCGAGAAAGAATGGCTGATCACTAATTTTGACGACAGAGATTTCCAGGAGCTTTTCGCCTTCTATAACGACATGCCGGGAATCGGACGCGAAGCCCTGCTCGCAACAGCCGAAAGACTTGCAAAAGCAGTTATGGATGACGATTACGAAGCCGCACTTGCCCTCGCAGATCCCAACATCGACTACCCCATGGAAGCTTTCCTTAAGGATACGTTCAATGTTAGCGATACACCAACTAAAGAAGACATCGCTTTAAGAGATGCAATCAGAACTCTGATCACCTTTATCATTGACGAGTCAAGCATCGAAATTAATGGCAAATTCGGCTCCATCGATATCACGATAAGAATGCCCGAATATGAGAAACTCGCGAACGAACAAATTGATAGCATCGAAAATATAGCCAACATCGTCGAGCGTTGCGGCTTCGTCGATATCGACTACACCTGCACACTCGTCCGTGAAGGCACAACCTGGTATATCACGAACCTCACAAGCCAAGAATTTATTGACATTATGAGCTATGAGAAGTTCTCTATAGATCTCAGAAACATTGATGGCACTTACAAAGCAAACGTTGATATCACCGACAAATTCACGGCTTACGTCGCAAAGGAATACAACGTAAAGATGCCATCCGACCTTGAAGGAAAGATCCATATAAGTTCATCTTTAACGCTCAAGGATGGCAGTTATAGTGTCACCATCGACCGCAACTCGTTCGTCACCGGCATCCAGCTCTTTTTCGAAAAGAATATCGACAAGATCATCGCAAACACACTCGGCACCAGTTCGCCTGGCAGCCTTAATACGCTCGCAAAGATCGCCGGCTACAAAGACTACGATGACATGAAGCAGCAGATTAAGAACCAGGTCATGACAACCCTTCAGACTATCGACACCGCAAGCCTTGAAAGCTCCGGCACCTACACTGTAGATGGCGACAAGATAACGCTGATCAGTGGCACTGACCGCAGGACCGGTACGATTGAGAACTTTGGATCAATTACTATCACTGCTCCCGTCCGTGATGCCGACGCCCAGAAACTTCTTGGCGCAAATACGATTACGATGGTTTATCAGAAGGCCGGCTGAGGCGCTTTTTCGCGCCATGCGCCCGCTATCTATTAATCAAATCTCAATACAAGCTTCAAAACATTCTTTGCTGCAGCATAGATCTCATCAAAGCTGATTTCGCCTGCATCGTAAGCCTTCTTCACGCGCTCCGGATAGCCAGCAGCCATCTTCAAGTCGTTACCGGCCTTGGCCTCAAGGTAGTGCTCACCGGATGTCCACCAATCAGTCATTACGAGACCATCGAAGCCCCACTCACCGCGAAGAATGCCATTCAGAAGTTCAGCATTTTCAGAGCACTGGATGCCGTTAACCTTGTTGTATGAAGTCATGATGCACCAAGGAGATGCTTCTTTTACGATAATTTCAAAGCCCTTGAGATAAATCTCACGAGCAGCACGCTCGGATACGCGAGAGTCAGAATTCTTACGGTTCGTTTCTTTGTTGTTGAAAGCGAAATGCTTAACAGTAGCAGCCATCTTCATGGACTGAACGCCACGAACCATGCCGGCACCCATCTTACCTGCAACGAGCGGATCCTCAGAATAGTACTCGAAATTACGTCCGCAAAGCGGGCTTCTATGGATGTTTACAGCGGGAGCGAGCCATACGCCAAGGTTGTTCTCCTTTACTTCCATAGCTACGCACTTGCCGATCTCAGTTGCGAGGTCAGGATCGAATGAGCAGGCGAGCATTGTGGAGCAGGGCCAGGCTGTTGTGCAGATTCCGACATTAGGTGCAATACGTACACCTGCAGGGCCGTCTGCTGTTGAGATGTTCGGAACGTCGTGCTCAGGCAGGTTTCCGATACCAAATGTATTGGAAACGCCCTTGTTGGGCTGGCCTCCGAGCAAGTGGATGAGATCATCGACTGAAAGCTGCTCCATGAACTTTTCGAGCGTAGCCTTACCATCTTTAACATCCTCAAATGAGATTGCCGGGCGGTCAAACAAATAGAAACTGTTACGGCCACGTTCAGCAGGTGCAAGACCTTCCGTCTCCTTGTTTGCGAGGTGCTCGAGAATAGAATGTGTCAATGTCTCCGGTGCCTCAGGGAGTGCCTCCATCCTGCCATCTGCGAGCATTCTTTCCTTAAGTGCGAAAGGCACGAGATGTGCAGAAAGCTGCTCAGTCACGAGGGTTTCGGCAAGCACCCAGCTGCCAATCTGAACTGCATCGCGAACGTTATTGCCAACATAGAACTTGTACTCACCGGATTCTAGAATCCAGGCAGACTTTGCAACCTTACCAAGGTCGTCGTAAGATGCCATTTCGGCAACATCAACCTCGAAAATAATTACCTCAGCCTCGCCCGGTGCAAGTGTCTTAGTCTTCTTAAATGCGAGGAGTTCTTTTGCGGGCTTACCGAGCTGGCCCTGTGGAGCACCGTAGTAAAGCTGAACCACTTCCTTGCCAGCAACGTCACCGGTATTTGTAACAGTCACATCGATTGTCACCTTGTCAGAAACAACCTTCAACTCTCCAGTCTTAATATCGAATGTTGTATATGAAAGTCCATAACCAAATGGATAAACTACCTTATCAGAAGCGCCGGGAATGGTCTCGAAATAACGATATCCGACATAAACGTCATCAGTATATTCAACATAATTCTGGCTGTCGTGGAAGTTATAAGAAGACGGATAATCCTCAAGTGTCTTTGCAAAAGTATCAGTAATCTTACCGGAAGGATTTGCGTCACCACAGAGAAGATCTGCTGCAGCGTAGCCACCTTCAATACCGCCCTGCCAAGCAAGGAGACAGGAACTGATTGCTTCGTCATCCTTTATCCAGGATGTTTCGATAATGCCTCCGACATTAAGAACTACAACCACCTTTCTGAACTTGGACTTAACATCAGCGATCATCTTCTTCTCGCCAGCTGTAAGCTCAAAGTCGCCATCAGGGAAAACATCAAGCTGCATTTCGGCAAGCTCCAACTCGCCTGGCCAGAGAGTATCAATCTTCTCAAGGGAAGCCTTACGGTCCCAACCCTCACCGGAGAAACGGCAGATCGAAATGATAGCAACATCAGCAAAATCAGCAGCACCTTCAAGAAGCTCAGCAGGAATCTCAGGTTCCTTGGTCATGCCAGGGAAAACGCCTGCCTCATACTGCGCCTTAACATAATCCTTATAGTATGTAACGAGTTCAGGATATACAGAAATCTTGCCCTCTTCCTCCTTGAGACGAAGGCCGTCCTCAAGTGTGTGAAGGTGGTCGATCGTAACATCGCCGGAGCCGCCGCCGCCCTTAACATAGTCGATAGTAGCCTTGCCGAAAGTCGCGACCTTCGTGCCCTTGGCAAGTGGCAATGTGCCGTTATTTTTAAGGAGAACCATTCCCTCTGTGGCAGCCTTACGAGCAAGGTCCAAATGCTTCTGTGAGCCGGTAACTCTTGTTCCGTCTTCGCCCAAAGGAAGTCCTAACTGAAATAAATGTCTATTCCAATGTGTCATAAGTATGTTCCTCCTGAATTTGCGGTTGTGTATTCACTTACAGAGTAGCATACCTCAACGGACAATTTAATATCAGTTCAGACGAGTTTTGTCCGTCTGTTTGCAATCTTGAAAACGCCCAGCGTTGACTCATCCAAATCGCTCGAAAATGGCGATTTTGGATGAGTGCTCCTTTTCGAGATGAGTGCTCCTCATTAAAGCTACCCGCCCCCCACATATAAAAAGGACCGTGAAAAACTCTAAGTCTTTCACGGCCCCTTTATTAATTGCTTTACAAATTAAGAATTACTTCTTAACGATCAATGACTCACCTGTCATTTCCTTAGGCTGAGGAAGTCCCATGATCTCAAGGAGTGTAGGTGCGATGTCGCAGAGGCGGCCACCCTCACGGAGTGTGCAATCTGCATCGTAGTTGTAGAGAATGAACGGTACAGGATTTGTTGTGTGAGCTGTATGAGGCTGCATTGTCTCAAGGTTCATCATCTGCTCGGCATTACCGTGGTCAGCGCAGATGAAGAGAACGCCGTTCATCTTCTTAACTGCCTCAACAGCAGCGCCAACGCAAGCGTCAACTCTCTCAACTGCCTTAACAGCTGCTTCAACTACGCCTGTGTGACCTACCATGTCAGGGTTAGCGAAGTTGATGATTACTACATCGTAGTTATCAGAGCAGATAGCTGCGTCGAGCTTCTCTGATACTTCAGGAGCGCTCATCTCAGGCTTCAAATCGTATGTTGCAACTGCAGGTGAAGGAACGAGTGTACGATCCTCATCCTTATTGGGTTCTTCGATACCACCATTGAAGAAGAATGTAACGTGTGCATACTTCTCTGTCTCTGCGATACGGAGCTGCTTCAAGCCGTTGTCTGCGAGGTACTGGCCCAAAGTGTTAACGATCTCTTCCTTCTTGAATGCAACGAACTTATTAGGAATGAGCTCGTCATAATCCTTGAAGCAAACATATGTGAGAGGCATATAGCCGTTTGCTCTCTTGAGGTGCTTGATGCACTTTGTGTCAGCAGCATCGCCTGCCTGAGCTGCGATGTCTTCGTCTGTGTAGCAGAAAGCCTTTGTGATCTCTCTTGCACGGTCAGGACGGAAGTTGAAGAAGATAACAGAGTCGTTAGGCTTAACAACGCTAAGAGGCTTGCCTTCACCGTCAACGATAACTGTAGGAAGAACGAACTCGTCTGTTACGCCACCGTCGTAAGAAGCCTGCATTGCCTCAACAGGATCTGTAGCCTTAACGCCCTCACCAAGAACGAGTGAGTCGTAAGCTGTCTGGATACGATCCCAGTTGTTATCTCTGTCCATTGCATAGTAACGGCCGGAAAGTGATGCAACCTTACCAACGCCGATTTCAGCCATCTTTGCAACCAATGCTTCGAGATAGCTCTTACCGGATGCCGGAGGTGTGTCACGGCCATCGAAGAAGGGGTGAACGTAAACGTTTTCGAAGTTTTCCTTCTTGCAGAGCTCTAAGATTGCATAGAGGTGTGTGATGTGTGAGTGAACGCCACCGTCTGAAAGGAGACCCCAGATGTGAAGGTCGGAGTTGTTCTCCTTGCAGTTGTTGATTGCACGAAGGAGGTCTTCATTCTTGAAGAAAACGCCGTCCTCAATGTACTTTGTGATGAGTGTCAAATCCTGGTAGATAATTCTTCCGGAACCGATGTTCATGTGTCCTACTTCGGAGTTGCCCATCTGTCCGTCAGGAAGTCCTACTGCAAGGCCGGATGCATAACCCTTAACAAAAGGGCACTCAGCCATAAGCTTGTCCATTACCGGAGTGTTTGCCATTGCGATAGCGTTGTACTCTTTGTTATCGGAAAGTCCGTATCCGTCGAGTACCATGAGTACTACAGGTCTTCTGTTCATATATATTCTCCTTTGCGTTTTATAAACAGGTTATTTAGCCGCAAAACGGTTCAGGTCTTCTTTATACTCAAAGCCCGCACCGTCAAGCGTTTTGACGATGACATCCTTGTCCACACCAAGAGATGAAGCCAGCTCTTCAAGGCTCGAAAAGTTGTCCCTGAGCTGAGTATTCACATAACTCAAAAGCATGAATGGATCTTTGGGTAATGACATAGGAAGCACCTTTCATCATTTTATCGGCGCCATTTTAACATATTATTAAGAGACATGCTCGAAAATATATGCCCATTTATAGCGGATTTCGTACATGTCATTTGTGAGGATTGCAACTGTGCACCGCCTACAATCTGCTATGTCCTTCACCTTTATACACTTTTTTGAAATCCTGTAAAACCGTCCTTCCTGCCTGCTCGAAAACACTTTCCCCTCGCGAAAAACGCTTCCCACCACCTCGACCAACTGGTCCTGCCTGCTCGAAAACACTTTCCCCCACCTCGACAATCCATTTCATCATGGCACACTCAACCAAAATGGAAGATTATCTCGATTTTGGATGAGTGCTTCTCATTAGAGCTACCCGTCCCCAGCATACAAAAAAGGCTGTGAAAACTTTAAGTTTTTCACAGCCTCTAATATCAGTCTTTCAAGCTATTGTAGTATTTCTCAAGTCTGGGCTTTGCAGCATCGTAGTAGCGCTCAAGTCTCTTGTCGAAATGCTTGCCGAAGCTCTCCGTCATGATGTCGTCAGCGTCCTTGAAAGTAAATGCCGCTTTATAGACTCTCTTGCTTACGAGTGCATCGTAAACATCCGCGATTGCCATGATACGTGCTTCGATCGGAATATCCGTACCCTTGAGGCCTTCAGGATATCCTGAACCATCCCAACGCTCGTGGTGATAGTGAGCAACGTTTACAGCGACTTTGTGGAACGCCTCATTTTCGGTGCCTTCAAGGATGGAATCGACAATGTGCGCGCCTTCTGAAGCGTGCTTTTTCATCTCGTTGTATTCTGCGTCAGTAAACTTTCCGGGCTTTCTGAGAACTGCGTCATCGACAGCGATCTTGCCAAGATCGTGCATCGGCGCTGCCTGAATAAGATTCTGGCAGAATTCTTCATTGAATCCGTCACTTCCGAAAAGCACAAGAATATTCTTCGGATCTTTTGCAGAGTCCTTCTTGATCTCATCGATCAGGATCTTAACTACGTCACTTGTACGTCTGATGTGACCTCCTGTGGAGTTGTCACGGCTTTCAACCATGGTTGCCATACCAAGGAGGAGGCGGTTATGCATCTCGACGATGTTTTCGGTCTTTTCTGCAACCTGGGCAGCAAGCTCTTCGTTATAGTTCGAAAGGAGCTTCATGTACTTACGTGAGTCTGTGTCATCAGTAATGAAGAACTGATATCCTCTCTGCTTTTTGCCATCGTAGAGATAATGGATCGTAACAAGGTAAATCTTGTCATTTGCCTCATAGTAGAAGTGATCCTTTGATTCGTCTCTCTTGAATTCCTCAAGCCAGGCAAGGAGCGTTTCCTTGACCTCTTCGTACTTGCCGGGATAGGTATCTACATTGATGCTTTCGAGGATGGGGAAAACTTTTCGAGCATTCTCGTTAGAACCAAGATAAATATCATCAAAACTGAAAGAAACGAAGCCTGTATCATCCTTCTGCATCAGTGAATCGACGCCAAGATCTGCGATGTCATAAAGGCACAGATTGCGCACGATAATCAGGTACAAGATCTGCGCGAAAATGAAAGACATCGGTACTGCTTCAATTCTGTGTGGTAATAGCTTTCCTATAAAATAACTCAGGAAAGTAAGGCCTGCCGGGAACAGCAGTAAAAGAATCGTCTTGTTTGATACGTCTTTCTTCTTGAAAAAACTGTATACCATCGCTGAAAAACTTATCAGGAGGAATAACGCAAAGATTACATAAGTCAGCGTGTGAGCAAAACCGTATGTCTTTATAAGTCTTCCCACTCCATGGTCTATCTCAAAACTTACTGTCTTATAAAAATAAGGGGCGCTTCCCATTGTGAGAACGAATGCGTAGCTGATAAAGCTCAGCAATGTAAGTACAGCATTCATCCATCTTTTCAGCTTGATGTGGCAAAGACTTAAAATACTCAGCGTTATAAACAGTGAAAGGAAGCTTCCTCCGACATAGGCAATCTTCATTGACGTCAGGGCAGCTTCAAGACTTCTGGAATGTGCCATCAGGCAATATCCAAGATTAGCTATCGGTATGAATGAAAAAATCAATGTGACATGCACATCGAAATGCTTATGCCAGATGGCCAGGTAAACAAATGTAAATAAGACCGATAATCCAAATAAGATGTCGTAATATGCGATCATTTACAAATCCTCTCTAATCAAAAATCCCTTGTTCCATAATGATTTTAGCATGGACAAAAGATGTTTTGATATATGCCGAGGCCAAAGCTTAGACGGTTCTAAGCCTTGGCCTGTAGGCAATTTCAACAAATTAGTGTACTGCGATAGTACCTGCATCAACCCTGATCTTGATCGTGCCTTCACCGGTACCCTTTGAAGTGTAATTTCTTCCCGTAAAATCGTTTCCGACAACAGCTGATCCGGCATCGATGTGAATATCTGCATCGTAAGCACCAAGATCTCCAATATCGTCGATGGAGACATTACCGAAATCGATACCGATCTCGACATCTGCAAGCGGCGAAGTTCTCTTGATCTCAACGTTACCTGCATCAGTATTGACTCTCAGAATACTAACTTCTGAATCTTCGATATTGATATTTCCTGCATCTGCGTCGATGTCGCACTTTCTGAAGCAGCAGTCGTCAATCTCGATATTGCCGGCATCAAAATCGCCGAAGAAATAATCTGCCTTAATGCCATTTAAGTGAATGTCACCTGTAGCGCTCTTAATCTCAAGATTATCGATTACGCTGTCACGACCAATTACGATCGTGAGCTTAGGCGCTGTTCCTGACTTCATACCTACTGTGAAAGGTACTGAACCCTTCTGTGTTACTACGAGTCTGCCGTTAATGAGATCTACATCCGGCTGGAGTCTCTTATCACCACTGTAATCTACCGCGATAACACCTGTGCCATCCTGAACTTTGAAATCAACCATGCAGGCTGTGAGGTCGAGCTTAATCGAGCTGACGTCACCTGTAACGTCGGATTTTTCGTAGATTGTCTCAGTAGCTTCATCGTCGAATAATGTTGAGATATTAAATCCGCCCTTATCCTTTATTACTATTCCACTTACCAAAGGAACTGCGATTCTTGCGCTGAATGCGATAACTGCGATCAACACAGCAATAACAGAGCAGATGATGATGGGCGCCTTGTTAACTTTTCGATCAGCCTTGGGAACAAATTCCTCGCTCATCTTTCCTGACTCATTGAGCTCCAGGAGATTGTCGTAGCCATTCATTCTCACATGTGCAGATGTGATAAGGAATACGCCGGCAGCAACGAAAAGCATTAACAACGCTGCGCCGATATTTGAACTTACATAGGGAATTCTGTCAAAGATCATCGGATTCAGAACGCTCAGTATACAAAGACCAATACCGAACGAAGACATGAGGCTGTATGTGTTCTTAAAGCCCTTGCGCTCGTTTCTGACATATTCTGCGCTCTCAATGCTAAGTGAGCATTCCTTCTTCTTTACTTCAATGAACTTTTTGTTGTTCTGGCCTGTATAAATGAAGAGTCCGACAGCAGCAGCGATCATCACGAACATTCCGCTTACGCCGATTACATCAAAGATATTCGGAAACATGTCGCAAAGGATGTTGCATGCCGGCGCGAAAATGCAAAGCGCAATTGCCAGAGGCTTGAGGATGGAATTCGTGCTTCTCATCGCAAGATATTCCTGGACTCTGTCCATAGAAAGCATCGGCTTTGATTCAACAGGATTTTCCTGAACTGCTTCTGTGATTCCCAAAGAATCCGCAAGCTCATCAAGGTTACCGAATTCTGAGATTACAATACCGATTGCTTCATTCTCAGTCTTTCCTTCTTTGATCAGCTCTTCGTACTTGTCTTCCATCATCTGAAGAAGTTCGAACTTTGCTTTTCTTACCTCTTCCGTATTCGGAAGATTACGGAACATATTGTCCAGATAATTTCTAATAGTGTTCATTTTATTTTTCCCCTCAGTAAACAATAAACTTCTCAATTACTTCTTTGGTAAGTGTCCATTCTTCGCACTTCGCGAGGTAATATTCCCTGCCAAATGGCGTTATGCGGTAGTATGTCCTCTTCTTTCCACCGGCAAGATCTTCATTTACAAATGATTCGATGAAGCCGTTATTCTCCATTCTCGTGAACGCCGAGTAGAGCGTGGTCTCTTTGATGATGTACTTGTCCTGCGACAACTGGCGGATCTGCTTTGAAATCTCATATCCGTATGACGGTTCATTGAGGAGCAGGTACAGAATGATGATGTCGTTATATCCCCTGATGACATCACTGCTGATCTCTGGCATGAATCTTTCTCCTTCTATTTTATTTGTGACTGCCGTTTGCCCCGTCTGTCGTTGCTACGGCTGTCGTACTACGATTGTCGTAGTAAATATACCACCGCCCATTTCGTCTGTCAACAACGGGATTTATCTTTTCGACAATTTTTCGAAAAGCGAAAAGCACTTGCCCAAAAATGAAATGCGATTTTTTAGCGAAGATATTGATATACAAGTTTTTCGCGCATTGTTATATTAATTTCATCTTTTAAATCTCACGAAAAGAGGTACCGCCAATGGAACTTTATGTAGACATCAAATTCCTTAACAATTCAGGCGATGGCTCCAAGGAGAAGCCTTTCGGCACAATCTCCGAAGCAGCGAAAATCGCTCAGCCCGGTGACACAGTTCACGTAGCACCCGGTGTATATAGAGAATACGTTTCACCTGTAAATGGTGGTACCGAAGACGCACGCATCACTTATGTAAGTGACGTTCCTCTCGGAGCAACAATTTCCGGCGCAGAGCAGGTTACAGGCTGGACAAAGTACCAGGACAACGTCTGGACAGCAAAAGTAGACAATTCCATTTTCGCGCCTGACTACAACCCTTATACAACATTCGTTTACGGCGACTGGTATTTCGCAGGCAAGACAAAGCACGTAGGCCAGGTTTACATCAACGACAGAAGACTCTACGAAGCAGCTTCCATTGACGAAGTAATCAAGGCTGAAGTTTACCCTTGCTCATGGGTTCCTGAAGATTCCAAGTATAAGTGGTTTGCAGAGCAGGACGGCGACAAGACAGTCCTCTACGCTAACTTCGGTGACCTCGACCCTAACGAAGAGATGGCCGAGATCAACTGCAGAAGAATGTGCTTCTTCCCTGCTGAAACAGGCAGAAACTACATCACAGTAAGAGGCTTCAAGATCTGCAAGGGCGCAACAAACTGGGCACCTCCGGCTGCATGGCAGGAAGGTATGATCGGACCTCACTGGTCAAAGGGCTGGATCATTGAAGACAACGAAGTTTACTTCGCAAAGTGTTCCGGTATCGGCCTTGGCAAGTATCTCGATCCTGAGAACAACCACTACTTCACATATGAGCATCTTAAGAGCCCTACACAGATGGAGCGTGACGCTGTATGCAGAGGTCAGTACCACGGCTGGCTCAAGGAGAACATCGGAAGCCACATTGTTCGCCGCAACAACATTCATCACTGCGAGCAGGGCGGCATCATCGGCCGTATGGGCGCTGTTTTCTCAACAATTGAAGACAACCACATTCACCACATCAACAACATGATGGAATTGGGCGGCGCAGAAGTTGCAGGCATCAAGCTCCACGCAGCAATCGACGTCATCATGAGACGTAACCACATCCACCACTCCACAATGGGCATCTGGACAGACTGGGAAGCACAGGGCACACGTATCACCTGCAACCTCCTCCACGACAACCAGAGACCTGAATATGCAGCTCCTCTTAATGGCGGCATGGGCAGTGAGGATATCTTCGTAGAAGTTGGCCACGGTCCTACATTGATCGACAACAACATTCTCCTCTCTGACGCATCTCTCCGTATCGCTACACAGGGTGTTGCTATGGTTCACAACCTCATTTGCGGTGCATTTACATCCGTCGGTGCAGGTACAGACTGGCGTTATACACCTTACCATATGCCTCACAGAACAGAAGTTATGGGCTTCATGACAATCCTTCACGGCGACGACAGATTCTATAACAACATCTTCTTCCAGAAGCACACAAAGGCTTCACTCGTTTCCAAGTTCAACGATGGCAGAGTTGAAGTTGAAGAGCGCGTTGTTGGTACACACGTTTGGGATCAGTACCCTCTCTACGAAGAATGGATCAAGAACTTCGATCTCGAGAGCGATACTCCTGACATGATGAAGATCGCAACAGCTCATTTCGACAAGCTTCCTGTATGGATCGAAGGCAACGCTTACCTCGGTGGCGCTCTCCGTTACTGCAAGGAACAGAACTTCCTCTTCGACGACACAACAAAGGTATATGTCAATGTAAAGGAAGACGGCGACAAGGTTTACCTCGAAACTAACCTCGCAGAAGCAATCGGCTCCTTCACTTCATCTCTTGTTACTACTGACGTTCTCGGCAAGGCTTTCGAACCTCAGCAGAGATTCGAAGACAAGGATGGCAACGATATCATTTTCGATACCGACTACTTCGGCGCAAAGCGTTCCGACATCATCCCTGGACCGTTCGCAACACTCGACATCGAAGGCGTAAACGTAGTTCTTTAAGGTATTTATACTTAAATAGTAAAGGTCGCTCCGGTTGGGGCGACCTTTTGTTTGCGTGGTTAGGGTTTCAGTGCGTGGAACTTCTTTTCGAGCCGTCGAAAACGTGTTCTGCACCAGCGTTGCTTATTTTCGAACATGCGAAACGCACCGATACGGAATATTCACGAAAAACGCTGATTTCGTGAATAAATCGTACACTTTGGGTTGATTTTCACGCTACGTTCACGAAAACCGCGATTTTCGTGAATCCTACGTGAATGGCAAAGTAAGTGCAAAGAGAATTGCGATTGACAACCGATTCATCATGAATGGCACAGTGTTCAAAAACAATTGATAAAAATCCGACAAGCCGCGACAAAAGCGACATTTTGCGACAAGAAATTGTCTTAAATTGTATGACAAATCGGCATTCGCAGTCTCTATAATTAAAGCATGAGAATGATCGATAACAACATACCCAAAGAGTACCTGGCTCTGAAGATAAATTATTGCCGTCAGCAACTGAATCAGTTGCCTGACGTAAAGCTGCATGTCCATACGGTCAATGGCCTTTCCGTTAAAAGGATCAGCATAGCAAATCGTAGATTCAATCTTGATTCCAAAAATGGTAAGCAAGCATATAAAATCTGGATCAGACGCGAACAGTTAGAGCGCGAACTCGATCTCTATGAGACAATCTGGCGTTGCAATTTCAAAGGCGATCTGCTTTCTGAGTGTGAACCTCATAAAGTGGTACGAACTTTAGCGATTGATACCAACAAGCATGTGGTGATGGATAAGGTGTGGTTCGACAGTCTCAAGAACGACGCAAACACCAAGCACGCTAAACCGACCGATTATCCGTTCAATGGAATTTACTACCGTTCGGCAGCCGAGCGAGATATTGCGATGTTTTACACCGAGATGGGCATTCCGTTCAAGTACGAACCGGAAGTGTACATAAAAGGCATGGTAATGCCGATTTATCCGGATTTTGTCCTCTACATTGAAGAACTTGATAATTGTAAGTTTCACGAACATTTTGGTATCAAGAACTCAGTGAACTATCTTAGGACAACAAGCATTAAATATGGAAATTACACCAATGCAGGTCTTATTCCGGAACTTGATGTGTTATTCACTCACGATGTAGAAGAGATTCCATTTGATATCAGATATCTCTCTTCGAAGCTTAATACTGCAATATATGGAACGATGATCAGCACCAAGCAGAATGAACAGCATTCCTGGACAGCATCATAACTACTTCGCATTTAGAACAACTGAGATTTTCTTGCTAGGTAAGAATAACAATGCTTTTTCAGATTTGTTTTCTTATTCACGCAGAATTCACGAAAAACGCTAATTTCGTGAATAAATCATACACTCTTGGCTGATTTTCACGCTACGTTCACGAAAATCGTGCTTTTCGTGAATAAATCGTACACCCCGCTGCTCTACTCACTTCTCAGCGGATTCACTCGCCTCCGACGCAGCGCAATCACTATCCGAAGCTGCCTCAGTAGCCTCTTCTCCTGCCCCCTTGTCCTTCATAAAGCGGTCAAGTATTCCGGAGAAATATCTGCCGACCATCTTGTCGATCTCGAAAACCCTGATTACCTGGATGATCAAGATTGCGAGGACAGGTCCGATGAGGAAACCTGCTGCGCCCCAGATGTAGACACCTGCAGCCATTGCGAGGAGTGTTATCAAAGGATGCATCTTGAGCGACTTACCAAGAACGGCGGGTTCAAGGAAGCGGCGGATTATCGACATAAGAATAAGTCCGACGATGAGAATGATTACCGAAATGTAGTTGCCGTGCATAAACTGGTAAATCATCATAGGAATCATCGTGGCACTGACACCAAGGATCGGCAGGAAGTCGATAAGTCCGGTGATTATCGAAAGAACCAGCGCGTACTCATTGAGGCCTGCGAACCAGAAGACGAAGAAAGATTCGATCGTCGTAATAACGAACAATGAAAGATAACCGCCAAGTACACGGAAGACTGTAACGGAAAGCTCATTGAGGAGCGTGAATACTCTGTTGCGGAATTTCTTGTTGGGCGTGTTCTTTACGAAGAATTTCATTACGGCCGGGCCGTCGTTAATGAAGTAGAATCCGCTCAGGAGAATGCTGATTACAAAGAAAACCGCGTAAGGAAGATTTCCGAGAAGTTTTCCGACGGAAGATGCGGCAGAACTCAAGATTGTCGGGATGTTTTTTACTATCGTCTGACCCATGTTGATGATGTTTTCTTTGAGAGATGCGATCACGGAAGGAGTCAGGAAGCCACCGTTTTCGATGCTGAGGCGCTCTAAAATCTGGGTGTTGATCATCTCGGCGGGTTTGAAGGTTTTGGTCAGTTCGGCGAGCGTGATAACGAGATTATTCGCCTGATAGACGAGGCCAATCAAGGTGAGCACGATGAGGAAAACCACGATAATGTTCAGGATTACGTAGACGACGATCGACACTTTCGTGTGGGCGGACTTTTTGTGGCCGGGCTTGATTTTCGAGGCGTCCTTACCGAAAAGTTTCGAAAAGGGCCTTCCTATCAGTACGGCAGTCTTTGAAATCAGGAATCCGATAAGGAACGGCAACAAAATGATGACTACGATCTTGCCAACGTAACATGCGCCGATCAGGATTGCCACGATAAGTATGAACTTGAGCATCGACATGACGGATGCTCTGTCTCTCTCGTATCTTTGGTTGTCAGTTAGAGTTTTTTCTTTCTTTTCCATAATTAATCTTCCTATCCCAATGTTTACAGGTGCGGCTCTGCCCTATCCTATTCTTGGCAACGCCTTCCCTGTTTGTTCCCACGGCATCGCAAATCCCCACTTGCAACACCTATGCCGAAAACCGGCACATAATCTACCCTTATTACAATCTTACACCCTTCGAGATCAAAATCCAGAATACGACAAGAATCACAATACCCAGCACGAAAGTAAGATTAAATCCGGCCAGGAAGCCTGCCTCGCTGTCGCCCTTCAATTCCTTTTTCTGATCTTCGCCATAAATATCGGCACTATAAACAGCATGGAACTCACCAAGAGTCTTTCTGAAAAATGCCATAAGAATAACCGCGACGACGAGCGCCGGTACTGATTCGTAGTAAATCGTGTGCGGAATGTCACTGAAAACTCTGATTGTCGTAAGGTCTACCTCACCTACTACGCCGCCGATAATGATTCCGGTAAGGCGCAGGCCAATAAGCGCGAGGATCGGACCGTAAATATTCTCAGTACGGCTTCTTACCAGGCAAAGCCACCAGCCGATTACGAGAATTGCTGCCACGTCCATGATGTTAAATGAGAAAGCCGCGAAAAGAAGAGGAATAAGAACGAATGCCGCACCTCTGTTCCTTTCCGAAAATCCCTGCCATACAATACCCAGGAAAAACAGTGAAAAGCCGAACGCCGGAACGATCGTATCGATCAGCACTTCAAGAAGAAGCGTCTGGCCGTTCATGCCCTCAATGTGATAGAAAACCGCCGGGAATACGATAGTGCCGCCCATTCTAAGCCACAAAGCAGCCGTAAGGTTATGCAGGCCTGCCTTGACGAGATAGAGCGCAGAACCTGACAGGAACGACAAAATCAGCGAGCCGATACCCGTGTAATGGCCGGTAATGCAAAGGCCGCTCCTCTCTGCTATAAGCACAGAAGGAACGATAAAAGCGAACATCACGATCAGCATGACGCTTATGCTACAGCCGATAAGTGATGTCGATGAGAACTGGAATGCGCCTGAATACATGAGTTTCAGGATTATGAGCGATACAGCAAGGCCCAAAGAACCGTAGAATACCGGATATCCCCAGTTAAAAGGCTTAGGGATCCTGAATGCACGCGTAATGTGACCTGCCACGGACTTCAAAATGTCCATCAGAATACCACTCCGAATAAAAGAAGAGTTGAATACATCTTATCGAAGAAGAAAGGCTCCATAATCGCGAAAACCGCACATCCCAAAGCAAGGAACGGTCCGAAAGCCAGATAATCCGGATCTTCTGCGAAGTGGATTGCAGCCTTTTCCCTCTGAATCTTGAGTTTCTCAGCTCTTGGGTCATCAGCCGAAGCAATTCTCTTCTTCTCATCTGATACTCTCTTGATCTTCTTGATCATGAGCGGGATTGCGAAGAAAAGAGCCGAAAAAATCGATACATATACAAGTACGACAAGGCCGTAGCAACCTGTGATAAGGCCTGTAGCAAACAAAAGTCTCATATCGCCCATTCCCATGCCTTCACGGCCAAGGAATGTGATTGCGAGGAATCCGATAAGCCAGATAACGCCACCGCCTACAAGCGATGCGATAACCTTGTTGAGGACGGGAATCCACCACTGAACAGTGGGTGTGAACCATACAGAACCTTCGAAAATATCGGACAGGATCGATAAAACGCCGCAAACAGCGATAAAAATCGAGAACTGGTCAGGGATTATTCTATTGAGCTTATCTGCCATCATTACCAGCACAAGAGTCGGTATTACAAGAAGAATAACCGCAAGATGCATCGGTCTGAAGGTATCAATTAAGAAGCTTTTGCCAAAATAAATGGCAACGCAGTAACAAGCCGTGCAGAATACAACAGCAACAAGGCCCTCCGGAAAAGGTCTCATGCGCTTAGATGGCCTGTAATTAGGATCCTCAGGCGTGACGCCGTAATCCTGAAGCCATTTTTCGGGGAACTTCCCGAAAAGATATGTAATGAGTGCGCCTGCGAGCACACCTGCCACAACGGCCAAAACATAGTAAATTACTGTATGCATAGTTAATAGAAGTGTAATATACCGCGCGAAAAAATACAAATTAGGAAATGAGGCATTTCCCAAGTATAAATTGTCTGTTAACTAACAGTAAATTTCGGTCAATTTTGTTCGTTTTCTTGGATGCGTTTTGACAAAAAACACGCATAAATACTGGTTTTCGAGCCGTTTTTGTCTAAAAAATCGAACTTGTTTTGAAAAATTGCACCAGTTACGGCTAACAGTTATAATCAAAAAGATTTTAATTGGAGGAAAGTAGATGTCTTTTCGGGTAAGGGGCATCGAAGACGTTGAAATGGCAACAGTTACAGCAAAAGCGCTTGAGCAGATGATGCAGGCTCACGTAAGAGCCGAGACAGGCTTAAGCCTCGAACAGGCTACACCTCGCGATTACTGGACAGCGCTCTCTAAGAGCATCGTTGAGATTATCGCTGAGAATTGGATGACAACAAGAGAAAAGTACAATTCCGGCCGTCAGGCACACTACTTCTCTGCTGAGTTCCTTGAAGGACGTTCAATGCTCAACAACCTCGTAAACTTGGGCATTTATGATCAGGCAAAGGATGCACTCGCATCTTTCGGTCTCAATATCACAGACATCCTCGAAGAAGAAACCGACCCTGCTTTGGGTAACGGTGGTCTTGGACGTCTCGCTGCATGCTTCCTCGATTCATGCGCAACACTCAACCTCCCTGTTACAGGTTACGGAATCCTTTATCGTTACGGTCTCTTCAGACAGGCGATCGAAAATGGCTTCCAGAACGAGTATCCTGACTCCTGGATGGAGCACGGCTACCCCTTCATTCTTCCCAGATACGACCGTAAGGTTAAGATTCACTACTCCGACATCGATGTTTGGGCAGTACCTTGCGACCTCCCTATCACAGGTTACGGCACAAAGAACGTTAACCTTTTGAGACTCTGGAAAGCTGAGCCTGCACAGGAATTCAACTTCAACCTCTTCAATTCACAGAGATTCGACGACGCTGTTATCGAGAGAAACCGCGTTCAGGATATCTGGAGAGTCCTCTATCCTAACGATACTTCCTACGACGGAAAGGTACTCCGTGTAAGACAGCAGTACTTCTTCGTTTCTGCATCTTTGCAGGACATCATCTTCAGATACAAGAAGTATCACGGCAACGATCTCCACGATTTTGCTAAGTACAACACAATCCAGCTCAACGATACACACCCTGTAGTTGCTATCCCTGAGCTTATGCGTCTCCTCGTTGACGAGAACGGCATCCGTTGGGAAGAAGCATGGGAAATCGTTAAGGATACATTCGCTTACACCAACCACACAATCATGGCAGAGGCTTTGGAGAAGTGGGATATTTCCATCTTCCGTTTCCTCTTCCCTCGTATCTACGAGATCATCGAAGGCATCAACAACCAGTTCCGTGCACAGATGTTCGAAGCTGGCCTCTATTCCGAGCTTATCGACCGTATGTCTCCTTTGGGTGACGGCAAGATCCACATGGCTTGGATGGCAATCTACGGTTCACACTCCGTAAACGGCGTTGCTGCTCTCCACACAGACATCCTTAAGAACGAGACACTCAAGGACTGGTACAACATCTATCCTGAGAAGTTCTCCAACAAGACAAACGGCGTTACACCCAGAAGATGGCTCAGATCCTGCGATCCTGACCTCGCTAAGCTCATCACAGACCTCTTGGGCAGCGATAAGTGGGTAACAAACCTCGACCTCTTGAAGGATCTCGAAAAGTATAAGGACGACCCGAAGGTAATGAAGAAGTTCATCGCCATCAAGAAGTCCAATAAGAAGGCTCTTTCCGAATATCTCGAAAAGAACCAGGGCGTCAAGCTTAACCCTAATTCCTGCTTCGACGTACAGATCAAGCGTCTCCACGAATACAAGAGACAGCTCCTCAATGCTCTCTATGCATTGAACCTCTACGACAGACTCAAGGAAAACCCGAAGCTCGACATGCCCCCTGTCACAATCCTCTTCGCAGCAAAGGCAGCACCCGGCTACTTCAGAGCTAAGGCAATCATCAAGTTCATCAACGAGATTGCAAAGCTTATCGATTCCGATCCTGCAATGAAGAACAAGCTCAAGGTTGTATTCGTTGAGAACTACAACGTTTCCGTAGGCGAAAAGATGTTCCCTGCAGCAGACGTTTCTGAGCAGATCTCCACAGCAGGTCTTGAGGCTTCCGGTACAGGTAACATGAAGTTCATGATGAACGGTGCCGTAACACTCGGTACTCTTGACGGTGCAAACGTTGAGATCGCAGAGTGCGTTGGTGACGATAACATCTACATCTTCGGCTGCCGTTCACAGGATATGGCTGCAACAAAGGCTTACTACAATCCTAAGTGGCAGTATGAGAACATCCCTGGCCTCAAGAAGTGCTTAGACCGTTTGGTTGACGGTTCTTTCAACGACGAAGGCTCCGGTATGTTCAATGACCTCTTCAACGGTCTCATCTATGGCTCCAACTGGCAGCCCGGCGATCCTTACTATGTATTGGGCGACTTCGAAGATTACAGAAATCAGCGTGACCGCCTCTACAAGGATTACCAGAACGATGTTGAATGGGCAAAGAAGTGCTGGGTCAACATCTGCAATTCCGGTAAGTTCTCCTCTGACCGTACAATCAGCGAGTACGCAAAGGAAATCTGGAAGATTAAGGCACAGAAGATCTGATTTTCTTCAACAAATTGAATTACAAGAACCGCTCCGCCTGGGGCGGTTCTTTTTTGTTTGGTGATACGCGGATTTAGGGGTGGGCGCTGAGCGTCATGTGGCCAAATCCGGCCGTTTTTTCAAGAATTCAAATTTTTTTCAATAATCCATTTCATTAATTCATTTCAACAATCCGCTTCAGTCGTTCAGGCAGGAGCTTGCCAAAGCATAATTCCGTAGGGGTAATTTGTCGCTTTTTCAGCAAAGATTGTCGCGAAAATATCTGATTCTTAATATTCCCTGTCCTTTTTGTCAGGTTTTGTCGGACAACTTGTCGTAAAAAGCTTCAAATCTTTTCCGAAATTGTAGGATAGGCGCTTTTTACTCGGTACGACAATTTCGGAGAATTTTTAAGGGAATTTAAGACAAGGTTTCCGACATAAACTAACAAAGGCGACAAGGATTGTCTCAAAACTTACAAAACCCTACAAAAAATCGCTGAAAACCGACACATTTACCCCTATAGAATTAGGCATTTCCGCTTATAAAATTAAAAATAATATATATAGTGATTTTCCGTCCCGTTTTGTGTATAATTTTTGTTAAATCTTTTAAGGAGGAACTTTTCATGCCCATATTCCAGGATCAAAAAGGAAAGAATATTTCCAGCTTCCAGAAGATGATTGAAGAGAAGAAAAACACAATTCGTAAGTACTACGATGAGATTGGTCATCTCTATTATGGACAATACAAAGATGTTAATGTCGACATGACAAAGGACATCAATGCAAGATGCGAATCAATCTCTAATCTTTATATCGAGATCGAAGACCTCAATGTTAAGATCCTCCGCGAGAAAGGACTCAAGAAGTGCGCCGTTTGCGGAACAGAGAATAACCTTTCTAACGCTTTCTGCTTCAAGTGCGGTGCGAGATTTGATGACACAGATGCAGTTCCTGCTGATGTAATCGCTCCTCCGAACGCTTCCGCTACTCCTTCTCGTAATTACAGCAAGCCTGCTGTGGCTACTCCCGCTCCCGTAGTACCTGTAGCACCTGCAGTAGAGCTTGTTCAGGCTGACACAGTTATTGATGCAGCTGATGTTGACGAATCAATTGATAACAAGGAGGAATAAGGAACAGTATGGCAAAGATTTTCGAAGAGGAATCAAGAACATTTTCGGAGTACCTTTTGGTACCCAATCTCACTACTGAGAAGAACACACCTGATCAGGTAGACTTGTCCGCACCTATCGCTAAGTATAAGAAGGGCCAGGAAGAGTCACGCCTTAAGATCAATATCCCTATGGTATCTGCTGTAATGCAGGCTGTCAGTGATGACGGTATGGCAATTGCACTCGCAAGATGCGGCGGTTTGTCTTTCGTATTCCAGTCTCAGTCAATCGAGTCACAGTGCGCGATGATCAAGAGAGTTAAGAAGTACAAGGCTGGTATCGTTGAGTCTGATTCCAACCTCTCTCCTGAAGATACATTGGAGAAGGTAATCGAGCTCCACGAGAAGACAGGTCACGGTACAGCAGCTGTTACTGAAGACGGTTCACCTGAAGGCAGACTTTTAGGTCTTGTTACAACACGTGACTACCGTGTAAGCAGACTTTCACTCGATACCAAGGTCAAAGAGTTCATGACTCCTGTCGAAAAGCTCATTACTGCACCTGAAGGCACATCCCTCAAGGAAGCTAATGACATTATCTGGGACAACAAGATCAACCAGCTCCCTATCGTAAATGACGAAGGCAGACTTATCGGTCTCGTTTTCCGTAAGGACTATGAATTCCACAAGGCTAACCCTAATGAGCTCCTCGACGATGAGAAGAAGCTCATCGTTGGTGCCGGAATCAACACAAGAGACTATCAGGAGAGAATCCCCGCATTGCTCGAAGCAGGCGCTGACGTTCTTTGCCTCGACTCCTCCGACGGTTTCTCCGTATGGCAGGAAAGAGCACTCAGATGGTGCAAGGAGAATTATCCTGATGCCATCATCGGTGCCGGTAACGTAGTTGACGCTGAGGGCTTCCGTTTCCTCGCTGACTGCGGTGCTGACTTTATCAAGATCGGTATCGGCGGCGGTTCCATCTGCATCACACGTGAGCAGAAGGGTATCGGTTGCGGTCAGGCTTCTGCTGTATTGGCAGTTGCTAAGGCTCGTGATGAATACTTCAAGGAGACAGGTTATTACATTCCTCTCTGCTCTGACGGTGGTATCGTTCACGACTATCACATGGCTTTGGCTCTCGCTATGGGTGCTGATTTTATGATGCTCGGCCGTTATTTCGCAAGATTCGACGAATCCCCTACGAGAAAGCTCCTTGTAGGCGGCTCATATGTTAAAGAGTATTGGGGCGAAGGCTCCAACCGTGCGCGTAACTGGCAGCGTTACGACGACGGCGGAAAGGGCGGCAAGATGGCTTTCGAAGAAGGCGTTGACTCTTACGTTCCTTACGCTGGTAACCTCAAGGACGGTTTGGAAGTTTCCCTTGCAAAGGTTAAGGCAACAATGTGCTCATGCGGTTCTTCTTCAATCGAAGAGTTCCAGCAGAAGGCTCGCCTCGTTGTAGTATCCTCCACTTCCATCATCGAAGGTGGCGCTCACGACGTTATCCAGAAGGAAAACGACAGAACAGCGAGATAATTTTCGAATATTAAAAGATATCCACATTAAAGGAGATTTAAAATGGCTGACGACATTATTAAGAAGCAGATTACTAAGGAAGGTTACGACGAACTTCAGAACGAACTTTCCGAGCGTAAGACTAAGAAGAGAAGCGAGATCGCTTCAAGAATCGAAGACGCTAAGGCTCAGGGTGACCTTTCAGAGAACTCTGAATACGATGAAGCAAGAGCTGAACAGGCTGAGAACGAGTCACGTATCGAAGAACTCGAAGCAATCCTCAAGGCTGTTGAAGTTGTTGACGATTCTAACCTTTCTACAGATAAGGTTTCTCTCGGTTCAACAGTAACTCTTCAGAACACAGCTACAAAGCAGGAATACAAGTACAAGCTCGTTGGTGAGAGCGAGATTGACTTCATGAAGAAGAAGATTTCTGAGAACTCTCCTGTAGGCAGAGCTATTTCCAACCAGAAGAAGGGCAAGACAGTTTCTGTATCCACACCTTCCGGCGTTATCAAGTACAAGATCATCAAGATCGAGAAGTAATCCTACTAAATAATTCAAGATTAGAACAGAGAAGAAAATATGGCAAAGAAATTCGTACCTCAGACAGAACCTTTAAGCGCAGAAGAAATCCAGGAGCAGACAAGATTCCGTATGGAGAAGCTCAAAGCTCTCCAGGAAGCTGGCAAGGATCCTTATGAAGAGCTTACCTACGACGTAACACATCACTCAGTAGAAGTCGTAGAGAACTACGAGAAGCTCGCAGGACAGACAGTCAGAGTTGCCGGCCGTCTCATGAGCAAGCGCGGAATGGGTAAGGTATCCTTCTGTGATTTATACGACCGCAGAGGAAAGATTCAGATTTTCACAAAGATCGATAATCTCCCTGAAGAAGACTACAAGGCTTGGCAGAATCTCGACATCGGCGATATCGTTGGTGTTGAAGGTGAAGTTTACCTCACAGAAAAGGGCGAAGTATCAATCCTTACAAAGGCATATAAGCTTCTCTCCAAGTGCCTCCACCCTCTCCCGAACAAATATCAGGGTTTGAAGGACACCGAAATCCGTTATCGTCAGAGATACCTTGACCTCATCGTAAATCCTCAGGTTAAGGACACTTTCGAAAAGAGATCACAGGTAATCAAGGAGATTCGTAACTTCCTCGCAGATCGCGACTTTATGGAAGTTGAGACTCCTCTCCTCGTAAGCAATGCCGGTGGTGCTGCTGCAAGACCTTTCGAGACACACTTCAATGCTCTTGATATCGACTTGAAGCTCCGTATCTCCCTTGAGCTCTACTTGAAGAGACTCATCGTAGGCGGTTTTGAGCGCGTTTTCGAGATCGGCAGAGTTTTCCGTAACGAAGGTATGGACACACGTCACAATCCTGAGTTCACACTCATGGAGCTCTATCAGGCATACACAGACTATCAGGGCATGATGGAACTCACAGAGTCCATGTTCCGTTATGTTGCAGAGAAGGTTTGCGGCACAACACTCATTAAGTACGGCGACCTTGAGATTGATTTCGGTAAGCCTTTCGAGAGACTTACAATGAACGATGCGATCAAGAAGTATGCAGGCATCGATTTCGACGAAGTAAAGACTGATGAAGAAGCAAGAAAGCTTGCTGAAGAGCATCACATCGAATACGAGACATGGCACTCAAAGGGTGACATCGTTAACCTCTTCTTCGAAGAATACTGCGAGAAGAATCTCCTCCAGCCTACATTCATTATGGATCACCCTCTTGCTATCTCTCCTCTTACAAAGAAGAAGAAGGACGAGCCTGAGAAGGTTGAGAGATTCGAGCTTTTCATCAACACATGGGAAATGTGCAACGCTTATTCAGAGCTCAACGATCCTATCGATCAGCGCGAAAGATTCGCTGCTCAGGATGCTACCGCAGAGGCTGGTAACGACGAAGCAGACCACACAGATGAGGACTTTCTCAATGCGTTGGAGCTCGGTATGCCTCCGACGGGTGGTATTGGTTACGGTATCGATCGTCTCGTTATGCTCCTTACAGACAGCGCAAGCATCAGAGACGTATTGCTGTTCCCTACAATGAAGAGCATCAACTGAGCAGCCCCTAGTTTATTGGCTTTGCGGGGTGCGCACTAAGATTTGACGACGGGTTTACGCCCATATTTTGGCGTAATATCTCACAAGTTTTGAGTCCATCGTCGTAAGGAATTACTACATGTAAATCTGCGCAAACTACCTAGAACACTACATCTTAGCCCTGTACCATCCGGTGCAGGGTTTTTTCTGTACCATTAATAACCCTAAAATCGACTTCCTTTTTTAGCTAACCTTTCATTCATCAAATCTTGCTCTCAAAACCAGCTTAGAATCCTAGCAATTCTCTTCTCCCACTATGCACTTATATCCACATAGTTATATTGTTCGGCTAAGAAGGACATCCCTCTTTAACCCCCGCCAGCCGCGACGTAAGGGGTTACGTCCCCTAAGTCGTGGGTGGCAATCTAAGCGGTAGCGCGGAATGAGTAGAAGCGCGCAGCAATGGAGAGTTGTGAATCGGTGTTGTTCTAAACTCGCCAGGGTTTTGAACGGCACTGTTCTCAACTCGTAATGAACGGTCTTACTTGGCTAAACTAGAAACGTCTCTTGTGACGACTGTGATGATGTGACGACAATTATGATATAGGTTTATATGATTATCATTGTCACAGGACAGAGAAAAGGACCCGGTTTTCACCAGATCCTTGGTCGGTTTAATTCAGGATTATTCATATCTTTTATTGCCCGAATATCTCCGCCATGGTTATCGGAATTTGGAATTTGTCGCTGCTCATCACGGCAATGCTTCCGGCATCATCGGTAAAACCGCATCGCTTCCAATACTCATATCCCTCAATGTGATCATAAACATCGTAATCAATATTCTTGATCTCAACGGATTCGCAGTCCTTCATTTTAGCAATTGCCTTCTTAACATGTCCTTTATAAAAATACGAAAAAGTAACATACCATACAGGCTGATCACCGAACTCAATACCGTTAACATTACATATATCACCGTTTATCGGCACGATCTTATGCGGTTTGAACTCATCGACATCATAGATGGCGATCTGAAACCCTTTTTTAGTCATCTCGACATTATAAAAACGGTTGTCCCACGGGCATACTGCAAATCCGCCGTCTTGAGTAAGACTTGAAGGTCTGATCCTTGTCGCCGCTTTAGTTCTGATATCGTATTTCAGCAAATATCCGGCAGTAGATTTTGCAATAAAGACATCCCGGTCATTGACAAATGTTCCGCAATAACAATACGGAACCTTGATCTTGTCGATTATCTCATTAGTCTCCAGATTGATAACAATAACAGTACCGCCAGTGCTCCCGGCTTTGTATCTGCCATTTTGATATTCGCTGATAAACTTTCTCATAGACTTTTATTTTCAGTTCGTTATGCTGATTATTTAATAGTCAAATGGCTTCAGAATGTTCCAGGGTTATGGTTCCAATTCTTATTAGTATCGTCTTTAACATATGTCCTTAATATGCTCTTACAGTCTAAACAAAGATCTGAATATACTTGGGCAACGCCAATAAAAATACCCTCATTATACTTGAGGCCAATATTTCCCACATCAGCTGTCTTTCCCCATGAGATATCAATTGCGATTCTCTCGCTTCCGCAATATGGGCATTTCATACGAATCCTATCCTCCATACTTTCCCTGAATTTATCAGCTTGAGCCATAGAAGTTCCGCAGTTTTTGCAGAACTTGGCACCATCAGGTAATTGCTGACCGCAATATCTGCAAAACATAACAAGTCTCTCCCCTATATTCATATTTGCTGTTGATTTGTCTGACTAACAATCAAACACTGACTGCATCCATTTTACTCTTCTTTTCACAGCATCACTAACGAGTAAGCTGTTAAATGCCTCGTCATATCCATGGCACGTGCCCTTCATTTCATAATACTCAACAGGTATGTCTTCTTCTTGAAGTCTGTCCCGACGATGAGGCCCTTGGACTAACAAACCCTTGATTTTATTGGGTTTGCGAGACCTAAGGCAAGAATTTACGACGGATTTACGACCGATTTGCTCATAATGTGCCATATTATGACAAAATACGGTCGTACGGCAAAACAAAACTAAGTTAAATCCGTGACTTATGCAAAGATCATTATTCACCCTGTATCCGTTCCCTGGATGCAGGGTGTTTTCTCTTTTATCTCAGTATTCATATTATACGCTTTAGCTTCCCTTATAGTGCTTTCTTACCCTTAACACTATCTTTCTTTAGACTGGCTAAGAAATAGACACAACAGGCATGCCATGGCCTGCTGACCAAACATTTAATCCCTGACCCCCGCCAACCACGACGCAAGGGGTTACGTCCCCTAAGTCGCGGGT
>JAKSRC010000002.1 GCA_024403855.1 Saccharofermentans sp. | reverse complement strand
TGTGGTGATCCGTTAAGAATTTATGCTTGACAGGGGTCACTTCATAACAGGTGAATATGAATAACACAAAAAGAATAGTTCTATTTGTACTGTTGTTTTGGTTAGTGATATTTATATCAGCTAATTTGGTCTTTACTACTAAAGAAATCAGGGCTGCATATGAACTGCCCAATGTTGAGGTACAGTTATACGAACCCGTTTTTGGAATACGCGATCTTGATAACGATTGTAATCACTTAGAGTGGAAAAAAATTGATAGTAGTTATGCTTATTTGCGCGGGAATGGAAACATATGGTTATTCGGTGAAGACAGTGAAGTTTATGTCTTTATAGATCAAACCGTTCTGAATGATACTGAATCCGATGGCAATCTTCTTACAAGAGAAGAAGTGGTTGATTTGCTTTGCAAGATATGTGAAGGAGATATGGAACAATGCGATATAGAATTCAGTAGAGAATCAGACGATGCTTTGACAAAATATGAGGATGTCAAATTGTTCGTCTCGGGTAAATATGAGGGTTATATTTATTTGAGAAGGGGACATGCGTATACTACAGTTAACAATACCAACCTGAAAGAGGTGTGGAGCGAGTTCGAACACTTTCCGTATTATGCAGTAGTGTGGTGTTTGGTATTTGCAACGATGTTTTCTGCTTTAATCGTGCTTATAGGCATTGCAATTTTTCGAAAAACAGGAAAAATGTTGCCACTGTGCATGATACTGGCAATTCCTACAGTAATTGCTGTCGCATATATCGTATATCTCGCATGTATAGGGTATTTTGGACCTATTTAACTAATATTTTGTGTCTTTACCGATGTAAGTAAAGAACTATCCATACAATGCGGGAGCGAAATAAAATCACTCGACCTCTTGACTTTGAGGCAAAGTTTAATTATTATAAGCGACGTGAAAGAAGAACAACCGTTTCTCACCTCAAGCGGCAATAGCTTGTGAAGAGGTAAATAACTAGATAATATACCTATTTTTGAGGGGTTGCCATTAAGGCAGGGTAGTTATGAGAGAACGGATTCAATCCGTTCTTTTTTTATGTAAGTATGAATAGTCTTAACTAAGGAGGTGGCTACCATCGCAAAGACCAATGATACTCAGATGATTAACGGAGCTATCAAGTTCCCTAAGGTTCGTCTTATTGACGCAGAAGGACAGATGGTTGGCGTTGTTTCAATCGAGGATGCTCTCAAGAGCGCTGAAGATGCTGAATTAGATCTCGTCTGCATATCACCTAATCCTGATAACCCGGTTTGCCGTGTAATGGATTACAACAAGTTCCTTTTCGAAAAGGGCAAGAGAGAGAAGGAAGCAAAGAAGAAGCAGAAAGAGACTGAGCTCAAGGAAGTCGGCTTAAAGCTTACAACTGATGTTCACGATGTTGAAGTTAAGCGTAAGATGGTCGTTAAATTCCTTTCAGCAGGAGACAGGGTAAAAGTTAATATCAGGTTCAGAGGCCGCGAGATGGCTTTCCAGAATAAAGGATTCGAAGTTCTGAGCACCTTTGCGGAAAGCGTTACTGAGTACGGATCAGTAGATAGGCCACCGAAGTTAGAAGGCAGGAACATGGTAATGTACCTGTCACCGGCAAAGAAAAAATAATTTAGGAGGAACGAAATATGCCCAAGCAGAAAACACACACTTCTTCAAAGAAGAGATTCAAGGTAACAGGTACCGGTAAGGTTCTCCATAAGCAGGCATTCAGAAGCCACATCTTAAGCAAGAGACCTACAAAGAGAATGAGACATCTGAGACACAACCAGGTTTGCTCAGATATGAATGCTAAAATCATCAAGAAGATGATCCCTTACGCTTAATTGCTTAGAATTTAGGAGGACAAGATAATGTCAAGAGTTAAAAGAGGAATCCGCACAAGAGCGCGTCATCATAAGATTTTAAAGGCAGCAAAGGGTTACTGGGGTCATAAGAGCAAGCTTTTCAAGGTTGCTAACCAGCAGGTTCTCAAGTCTGGTAACTATGCTTACCGTGACAGAAGAAATAAGAAGAGATCATTCAGAAGACTTTGGATCGTTCGTATCAACGCAGCTTGCCGTCTTAACGACATGAGCTACTCCAGATTCATGGATGGCCTTAAGAAGGCTGGTATCGAGCTCGATCGTAAGATCCTTTCTGATATCGCTGTAACAGATGCAGCAGGTTTTGCTTCTCTCGTTGAGAAGGCAAAGGCAGCTCTCTGATATCGCCTATAAATTGAAATTCCAATAGGAGTTGTCTTTTACAGACAGCTCCTATTTTTTTGAATCTTATACTCGCCAAGAATGATATAATCTCAATGTCGAAAAGGAGACTTCACCGTGCAGATTATTACCAGTCGCGACAATCCGAATGTAAAGCGCATTGCAAAACTTGCCAAGAGAGATCAGGCAAGAGCTGAAGGCGTTATTTTGCTCGAAGGCACTAGGCTTTGTGAAGATGCTTTAGCAAGTGGACAGGTTGTTACTGAAGTTATAGTAAGTGAAGAGAAAGTCTCATGGGCTAAGGAATTTACTCCTAATATTGAACCTCTTGTTTTGAGCTCGAATGTCTTTTCGAAGATCTCTCAGACAGTTAATCCACAGGGAGTTGCGATTGTAATCAAAGAACCTGATGTCCAGGCAGACATTCCTGTAAGTGCCGATGGCAAAGATATATATGTCGTTCTTGAGAATACAAGAGATCCGGGCAACCTTGGAACTATCATCAGAATGGCTGATGCATTTGGTCTTAGTGCAGTTATCGTAAGCCCTACAACATGTGATCCTTTTAACGACAAGGTTATTAGAGCTACTATGGGTTCTATCTGGCATATTCCCGTTGTCAGAAAGACAATGGATGAGTGTTTTTCTTTTTTCGAGAAGAAGGGGATTGATACGCTTGCCATGCATCTTAAGGGCAATGAATTAGGTGCTGGTGATTTGAAACTTCCGTGCGCTTACTTTATTGGTAATGAAGGTGATGGTCTTACCGATGTTACTACATCAAGATGCAGTCGCCTCGTGAAGATTCCGATGAAGGGGAAAGCAGAATCACTTAATGCGGCCGTCGCAGCTTCTGTCATCGGTTACGAGCTTTCAAAGCTGCTTTAAGGCACTTTTTTGAACGGACTTAACAATGAAAGTCCTAAATCTACACAATTCTTCGTGTAACCGTAATCCTAAATATTAGTATCAGAAGTTTTATAATGAACAGTAATATAGCGGAACTATAAATTTCAGGCGGAAAGGCGGACGTAATATGGCATTTGAACAGAAAGATGAGCTTATTACCAAGCTTGCTGAAGTAGCAAAAGTTAAGTCACACATCAACAAAGATCTGTACACCAAGTACAACGTCAAAAGAGGCCTTCGTAACAACGATGGTACCGGTGTTCTTGTAGGCCTTACCGAAGTCGGTGAGGTTATGAGTTATATCGTAGATGACGCTGACCGAATTCCTGTTGAAGGTAAGCTTTTCTATCAAGGCTATGAGGTAAAAGACATAGTTGATGGTTTCTATTCTGAAGGCCGATATGGTTACGAAGAGACAGCATTCCTCCTTCTTACAGGAGAGCTTCCGACAGCTTCTGAACTCGCTGATTTTAATAAGCTTTTGTGCAGTGTAAGACCTCTTCCTGAAGGTTTTACAGAAGATATGATCATGAAGGCACCTTCACCGGATGTCATGAATAAGCTTGCAAGATCTGTTCTTGCTCTTTATTCATATGATGACAACCCTGATTCTACTGACATTTCAAATGTTGTCAGACAGTGCACTGAACTTATTGCAAGATTCCCTGTACTTATTTCTTATGCTTATATGGCAAGAAGACATTATATCGAGCATAAGGATCTCTATATCCACGCTCCCGTTCCGGAATACAATACTGCTCAGAACATTCTTCATATGATCAGACCTGACGGAAAGTTTACTGAGCTCGAAGCAAGAATCTTGGATCTTATGCTTGTTTTGCATTCTGAGCACGGTGGTGGTAATAACTCCACATTTGTAACTCACGCCGTATCTTCAACAGGCGCAGATACATATGCAGTTATTGCTTCAGCTGTTGGCTCTTTGAAGGGCCCTCAGCACGGTGGAGCTTCAAATAAGGCTTATGCCATGATGAAGGATCTTCGTGAGCATGTGTCCGACTGGACAGATGAGAAGGCAATTAAGCAGTATCTTGCAGACGTCATTAACAAGAAGGCTTTTGATAAGTCCGGACTTATTTATGGTGTCGGCCACGCTGTATATACTTTGTCTGACCCAAGAACAGTTGTTATCAGAAAGTATGCTGAACTTCTTGCAAAAGAAAAGGATAATATGGATCTTTATAATCTCTATATCCTGGTCGAAAAGCTTGCACCTGAAGTATTCCATGAGGTAAAGAATTCTGACAAGCTCATCTGCGCTAATGTCGATTTCTATGCAGGACTTGTATATTCAATGCTCGGTATTCCTACAGAGCTTTATACACCTCTGTTTGCCTGCGGAAGAATTGCTGGTTGGAGTGCTCACAGAATCGAAGAACTCGTTTCCGGTGGCAGAATTATGAGACCTGCTTTTAAGTGCGTAAACAAGAGAAGACCGTACGTTCCTTCTGATAAGAGGACAAATAATATCTAAAAATCAAAAATTGTCCTCAAATAAGGACAAATATGAATGCCCGATATACTTGCACAGGTTATAATCCTGTGGTAATATACTCGGGCAAACATAAAAGGCCCCATGGTCAAGTGGTCAAGACGGCGCCCTCTCACGGCGCAATCAGCGGTTCGAATCCGCTTGGGGTCACCAAATACTCGAGGAAGGACGAACATCTTATTTGATGTCCGTCTTTTTTTCGATAGAGGGAATTTTTATATGGATGAGAATAAATATATTAAGATAAGAGGCGCCAGGGAACACAACCTTAAGAATATCGATGTCGATATTCCACGCAAGAAGATGGTTGTTTTAACCGGACTTTCAGGTTCAGGCAAATCTTCATTGGCTTTCGATACTATTTACGCAGAAGGTCAGAGAAGATATGTTGAATCTTTGTCTTCATATGCCAGAATGTTCTTAGGTCAGCTCGATAAGCCGGATCTTGATAGCATTGAAGGTTTGTCTCCGGCAATATCTATCGATCAGAAATCTACAGTTAGTAATCCCAGATCTACTGTTGGTACCGTTACTGAGATCTACGATTACTTCAGACTTCTTTATGCAAGAGTAGGCCAGCCTTTTTGTCCTAAGTGCGGCAAGCCCATTAAGTCACAGGGCATAGATCAGATTATCGACAGGCTCAAGTTATATCCTGAAGGTACAAGAGCTATTATTTATTCACCGGTTGTAAGAGGCAAGAAGGGCGAATTCAGTAAGCTTTTCGAGGGCTTTCGTAAATCCGGATATGCAAGAGTCAAAGTTGACGGTATTACATATGAGCTTGACGAGGAGATTGAGCTTAACAAGAACAATAAGCATGATATTGAAGTAGTTATCGACAGACTTGTACTTAAAGAATCTAATACGACAAGACTGTACGATTCCTGCGAGACTGCTTTAAAACTCTCTGACGGATTGCTTTTGGTTGAGACTCAGATTGCTACTGTTGATAAGAACGGCGAGAAGACTTACGCGAGTCAGGAAGAGCTTTTCTCTCAGAATCTCGCTTGCCCTGATTGTGGTCTTTCTTTCGGTGAGATTACTACAAGAAGTTTCTCTTTTAACAGTCCGATTGGAGCATGTCCTAATTGTTCGGGTATCGGTACACTTACAAGTGTCGATCCTGAACTTTGCGTCACGAATCCCAAGCTTTCCATTAATGAGGGCGCTGTAAGGACTGCAGGATGGAATTTCGATGACCCTAAGAGTTGGGGCAGATGTTTCATTGAAGCTCTTTCTGCCAGATATAAATTCTCTTTGGATACACCTTATTACAAACTTTCTGAAGAGGTAAAGAACATTATTCTTTACGGCAACCACGGAGAGATGATAAAGGTTGATACAAGAAATTCAATGTATCCCAGAAGCGGCGACTACTATTCTGACTGGGAAGGTGTCGTTCCAAGCGTAATGAGACGCTGGAGGGAGTCCGGAAGCGATGAGATGAAGGCTTCCTATGAGCGATACATGAGCATTGATGTATGTCCCGTATGTAATGGCGCAAGACTTAACAATAACAGTCTGTCTATTAAAGTCGGAGGACTTAATATCAGTGAATTGACTGCTCTGTCAGTAAAGAATATGAGACAGTTTTTTGCTGAACTTGATCTTACAGGCAAGAATGCTGAGATTGCTGCACCAATTTTAAGGGAAGTTAAGGCTCGTCTTGAGTTCCTTAATGATGTCGGTCTTGATTACATGACGCTTTCAAGATCTTCAGCTACTCTTTCCGGTGGAGAGGCACAGCGAATCAGACTTGCAACTCAGATTGGTGCCGGTCTTCAGGGTGTTTTGTATGTTCTTGATGAGCCTTCAATCGGTCTTCACCAGAGAGATAACGAGAAGCTTATCAACACATTATTTAAGCTTAGAGATCTTGGCAATTCCATTCTCGTTGTAGAGCACGATGAGGACACAATGAGAGCAGCAGACCATATCGTTGATATCGGTCCGGGCGCCGGAACTTTCGGAGGCAATATCGTAGCTCAGGGAACTATTGATGAGATTATCGATGTTGAAGAGTCTATAACCGGTCAGTATTTGTCAGGTAAGAAGTTCATCCCTGTTCCGATTGACAGACGTAAGGTCGACAATACGAAGCTTCTCAAGATCAAGAATGCACATGTAAACAACCTTAAGAACATCGATGTCGATATCCCGTTAGGTTTGTTTACAGTTGTAACAGGCGTATCCGGTTCCGGAAAATCGTCTCTGATTAATTCGACACTTGTTCCTTATCTTGAGCATGAGCTTAATGGCGCCAGAAAGGTCAGAGTAAAGTGTGACAGGATTACAGGTTATTCCAATCTGGATAAGATCATCTGCATTGACCAGAGCCCTATTGGAAGAACTCCAAGAAGTAACCCGGCTACATATATCGGTCTTTTCGATCTTATCAGAAAGCTCTATGCTGAGACTCCTGATGCTAAGCAGAGAGGATATAAGGCTGGAAGATTCTCGTTCAATACAAAGGGTGGACGTTGTGAAGCCTGCTCCGGTGACGGTGTAAACAAGATTGAGATGCACTTCCTTCCGGATATCTTCGTTACATGCGATGTTTGTAAGGGTAAGAGATACAACCGTGAGACTTTGGAAGTCAGATATAACGGTAAGAATATCTCTGATGTTCTTAATATGAGCGTCGATGAGGCTTGTGAATTCTTCAAGAATCACCCTGCAATTTTCAAGAAAGTAAGAACTTTGCAGGATGTAGGACTTGGCTATATCAAGCTTGGTCAGCCTTCTACAACTCTTTCAGGTGGTGAGGCACAAAGAATCAAACTTGCCTCGGAATTGTCGAGAAGATCTACCGGAAAAACGATATATGTATTAGATGAACCCACAACAGGTCTGCACGTCGCTGATGTTCATAAATTGGTTGACATTTTAGAACGCCTAACCGAAAATAAGAACACTGTTGTCGTAATCGAGCACAATCTTGATGTCATAAAGACAGCTGATCATATAATTGACTTGGGTCCCGAAAGTGGTGACGGAGGCGGTGAGATAGTCATCTCCGGTACACCTGAAGAGGTTGCAAAATGCAAAAAGTCATATACGGGACAGTTCTTAAAGCCTCTTTTGGATAAGGCTAAGAAGAATGGTCAATATAGAGATATTTCTGCTTTCATTGACACAGCAAGACTTGAGGAAGAACAATACGACATCCTTACCGGACCTAAGGTAAGGCGCAGGATAAGGGAAGAGATAGAGAATAACGGAGAAGAATAATGGCACTTTGTAGTATTTGTAAAAAGAGACATGCTATCGTCTTTACCAGCCGATATGAAAACGGCAAAAGGATAGACGAAGGATTTTGTTTGAAGTGCGCCTATGAATCAGGAATTTCGGGTGTTACCGATATGTTCAAGGCGACAGGAATCGATGCAGAGAACATCGATGAGATGAGTGACAGATTAGAAGAACTTGCTAGCCAGACCGGATTTTCGGCTGACCCCACAGAGTTCTTGAAGTCACTTGCTTCCGGTGATGGATTTGGCGGTGAGCCTTTTGCTGACGATGATGATGGTTATGAATTCGATGAGGATTCTACTCCTGTAGGAATTTCTGACCCTGAGCAGAAGCCTGATTCCAAAAAGGATGATGATGAAGATGATAAGGAGCCTTCTAAGCCCTCATTTTTCGATTCCCTGTTTGGAAGAAGACCCGGTAACCAGTCCGATGATTCTGATTCCGATTCAGGAAAGGATTCCAGAAAGCCGAGAGGTAAGACTCGTCTTAAGTACCTTAATGAATTTGGTACAAACCTCACAGAGCGTGCTGCGGCTGGAAAGATTGATCGCATTATCGGCCGTGATAAAGAAATTGAGCGCTGTATCCAGATTCTTAACAGACGTTCAAAGAACAATCCGGTTCTTATTGGTGCTCCTGGTGTAGGTAAAACAGCTATAGCACAGGGCCTTGCAGTAAAGATTGTTGAAGGTTCTGTACCGGAGAAGCTCCTTAATATGCAGGTCTGGCAGTTGGACCTTCCTGCTATGGTTGCCGGCACACAGTTCAGAGGACAGTTTGAGAGCCGTATCAAAGGCGTTATCAATGAAGCAATCAAGGCGGAGAATATCATTCTTGTAATTGACGAGCTTCATACTATTGTTGGCGCAGGTGATGCAGAGGGTTCCACCAATGCTGCTAATATCCTTAAGCCTGCTCTGGCAAGAGGAGAACTCCGTATTCTTGGTTCTACTACGACTGCTGAATATAAGAAGATTGAGAAGGATTCAGCTCTTGAGAGACGTTTTCAGAAGGTAATGCTTGATGAACCTTCAATTGAGATGTCTATCGAGATACTTAAGGGCATCAAGGACTATTATGAGAATCATCATAATGTCACATATTCTGATGAAGTAATTGAGTTTGCTGTAAAGGCTTCAAAGAGATATATCACTGACAGATACCTTCCCGATAAGGCAATCGATCTTATTGATGAAGCAGGTTCTGCCGCAAATCTTAAGAACGTTAAGCTCGTAAAGCTTGCTAATACTAAGAAGGCTCTTGAGAAGGCGAAGGTAGAACATCAGAAGCAGCTTGATTCGATGGAGAATTCTTCACCAGAAGAACGTGAGGCTGATTATGAGAAGGCAGCAGAGCTCAAGGCAAGTGTTGATAAGCTCCAGAAGGAACTTGACGCTTTAGAGAGTGATATTGTTCCTGATCCTATTCAGGTTGAAGATATTGCCAGAGTTGTCGAGATGTGGACAGGTATTCCTTTGAAGTCCATATCCGAGACAGAGACTGAGAAGCTCAAGAATCTAGAAGAGAGACTTCATAAACGCGTTATTGGCCAGGAAGATGCTGTTCATGCGGTATCATCTGCGGTAAGAAGAAACAGAGCCGGTTTTACCAAGAAGCATAAGCCTACATCTTTCATCTTTGTAGGTCCTACAGGCGTAGGTAAAACTGAGCTTGTAAAAGCTTTGGCAGAAGTCATTTTCGATACTGAAGATTCACTTATTAGAATCGATATGTCTGAATACATGGAACCTCATTCAGTTTCCAAGCTTATTGGTTCTCCTCCGGGATATGTCGGATTCGATGATGCCGGACAGCTTACAGAGCAGGTAAGAAGAAAGCCTTATTCAGTAATTCTGTTAGATGAGATCGAGAAGGCTCATCCTGATGTATTTAATCTTCTTTTGCAGATGTTAGACGACGGTGTTCTTACAGACAGCCACGGTTTGCATGTAAACTTTGAGAACTGCATTATAATCATGACTTCCAATGCAGGAAGCACTGCTAAGGCGGCTACTATTGGTTTCATGAATGAATCGAAAGAAGCATTAGAGCAGCACGTTCAGAGTGCTCTGAAAGAGACATTCCGTCCGGAATTCCTTAACCGTGTTGATGAGACTATCGTATTTAAGCCGCTCAAGCCTGAAGAGATCAGACAGATCGTAAATATCATGATCAAGGATGTTTTCGTTTCGCTTGATGATAAGCACATTAAGGGTTCTATCAGCAAGGCGGCAGGAGATAGACTTGCTGAGGTCGGCTATGACGAGAAGTATGGTGCAAGACCTTTACGTAAAGCTATCAGAACCAATATCGAAGATCCTTTGGCTGATATGTTCCTTACAGGCGGTCTTAAGGATGTAGTAAGCCTCAAGATCGATTATAAGAAGGGCAAGTTCGTTTTCGAGACTGTTAAGGCTGCTGAGTAATATCTGAATTTAGTTTTACAAAATAAAAGGAGGTTATCTTTCGATAACCTCCTTTTTGTTTGATCGATGTACTAACTATTACTTCTTCCAATCGAAGTATGCTGAGTTATAACCATAAGATGTTGCGCTACCCTTTGTAGTTACATTTACTGTGAAAGAGTATGTCTCACCAGCCTTGATGGAGATTTCGTTAGGTGTTCCTCTGTATGTCTTACCATCCTTCTTAAGACTGAAGTTCATTCCATCAGAAGAAACTTCGGAAATCTTAGCATTTGAGTAAAGCTTGAGATCAAGATAGTTGAGGGACTTTGTAAGACTACATGTCTTTGTGCTCTGGTTCTTGAGCTCGATAGTAAACTGGAAGCCGTTCTTTGTTGTCTTGAACTTTGTAAGCTTTGTTCTGATATCGATTACTCGTGAACCTGCTGCTGTTTCATTAGGTTCGTCGAGAACTACAGCGGCAGTAGTAGCAACGGTAGTAGTTGTTGTTGCTTCAGTTGTTGTCGTAGTAGCTTCAGTAGTAGCTTCTGTCGTTGCTTCGGTTGTTGTAGTAGTGGCTTCTGTTGTAGCTTCTGTAGTTGTTGTTGTGGCTTCAGTGGTAGCTTCAGTTGTTGCCTCAGTAGTAGCTTCCGTTGTAGTGGTAGTTGCTTCAGAAGTCTCTGCTGTGGTTTCAGATTCTTCCTCTGATGTTGCAATAGTAGCTGAAGTGCTTGTAGTCGCTACTGTTTCGATATTCTTCTTTCCGAAAAGTCTTCTGATACCAGAAGTATTATCGAGTGCCCACAAAATTACGACAGCAAGGAAAATAATACCAAGGAAAGTAATGAGACCTGCAAGACCCGGATCCTTTGTGGGCTTGGAGTCCTTTGAACGTTTCTTTGATTTCTTAACAGTTGTAACAGGTGAGATAGCCTTGTTATCGTGGCTCTGAGCTACACCTCTGTTAGCGGGAACGGGCTGCTGACTCTTTGCTTCAAAAGGTGATTCAGGTGCCGGAGCAGCAACTGTGTTATTTGAAGTGCCAGGTCGCTTGGAAATATCAGCATTTTTAGCTTCAGGCTGAGCTACAGGCTTTTCAGGTGCCTGTGCCGGTGCTGCTTTTGCAGCAGAAGCAGGACGCTGAAGTTTCTCAGTTTCTACAGGCTTTACCTGCGGTTTAACTGGTGCGGAAACAGGTGCCTGTGTCTTTGCTGCAGCGGTTGCGGCTACAACGGCGCCGGTTGCTGCAACAGTAGCAGTAGCAGGTTTAACAGTTTCAACGGGCTTAGGTGCTTCAGCAGGTTTAGCCGGTTCAGCGGGCTTTGCGACTTCTACAGGTTTAACTGCTTCTGCCTGTGAAACTACAAAAGGACTAGCTGAATTTTCAGGTGTTACAGGCTTAGCAGGTTCAGCCGGCTTGGGTGACTGCATAGGTGCAGCAGCCGGTCTGGAAGCGGGTGCCTGTGCCGGAGTAGCAGGAGCCTTAGGTGCATTGTTCTTGAAAGGACTTGCTGTTACTGAAGGAGCAGGCTTAAAACCGTCATCCAGGAATTCAGCAAATTCTTTTTCTGCATTCTTTGCAGACTGAGTAGGTGTTGAAAACAGATTTGTCTTAGGCTGCGAAGGAACAGGTCTGAAAGCGCCGGGCTGAGACTTTGATGCGTCAGGTGCCGGTGCAGGGGAGTTGCTTGCAAAAGGTGATGTGGGCTTTGCTGAAGGTCTTTCTGCTACAGGGATATCAACCGGAGCGGCAGCAGGCATAGCAGGCTTTTCTGCGTTCATAAAAGGACTTGTCTTCTTATCACGCTCTGAAGTAGCAAAATCCAAACCATTACCGGAATTAAACAACTTTTCATCAGCGGGCTTGGAAGAGCCTTTTACGTCAGCAAAGTTTGGAACTGCTGATGCAGAAGGCTGAGGTGCTTTAGTTGCAGTAGCCGGTCTGTCGAAAGTTCCACCGTCCTTAGGGAAGACTGGAGTTGTTGTATCAGCCTTAGGCTTGGGTTCAGCGGGAACAGGTGAAGCAACAGGAGTGGAAGTCTGCGAGGAAGCATTAATAGGCTTAAATGCAGAGATTGACGAGTCGAACTCGAAGTTATCGAATTCGTCATTGAAGCTGTTCTTAAAAGGATCAGAAGAATTGAAATCAAATCTGCTTGTAGGAACATCAGTGGCAGTCGATTTCATTTCGATGTTTTCTCTGGTCTCTTTTAACTTGTCCGCAATTGACTCTGTTTTGTCTCCAGGCTTGAACTGTACAGCAAAAGATGAATCAATAAAATCATCGTTGCCATTAGGTTTGTTAATGCCGTTTGTATTAAAATTTTCAGGATCGTTAGGCATTAGTCTAATCTCCTTTATATTATTTATTACAACCATTTTAGCGAATTCAGGTTTTCAATCAATACGCTTATGTTACGGTTTTCTGTCATTTCGAGAATGATATGTTCAATTGTTGCCTTGACTTTGGACATTCATGATGTTAATATTACTCACGCACTTACGGATAGGCTCGTGTGGCGGAATTGGCAGACGCAACGGACTTAAAATCCGTCGGAGTAAAATCCGTACCGGTTCAAGTCCGGTCACGAGCACCAATTTATTCCGGTATGTGCAAGCGATGATATCGCGGAGTGGAGCAGTTGGTAGCTTGCCGGGCTCATAACCCGGAGGTCGTGAGGTTCGAGTCCCGCCTCCGCAACCAAGATTAGAAGGTTATCTCTTTCGAGGTAACCTTTTTTATTTTGAATATAACCGCAATCCTGCCGATTTATGCTATTTCTTATTTAAAAATATTTTGTGTATAATATATGCTGATTTTTTAGCTGACGTGGAGGCTTCTTACAAATGGCTAATCTTCAGAATGAACGTGTCGCTGAACGTAATGACGTTGCAGGCAGAATAGTTCGTATCTGTATCTTAATAATCGTTTCTTTCGTCGTAGCAATTGCTGCGGTTTCTTTTGCTGTTCATCATATGAGACTTCAGTTCGAGAATGAATTCAAAAAGATTTCCGATACTAAGATGCAGCAGGTTACAGATATTGTCAGGATGACAATTGATGGTGATGATCTTACATCGAATACTGTTAATGCTCCGGCGAAGTATAGCGCTGTGCTCGATCTCATGTTGGTTGATACGACCAAAGAGAATTTATCTGCAGAAGGCTATGGCCTTTTCGGATATAACCAGGGCCAGTTGTCATTGCTTTTGAGCCATGGCGTTAACGATGCTTCTGAATTTGCAGTTGCAGGCAGGGAGATCTCAGAATGGCTTAACAGCTCTTCCAAAAACACTGTAATTGTCGGAAAGAATTACGAGAGCATTATTGTTCCGATTACAGACAGTACCGGTATCTGTGTCGGTGTATTTGAGTATAAGTGCACTTTTGGCGAACTCTATGATGTAGGTGATAAGCTCGAATCAAGAATTCTTACTGCATGCGTAATCGCAGTTTTAGCCGGAGTTCTTCTTTTCGCTGTCCAGGAAATTCTTATCAGATTATTTAAGGGTAAGGGTGAAGGAAAGAAGAATCCTGAGACACCTCAGAATCGTGACAGAAGACTTATTTCTTCTACAATCGGTTACTGCTTTACGATTATTCTTGTAGTCCTTCTCGTTATGGCAACTCAGCTTTCCAAGACTTATATCAAGGCTCTTGAAAGCGAACGTGCTGATATGATGCAGAAGTGCGCTGTTACATCTGCAGCAGCTCTTACATATACAGACGTAAGAGAAGGCATGCCGTATATGCTTCCGATTTATAAGTATGCTGCTGAGAAGCCTTACACAGTTAATATTTACACAATGGCCGGAGATTCTTTCTTAAGGCTTTATTCTTCAACTGCTACAGGCAATGTTCAGCAGTACTATCTGACAGGTGCAGGCAACCAGTACATTGATTGTTTCGGACTTCAGCAGGCAGCATTTACATCACGTAATGACAGTGGTGTTCCTTATGTTTGTGCTATTGCTCCGATCATTTCTTCTGAGAATACTGTTGCCGGTGTCTTGGAGATCATGATGTCTCGTTCTGATTTTGAGAATTCAGTTAACGGCATGAGCCTTTCCTGGATTTTCACAATCATCTCAATTGCTATTGCAATGGGAATTATCGTTTTCGAGATCAATCTGTTTATCTCTACAGTATCAAGAGGTATTTCCGGAAATGCTCCTGTACTTGTTATGTACGGCGAGAATGCAAACAGATTCCTTTCATTCTTTACAGCATTCGGTTCGATCATGATACCGATAGCGCTGGCGGATTTTTATAAAGAGCAGCTGACTTATCTGCCAATGCCTGCAGTTCAGGCGTTTATCTGCGTTTCATTGCTCTTATATATCTGGGGTTATGTTGGATTCAGTGATATCAGAAACAGCATTAAGACAAAGCTTACAAGCAGAATTTCTCTTGTAGCAGTAACTTGCGCCGGATACTTCCTGTCTCTCATTGCAGGTGTAATCAATTTCCCTTATCTTACAATGGTTTTGTGTCTGCCTATTGGTTTCTGCTTCGGTATGTCTTTCGATTATCTGAGAGATTATCGTATTAATGCCGGCAGACTTGGCTATAAGGATTATAACGACAGAGTTATCCATAATGTTCAGGCATCTTCTTATTTCCTTGGTGTAGCAGTTGGTGCCGTAATCGCTGGTATCTGCTATGAGCGTTATGGACTTTTCATCGTAACGATTATCAGTGGTGCTGCACTTGTACTTACATCAATCGGCATGATCTACTTCATGCAGAATAATACCCAGGTAAGGGAAGCGCGTTTGTCCATAAGTGGTTACCTTTCAGTGTTCGCTGATTCAAAGATCGCAAGATTCCTGAATTCCTCATTCCTCTTGCTCGGTATGGCGATTTCATTCATGCTTATGTTCGTACCGAACTTCCTTGATAATGTCGGAATATCACTTCCTACGACTTCTTTCTATTTGCTCGTTTGTGGTTTTATGGCATGCTTCGTCTGTGGTTTTATCAAGAACAGATTTGCACATATGCTGACATCACGTACAAGAGTATTGATTCAGTCAGCTTCTACAGTAATCGGATTGTTGGTTTTCGCATTGCTTCCTTCTGCAAAGACTCTTGTCATTACAAGTGCTTTCTTAGGTATCGCTTTAGGTATCCACGATTACTACTACATCTACGTTCTTTACCTCATCTGCAATGGTAATGTTAAGTCCAACCTGAGAAAGATTGCTGAATATACAGTCTATCTTGGTGCAGGTTTATTGCTTCCTGTTTTGATGATTGGCTTTATGGTAAAGAACTTCAGAATCACATTCATCATTCTTACTCTGATTGTTGCTATTCTGGCATTCATTTATCCGTTGTCATCTTTCGCAGGCCAGATTGATGAGCGTGATATTTCTTTGAAGCCTCAGAAAAAGGTTAATGAAAAGCCTCAGAAGGCTTTGAAAACAAAGGCTGCTCCTGTACAGAATGCTCAGGCAGCTGCAGTTCCTGAAGGTTATGCACAAGCTCCTATGGCTAACGAAGAGATAGTTGAAGAGCAGTATGTTGCTCCTGAACAGCAGGCATACAATCAGGCTCCGCAGGCACCTGTTGAACAGCAGTATCAATATCAGCAGCAGTACCAGGAACAGTATCAGCAGGCATATCAGCCGCAGTACCAGCCGGTTGCGCCTCAATACCAGCAGTATACGACAGAGCAAATGTATTCAGGTGCGGTTCCTGCAAACCCGATGCCTCAGTATCAGGCACAACAGTCACAGGATCCGTATGTCGGAGCGGCTCCTACACCTTATGATGCTTCAGCATCCCAGGGAGCTTATGATCCGCTTGCTTTCCTGAATGGAGACGGTAATGAAGGAGGAAATCAAAATGGCTGATGAACTCTGGAATCAGAAACTGACACGTGAGAATATCCGTGATTTCTATTTGTCTACTGTAGTTATGGTTTATTCTTCCTGCTACAGCATTACGAAGGAAGCTACGAGATGCGAGAATGCAATTATCAAGTCTTACCTTGATATTTATTCAAAGCGTAACAATATAGCAGGCGATAGGGTCATTTATGAGTTTGGCGATATCCTTCTTGCTAATGCAAAGAATATCGTTGCTCAGTATCCGCTTCCTGCTGATATGACTTTCGAGAACAGACTTCTTGATGAGTACACTCGCAACTCAATGCTTGACAGTATTCTTTCAAAAATCGATTCCAAGAGCTTCAAAGCTATGGAATTCATCAATACTGATGTTAAGAACAGAACAATACGTCCCAAGCAGATGAGAAAGCTTAATGATCTCTTCCAGGTAACACCTTTGCTTATTCTGGAGATAATTGTTCTGGCGATCATAATCTGGATGGTTAGTTATGCAGCTGCTACGCTTCCTTACAGACATGCTGATCTGATCAGTTCAAATGGTATTTTCGAGTCCGCTTCGATTCAGGAGAAGTTTATTAATGCGATTTCTTTCTATCCTATAAGAATTCAGACAAATAAATCTGCTGAAGAAGGATTCATGCCTGTACCGACGGTTCAGACTCAGGCGACTGATGAATCTACTGAGGTTTTGGAAGAGACAACCACTACAAATGGTATTCCTCAAGCTCAGCTTGCAGAAACTACAATTCCTGAGATTTCTGCTACGAGCGGCTGATATTTACAGGTGATTACCACTTAATGATTCCAATAAAAAAGTCCGCTAATTGCGGACTTTTTCATTTATAGAATAAATATTGATATTACTCTTTACCGTTCCAGCAGTATGTGCAGAGCTTACAGGGTTCAACACCTGTTGCTTCAAGCATGTCATCAAGACGAGCGAACTGGAGGGTAGTGAATTTAAGTTCCTTACAAATCTCGTCGATCATTGCCTGGTAACGCTTTGTTTCCGGATCAGCATATTCGCTAAGGATCTCCTCTGTGACGTTACCGTTCTCAAGTCTCTCAATAACTCTGCGAGCGATAAGATCCATCTCGGATTTAGAACGTGAGAAGTTCAGATACTTACATCCGAAGAGAAGAGGAGGACAAGCAGGTCTGATATGAACTTCCTTAGCGCCGCTTTCATAGAGATACTCAGTTGTTTCACGGAGCTGTGTACCACGCACAATGGAGTCATCAATGAGAAGAATGCTCTTGCCTTCAATTAAGTCATCTACAGCAATAAGCTTCATTTTAGCGATAAGATTTCTCTTGCTCTGCATTGTAGGCATGAATGAACGTGGCCATGTAGGTGTGTACTTGATAAAAGGTCTGGAGAATGGAACACCGGACTGATTTGCATAACCTACAGCATGTGCAGTACCTGAATCAGGTACACCGGCAACGATATCAGGTTTAACTGTATCACGCTTTGCCATAGCCATACCGTTGTTAACACGCATCTGCTCAACTGAAATTCCTTCGTAAGAACTTGAAGGGTAACCATAGTAAACCCAAAGGAAAGTACAGATCTTCATTTCAGTACCGGGATTTACCAAAGTAATGCAGTTCTTTTCTGAAATTACGCAAACCTCACCAGGACCAAGTTCCTTATAGTTCTTATATCCAAGATTCTTGTAAGCGAAGTTCTCAAAAGAAGCACAGAAACCCTCAGCCTTTTTACCGATAACTACCGGTGTTCTTCCCATACGGTCTCTGGCACAGTAGACGCCATTCTCGTTAAGGAGAAGGAGGGACATGGAACCATCAATTGTTTCCTGAGCGTATTTGATACCTTCAATAAGGTTTCCCTTTGTATTAATGAGAGCTGCAACAAGTTCTGTCGCATTTACTTCACCGGAACTCATTTCCTGGAAGTGAACATTTCCTGTTTTGAAAATCTCATCAAGGATTTCATCAACATTGTTAATTTTACCGATTGTTGTAAGGGCATATGTGCCGTGGTGAGAACGAATGATAAGTGGCTGAGCCTCGTAGTCGGAAATACAGCCAATACCATAGTGACCGTTCATATCCAGAATGTCTTTATCGAACTTTGTTCTGAATGGAGCATTCTCAATGTTGTGAATAGCTCTCTGGAAACCATCTTTTCCATAAATTGTCATACCACCGCGTCTTGTACCAAGATGTGAATGATAGTCAATTCCAAAGAATAAATCAAAAACGCAATCTTCGGTTGAAGTTACACCAAAAAAACCGCCCATAAAAGCCTCGCTTTCAAGACATACATCTTATGAATTAAAATCGTTTCTATTTTAATAGTTTGTCCGTCTTTTTATCAATAAAAAGTTTTATTCAATTTAGTTAAAATTCTGCCTTTTACCAAAGCCTAAAACTGTTAGATTCTGATTAAATGGGCATGTTTCAGTGTATTTGGGTAATTATAATCTGCCATACAACAAGGTCCGTTTATCTAGTATTTGTTGCGACGAGGCCTTTTTTAATAATTTGACAAATAAGAACCGAAATCTTATATTTTCGGGTCTTTATTTATGTGTATTATTATCTTAATGGCGTTAATATGACATCATTCGAAAGGAGTATCTTTTATGTTCGATTTCAAGTATTACACACCTACAAAAGTTGTATTCGGAAAGAATACTGAATCCAAAGTTGCTGATCTTATTAACGAGTTTGGCGGCAAGAAGGTTTTGATTCATTATGGTGGCGGAAGTGTTGTTCGTTCCGGTCTTCTTAAGAGAGTAACTGATACTCTTGATGCTGCAGGAATCAGCTATGTTGTTTTGGGTGGTGCTGTTCCGAATCCTCACCTTGGTCTTGTTTATGAAGGTATTGAGATCTGCAAAAAAGAGAATATCGATTTCCTTCTTGCAGTAGGTGGCGGAAGTGCTATCGACTCTGCTAAGGCTATCGGCTATGGTGTCGCTAACGAAGGCGATGTATGGGATTTCTATGATTATAAGCGTAAGGCAAAGGCTTGCCTTCCTTTGGGTGTAATCCTTACAATCGCAGCTACAGGAAGTGAAATGAGTGATTCTTCTGTTATTACAAAGGAAGAGGGTCTCGTAAAGCGTGGCTACAGCAGCGATTATTCAAGACCTAGATTTGCAATTATGAATCCTGAGCTCACAATGACTTTGCCTGATTACCAGACAGCTTGTGGCTGCACAGATATCATGATGCACACAATGGAAAGATATTTCACAAACGGCGGTAATATGGACCTCACAGATAGCCTTGCTGAGGGCCTTCTCAGAACAGTTAAGGATAATGCTGTTATCCTTCGCGATGATCCGAAGAACTATGATGCACGTGCTGAAGTAATGTGGGCAGGAAGCCTTGCTCATAACGGCCTTACAGGTTGTGGTAACGACGGCGGTGACTGGATGACACATAAGCTTGAGCACGAATTGGGCGGACTTTATGATGTAGCTCACGGTGCTGGTCTTGCTGCTATCTGGGGTACATGGGCTAGATATGTATATAAGAATTGTCTCACCAGATTCAAGAAGTATGCAATCAATGTAATGGGCGTTTCTGCTGAAGGAACTGATGAGGAGATTGCTATTCGTGGTATTGAGGCTATGGAAGACTTCTACAGAAGCATTAACATGCCCACAAATCTTCGTGAGCTTGGTGTAAATCCTACTGAAGAAGAGTTGAAGCTTATGGCTCACAAGTGCGCTGTTGGCGTTGGTGGTGCTATGGGATCTGCAAGACTTCTTAACGAAGAGGATATGTACAACATTTTCAAGGCAAGCGTTTAATCGTTTGAACTTTCCGGAAAGGAGGACTTTATATGTCTGTTAAATGGGGTGTTCTTGGTACTGCCAATATTGCAAAAGGCTGTACAATACCGGGTATGAAGATGGCGAACAATTGCGAGCTTTATGCAATTGCCGGAAGATCTGAATCCAAGGTTCAGAGCTATAGGGATATGTTCGGTTTTGAAAAGGCTTATGTCGGATATGAGAAGCTTTTAGAAGATCCTGAAGTAAAGGCTGTTTATATACCGCTTCCGAATAACCTTCACAAAGAATGGGTAATTAAAGCTCTTAAAGCCGGAAAACATGTTTTGTGCGAGAAGCCTTTGGCATTGAATGCTGAAGATGCGAAAGAGATGTTTGCAGTAGCTAAAGAGAATAATGTTCTTCTCATGGAAGCTTTTGCATATCTTCATACTCCGTATATTGCTTCTTTGAAGGAAACGATTAAGAGTGGTGCTATCGGTGAGGTTGAGTTCGTTGATACAGCATTCTTTACTCAGTATTACGAGGAAGATATCAGACTCTATAAGGAATTAGGTGGCGGTGCAGTTTATGATTTAGGCTGTTACTGCACAACCATGATTCTTTCACTTATCGATTCTGAACCTGACATGGTAGTCGCTAAGGCCGAATTCAACGATAAGGGTGCTGATGTATTGTCATCTGTTATCCTTAGATTTGCTAATGGTGCGAGAGCGGTATTTAATGTCGGCATGATCTTCGATCCTGGTTCAAACAGAAGAAAAGATATTCTTTACATCCATGGTTCAAAGGGCACTATTGTTTCGGATGTAGAGTATAACCAGTCCGGAAACTTAACTTATACTGTTACTTCCGGTTCTGAAGTTTCCAAGCCGGAAGTTGAAGTCGATCAGAATTATAAGCTTGAGATTGAACAACTCGGCAGATGCATTGAAGAAGGTGAGAAGCCTCATGTAAGTGCCGAATTTACTGTCAAGAATGCTGAACTCTTAGATAAGATTCTCGAGCAGATAGGCTACTGATACTAAGTAACAAACTGATTTTAATGAACTGATTCTACAGTTAATTCTGTAGAATCAGTTTTTCTTTTCGGGATTGAAATTAGCAAGCGGGTTGCTTTCGATAGCATGCTGCAAAGCATCGTCGTCAACATGGGTATAAATCTGGGTGGTTGAGACGCTTTGATGACCTAAAATCATTTGAAGATTTCTGATATCGACATTTCCGTATTTATACATAAGGGTAGCAGCAGTGTGTCTTAACTTATGGACGGAGTAGATATTTGTATCAATACCTGATTCTTCAAGAAGACGCTTGATGGTTATCTGAATCATATCGCAGGAGATCCTGGTTCCGCGTTTGGAAACAAACAAAGCTTTTGAAGCTTCAGGTTTGATCTTGAGAGTTGCTCTTTTATTCATCCAGTCATTTAAAGCTTCAAGGCAGGCATCGTTAAGATATATCGTACGCTCCTTGTTGCCTTTACCGATGACTGTAAGAGTTGTTCCTTTAATATCGTTGACATTGATTCCACGAAGCTCAGAAAGACGCATTCCGCAGTTGAGGAACAGAGTAAGCATGCAGTAATCACGCTCATTAGATTCTTTTGGAGAATCGTAAGCGACTTTAAGAAGATTCTGACTCTGCTCAAGGGTAAGGTATTTTGGATTGCGCTTACCGATTTTCGGAGTTTCCAAATCGTAAGCAGGGTTATTGTCAATAAGCCTTTTCTTAGAATGTAGATATTTAAAGAAACTTCTTAGGGAAGCAACGTGTCTGGCTCTAGCTGCATTGGACTGCTTTCTGGATCTTGATAGCCATATAACGAATGCAAGAAGATCATCAGTAGTAACTGAATTTAAGAATTTTACATCAATATCAGAAATGTCTATTTCTTCTAACGGGGTGTCAGAAGGGACTTTGTTCCTGTCGAGTTTTAAGAACCTCGCGAAAAGAATGAGGTCATACTTATATTCCTTAACAGTGAGTTCCGAGCGGCCGAGAGCTGCGATCATGTAACTGCAGTAATTCTCGAGAAGAGGGAACGTCGAAGACATAAGATAGACCTCCTTTTGTTGTTATTGCTTAATTGCCTTAATTCTAACATAAGGCAAGCAGGCTTTTAGTTAATTTGATATACTTGTTATCTAAAAGTCATTGTGCTAATATGTGTTCCGTTGAGGGACAAATGTACACAACACAAGGACATTTGAAACTGAAAAAACACGGAAAACCCGTGAAGATTATGGAGTTATTTGAAATGGAACAGAAACTGAAAGTCGGCATTATTGGTGCTACAGGTTATGTCGGACAGAGATTTATCACACTTCTCGCTGATCACCCTTGGTTTGATCTTGTTGCTTTATGCGCATCACCCAGATCTGCTGGTAAGACTTATGAAGAGGCAGTCGAGGGAAGATGGAAGCTTGATATACCTTGCCCGGAATTCGTAAAGAAGATGGTTGTATTCGGTACTGATAATATTGAAGAGTACTGCAGCAATATCGATTTTACTTTCTGTGCAGTTGATATGAAGAAGGATGAGATCAAGGCTTTGGAAGAGAAGATTGCAAAGCTTGAGTGCCCTGTTGTATCTAACAACTCTGCAAACAGATGGACAGAAGATGTTCCTATGATCATCCCTGAGGTTAACGCAGATCACGCACAGCTCATCGACGCTCAGAAGAAGAGACTTGGCACAACAAGAGGTTTTATCGCTGTTAAGCCTAACTGCTCTATTCAGAGCTATGTTCCTGCACTCACACCTTTCCTCAAGAATGGAATTAAGTGCATTTCCGTTTGCACATATCAGGCAATTTCCGGTGCCGGCAAGACATTCAAGGATTGGCCTGAGATGGTAGGAAATGTTATTCCTTACATCGGTGGTGAAGAGGATAAGTCTGAGAAGGAACCTCTCAAGGTTTGGGGTTCATTCGCAGGTGATCACATCGATCTCGCTGAGAAGCCTGTTATTTCTGCACAGTGCTATCGTGTAGCTGTTCAGGAAGGTCATACAGCTGCAGTTAGCGTATCTTTCGAGAATAAGCCTTCTATGGATGAAATGATTGCTGCATGGAACAATTATGAGAGCGAAGCAGTTAAGCTTGGTCTTCCTTCTGCTCCTAAGAACTTCATCCAGTACATCACAGAAGATAACCGTCCTCAGCCTAAGCTTGACGCTATGTTCGAGAATGGTATGGGCGTATCTGTTGCCAGACTTAGAGAAGATAATCTTTTCGACTATAAGTTTGCATGCCTCTCACACAACACATTAAGAGGTGCTGCAGGTGGCGGTGTACTTACTGCTGAACTCCTTGTAGCTAAGGGATATATTCAGGCAAGATAATCAAAAATTAGCGGTCGGGAAGAATTTTTCCCGACCGCAATTTTGCTCTTGACTTTATCGATTGAAATTACTATACTATTCAAGCGCTTGAAGAAAGCACACAGTAGTGAGGATGTGGGCCTTTAGCTCAGTTGGTCAGAGCTCCCGGCTCATAACCGGTTGGTCCTGGGTTCGAGTCCCCGAAGGCCCACCACTACATAACAATATATATATGGGAAGATTCCCGAGCGGCCAAAGGGAACAGACTGTAAATCTGTCGTCTTCGACTTCGGTGGTTCGAATCCACCTCTTCCCACCACAGAGGGTTTGCCAAGTTTGGCAGACCCTTTTGTTTTACCTTGAAAAGCCATTATTGTTTAACCGGTTTTTGAATGATTCGGTGTAGTAAGTTCCATGTAATACTGATGATACATCTTTCGTGTAAGATACTATCGTAAGCATAAGGAGGCAGCGTTATGTCATACAGATTATTGATCGTTGAAGATACTCCAGAACTGCTTGAGGCAATCAGTGTCTTTTTTCGCGAGGAAGGCGCCGGGATCTGGGAAGTTTGTACCTTCGATAACGGTAATGATGCCTTGGTCAGTGTGTCAGAGGAATCCTACGATCTCATGATCCTGGATATAATGCTTCCTGGAGCATCAGGATTTGATATATGCAAGGCGGCCAGAAAAAAAGGCGACTGTCGATTATCTTTCTGACGGCTTTGGGTGCCGAGAGCGAGATAATGAAAGGATATGAGACCGGTTGTGATGACTATGTGGTTAAGCCGTTTTCAATACGCCATCTATATGCTAAGAGTCTTGCCCTGTTAAAGCGCGCAAAGGGCGGGAATGGTTCTGAAGCATTATCTTGTGGAGCTATAACGCTTAACAGTCATACCATGACAGTCACTGTCAATGGGAAAGAAGCTGACATTAAGTCCAAAGAGTATTTTCTTTTGCTTTTTTTGCTTGAGAACAAAAATGCGACTTTATCGCGTGAACGTATCCTGAATAGGGTATGGGGCGATAATCTCGATGTGAATGATCGCATCGTTGACATCACGATCAGCAGGCTCAGAACAGAATTGGGTGATGCTTCTAAACAAATTAAGACGGTGATCGGCAGGGGTTATAGGATCACGGAGGATTAACATGACTGCTCGTAAAAAGACAATAAAGAAACCAAGCTTTGTAATCACATATGCGATAAGCTTTTTGATCGTTGTATTATTGCTGTCCGGTATTGGCGCAGTTGTATATAACAGTGAGCGTTCAAAGTATGATGAGCGTGTAAGGGTAGGATTGACCGATTATTTGAATGATATTGAAAGTGAAATATACAGAGTTTTAAAGAAGAATAAAGATGATATTACCGCAGCGGATATCGTATGGTTGAAATGGTGTCTTGCCAATTATTATAATGAGACTGATCAGTATCTTGAAGTCTATTATGATAATGAGAAGATCGCTGATGCAAAGAGTTCCATTTATCTGACGTATGATGTAAGTTCTGAAGATGCAAGCAGCGGGTTTAAGTACTATGAGCTTGAAATTGCGGATGATAAGTATTTTAACTATTTCAATACTCCGGAACTGAAAAAATATCGTTTTGAAGGCTATAGTGATGAACCTGATCTTTTCAGTGGCGGCAGTACCCGAGATGGATTTAGAACACATCCCTATTCAGTAGAATTCTTATGCGACGAGTTTTATGCGGATTTAAACAACTGTAAGTTTATTCCAGTTGAATCTCGTGTGATAACGTATCCTATTGAATTAGATAAACCGGAAAAGTGGGTAGAAGTTCGAATTACGCCTGATCCGAAAGATATTGAAGGATATACTCTTGTCAAGATAAATGAGGGAAGTGAAGACAGCGCTTATGGCACTATGGCAGGATTAGAAGGTCAGCGTCCGGATGATGCGGATTTAATTAAAGTTGATGCTCTTGGGTATGAAAATAAGCTTGATAATAACAGGTATTATAAGAAGACGCTTTGGTATCTTATGGAATTTGAGGAAGCTTGCAGTTCATATATTAAGTACGGAGTTGCTATTCTTATACTGAGTGCTTTTGCTATTGCACTGATCCCTGCGACCATAAGATATAATATCAACAAGCGAAATTATGATATTTTCCAGTACCGCCTTAAGACCACTAACGCAATGGCGCACGATCTTAAGACCCCCTTGGCCTCAATTATTGCGTATGCGGAAATCCTCAATAACAAAATCGATGTGGATAACCGGGAACACTATTTAACAAAGATCAGTGATACTGCATCGAAGATGAACAGCATCGTAAACAGCATTCTGCAGTTCTCAAGATCTGAGAATGCGGAAGTGCCTGTAAATAAGAGTGAAGTGTCAGCTCCGGAGCTCATTGCGGCCGTTATTAACGAGAATGAGCAACAGATTAACGATAAGGGCCTCACGACGGATTTTGACAGTTCGGAAGAATTGAAATTGAATACGGATAAAGAACTTTTGCATCAAGCTCTTGGCAATCTGATCAACAATGCTGCCAAGTATGCTAAGGAAGGCACGATAGTCAGGATTAAATACGATGAAGAAATGATTTCGATCACAAATGAAACGGCTGAAACGATAGAAGATATCACAAATATCAAAGATCCGTTTATTAAGGGCAATTCCTCCAGGCAGAATGGCGGAACCGGACTTGGTCTCGCCATTGCTAACAATGACCTGGCAATGCTCGGGTACAAGCTTGATATCAGGTGCGAAGACGATGTGTTTACAGCAACGATAAAGCTGAGAAAGTAATCTTTTAGCGAGAAATCACGAGTTTAACGCACAAAACCTGAGAAAATTGAAGTGGACCACTACTCCAATTTAATAGGAAAAACGTCTGGATTGATGATCCAGACGTTTTTTATGCTCCCATTCTCTTCAGAAAAATGATGTAATTTTGTGGTAAATTCGTGGTAAGTTGAGTGCTTTTTGATGGCTCGAAAACCCCAAAACCCTTGAATTTATTGAGTTCGGAGTTTTGACGTTAGGAACCACCTCTTCCCACCAGAAGGAGTTACCTAATCGGTGGCTCCTTTATATTTTGTGTTTTCTTGACCTTTTAGGGTTGCTTCTTTATGATTAAGTACGATTATTTCGATCGGAGACTTCCAGATGGGCAGAACAAAGAGTGGTTCTTATAATACAAAGCAGTCTTGTGAGATTCTTAATTTCCTTAAGGAGAATGAGGGATCTCATTTTACCAGCCAGGAGATATCCGATTATTTCAGAGCACAGGGTACCAATATTGGACAGGCTACAATTTACAGACGCCTTGATCGTTTGACCACAGACGGTCTTGTAAATAAGTACATCATTGATGAGAAGTCACCTGCCTGCTACGAATACATAGGTACAAAGCATTGTAAACATGGCAACTGCTACCACATGAAATGCGAGAAGTGTGGCACGCTCATTCATCTGTCCTGCGAAGAGATTAATGAATTCTTTGAGCATGTATCAAAAGAACATGGCTTCGTCCTTGATCCGAAACGTACTGTTTTCTATGGTATTTGCGATAAGTGTATTGAACAGGAATCCTGATATCAGAGCATATTTGCTCGTTTTGTAGCTTCATCTCTTCTGTGCTTGATTACACGTGCACGGAAGATAAGAAGTACGATTACCAGAAGAAGAATAAGACCGGATAACACAGCGAACGTAACAAGCACGCTTCTTACGTTTGTGAGGTTAGTGATCTTTTCCGGATTTACTTCCACTACGCCAGCCTTCTTATCGATCTCAACGATCATGGTGCCGACAAGATATGTTTTATCCGAATACACCTTCAATAGTGGCATTTCGAGCGTCTGGTGCTCGACTGAGGTGTCTATTACGGCTTTGGATAAGTCGATTCTGCTGGTGCTTCCGAGCTGTGCTCTAGAGGAAGTAGTAGTGATATATGGCTCTAAAACAAGCTTCAGATCAGACAGATAGAGATTTGTTTCAGCCAAAAGCTGGGTAATCTGTCTTCTGGACTCATCTGCCTGAGGAGTAAATTCATTTTCAGTAATCTCGACTGTTGTAAATGTTGAGTAGCCATATTCGAAGAGTCTTAAGAGATCGGCATATCTGACTTCAGAGTCAGCAGCATTAAATACACAACCGACAAGCGTTCTGTTGTTCTTTTTAACAGCAGCGCAGAGTGTGTAACCGGCAGTGTCAGTAAAACCGGTCTTTCCGCCGAGATAGTACTCGTATCCGTACTGGGTAGTGCTTACGAATCTGTTGGAGTTGTTAAGGTCTCTTGAAGTGCTGTATTTGTTAGTCGCATTAATTGAGTAGCTCAATGTTTTCGCGATGTCAGGATAAATCGTATTTGTTACGGCTTCGTTTAAGATGAGCGCCATATCTAATGGGGTTGTAAGATTATCCGGAGTAGAAAGACCGAAAGCAGAGGAGAAGTGTGTGCTTGTACAACCGATTTCTGCTGCTTTGGCATTCATAAGGTCGCAGAATTCTCTTTCCGTGCCGCCCATATGCATCGCAAGCACAAGACTTGCATCATTTGCTGATTTGAGGACAGCAGCATAAACCAGGTCTTTTACGCTGATTTCTTCACCTTCCTGGAGGCCGAGTCTTACATAGTCAGAAGGGATTGCCTTGATTGCTACTGCCATCTCGTGGCTTACGACAACAGTTTCTGTGAGGTCGAGGCGCTCTAATGCGAGAAGGATAGTCATTACTTTCGTCATTGAGGCGGGTTCCTTCTGAATATCGTAGTCTTTACCTAAAAGGATTGTTCCGCTTGTCGCATCGTAAAGGATATATGAAGCTGCGCTTACCTTGGGTACATCATCCAAAGTCTCGTTCAGGAGATCTGTTTTTCTCTCATTTGAAGTAATAATGCCATCGTTTGGATCGTCCGGAAACTCGTCCGCTTTAAGTCCGGTGCCTGCAAAAGTCCATACAGAAGTGAGGGTGAGGAGCAAAGCAGCTGCGCTTACGAATAACTTCTTAACAAATGATTTCATTGGAATCTCCCGAATTTGAAAATAACCAATACATTTTATTGCTTTTTTTAGAAAAAACAAATATTTAACGCGCACAATAATTTTAATTAATAATATAGGGGATTTACTGTATAATTAGCGGGTAATATCTGCACTTGGTTAGGATTGACGCAATATGGCTATTATTAAGGCAACTGAAAACGATAAGCAGGAATTTGATTCCGCCATAAATGAACTTAAAGAGTATTTTTCTTCTTTGGCTGTCCGTAAGGGCAGACCATTAACATATAATGTCCTGACTTACGGATGTCAGCTTAATGAATCTGATTCTGAAAAGCTTTCCGGAATGCTTTCTTCAATGGGCCTTATTCAGTCAGAAGGCGGAGAGCTCGATGCTGCCGATGTAATTGCATTTAATACATGCTCAATAAGAGAAAATGCCGACAGACATCTTTTCGGTAATTTGGGAGTCTTTAAGGCTTTGAAGAAGAATGACCGTGACGTGATTATCGCTGTAGGCGGTTGTATGATGAAGGTCCCTGAGAATGTAGACAGGATCAAGAAGTCATATCCCTATGTAGATCTCGTTTTCGATCCTCAGCAGATTCATAAATTTCCTGTTTTGTTGAGAGATGCAATACGCAAGGATAAGCAATTGGTAAATATCGCAGCAGACGATTATATTGCTGAGGACAGCTTTTTCCCGATTGACAGAAAGAGAAAGTTCAGAGCCCTTGTGCCCATCATGTATGGCTGCAATAACTTCTGTACTTATTGCATTGTCCCTTACGCAAGAGGCAGGGAAAGATCCAGAAGCTTTGATGAGATTGTCAGAGAATTATCTGACCTTGCTGCAAACGGATATAAAGAAATAATGCTCTTGGGTCAGAATGTTAATTCTTACAAGGGTGAAGACGGCAAGACATTCGCTGATATTTTGCGAGCAGCATCTGATTTCAAGGAATTCTCCAGAGTCAGATTTATGTCTTCACATCCTAAGGATCTTTCTGATGAAGTTATAGATATTATGGGCACGAGACCCAATGTCGAAAAGCATCTCCACCTGGCCATGCAGTCCGGTTCTGACAAGGTGTTAAAGGAGATGAACCGTCCTTATACTATCGACAGATTCCTTGAAATATCAGAAAAATTCAGAACAAAAGTCGAAGGCGGTTCGCTTACGACAGATATTATTGTAGGCTTCCCGGGTGAGACTGAAGAGGATTTCCAGGCTACATTGGATGCTGTAAATAAGGCTAAGTTCGATGCTGCATTTACTTTCCAGTATTCTGCAAGACCTGGCACAAAGGCAGCTGCTTTTGAGAATCAGATTCCTCAGGACGTTGTTACTGAAAGATTTGGACGACTTACTGAACTTACAAATAAGTACTCTGAAGAATCCAATAAGAATCTTGTCGGAAAGACTCTTGAAGTTCTTATTGAAGGAATCAGCAAAGCCGGTGATATGACTTTCTCCGGAAGAACAATTACTAATCATCTGGTGAACTTCACTATTCCTGAAGAACTTGGAATTGATCCCGGAGATGATTTCCTTGAAGGCAAACTTTGTGAGGTCAGAATTGACCGTGCAAGACCTTATTCTGTTGACGGTGTTCTCGTCAGTATGAAGGGAGAGTAATCGTGACTGATTTTAACGGTTTTGATGAGAATCATGTAAAAGCGGCCGGACAGTTTCCGATGAGTCTTTCGGACTTATCTGTCAATCAGCTTTCTCCTATGATGCAGCATTACGCTGAGATGAAGGAGAAGTGTCCTGATTCTTTCCTTTTGTATAGACTTGGCGACTTTTATGAAATGTTTTTCGACGATGCTGTAAAAGCAGCAAAGATTCTTGAACTTGCTTTGACTAGAAGGGATTGTGGTTCCGGATACAGAGCACCTATGTGCGGAATTCCTTTTCACGCATATTCTGCATATGCAAATAAGCTCGTTCAGGCGGGATATAAAGTTGCTATCTGTGAGCAGCTTGAAGACCCTTCTGCTGCGACAGGACTTGTCAAACGTGGAATTATCAAGATCCTTACACCTGGTACCATAACTGAATCAGGTGGCCTTGAAGAGCGCAAAAATAACTTCCTCATGAGTATCTATTGTGTCGGATCACAGTTCGGTGTCGCATGTGCAGATATTTCGACAGGTGACTTCGAAGCTACACAGTTAACACTTACTGATAATGGTGAGCACCTTATAAATCTCATCGGCAAATATTCTCCTTCAGAAATTATTTTCAACTCTAATTTTGAGGGAACCCCTGAGTTCAATACGATCAGAAGCGGTACTGATATTGCACTTACGAGGAGAAATGACAGGACTTTTTCTGAGAGTCTGTTCAAGAATAGCGGAGCTGCAGTACAGGATGCGAAGCTTTTCACAAATCCTGAAATGATGTACTGTGCCTGTTCCGCACTTATTCTTTATGCTGAAGAGACACAGACTGATAAAGTAACATATCTTGATGTTGTCAGATGCTATAAGATTTCCGACACAATGGAGCTTGATGTCGCTACGCGCACAGGACTTGAGCTTACTTCTACAATAAGGACCAAGCAGAAGAGAGGATCACTCCTTTGGGCAATCGACAGGACAAAGACTTCGATGGGTGCAAGACTTCTTCGTAAATGGGTCGAAGAACCTCTCATATCTGTTAAGGCTATCAACAGAAGACTTGATGCAGTAGAAGAAGCCAAGGACAGATACATGGCCCGTCAGCAGATTATGGAGGGCTTATCCGGCCTTTACGATATTGAGCGTCTTGCGGGTAAGGTGTCACTTGGAACATGTAATGCCAGAGATCTTTTGTCTCTCAGAAATTCTTTGAGGAAAGTACCTTTTGTAAAAGAGGGACTCGATGAATTTTCGAAAGGTATGTTCAAAGAGATTAAGGTCTCAATGGACCCTCTTACAGATATAGCGGAACTTCTCGAAAAGGCGATCAACGAAGATGCACCTGTAACTGTTAAAGATGGTGACATCATTAAAAGAGGATATAACGCTGAGTGCGATGAACTTTACGATCTTGCAAAGAATGCAAAAGAATATATCCTTCAGCTCGAAAATAATGAGCGTGAACGTACAGGTATTAAGACCTTGAAAATCGGCTATAACAAGGTTTTCGGCTACTTTATCGATATTCCCAGAAGCCAGTCAGATAAGGTTCCTGAAGAATATGTAAGAAAGCAGACACTCGTAAATAATGAGCGTTATATCACGCCTCAGATCAAAGAACTTGAAGACAAGATCGTAAGTGCATCATCTCGAAGAATTGCTTTGGAGTATGAGCTTTTTACAGAGGTCAGAGAAAAGGTATCTGCTGTATCACAGAAGCTTTTTGATACGGCAAGAGCTATTGCTCAGACGGATGTCATCACATCTTTGGCTGAACTTGCTGAAGTTGAGAATTACGTTAAGCCTGTAATTGATGATTCTGAAGTTATTAATATCAAGGGCGGAAGACATCCTGTCGTTGAACAGATGATGAGATCTTCACATGAGTCTTTCGTTCCCAACGACGTCCTCATGGATGACGAGAGAAGACTTATGGTGCTTACTGGTCCTAATATGGCCGGTAAATCGACTTTTATGAGACAGACTGCACTTATAGTTCTGATGGCTCAGATTGGATCTTTTGTTCCTGCTCAGAGCTGCAGTATCGGCCTTGTCGATCACATTTTCACCAGAATCGGTGCATCGGATGACATCTCAACAGGACAATCAACTTTCATGGTCGAGATGAAGGAAGTCTCATACATATTAAAGAACGCGACAAGAAAGAGCTTGCTGCTTTTGGATGAAGTCGGTAGAGGTACAAGTACATACGATGGCCTTTCGATTGCCTGGGCTGTAATTGAATACATAATCGATCCGAATATTCTTTATTCAAGAACGATTTTCGCTACTCACTATCATGAACTTAACCAGCTTGAGCGTCTTAACAGAGGCGTATTCAATAATCACGTTGAAGTAAGAGAAGATAGTAATGGTGTAGCGTTCCTCCATAAGATTTCAGAAGGTGGAACTTCAGACAGTTATGGTATTGAAGTAGCAAGGCTTGCAGGCCTTCCAGGCGATGTGCTTAAGAGATCAAATTCTATTCTTTCAGAGCTTGAAAGAATCGGAAAATTCAAGGTTAAAGGTAATCGTGAGAGCCTGGGAAATGACGAAGAACTTTCTAAAGACGTTATGCCCGGACAGGAATCTTTCTTTAATCCTGACAATGTTGTATACAGAAAAGAAGATAAGATTCGCCAGACCTTAAGAGATCTTGATCCTACAAGGTTAACGCCTATTGAAGCTATGAATATTCTTTATGAGTTGAAGCAGAAGTGCTCGGAGGAAGACATTGGGCAGGATTAATGTATTAGATACAAAGACCGCTAATGCTATCAAGGCTGGCGAGGTAATAGAGCGTCCTGTATCTGTTGTAAAAGAACTTATCGACAACTCTATAGACAGCGGTGCTACCAGAATCACTGTTGAGTTTGCCGGTGGTGGAATATCCCTCATCAGAGTCACCGATAACGGCTGTGGAATGGACAGGGAAGATGCTGAGAAAGCATTCCTGATTCATGCTACTTCGAAGCTTCATTCAATCGAGGATATCTATACTCTTTCGACAATGGGATTCAGAGGAGAAGCGCTTGCTTCAATTGCTGCGTGCTCTGATGTAACACTCGATACTTGCTTGCAGGGCGAAGGTAATGGTACAAGAGTAGTCTATGAAGATGGTTCTTTGAAGGGCATCAGTGATATTCCATCACAAATGGGAACAACTATTGAGGTGAGAAATCTTTTCAAGAATCTTCCTGCAAGATATAAGTTCCTCAAAAAAGATTCAACAGAAGGAATGTACATAACCGGCCTTATCGAAAAACTTGCGGTTATCGCTCCCGAAATTTCTGTAAAGCTCATTAAGGATGGAACTACACTTTTTACCACGCCCGGTAACGGTTCTTCTCTTGATGCTGTTTATGCCGTATATGGTAAGGAGACAGCAAAAGCTTTAGTTCCTGTGAGTTTTAAATATGAAGGTGGAAGAATAGAAGGTTTTACAGGTCAGACTTCTTTCGTAAGAGGTAACAGAGGCCTTCAGGTTGTTTTCGTAAACGGTAGACTTATTCACAGCAAGACAGTCTCTGCTGCAATTGATGAAGCTTATAAGAATGCGGTAATGAAGAACAAATTCCCGATTTGTTTCCTTATGATTTACTGCGAACCCGGAACTGTTGATGTCAATGTTCATCCTCAGAAGTCTGAAGTCAAGTTCAGTAACGATGGCGATATTTTCAGACTCGTTTATCACGGAATAAAAGATGCATTGAATAGAAGTGGTGCAGCAGGAATGACATTCAGCGGAATTGCTGAAAAGGTCGAAGAAGAAGCTAATAGTGGAACACAGTTGCGTTACGATTTTTCAACTGCTTCAGCACCTGTAAAATCTACACAGAATTATCAGTCAACATCTTCATCTCCGGCTTCACATAAGCTGGTCCCACAAGGTGACCCTTCACAGGCAAATAAACTTTTGCAGATTCTGTCGGAGTTCAAACCTGATATCGAGGCATTAAAGGCTGACACGGTTGAACCTTCAGCAAAGGCTGAAGATGTTCCATTTATTGAAAATGAGCCGGAAACGGAGACAGTTGCAGCACCTGCTATTATTGAAGACGTTCAGGAGAATAGGACGCTGACTGATATTGACAGACTTGCCGCGGCGGATTTTGTAGGCATAATCTTTTCGACTTATATTATTCTTCAGAATGAAGATATTTGCTTTATCGTTGATCAGCATGCTGCTCATGAGCGTGTATTGTATGAAGAGTTCATGGTAAAGAAGAGTGTGAATAAGACACCTGAGGTTGAGCAGGTTCTCACGCCTCAGATCCTTACGCTTTCTTGGGAAGATTATAGTTTTGTTGAAGATAACGTTCAGAAGTTTAAGGATAATGGATTTGAACTTGAGCTCTTGGGCGATAGACAGGTTGCTGTAAGGACGGTGCCTCTTGGAAAAGCCGGAAAGCAGTCAGAAATTTTCGGCGCGATTCTTACCGACCTTAAGCGTGAAGTTCCGGCTAAATCTGATATCTGGTATCACCTCATTCAGACAACAGCTTGCAAGGCTGCTGTCAGAGCCGGCGATAAGCTTACACAGCAGGAAGCAATGAGCCTGATTGAAAAGCTTTCCAAGCTTGAAGATCCTTATCACTGTGCTCATGGAAGACCGACATTTTTTACGGTTACAAAAAAAGATTACGAGAAGAATTTTAAGAGAATAGTCTGATGGATACGTCTTTTCCTATATTCGAGAAATATTCCTATATTCCGATAATTGCCGGCCCGACAGCAAGCGGAAAGAGTGCTCTTGCAATGGAGATCTGCAGGGTTGCAAACGGCGAACTCGTCTGTGCTGATTCGATGCAGATCTATAAGGGACTGGATATCGGAACTGCAAAGGATTCCAAAGAAGAAATCGGTGATATACCTCACTATATGACAGATGTTATTGAACCGGGTGAGAATTACTCCGTTGCTGACTATTTGAGTCAGGCATTGCCGATTATTAAAGACATTCTCAGCAGAGGAAAACTCCCTGTGGTATGTGGTGGAACTGGACAATATATTTCGTCTCTTTTATATGGTCTTGATTACAGCCAATCAGATGATGAGGCTGAAGTCGAAGCTACACAAAGGCTTACAAAAGAATATGAAGAAAACGGAATAGACGCTTTGTATTCAAGACTTGAAGAAGTTGATCCGGAAGCATGGGCGAAAATCGATAAGAACAACACAAGACGAGTTATAAGAGCTCTTGCTGTTTATGAGGCTTTGGGAATTACATTTACCGAAAAGAACTTGCGTTCCAAGTCAAAAGGTCCTGAGTATCCTTTTAAAGTTTTCATGATCGATTGGGACAGGGAAGTGCTCTACGACAGAATTAATAGAAGAGTCGGAGTCATGATCGATAACGGTCTTATAGAAGAAGCGAAAATGCTTCAGGGCATAACAGAGGCAAAGAGTTCTACATGCTGGCAGGCAATAGGATATAAAGAAATGCTTAAGTATCTAAAAGGTGAAGAGACTCTTGAACAGGCTGCTGACAGAATAAGACTTGGGACAAGACATTATGCTAAGCGTCAGTTGACCTGGTTCCGTGGAATGGGCGAGGATGTAACGCGTCTTAAACCGGATGATTCAGAAGTGAATGCCAAGATTGTATTGGATAAATGCAGTAACAAGTAAGTACAGTAATTAAAGAAAAAATAGATAAGGCGTGTCAATATGACACGCCTTAATTTAATTAAAAATAATTTATCTTATTAAATATAATTTAGTTTTAGTCTCAACTTTTACGAAAGCGGCATTTTTTACTTGATAATCTCAATACAGCCCCGATAATAGAGATACTAATTAGAATTTGCTTACCAAAGGAGGTAGTTAACTAATTGAATACCTATGCAATCCAACTACCTTGCCGAGTATTCTGCAACCTTCACCATTAAACGGAATAGGTGAATAATTATCATTCTCGGGGAAGAGATAGGGAACACCATTCTTTTTGCCAAAACGCTTAACGGTAGCCTCATCATCAATCAGTGCCGCAATAATGTCACCTTCTTCGCAGGAGTTTTGTTTGCGCACAATGATGAGATCACCATCAAGGATGTGAGCATTGATCATACTGTTGCCACTAACCTTAAGCATAAAAGCTTCGGAATTACCTATCAGAGACTTGCTGACAGGGAATGATTCACTATAGTCCTCGTGTGCAAGTATAGGAATACCGGCAGTTATCTTACCGACAACTGGAACGTTCCTGTAATTCGATAAGTTAGTGATATTGGAAGAGGTCTCTTCGACAATTGAATCGCCAGAATCCTGTGTGATAACGATAGCTCTTCGAAGTCCGGGTCTGTATTCAATTCTGCCCTGGCTATCGAGTTGTTTAAGGTAAGTGTGTACAGAGGAAGTGGACTTGAGTCCGACACCGGCACAGATATCTCGTACGGAGGGCGAGATCTGGTTCTGATTAATATAGTTGCGAATGTAAGTGTAGACACGTTCAATAGTTTTATCACCTGTCTGCATAGAACACCTCCAAACATATTTTCTACTATATTAACATTCTTTTATTTAGTGTCAAACAATTGTTTTGTTTTAAACAATTGGAAAAATAAATTTTCTCTTGAAGGAGGTCATTATGGAACAGAACTGCACTGAAGGTTCAAAGTTGAACAGGCTTATCAGAGACGAGGTGATTGAAAATGCTTCGTCATTTGATGAAGCTAAGGCAATTATCACAACGAGGCTCAATCATCTTAAAGTCGATCTTTTCGATAAGTCTTCGTCTGAAGAGAATGTTATTGCTGAAATTTGCAGAGCAAATGAAGACAAGCAGATCAGTCTTATGGATCTTTATGCCGGATACTATTCGCCATGCCAGGTTACGAACCCTGCAAATGACGTCAAGGGGAATGGGGATATGACCGATGTCATGCTTTGCTTTTCTGAAGGATTTACCAAGTTTGTTGAGTCTTTGGAATCTCACTTTGTCGATATTATAATTCGCAGAAGACGAGCTACGATATTGCTTAACCGAATGCTTTCAATAAAACAGCCAATGGCAAGACTTATGTATCTTTATTACTATAAGAATCTTCGCCCGGACGTAATAATCAGTATGCTTTACATCAGTCGTGCTACTTTCTACAGGCTGAAGGCAGCTGCAATTCGAGATCTTACTAAGATGTATTACACAGAAAAGACAGATAACGGTGGTGGGGACTCAACTAAATCTGCCTGAGTATTGCACTTCTTACTTTTAGTAAACAATGCTATAATCGCCCTTAAGGTTAATACATATGGCATTGAATCAAGATGACAGAAATTCTGATGTAATTGCTTCTGGCAATATAAAGAACAGCGCAGTGATTGATTTCCTGGGCTGTTCTTGGCGTGCTACTGTAAGACTTATTACAGGACTTCCGTCAAGATTCGTCGCATTTGTTAAGCGTAAGTACAAAGAATTCCGTAACAGACCTAAGAGAAATGACATCAGTCGTGTATATGTCGTCGTTGGTTATACTACAAAAAAGCGCGTAGACGAGAAGTTCAATGCTGAAAGACGAATGATGATCCTGAGACGCGGACTTCTCATACTGATTTTCTTATTAATAGTATTCATTGCTATTGACAGAGTAACGGGTTCTCTTAATTACGGCGAGTTGTCCCAGATATTCGGAATCGATTCCTGGAAGGAAGTAGTGGAAAACGATCCTTTCGCAGACAGGACTACTGAAAGCACTGGAATTACTACTACAGAATCATCCGGAAATTGAACAAATCCATAAATCAATCATTAAAATGAAAGTTTGCGGTTGTAAACTTTCATTTTTAATTTTCCTATTGAAATTGATAAAGTGTTGTAATACTATACTTAACGATTGGTTTAAACTAGGTTAAAGCATCTAGCTTTCAATTTACAAAATGAATTTTTAGCCTGACGAACTTGCAAAAAGTGTTCAAGGCAAAAGAAAGGTGGAAATCTTATGGATTACAAGATTGAGAATGAGTATCTTAACGATCTCATGCAGAAGGTTATGGCAAGGAATGCTAACGAGCCCGAGTTCTTCCAGGCAGTACACGAATTCCTTACATCAGTTGCTCCCGCGCTTCCTACACATCCCGAGCTTATCGAGAAGCAGGTTCTTGAGAGAATCGTAGAGCCTGAGCGTCAGGTTATGTTCAGAGTTGCTTGGGTTGACGATAACGGCAAGATTCAGGTTAACCGTGGTTACAGAATCCAGTTCAACAGCGCTATCGGACCTTACAAGGGCGGTATCAGACTTCACCCCTCTGTTAACATCAGCATCCTTAAGTTCCTCGGCTTCGAGCAGATTTTCAAGAACTCCCTCACAGGTCTCCCTATGGGCGGCGCTAAGGGTGGTTCCGACTTCGATCCTAAGGGCAAGTCTGATAACGAAGTAATGGCTTTCTGCCAGAGCTTCATGCGTGAGCTTTACAGACACATTGGTCCTGATTGTGATGTACCTGCTGGTGACATCGGTACAGGCGCTAGAGAAATCGGCTTCATGTTCGGTCAGTACAAGAAGATCGTTAACGAGTTCACAGGCGTTCTCACAGGTAAGAAGCTCAGCTTCGGTGGTTCACTTGCAAGAACAGAGGCTACAGGTTATGGTCTTTGCTACTTCGTAAACTGCCTCCTCAAGGAGAAGATGGATACATCTTTCGCTGGTAAGACAGTTGTTATTTCCGGTTCCGGTAACGTAGCTATCTATGCTACAGAGAAGGCTCAGCAGCTCGGTGCTAAGGTTGTTGCACTTTCTGACTCTAACGGTTACATCTATGATCCTGAGGGAATCCAGGTTGATATCGTTAAGGATATTAAGGAAGTTAAGAGAGGCAGAATCAAGGATTATGCTGATCGTGTACCTTCTGCTACATACACAGCTGATGAGAATGGTTCTAAGGGTATCTGGACAATTCCTTGTGACATCGCACTTCCTTGCGCAACACAGAACGAGCTCAACCTCGAGTCTGCTAAGACACTCGTTGCTAACGGCGTAAAGGTAGTAGGTGAGGGCGCTAACATGCCTACAACACCTGATGCTACTCAGTACTTCCTCGACAACAAGATCTTCTTCACACCTGGTAAGGCTTCCAACGCTGGTGGTGTTGCTACATCCGGTCTTGAAATGTGCCAGAACAGCGCTCGTCTTTCTTGGACATTCGAAGAAGTTGATGCTAAGCTCAAGGACATCATGGAGAACATCTTCCACACATGTGACAAGACAGCTGCTGAAGTTGGCTGCGAGAACAACTACGTTGTTGGCGCTAACATTGCAGGTCTCTTGAAGGTTTCTGACGCTATGATCGCTCAGGGCTGCATCTGATAGTCTGAACTAAATAGATTATTCAAGGGGGCTTACGGTATTCCGTGAGCCCCTTTTATTATGTCGATTACACAAAATATCTTAAAATGCCACAGTTTTCTTTTATTGTCAGTTAATAGGCAACGGCGAAGCAGGTGATATAATTTAAAAGATTTAAAAGCTTTATATAGAGCGATATATTTGTTTTTCGATACAAGTATTCAAGACAAATATGCGTTCTGTTGATATAATGCGTGATGGAAATTTCTCGCTGTCTGTAGACAGTGACCTGAAGATATATATGGAGTGAAGTAAATGAGTAAGACCGTAGCAACCTGTATTGCAGAGACTAACCTGGTCCAGGGAGATCCGCAGGAGAATGTTTTCTTCCTTACGCTTTCACGTAAGATCGAAGATTTCCCTAATGAGTTCTTAAGGACTGCCAGGTCCACATCTCCTATTCAGATTTGCGCTATTTTCTCTACAATTGGTCCTGATAACCATTCTGCGGTATTGAATCTTGAGCTCAACGAAGAGCTTGAAAGAATCGTTTCCGGATATGCAAATCAGGCTGTACTTGATTTCGATGATTTTGCAAATCAGGTAATTAATAATCTTAATATCAAAGTTTGTAATTTCGCTGCTAACAAGGGAACTCAGTTCAAGACTTCAATGTCTATGTTCGTTATTGAAGGCGATATTCTTAGAGTTATCCATGTTGGTATCACTAAAGCAGTGTTATTCAGAAACCGTAAGGTAATGCTTCTTACTGAAGAGCAGACCGTAGCTCACAGATATGTTCAGATGGGTGCTATTCAGGCTTCTGAAGAACTTACTCATCCTGAAAATATGAATCTTACCCAGTACTTGGGAAAGATGCCTCAGGAAGGTCCTGTTAATGCTGACAGAAAGGTTCATTTAAAACTTCAGGACAACGATGAATTGTTCCTTATGGGTGTTGGCCTTTCCAGAAAACTTCCTTCGCAGATGCGTAATTCCATTATCGCTAAGCCTTTGTCGACTGAGGTCAAGTCAAAAGAGCTTATTAACGCTGCAGTAAGTTATGGAATCAAGTCCGGACTTACACTTATTGATCTTAAGGTTGAATCTACATTCCTTCTTCCCGGAGATGCAGTGATTACAAGCAATCTCAGAACTGAAGCGCAGCTTACCAGAGCAGGAAATGGTCAGAAGACTGAGACAAATGCTTTTACTGATTTTGAGAGCGAGCGTGGTGATGCTGAAAATGATTCGGCAACCATTAATTACGTACCGGGTTCCGCTGTCGCAAGCTTCGAAAATGGAGACGATGAGGAAGCACCTATTGAGAACAAAGCGCAGAAAACGGTTAAGTCAATCGTTATTCCTTTGGTTATCTTTGTAATCTGCATTGTTTTGGGATTTGGCGCAGCTTTCATGATTTTCAACATGAAGGATATGGTCAATTTCGGTGAGACAACGACTACTAATTTCCCGTCAGCTACCGGTTCAATCCTATTTGCATCAAAGGATTTGGTTCCTGTATATTCCAAGCCATCTCTTGAATCGACAGTAATAGCATCACTTTATCGTGGTGAAGTTGTAACTCTCGATGAGATTACAGATGAGACTTTCTCCAAAATTATTACTAAGGATAACGTAACAGGATATGTTGTAAGTTCTCAGCTCGCTGCTGAGGATCCTACAGCAAATGATGAGACAAGTGCTTTCTTTACTGATCGTACAACAGCTCCGACAGATGATTTGCCTGGAACTGAAGACCCTACCATACATACAACCGGTGTAAAGGCAGATGACTTCTGGACTAAGGCAACAACTACTACTTCGAGCGAGACTTCAGAGACTGATGGAGATGACGAGAATGGTGGTGGAGATAATCCTGGTGGAGAAGGTGGAAACCCTGGTGGAGACGCTGGCGGTGGCGATGCTGGTGGTGGCAACTCTGGCGGAGACGCTGGTGGTGGCGGCAACTCCGGTGGTGACGCCGGTGGCGATGCTGGTGGCGGCAATTCCGGTGGTGATGCCGGCGGCGGTAACTCTGGTGGCGGTAGTTCCGGCGGTGATGCCGGTGGTGGCAATTCCGGCGGTGGAGATGCCGGTGGTGGCAACTCTGGTGGTGGAAGCTCAGGCGGCGGAAATTCAGGAGGTAACTCCGGTGGAGGTGGCTCCGGCGATGCTAACCCTCCTGCAGATGGCGGTTCCGGTGAGTGATTGAATTAAATAGATAAAATAAAAGGGGTTGTCTCACTTGGAGGCAACCCCTGATGTTTAAATTCGCTTTTAATTAATAGCGGAAGAGTTCCTTGTAAAGTACTCTTACAGCATATGAGCAATAGGATTCGGAAACACCGAACATCATGGAAGTTTCTGATGCACCCTGGTTAACAATTCTTAAGTTGATACCTGCGTTGGAGAGTGCAGAAGCGGCTCTTGCCATGATACCTACTGAATTTGCCATAGCTTCACCAACGATCATGACGATTGCAAGATCTCTTTCAACCTTTACGTCAGCTTCAAGTTCTTCCTGAATTCTCTTTACGATCTTTGCTTCCTTCTCCTCAGTGAAATACTTCTTACGGAGAACGATTGTAACTGTATCGATTCCTGAAGGGAGGTGGTCGATGGAAATTGCCTCATCAGAGAAGATCTTGAGGAGCTGGGCAAGGAAACCAACCTGACGGTTCATCATGTACTTGCTGACAGTAACTGTAGCAAAGCCCTTATCCCCGGCAATACCAGTAACGAGTGAATCATAATGTGTACGCTTGGAAACGATCCATGTTCCCTTTGCAGAAGGGTTGTTTGTATTCTTGATGTTAAGAGGGATGCCTCTAACGAATACAGGATAAATAGCTTCTTCGTGAAGAACTGTAAATCCTGCATAAGAAAGCTCTCTCATTTCATCGTATGTGATTTCTGTGATAGGGAAAGGATTCTTAACGAGGTTAGGATTAACAGCGAAAACGTTATCTACGTCTGTCCAGTTCTCATAAACATCAGCATCAACTGATGCAGCGAGGATAGAACCTGTGATATCAGAACCACCTCTGGAGAATGTTATGATCTTTCCGCTCTTGGAAACACCATAGAATCCAGGGAATACAAGGATTGTATCTGTCTCATCCTTAAGCTTAGCGAGGTTATCGTAAGATTCAGGAAGGATAACTGCCTTGCCTGCTTCATCGTGCTCTAAGTAGAGACCACACTCCTCAGGATTGCAGTACTTAGCCTTATTGCCGATTGAGTTGAGGTAGAAAGCGACAAGTCTTGCACAGCAATCTTCGCCCATAGCCTTAACTGAATCAAGATAAGCGATATCTTCTGTATAATCAGCTTCTACAATTTTAAGGAGTCGACCTTCGATGTCAGGAAGGACTTCCTTGATGTTCAGCTCGTCAGCGATCTCTTCATAACGTGCGAGAACAGCTTTTACTTCTTTATCGTAAGAATCACCTGCGAGTCTTGCTTTAGCAACGGCAATAAGAAGGTCCGTTACCTTTGTGTCGTCCTTTGTGCGCTTACCGGGCGCAGAAACGATCATGATTTTGCGATCTTCATCTGCGAGAACGATGTTGCAGACTTTCTGAATCTGGAATGCATTGGCAAGAGATGATCCGCCGAATTTTGTAACTTTCATAAGTTTTAAGCTCCTTGACTGTCTAATAGCGCTATTATAATATCACAAGCGCGAAAAAAGTATTTTAAAATAATTTTACTTGCATATTTGTCTTTAAAATTGTCTGTTTTTCGAATGAAATGTTGCTTATAGGAGAAAAATTTTGAATATTTTCAAAGCTATGAAGCCTGAAAGGGTATATGAGAGCCTTGTACTGGTGCCTTGGAATGAACTCAGAGCAGAAGGTATTACGACCGCTCTTCTCGATTTTGATAATACCTTGGGTCCTGATCATGCAACTGAACCTGAAGACTATAGCTACAAGTGTGTAAAAATGATTCAGGATGCAGGGATTTCCTGTTGTCTTGTATCGAATGCCAAGTCAGACAGATCTGCAAAGATCGCTGCGATGCTTAACATACCGGTAGTAACTTATGCTAATAAGCCCGGAACATCAGGCATCTTCAAGGCTATTGAGCTTATGAAGTCTACGCCTAAACAGTCATTAATGATTGGTGATCAGGTTTTTACTGACGTTATAGCAGGTAACAGAGCAGGAGTTCGCACATTTATGGTCGAAAAGCTCCACAGACCTGAAATATGGTATGTAATGCTAAAAAGGCCCTTCGAAAAGCTTGTCAGACTTATCGCAAGATTCTGAACTTGGTCATAGCACTTGCATAGAAACGAGCTTTCAAGTAAAATTACAAAGTTAAACGCTTATTTATATATAAAGGAGACATACAATGATTAGCGCAGGAGACTTCAGAAACGGTTTATGTTTTGAGATGGACAGCCAGGTATATCAGGTTGTCGAGTTCCAGCACGTTAAGCCCGGTAAGGGAGCAGCGTTCGTAAGAACAAAGTACAAGAATGTTAAGACAGGATCCGTAGTTGAAAGATCCTTCAACCCTAACGAGAAGTTTGAGCAGGCTCAGCTTACAAGACAGGATATGCAGTATATCTATGCTGAAGGCGACCTCTACTATTTCATGGATCAGGAGACATACGAGCAGCTTCCTATTCACCAGGATAAGATTGGTGATGGCATCAAGTTCCTCAAGGAAGAGATGGTTTGCAAGGTTGTATCCTATAAGGGTGATATCTTCCAGGTAGAGCTTCCTATCACTGTTGTTCTTGAGATCACAGAGTGCGAGCCCGGTGTTAAGGGTGATACAGCAAACAACGCTTCCAAGTATGCTACACTTGAGACAGGCGCTGTTGTTAAGGTACCTCTCTTTGTTAACCAGAACGAGAAGATCAAGGTTGACACAAGAACAGGCGAGTACTTAGAGAGAGCTTAATTCTTGATTATTTGTGCCGCGGGCGGACTATATCCGCCCTCGGCTTTTTGTTTATCTGCACCTTTTAAGTTTTAGATCATTCAAAGGACCGATATGGAAGACAATACAAACATCGAATCCATAAAAGGCGATCGTTCAATGACACAGGGCTTTGTGGCCCAGTATGCTTCTGAAGCAGCGCTTCAGATCGATGGTGTGTTGTCATTGGTTCCTTCTTTTGCTGTCGCGCTGAAGGAAAAAGCAGGTGTAGTTCATGAAGGTAAAGGAGTCAGAGTAGTTTTCGGTGATACCGAAGAAGGCACTGTTTCGATTACCGTATATCCTATAGTCAAGTTCGGTATGATTATTCCCGAAATTGCTTGGATGATTCAGGAAAAGGTTAAAAAGGACGTCGAACACTTTACCGGACTTACGGTTGAAAGTGTCGACGTTTATGTTTGCGGGGTCGAGGAGGTATCATGAATTCCTTTATCAGATTTTTGATGTTCATTTATTCCGTTGTAATAGCCGTTATTTCTGTCGTGCTGTTATATGCGCTTGTTGAGCCCAATATCTTTGCGGATATCTTAAAGCCTCTCAGATCCATCGTTTTAGGACCTGTAAGTAAGTATGTCTATCTTGGTGTTCTCATGCTTTTGTTCGTAACATCCATTGTTTCAATCACGAACATTATCACTTCAGGAAGACTTAACAGAACAAGACTTAGAAAGAACGATATCGGTACTGTTGATATCGGTCCTGATGCTATCGAGAGTATTGCTCTTAATGCTGCTAAGTCTGCACAGGTTGGTATCAAGAGTGCAAGATGCCATGTTGCTCCCGGTAAGAATCAGTCATTAAAGGTTACAGTATCCTGTGAGCTTTATTCTAATGTCGAGATTCCTGCTTCTATGACTAAGGTTCAGGAGAAGGTTAAAAAGGATATCGAAAGATTTACCGGAATTGCTGTAGAGCAGGTAATAGTCAGAGTCGCAAAGGTTGAGCAGGCTCAGACAAGAGTTGAGAGCAGATAAAAATGGAAAGGTTTTTGTCCAGACTTTTCGAGAAATTACAGAACACCAAGGCTGGTGTCATTTTTGCTGTTCTGTTTTTTGTTATTGGACTTCTTCTTTGTATATTCGGGTTCTTTAAGACCCTGTTTATCATATTAATGACGGCGGTAGGCTTCTTTGTCGGTTCGTTCCTGTTTTCCGATACGAGCAGATTTAAGAAATTCCTTGATAGAATTTTGCCTCCGGGGAGATTCAGATGAGTAGAATTGAGACAAGAGAACATGCAATGGAACTTCTGTTCCAGACTGGTTTCAGAAATGATCCTGTAAGCGATCAGATTGATAAGTTCAGGGAGATTTATCCTGATATTATTGAGGATGAAGAGTATTTCCTCGATATTGTTTATGGTGTAATCAACAGCAGGGAAGAACTTGATGAGAAGTTTGTTCCTTTCCTTAAGAGATGGAAGTTAGAGCGTCTTCCGCAGACTGACAGAATTATTCTTGAGATTGCTGTATATGAGATTCTCACAGTTGATGATATTCCGACTTCCGTTTCAATTAACGAAGCGGTTAAGCTTGCAAAGAAGTATGGAACTTCCAGCTCTTCTTCATACATCAACGGTGTATTGAGCAATTTCGAAAAGAGTCTCTGATTCTAATCATGTTTGATTTCGAGAGCGTAAGCCATTTAAACGGCTACATAAAGCAATCTGTACAAGACAATCCTTATCTTGCAGAGTTTTCTGTTGTCGGCGAAATCTCTCAGTATGTAATTTCAGCAAGAGATCATGCTTATTTTTCTATTAAGGACGATCAGTCTTTAATTAACTGCGTTATTTTTGCAAGATCCAGATCTGCACTTAAAATCGAGCCCAAAATCGGTATGAAGGTTAAGATTACCGGTGGACTCGATTTTTATTCTCCTTCGGGAAAACTTCAGGTTATTGCCACTAATATCGAAGATTTGGGTGCAGGCGATTTACACGAACAGTTTAATAAGCTTTTCAAGAAGCTTCAGAATGAGGGACTGTTTGACAGTTCCCATAAGAAGCCGATTCCGATACTTCCAAGAAGAATAGGTGTTGTAACTTCTTCTTCCGGAAAAGTTATTGCAGATATTGTAAATACCATCAGAAAGAGAAATCCTCATTACGATATTTTGCTTTATCCTGCAAGTGTTCAGGGAGATTTGTGTCCGCCGGAAGTAATCAGCGGTATTAAATACTTTAATGATGCTCACAATGTAGATGTAATCATTGTTGCAAGAGGTGGTGGTTCTTATGAGGAACTTTTCTGCTTTAATGATGAAGGAATTGCAAGGGCAGTATATGCAAGTGAGATACCTGTAATTTCCGCCATCGGTCACGAGCCTGATTATACGATTATTGATTATGTTGCTGATGTCAGAGCTTTGACTCCAACTGCAGCCGGCGAGATGGTAATAGCATCTTATGATGACCAGACTAAGGAAATCGATAACCTCGCACTAAATCTCGATATTGCGATCAATCAGTATATAGATTCAAGGCGTAAGGCCTTAGATATTTATAAGAATCACAGAGCACTTCATTCTCCGGCGTTCTATGCGAGAGAACAACTTGCTGTTGTAAGTGAGTTAAGAACTAAGCTTGAAGCTTTGTCAGGCAGATTCGTAAAGCAGACCGCATCCGAGATTAATGAAGTCAAGGTAAGATTGGATGCTCTTAATCCGAACAACGTTCTTAACAGAGGCTATTCTTACGTATGTGATAAGGATGGAAAAGCAGTTGAGTCTGTAAGTTCTGTCAAAAAGGGCGATAGCGTAAGTATTGTCTTGTCTGATGGTTCGTTGGTTACAGAGATAAAAGATATTTCCAAAAACAAAGATGGAGGAACTAAAAATGCCTAAGTCTAAAGATAAAGATAACGAGATGACATATGAAGCTTGTATGACTGAACTTCGTCAGACAGTAGCTAAGCTTTCAGAAGGAAAAGCTACTCTGGATGAGTCTTTAAAACTTTATGAGCGTGGTATTGAGCTTGTCGGAATTTGTGAGACAAGGCTTAATGAGGTTACTGCCAGAATTGAAGCAGTAAACAAGGCTAACGGCACAACAGATCCTCTTAATATCAGTGAGGCCGGAGTATAAAGATGAGCGGCGATAGTATGAATGCTCTTATATTGAAAGCGGAGCAGTGGATATTACCGGAATTAAACAGTATCTTCGATTCTGAGGAATCAGAAGATATTATGGTTAAGGCTGGACAGTATAGCCTTTTCGCCGGTGGAAAAAGATTAAGACCACTGATTATGATGCTTACTTCAGCTATGATGAACCTTCCTCAAGGTCTTGATTCCGATGTTAAGTATTTTGCTGCTACTCTTGAGATGCTCCATACTTATTCGCTTATACACGATGATTTACCAGGACTTGATGACGATGATCTAAGAAGAGGAAAGCCTACATGCCATAAAGTGTATGGTGAAGGTATCGCTATCCTTGCAGGGGATATGCTTCTTAATAAAGCTATGGAAAGATTGCTTTCTATCTGCGAGAAGAAACCGGGCTATATCTATACAGCTTCCGCTATGGCTGAAAATGCCGGCGTTTCCGGAATGCTCGGCGGTCAGAGCATTGATCTGGCTTCTGAAGGAAAAGAAATCACTATGGATCTTCTTGTTAAACTTCAGGAAAAGAAGACGGGCGCATTCATTGAAGCTGCTGTTGTCACACCTTACTATCTCTCGAAAAACATGACCAGGAAAGAAGCTTTGGAAGATGAGAATGCTAAGGATTTACGAGATCTTGCTTCTCATATCGGACTCGCGTTTCAGATAAAAGATGATATTCTTGATGTTACGTCTGATAGTTCAGTGTTGGGCAAGAGTACCGGAAAAGATGCAAGGGATTCAAAAGCGACTTTTGTAACCCTTTTGGGACTTGGTGGTGCAAAAGAAAAATTAGGGGAAGAAATCGTAATGATAAAGGAAATCCTTGCAAAGCTTTCTGATAAAGGCTTTGATACAAATGATTACCTGACTCTTACAGATTTTCTTGTTAACAGGGACAGATAATGGATTATAAGTTTCTTGGAAAGGATACTTCACCTGAAGCTCTCAAGGCTTTATCGCCCAAGGAGCGTGAAGAACTATGCCTTGAATTAAGAGACAAAATCCTTAATACAATATCTTCAAATGGTGGACATCTCGCAAGTAATCTTGGTGCAGTTGAACTTACCGTTGCAATGCTTTCGGTATTTGATTATAGACAGGATAAGATCGTTTTCGACGTTGGTCATCAGGCGTATTCATATAAGCTTCTTACGGGAAGATTCGATCGTTTTAATACATTAAGACAGAAAAACGGAATCTCGGGATTCCCCAGAATTTCAGAGTCTCCGTACGATGCTTTTGATACAGGACATAGTTCGACATCAATATCTGCAGCTATGGGAATAGCAAGAGCAAGAGATCTTGATGGAAAGAAGTTTAATGTTGTATCTGTTATTGGAGATGGCGCACTTACGGGCGGACTTGCTTATGAGGCAATTAATGATCTGGGTCACAGTAAGACAAAGATGATCATTATTCTTAACGACAACGAGATGAGTATTGATAAGAATGTCGGAGGACTTTCAAAGCATCTGTCAAAGCTCAGAATTTCAAGTGGTTATATCTCTGCTAAGAAAACTACAGAATCATTCCTTCGTAAGCTAGGCTTTGTAGGTCGTGGACTTATAAAGATGATTCTCGCGATTAAAGATTTCTTCCGATTCCTTTTGTATCGCAAAACTCCTTCAATGTTTGATGATTTGGGACTTAACTACTATGGTCCTATCGATGGACATGATATGGGCGCTCTTATTAAGGCATTCGATGGTGCAAAAGATATTAATGGCCCGGTAATTATTCATGTTCTGACCAAAAAAGGTAAGGGCTATAAGCCTGCAGAAGATAATCCTTCTGATTATCATGGTGTTGGTTCATTTGATCTCGAAAAGGGTGTTGTATCCAAGAAGAACAGCTATACTACAGTCTTTTCAGATGCTGTAACTGAACTTGCATCCAAGAATTCCAAGATAGTAGCCGTATCAGCAGCAATGACTTTGGGCACCGGACTTGATAGTTTCCAGTTAAAATTCCCTAGCAGATTCTTTGACTGTGGAATTGCGGAAGAGCACTGCGTTACCATGGCAAGTGGTATGGCTGTATCAGGTTTTGTTCCTGTGGTAGCAATATATTCATCGTTTCTCCAGAGAGCATATGATGAGATGATAAGTGACTGCTGCTTCATGAACAGCCATGTAGTATTTGCTATCGACAGAGCCGGCTTTGTTGGAAATGATGGCCACACACACCATGGACTTCTCGACATTTCATATCTGAATTCTATGGTGAACATGACTGTTTTGTCCCCGCGAGATTACACTGATCTCAGAAGATGCCTTTCTTATGCTGTCGAAAATGTTAAGGGGCCTGTCGCAGTCAGATATCCCAGAGGTTCTTCTCCATTTGAAGCTCAATGTCCTCTGTATCAGGATGCATCTGAACTTACATTGCCTCATCTTTCAGGTAATTACGGATCAGACTTTGCTATCGTTTCCACCGGCAGAATCAGCGAAGAAGCTGATAAGGCACTGGAATTGTTAAAGGATCAGGGAATCTTGGGTAAGCATATAAACGTAACACTTATTAAGCCGATACCTGCAAAAGAAATATTTGATATGTTATCCGGCATCAAATATGTGTTCAGCCTTGAAGAGGGCATTATAAGTGGTGGCTTTGGTGAAGCTCTTGAGAGAGAACTTCAGAAATTAGGATTTGAATCCGATGTTACTGTTTTCGGTGTGACGAATTCCATTGTCAGAGCAATGTCTCAAAAGGAACAGTTAAAGCACTGTGGGCTTGATTCAGAGAGCATTGCTGCTTCAATTAAATCTAAATTGTCCTAATAATCGCAATTTACTTCTGTATTTTTATTCATTTTTTTGATTAAATATATAGAGCTTCTGACAGGAGGACGATCTTAATGAATTACGGAATATGTTCCAATGGTTCAAGAGATAAAGGTTATAAAACAGCCATCAAAATTGCTGAGATTCTTTGTGGTCTCGGTGCTACGCCTGTCTTTGAACCTGAGATGGAAGAAGAGTGCCCTGAACTTAAGAATGTCCAGGGAGTGCTTTTTGAAGAGTTTGCAAAAATCGATATAAAGACTGTCATCACAATAGGTGGCGATGGTACTTTCCTTTCAAAGGTTGCCAAGCACAGAGATCTTGATACTGAGTTCATCGGCGTCAATATGGGTTCTATTGGCTTTCTCAATGAGATAGTTCCTGAACAGCTTGAAGAGGATTTGGCTACGCTTGTCAGTGGTGAATATGACATCATCGACCGCACCCAGCTTAAGTGTGATGTCTTTAATAAGGATGGTGTTCTTAAGGGTAGTTGCGTTTGCTTGAATGACCTGGTTATTGTAAGAGGTGCTAAGCCTCATATTACGACGCTTTTCCTTTCGATTGATAACCAGCTGATTGAGAAATTCAGAGGAGATGGCCTTGTTGTTGCTACGGCTACGGGTTCTTCTGCATATTCTCTTTCAGCAGGTGGTCCGATTCTCATGCCTCATATGAAGGACATAATCGTTACCCCAATTTGTTCAAATACATTGAATGGATATACGTATGTGACTTCTGAAGACAGTGTAATCAAGATCAGTCTTGATCAGGTCGAGACGGTTCCTTTAATCTGTCCTGACGGAAGAGATTTCATTGAGCTTGAGAGTTACGATTCAGTAGTAATTAAGAAATATGACAAGGTCCTTAAGACTGTGTGCCTTAGAAAAGACAGCTTCTTCAGCAATGTCCGCAAAAAGATAGTACAGAGAGGTTACTTCTATGAAAACGGCTAAGAATTCAAGACAAGAGAAGATTTTATCTCTTATTAGAGATAACGATATTTCGACCCAGGAAGAACTGACTGCCAGGGTTAATGCAGAAGGATTCGAAGCCACACAGGCAACGATTTCAAGAGATATTAAGGAACTTGGAATTATTAAGATTACTCTCCCTAACAGGGCAACTAAGTATTGTGTTCTGGACAGAACAGGCGATACGGCTCCCGGAAGACTGCTTTCTGTATTTTCCAATAGTATTATCTCTGTAAATCAGGCTATGAACATGATCGTAATAAAGACACTGCCCGGTATGGCCAGTGCAGCTGCTTCGGCACTCGATTCTATGCATCTTGAAGAGTGTATTGGAACTATTGCCGGCGACGATACTATTTTCGCGGCTTGTCCCGGAATTGATGAAGCAAAAGCGCTTCTCATGACGATTTCAGATATGACAGATAAAGGCTGATACTAATGCTTGTAAGACTTGAGATCAGAGATTTTGCTGTCATCAGTAATATCGTTTTCGAACCGGGCAAAGGACTTAATGTAATAAGCGGTGAGACCGGTGCCGGTAAGAGCCTTATTGTCGATGCGATTAATCTTATCCTTGGAGCGAAGGCTTCAAGGAATCTTGTGCGTACAGGAAGTTCATCAGCTTTTGCGGAAGCAGTTTTTGATTGTTCAGCTATTAATGATGAGGAATTTAGAAATGCTCTTGAGGAAAGCGGTATAGAAGATGATGACGGAATGCTCATTATCAGCAGAACTGTATATGAGAGTGGTAAGTCTGTTGCCAGGATAAATGGGGCAGGCGTTACAAATCAGGTCTTAAAGCAGATTTCTTCATGCCTCATCGATATTCATGGTCAGCACGATACTCAGGCTATATTCGATGAAGCCACGCATGTCAAACTTTTAGACAGGTTCGCAGGTGATTCCTGTATCAGCCTCCACAAGGAATACTTAAACAGCCTCAAGGAATTCAAAGATCTTGTTTTGCGCATAAAGGAGATATCATCTTCGCCTGATTATCTTGAAAGGCGACGTGATTATCTTGAGTTTGCATTAAGCGAGATAGAAGAAGCCGCTTTTAAAGATGGCGAAGAAGAAGAACTTCACGACACAAAGAAAAGACTTTCACAGAATGAAGTCCTTTTTGCGAGCCTGAAGAATGCCAGTGATCTCCTTAATCAGGAGACTTCATATCAGACCCCTGTGCAGTCTGTGAATCAGGCGGGAAGAGAACTTCTCAAGGCTTCTCAGAATGATGAGTCCCTGAAAGAAATCGCAGAGCGTGCCCAGGCGCTCGCTTTAGAACTCGATGCTTTATCTTCTGATGTTGATAAGATCTTATCCGATCGTAATTACGATGAGGGATTGAAGGAACGTGTCGATCGCAGAATCGGTCTTTTATATGAACTCAAGGCAAAATATGGTGATACGATCGCGGAGATAAATAAGTTTGCTTCTGATGCCAGAAATGAACTTGATGCTATCGAAAAGAACAAAGATATCCTTCAGGATCTTAAGAAGCAGCGTTCTGTAAAAGAGAAGGAACTGCTCGATAAAGCAGAAGCATTATCTTCAATGCGTAAGGAATACGCCCAAAAGCTCGAAAAGGCGATTACAGCTGAGCTTTCAGATCTGGAAATGCCGGATGCTATCTTTGAAGTAAGCTTTGTCAGAAGAGAGAAAGCAAAATTCTTCTCATATTCCGGTGTGGATGATATCGCATTCCGTTTTAGTGCAAACCCAGGTCAGCAGGTAAGACCACTTTCGGCAATTGTATCCGGCGGTGAAGCTTCCAGAATTATGCTTGCTGTTAAAAATGTATTGAGCAGGGTGGATCTTATTCCGACACTTATTTTCGATGAAATTGATACTGGTGTTTCAGGAAAAGCATCAACTGCCATTGCAAATAAACTTAAGGCAATTGCAAAAGATCACCAGGTGCTTTGTGTGACTCATACAGCTCAGATTGCTGCAGCTTCTGAAAGAGGTTTTATGCTTAGTAAGAAGGTTACTGATGGTAATACTGAGACTATCTGTACTAATCTTGATAAGCAGGGAAAGACTGTTGAAGTATCAAGGCTCTTGTCCGGAAGTGATTCAGAGTCCTCATTAAAACTTGCAGAAGATCTGATCAGGTCTTTTAACTGACAAAATTCATTTTTCAGTAGCAAATTTAATAAAATTAAAGATGTATCAAGCTATCTGATAGCCTGATACTCGACATCTTGCAAATCGTGTTAAATTTACTTGCTTTATATCAAATATGTGTGTACAATCTTCTGAGATAGCTATTTTCAGAAATGTTCTTTTTTTGATGATGGCAAGGGATAAATTAAGGTTTTCTTTAGTTAGATGGGGGTAAGAAAATGAAAAAAATTGCAGCAACGCTAATGTGCGGTGTCATGTTAACATCGTTTGTTCTCTGTGGATGTCAGAAGCCGGTAGAAAGTAGTGAAGGCACTGTGAGCAATATTCAGACTGGAGAGACGACAGCAGCTACTGATGTAGAGGTCAACAGTGACAACTTTAAGAAAATCAAGGACCTTTACGATTCCAAGAAACCAGAAGGCTCTCTTGAAGTTTGTGTTTTTCTTGATGGTATCAGAGGCGAAGGCGGTTATTTAGTACGTGAAGATTCAGTCTATTTTGACTATTCATCAATGAAAGGTGACAGCCATATTAGCCTGGATATTGATACGGTTACTAATATTGTTTCTGTAACTTTCGATCTTGGATATGGAGAAACACGTTATTACGGGAATGCTAAGGTTGAGCTTACTGCTGTCGAATCATTGATCGATACCTTGATCGACAACCCGCGTGCGGTTCCTCTTTTTGATGATTCAGCGATTTCGGATTATGAAGAGAACCTTAAGGAAGATCTTCCTGTTTTATATTCACGACTGATTGCCTTCGCTGAAAAGGCTTTTCCTGAACTTGACATAGGACTTGAAGATTTGGGCATTGATCTGGGTGATAAATACAGATCACTCGATCTTACGCAGTTGATCAGCTCGGAAACCGAAGTCAAGAATGAGCACAAATTCGTAAACGGTATTTGTTCCGACTGTGGCATGTGCTGGACAGAATACTATTATGATGCTATTGGAAAACTTGATAACGATGAAGATAATACCGGACGACGTTTAGTGTATGGTCAGAGAACTTCCACAATGATGTCGACCAGTGATTTCGTACAGTGTTCCGCTGATGATAAGGAATCCGCTGAAGTTTTATATTACGGTTATGGCACAAAGAAGGAAAACGAAGAGAGCATCTCATGCACGATCCGTTGCCGTAAGACAAAAACTGGCGTAGATACCAGAATCCGTATGGACTATGAGCAGAATTTCTACTCTCTCGGACAGGGAATTATTAGTAGCAGGTATGACTACAGTCTTGAAATCAAAGCTGATGCTGGCGATTATTCAAAAGTGTTTGAATCAAAGGAATCCTTCAAGAAATATGCAAAAGTGTATCTCTATATTTTTGATGATGACGGAGTTGGCGACAACGCGTGGGACAGTAAGAAAGATGACGATCTGAAGAAGGAATTTGAGGCTGAAGGCTACACATATTTAACCAAAGATGAGGCACTTGATTTCTTCTGGGATCAAAGTCAGGGAATGCTTGCCAGTATGGATGCCGGAATGATCTGGCTTGATACATCGCTCGCAGATATGGGAGTTAATTGGAAAAAGTAAGATAATTAACAATGTAAAAGGGATTTGGCTTCGTCCAAATCCCTTTTTATTTTATGGCTTCTATGACTGTCTGCATATCTGAAGGAATCTCGGCTTCGTAAACGTGGATTCCACCATCAAACGGGTCTAAGTACTCAATCCTGTACGCGTGAAGAGCGACTCTGCCGATCATGCTGTCGTAGATGTCTGCAAGTTCTTTTAGAGCCTCATTGGGGTTATCATCTGACAAAGGACCATAAAGACCGTCGCCTAACAGTGGGTGACCCACATGACACGAATGAGTTCTTATCTGGTGGCATCTGCCGGTCTCAAGTCTGAACTCTACAAGCGAGATATCCGCTTTTTCGTAATAGGCGATTGTTTTGTAGTGGGTAACAGACGGCTTTCCGTCAGGCGTGCAGTCTCTGATCATGACGGAATTAGGACGCCTTGCGATAGGGAAATCCATTGTTCCATTTTCAGGTTCAAACTTGCCGTAGCAAAGAGCCTTGTAGGATTTCTTTATATCGGAATTTGTAAGCATATTATGAGAATAGCCGTCTTTTGCAACTATAAGCAGACCTGATGTTTCTCTGTCCAAACGCATTACAGGGTGAAGAGTATTCTCAGACAGATTAGTCAGAAGAGAATCATCAAGATGACCGTATGAAGGGTGCGTAACCATTCCAGCAGGTTTATTCACAACAGCATAATGTTCATTCTCGTAGACGATCCTGATACCATTGGATTCTTTAAGATTTCCTGAATTATCTTCATATTCGAAATAGAGCTTGTCGCCGGTTTTGACATGTTCTTTTACACGGGCGTGTACACCGTTAAGTTCAACTATTCCGTAGAGCTTAACACGCTTGACACATGTAGAACTCATGGAGAACTCGCGTCTCATGATTTTCTGGATTTCACAGTCGTTATATTCACTTTGAACAAAATACTCAATTCGCATTGTTACATTCTAACAAATTATTGACAGAATAGGCATTTATTTCTACAATATTCAATGGCTTGTCAGAGCCATTTTATACGATCTTTGACAACTAAATATTATTGGAGGTGAGTACCAACGTGCCACAGTTACCACTTTATGTTGTAATAATCGCGGGCGTTGTTGGACTTATTCTGGGTATTATAATTGCAGCAGTCTATTTCAAATCGGGCATTTCAGGTGCTCAAAAGAGACTTGCGGAGGACATTGCTAAATCAAAAGAGGATGCTAATGTGCTTCTTGCAAATGCGCAGAAAGAGGCAGAGAACAACAAACGTGATTTGCTTTTGCAGGCAAAAGAAGAAGTCGCTAACGTCCGTTCCGAATTGGAGCGTGAGGCTAGGGAGAAGAAGCAGGAACTTGCAAAAGAACGCAATAGGCTTGAGCAGAAAGAAGAGAATATCAATCGTATCGAAGCTAATTGTGAAAGAAAGCAGGAGGAGATCGAGAGAAAGCAGCAGAATGTTGCTGAACTCGAAGCCAGAGCCAAGGATTACGAGCAGCGTAAGAAGGCAGAACTTGAGAGGGTTTCCGGACTTACAGTTGCTGATGCCAGAAGCTTAGTGCTTGATGAAGCAAAGCGTGAGTATACTCATGATATGGCAATCATGCTCAAACAGATGGAAGAGAAGACAAAGCAAGATGCAGATAAGACCGCAAAGGATATTATCGTAAACGCAATTCAGCGTTATGCATCCGACTATGTTTCTGAGGTCACAGTATCTGTTGTAAATTTACCTAACGATGAGATGAAGGGTAGGATCATCGGTCGTGAAGGTCGTAACATCAGAGCAATCGAGACAATTACAGGAGTCGATCTTATTATCGATGATACTCCTGAAGCAATCGTACTTTCTTCATTCGACCCGATCAGGAGAGAGATCGCAAGAATGACAATCGATAGACTCGTTGCAGACGGAAGAATCCATCCGGCTAGAATCGAAGAGATGGCCGGTAAGGCAAGGAAGGAACTCAATCAGACAATCAAAGCCGAGGGCGAGAAGGCAGCCTTTGATACAGGTGTTATGAATTTGCATCCTGAGATCATCAAGTTGTTGGGCCGTCTTCGTTACCGCACATCGTACGGACAGAACGTACTGCAGCATTCTATTGAAGTATCCTGGATTGCAGCAATGATGGCGGATGAACTCGGACTTGACAGTAATCTTGCAAGGCGTGGAGGCCTTTTGCATGATATCGGTAAGGCTGTAGACTTCGAGCAGGAAGGAACACATATCCAGCTCGGTGTTGATATCGCTAAGAAGTATCATGAAAGTGCTGCCGTTATTAATTGCATCGAGGCGCATCATGGTGATGTAGAGCCTCTTTCCGCAGAAGCTGTTCTTGTAGCTGCAGCTGATGCGATTTCCGCAGCAAGACCTGGTGCAAGAAGAGAGAATCTCGAGACATACATCAAGAGAATTGAGAAGCTTGAAGAGATAGCCACAAGCTTCGATGGTGTAGAGAAGAGCTTCGCTATTCAGGCAGGTCGTGAGATTCGTGTTATCGTTTCACCTGATAAGGTATCAGATGACGAGATGACACTTAAAGCTCGTGCAATCTGCAAGAAGATTGAGGATGAACTGGATTATCCAGGACAGATCAAGGTTAATGTGATCAGAGAAACAAGGGCAACTGACGTTGCTAAATAATTATTTAACGCTTTTATATATATTATTTAACACGTTAGTATCATCAACTAAACAAATTATGGACCTTAAACCTTTTGGTTTGAGGTCCTTTTTGTTTGTTTACAATTCAAATGCTGTCTGCATTGAGAAAAATAACTATAATATTCTTATATCGACAGTTATCAAGAAGTGTTTATGAGGTATTTATGATACGTATTGCTTTGTGTGATGATCAACTCCCATTTCTGGAATTGGAAAAGGGTATAATCGAACGTCATTTAACTCAGAAAACTGTTGAATTTAAATGTGATATCTATATTTCCGGTGAAGCCTTACTTACACAGGGTGAGGATATCAGTAAATACGACTTGTTCATCCTGGATTATGAAATGGATGGGTTGACCGGTTTTGAAACAGCTCGCGAAATATATGGCTTATATCCTAATGCCAGAATAGCTTTTGCCACCAATTATTACGATTTTACAAGAGAGGGTTATAAGTACAATGCTGTAAGGTATCTTGTAAAACAAGAGGAAACATTTAGTGCAGAATTGATTGAATGTATTGATTTTATTCTTAGGACTGAACCTCCAAAGACTATTTTGCTTGAATTAAGTGATGGCAGTTTAGAAGTGGCTATAGATGACATAGTTTATATCAAGAGCGAGAAACACTATATTGAATACTTCGTAAAAGAGAAGGAATCAACTTTCTATATAAGACGTTGTAGCCTTGATGATGCACTGATTGAATTACCGAATTACTTTATCAGGGTACATCAAAGATATATTATTAACTTGAAGAATTCTGTACAGTTAAGGCGATATGAGGTAATTATTAGGAAGAGTGGCGAAGAAACTACAAAAATACCAATTGCGAGAAATCGTTTTGATGATGTTAATAGGAAGTTTTGTTTAATCAAAGGGGAAATAGGATGATTTATGATGTCGCTAACGCCATTGTGTATGTAGTCTTGGCCAGGTTATTCTGTTCTTCTTTCTTGGAAAAGAAAGACCTATCCACCATAACAGATAGGGGAATAACACTTTTGTGGGTGTTGGTTTGTTTTGGTGCCGGAACATTTTTCGCTGAACATCTGCTATTAAGAATCATAATTGGAATAGTATCCAATATATTGTTCGCTATTTTAATTTATAAAATAGACAATTTAGTAATAAATATTGTAATTCCTGCTTTGTTTTATGTTTTGGCACTGGCGTGCGATTTCTGCATTGTAGCTGTTCATAAATACTTCGATCCTACTCTTAGAGTCGAGAAGATTATGGAGAGTGATATTTCTGTATATATGGGTGTAGTGAGTCAGTTTATTCAGCTGGTAATGGTTTTTATTATTCGCAAGGTGTTCAGAAAATCAGAAACGGCTAGGATTAAAACAAAACTATGGCTTATATATACTGTCTTCCCATTGTATTCACTTAGTTTAATTGCACTGTTTGCTTATAGTTTTAATGGCCCAATAAATATATATCAAGCAAATCTTTTTACTTATATGGCCATTTCATTACTTGCGATTAATCTTTTTGTATTCTGGTTTATAAAGCAGGAATCGCAGAGAGCACTTGAAGCTCAAAAAAATGAAATGGAGATTGCTCATGCTCAGGGTATAGTTCAGCTGTATGATCAGATTACGAAGGAAAGAGATATCTTAGGAAAACGAGAACATGAGTTTAAGAATACGATTACTGTACTTAAAAGTCTGATGGCAGAAGATCAATATGAGAAAATGAAAGAAATACTCAATGTTCAAAATACTGAGCTTATAAATAATTCTAATGTGTTCAATACGGGTAATCGTTTGATAAATACTATTCTTAATACTAAGTATGCGGAAGCGAGGGAAAAAGGAATAACTTTCAGATTTGTTTTGGGAGATCTCTCGATATTACAGATAGAAGACCGTGATTGTATCGTGATCATCACAAACATACTGAATAATGCTATTGAAGCAGCAGCACAGTGTCCTGAAGATAATAGAAATCTTTCTATAAAAGCTGTAATAGAAGAAGGTCAGTTCATCTTTGCCTGCAGGAATTCATTTGTTAATGATAACTATCCGGAAATGAAGAGTAAGAAGAAAGATGTTATTTCTCATGGTTACGGCCTTACAAACATTAAAGAAGCAGTAAATCGTAATAATGGAAATTGCAATTTTGAAAAAGAAGAGAATGCGTTTGTTTCGGTTGTTATAATTCCATTGTAATACACCAAACTTGCCAAAAATCAACCAAACTTGCCAAATATAAATAAGCTAGTTTTATTCCATTTTTGCCTGTGCTATATCGTACATAGATACCGTTGCAGGAGGCAAAAATGGATCAGGTTGCTTCAAAGATAGTAGCCAGAATGATGATGGCAAATCTGATATCCGAGAAAGACGCCGAAGAGTATATCTATGGTGTTCAGATATAGTATCTTAAGAGCATATTATTTTAAGGAGACTGCGAATGAAAAAGAAACTTATCACAGTTCTGGTCGCAACTTTTTTGTTGTTGACTGCGTGCGATGTTGCTAAAGAATCCAAAGAAAGCAGTATTCCCACCACAGAAATCAGCACTGAAAATTCTGTGAATAGTATTCTTGATCAAGACTTTCCAATTTATAAGGTAGTGATCAAAGGTGAATATCTTCGCAGTGAGCCGGAAGTAGGCTATAACATCATTACCGGTCTTAATTATGGCTCTACTGTTGTTGTTTTGAAAGAACTAAGTTTTTTCAGTCTTGTATATACCCAGGATAGACTGTACGGATATGTTAATTGCAGCTCTATCGAGCCCACAGGAGAGACACAAAGACTATCGATCGATCCTGAATCTGTTGTCATTTCGAGTCCTGAAGATGTAGAAAATAAGATCAGCGTAGGTCCGGATACTGTTATTCCGGATGATATCGTTATCAATAACAGCTATTCGGCTACGCTTGTCCGCAACATTGACATCGATTTCAGGCAGAAGGTGCTGACTGCGCTGTTGGGTAAAGACTATAAATCATATGGTTCAACCGAATATGAGAGTATGGATCCTTCTATACCATACAGAACGGTCAGAATTGATGAGAAGAATGGCAGCATATGGTTCTATGATGCCATGGTAACAGGCGATCGTGACGGCGAATATCAGGCTCCGAAAATGAACATGCTCCCGGATGAAAGCCTGCCCATCGCTCAAAAGAAAGCTGCGGAGATAGTGGGTGTAGAACGTGTTGCGATACCCAGTCAAAGCTGGATGAAATACCTACGTGTTTCTTGCAGTTCTGCTGATGAATATGAAACAACTTTCCGGGAGACTGATTCACACACCTTTGTATTTGAACGTCAGATATATGACGGAGTTTATATTCTTGATGGCGGTGTCAAAGTGACCATCGGCGTGAACGGAATCTCGGCTATGGAAATAGATTGCGCTGATTATTTGGCATCTGGATCAGAATCAATGGCGGTATTGCCGCTTGAAGAAGCTCTGAAGATTGCAAACAAGGCATGTAATTATTCGGCTACTCTTTTATATGCCGGACTTGAATACAGCAATTCTCTTACAAAAGATGGCAACTATAATCTCTCGTGGTATTTCCTTACTGATAATGGTGTGTATGTAGTTGACTGCGTTAAGAAAGATGCAGTACGTATTTGAGATAGGAATTAATTTTTACACAAACCGTTCTCTGTGAACAGAGGATTGAATAGGTTATTACTAATAATTTAAAAGAAAAAGGAGGTAGTATTATGTCATACTATGGTATTGTTGCACAAGGTGATACACCGGACGCGGGGGATTGTTGCAAAGCATATAGCAAACTATCAGCGAAATATGGATCATCTAATGTTCAAGTCGCTGGTTTTAACCCACCAAGTACAACGCCATCAACTAACCATGCGAGTAATGCTCATTTTACTCTTGCAGCAAATTTTCATGTGTTGTATTGGAGCAGTCATGGAAGTTCATCACCGGCATTGAATGTAATTGATGGTCCTTTATTCTATAGTTATACTACTGCATACAATAGTTGGCGCAATACAAGTAATTGGCTTAAAGTGCCTATCATAGCTGCTTGTTATCAATTCGATGGATCGACTAATAGACATAATTGGGCAAATAATATAATGAGATTCTCCGACATAAGAGCAATGTGCGGATATCATGATATGGCTCCCGGAACAGGCACGGACACCTCTATTGCTAATGATTTCTTTAATCTTTGTTGTGCCGGCACAACAGGAAATTCTGTAATGTACTCATGGAAGAATGCAAATGCTGCATATACAGCAGGATCAAACTATATAATTTTAGTTTATTACGATAATAATCGTTGTTATTATAGATTACCTGGTTTTTCAACTGTTACATACCCTGATCCGAACCGTTCAACAACCAAAATCTACAGGTATACCCAAGCCAATCCGAATGGTGCAGAAGTTCCTAAAAGCATGTCAGTAACTATTAACTCAGCACCGTATAGTCTTAATCTTAGTTCAAATGCTTGCAGGTCAATAAATCTTTCTAAGTGGAATCCGGCACAAGTTGTTCAAGTTGGTGTAGATTCAGACACGTTCTTTTATGGACAGAGAGAGTATTCAATGAATCCGGTTTCTTCCAAACAAGGAAGATCTTTTAATGAAGAACTGTTAAATGATTTGGTCGGAACTGGTCTGCTTGAATCGGCATCATTAAAAATATATGATGATGCAATGGCAGAAGTACCTCAAGATAATTCTCAGGAAGAAGATATTGTTATTGGTTCTACAACACAGGTTTTCCAGCATTATAATGGGATTATTCTTGAAGGAAACTGTTTTGCGGCATGTAGTGATGCTACAGGAGTAATATCATTAACAAACCGCTATAAGGATTATTCTGTATCGGATGATGTTGATCATATAAATTTAATTCATAAAGAAAAAGATGCATTTGTTGAGCATTTCAAGAAGAAGTTTTATCTTGAAAAAGAAGTGCAGCCAACAATCAAGATCATAACGCCCATTTATATGCGTGTTGAAGATAAATATATTCTTCACTATAGAGTAGTATTTGAAAACAAACAACACATTCTGATTGATGCAAAAGTGATTGATTAAGATTGGCTATTGATGAAGTTGTTATAGGATAAACAACCCTGCCTTAAATAGCTAAAAACACATAATATGCAACAGGATTATTATTCGTAAAAAGGGATTGAACAAATCCTTTTACATAAATTGCAAGACCCCAAGGAGGAGTGTCCCCACACTTCGGGGTCTTGTTTATATTTGTGGAGCATGATGCATGCTTAAAGAAGTCAAATAAGCTTTGTTGTTATATAAAGAATATTATTAATATAAATCTCATAACATACGAATGATTGTGCTTAGGAGTATCCGCCAGGATTTTGATCTCGATGGGCTCGGACGTTCAAATATAGGAACAATTTGTTTGAATATAGCCGCAATCCAGCACCTTTGAAGTCCTGAAAGTGTTGTGTAATGATTCTGTATATGGTAAAAGGCAGATAGAATTATGTAAGGAGGCTAAACTTATGGCAGTGCATCATGGCGGCAATATTGAATTAAGCGGTAGAACAGTAAAATGATAATATTATTCCCCAACATTGAACTGACTTTGAAGTGAGTTTGAACTACTTCAAAGTGGCTGATAGATGTTGCCATCTGTTATTGATTACGCATTAAATAATTATCTTATAAAAGAAAATGCTGATGTTAGTAACAGAGATTTGCGGAGGTTTCAATCTATGGAGAACAGAGTTGCTTCAAACATAAAAGTTGATTGCATATATCATCCCAATTCATGTTATATCCAAAACTGCAAAGATTTAATTTCAAGTTTTGATTTGCAAATTATATCAATTGATGATTTGATAAGAAAAATAGCAGCTAATTATGTCTACATATTAAATGAGATTAATTCACAGATGCTTTCTTGTATGATTGATGCTCGTGAGAATCGATGCTTAACAACAACTTGTAATACTTGTTATGAAATAAAGCTTGATATTGATAGAACACAAAAAAAGGCCTTTATTAGTTTGTTAGATGATATTAAAAAACTTCGAAGTGACAACCAGTCGAGTGATGATTTATTTATTCGAAAGATTTTAGAATCAAATGAAACACGACATCCTATTCTAGATGAAGAACAGACTGACGACACAGGTTCTTGCACCTTGCATCGAATAATACTGCTTGATGATGATTTGTTACCATATAGAAATGTGATTTTTGTGAAATGATTATTGAATCAATGCTTTTTATATTTGATGCCAATCGCTTACGACTATATAATTTAGTCGTGAGCGAAATCGTGTGTATAGGAGATAAATGTGGCAAGTCCAATTACGGTATCTTGTAGCATTGCAAGTTCTCTGTAACACTAAATATTGGTGCCTTTTTCGAGATCATAATAATAGAACAACCTCGAAGGTTCTTGCATTTTCAGTGCTTTTTGGTTTTTATGCCCTTTTGGGCACATTTTCTATTCTTCCAAAACCTGTTCGTCTTCTGTTATTACTTGGCCATGGCGTTTCTTTTTTGATAACAATAGCCTTAATCTGATTCTATCTGTGCGTTTGGGCATGTGATTATATATGTATCTATAGTTAATGGTAGTTCTAATCCATTTGCCATTTTTATATGCTTTTACCATCTAGAATATCAAGGAAAAAGGATGCCTGTATAATTGTTGCAATGGAACATGAGACACCTGAACCAACATAATTGTGTTGATATATATTTCTTATACCGGTAAAAAAACCATGAGCATATACATTAAACCTTTTTGCTCATTTCTTTCTGAATCAGTTTCTAGTTTATTAACGGCAATTAGTGGTTGTTTAGTAATTTGTGCAGTCTTTTGATCATATGTGAAGGTAAGCGCGTTGGAAGCTAACGATTCTCCTTGGCTATCTAAACCGGATTTTGACTTAAGAACTGTTTCGACAGTGACAACAGCCTCTCTTACGGCAGATACAAATTCGGATTTGTAGAGTTATTTTACTGATTTTTCTAATTTGGGGTGTACGTGGAATACGTCAAGGAAATCTTTGATTTTCTTCTGTGTATATGGCATCATTTCACCGCATACAGGGCAGTAGGGAAAACTCGGGTATTCAAACCCGTATATTCCTTCTTCAATTTCTTGTAATTGTTTAATTCTTGGTGGAAGTTTGCACCCGTTAGGACACTTGTTTTTTCTTTATTGCATACTAAACACCTTTTTCTAGATTTGATGACAAAGTAATATTCCGAGTCCTATGGATTGAGACCATTTTTCCCATAAACTGTTTTTGTTTATCGGTTTTATTTGGTCATCGTGTTATAATAATACATTAAAAGGACAAAATAAAGAGGCGCCTCAAGTGAAATATACTGAATCAGATACAAAAGAACTAAAAAGAGAATTAACAGATGCTGTAAAAGAGGTAATGATATCCTTCCTTAATACTAGGGGCGGAACCTTATATGTCGGAGTTAATGATGATGGATCGCTGAACAGCGCATTCCTGAACTCAGACAGAGATGATATAGATCTTAAATTGGGAAACTGGATCCAGGATACTATTTATCCCGTTCCTTTTAAGTGCGTCGACTATACATTTAATGCTGATGGAGTCTTAGTGATAAAAGTTAAAGAAGGCACTAAGAAGCCTTACTATCTGAAAAGCAAGGGACCTAAGCCCTCAGGGGTCTTTAAGAGAGTTGGGAGCAGCACGAGAAATGCCAATGAAGACGAGATACTTATGATGATAATGCAGTCTCATAACTATATTTATGAGGATGAGATTGCTGAAGAACAGGAATTAACATTTAAACAATTCGAACGCATTCTTTCTAATAATGAGATTAGTCTTAATGCTCGTTTATATAAAACTTTAGGGTTGAAGAATGCCGGCGGCCAATTTACGAATCTTGGTTATATTATGTCTGATCAATCTCCGGTTGCCGTTAAGTTTGCTGAATATGATCCGCACATGAATTTTCTCTTTAAGAAGACTTATACTGGGTCGTTGATAAAAATATTATATGATGTTGAGGAACAGGCCGAGAAAGCAAACGTAATAACAGCTATAATCGACGGTTCTTCTTTTACCAGGAAGGAAACCAAATCATATCCGGGAGCTTCTCTTAGAGAAGTAATTCTCAATGCATTTTGTCATGCTGATTATTTTATCAGGTCAGATATCAAAATCGAGTTCTTTGCAGACCATGCGAAAATAGTGAATCCCGGAGGAGTCTTTAATGCAACTATAGAAGATGTCATGAACGGCGTTCAGACATATAGGAACCCTAAACTTGTTCATATATTTGACAAGCTGGGTTTAATTGAAAACTTTGGAACCGGAATTCCGAGAACGATAGATGCTTATCAGGGTTCTGCTCTTAAGCCGACATTCGAATCAAGCGATAAGTACTTCTTTGTTACATTGCCCAATTTGAACTATAAGCAGCCTGACCAAATAAATGACCAAATAAATGACCAAATAAACGACCAAATAAACGATTTGGCTTTGCTGATATTACGTGTAGTAAAGGGAAAGCCGGGGCTCAATGTTCCGCAGATCCTTGACGAAATAAAACCGGAAATGCCAGATGTAAATGCTGATAGGATACGAAATGAACTCAGGAGGAATCTGACCAAATATATTGAACATCGCGGATCAAATAAAACGGGTGGATATTTTATTAAGGATAATACCAACTAGTTAAATAAATTGTGTGCTGCAAATAAGGAATATGTATAGAAATGGTGAAAGAGTATGAGAATACAATTGTTTCGGAGTTGAATGAGCTTGAGGAATTACTCAAGCTGTGAATATCTGTTTAGGAGGATAAATATGAGTAATGATATTTCAGTTATTGAGGAGTCTCTGTTTAGGTGTGAAGAATTAGATGTTGATGAAAGACTAATGATAGAAAAGGCGTCTAGATTGCTGAAAGAGTTTCCTGATCATGCGTTGATTGAAATTTGGAATGCTTCAATACACAATTTGAGAAGAAGAGTCGAAGCATATAGTATTGAGATGTTCTTATCTAGCGTTAATGGGTTGGGCGGAAGAAAAGCAACATATAAAAAAGACGGTGATTCTTTATCAGAAAGGTGGGCGGGGGTTGAAGATGAAGCACTTGTAACTGTTGCCGGTCAGTTAGGGATCATTGATAAGAAATCACAAAAAGCTTTAGAAATGATCAATTGGATGAGGAATCATGCATCAGCAGCACATGAAAACGCAAAAACAGTTACAGCAGAAGATGTAGTTTATCTTGCCGGATTAGTAAAAGTTAATTTGTTTGATACTGAGATGCCTAATCCAGGAAGCTCTCCTGTTTCACTCATTGAACCGATAAAGGATCATTTGCTGAACGAAAAAGCGGTTAATGCTATGAAAGAGCAAATTAATAATTATTCCAGTGCGAATATTAATGTCCTATTTGGATTTGGAAGGGATGTGATTATAGCTGGAGAGGAACCACAGTATACCAATATGTTGCAGCTTTTTCCAACAATATGGGAAAAAGCCAATGATGAGTCAAGGTCAAATATGGGTAGTCTCTTATCCGTTAATCTGTCCGATCGATTAAACGGTAAGGTTGAGCAGGATGATGCTAGGGAACGCATTTATGAAATGTTAGTAACTGTCAATGGAGTCAAATATATTCCAGAGTATATAAGAGCATCTATATACAAGCATTTGAGCGAAGATTTAAAGAAGGCAAAGAATACTACTTATGGATGGAATAACGAGGAAAAGGCAGCCAAAGCACTAGCCCAAATTGGTAATGCTGTTCCCGCATCTGTTTTTGATGAAGTATATCAAGAGATACTTAGTGTTTGGTGTGGTAATTATTGGGGAAGATCTAACGCTCATATAATCCTCAATGATTTTATTTTTGCTATTCCTACGAAGACAAAATTCCAAATTGTTAAATTATTTCGAGACAATGAAAGGGTTAATGAAGAATTGTCAGAAAGCAGACCAAATAAATGTGCTATAGACCTGTTAAATAAGTTAAAAGCCGATTTTACTCTCGAGACCCAGATAAGCGAAACTGACTCAGTGATAGATAAAATTATGGGGCTTACAAATAAGGACTGAAGATTGGCAAGAATACTTTGGAGGATTGGGATGAAATTTTTGTTTTGGAATACATACAATAACAAGAGTATTAATCCTGTCATATGTGACTTGATTGCCGAGAATGGTGTTTCTATTGCTGTTTTGGCAGAGTACGCTGACAATATCAATAGTTTAATTGAAACACTTAAAGCGAGAGGGATTACTATGCATGTGATACCTACCCTTGGATGTGATCGTATTCATATTATAGGTGGAGCTGGATTGCGGATTGAACCGTATCTTCAAACAGATAGAGCATCTATTCAAGTGATTGATGATAAGTATATTCTATGTGGTGTTCATCTGAATAGTCAGCTATATTCCGATAATACAGAAAGACGTGAGATTGAAATTGAACGGATCGTTAGAGACGTTTTGAAAATTGAGAGTGAAATAAACTCTAAAGACACTATTATTGTCGGAGATTTTAACATCAATCCGTACGATAAAAGTTGTGTCAGCGCACGGTATTTTCATAGCATTCCTGTTTTTGAAGAAGCAGCTCGTGAAACACGTATAGTTGAAGGAAGAGAATACCAGATGTTTTACAATCCTATGTGGAATTTTCTTGGTGATTTCAAAGAGCCATACGGAACGTATTACTGTAATTCTGGCAATACAGTTAATCCTTATTGGAACACATATGATCAAGTTATCATTAGACCCGCATTAAGAAATCGTTTTGTGAAGGAAAACTTGAATATTATAACGCAGACAGTTTCTACATCGTTACTTGACAAGAAAAAGCATCCCGACCACAGTATAAGTGATCATTTGCCTATTACTTTTGAAATTAAGGAGACAGAACTATGAGTAAAGAACTTAATCTCTCAAACAAGTTGGATTTTTCTGAAATTGACATGACCGCTCCTGATAAAGTCATTGAGGAAATACTATTAAAACTACCGGACGACACTCAAGGTATGATTTACGGGTCAATTGCCACATATGATGGCCCTGTTAATTCATATACGACAACAAGAACATCATTAGCTGAAGCATTCGCAACAATAACAACGGAGAAGCGTGTTGACATTCAGGATAGTTTGGGCAAATGTGGAGAGGAAGATAAAAAATTTGAGTGCTTTCTGTATACACCTGTGTTTACAAAGTTTAAGTATCGGATATTCTTTATGAAATATGAAATAGCAAATTATCCTGTTCAGTTTACTTTGGAGGAAGGTATAGCTAGGAGCATTAATGAAAACAATTCTCAATACATCTTTATTTGCAATAATCGTGGGGAAGTAGAAGAATTGCTGGTTAGAATTCTTACATCTAAAAAAGTCTTGGGTGTTATGCAAGAACTTATTCGAATATACCAGTCAAAAAAGAATGAAGGAAACACAGCTTTAAGCGATTCAACTAATAATGTTGAGTCAAACGGCTAGTATCTGTTAACGAGGGAGGAAAAGGGGTTTGAGTGATTACAAAGTTTCGGTTGGAATTGAACCGGAAGATGTATATGAAAAAGCAAGGAAGGACATGATACAAGCACTTCAATCAACACAACGTCTTACGCCTATTCAGCGACAAAAGTTGGCAGAAGAATTGTTCGGTGCGGCTGCGGTTGCGAGCATTATTCAACTGCTTAACAACTATTATGGGTAAGGTGTATTTAATTTAGGAGAAGCACTTATGGAATACGTAATTAAACTGTTTGATACAGAACTAATAAGATTTAGAATCATAGAGAACCTTTCCGATCCGGTGTTGCAGATTACTTGGATCAATGAGAAAAATAAGAATCTTCTTCCCTTGGGGATGGATGTAAGCAATAAAGGGCTTGCGTCCTGGCTGAAAGGTAGGACCATTCCTAAAAACAGAGCTTATGTAAATACGTTTTTAGCCAAGTGTGGTCTTAATGCCAACAGACCAATGGATGTTATTTCGGTTTGTAAAGGTCTGTCTTTGAATGATTCTTACTGGGTGGTAGAGGATAGCTTTGGTGGCACATTTGAAGAGAATAACCTCTATGACAATAATTTCAGCCGCGTTCTTGCAATGATCGCTTTTACCGGATACGGAAGCAGTACCAGATCTTCTTTAGCATCTTCTCCGGAATTTACAACGAACGGCATGTTGCCAAAATGCTGGAGACGAATCGGCGGTAAAATCTTTTTGTATAAAGGAGCAACCTCTGGTGCATCGAATACGGGAAATGAGCCGTATTCGGAATTATATGCCTATGAGATTGGCACTGCATTAGATATGAATGTAGTGCCATACAAGATTTCAAAATGGAAAAAACAATTATGCTCCGCATGTGAGATTTTCACAAGCAAGGAGCTAGCATTTGTGCCTATCGGTCGAATAGTCAAATCAGGAGGAATGAAAGCGGTACGAGCATACTATGAAAAGTTGGGACAAGAGTATGTAGACGCACTTAACGATATGATTTTGTTTGATGCGATAATCTATAACACGGACCGGCATTACGGCAATTTTGGTGTGTTTGTTGATAGTAAAACAAATCGTATAGTTGCACCGGCGCCATTGTTTGATCACGGGAACTCTTTGTTTAATCTGGCTGGAGACGAAAATTGGGCGGATGTCAAGTTGTTAAAGGAATATGCAGACACATTGCTCCCGTGTGTTTATGAGGATTATATAGAAGAAGCAAAGGCAGTATTAGATAGCAGACTGAGGGATAAAGTGAGGAAGATGCTGACTTATAATCTGCAAAAATCTGGTTCATATAATTACTCTTCTGAGAGATTAAAAATGATCAGTGAAATGATACAGGATAGGGCGCATGCAATATTAGATTGAGGGGAGGCATAACTGTGACTAACTTCGACCATTTGAATAAAGAACCTCAATTTCAGCCTTTTGCTGATATTGCAGTTGCTGCTGAGAATCTTATCAATATTGATGTCAAAGCATGCATTACCAACTCCCGTCTTGCCTTAGAAACTGCAATTAAGTGTATGTATTCCATTGATGAAGAACTTGTTGTCCCATATCAGGAAACACTTGAAAGCCGATGAATACGGAAGAATTCAAAACAATTGTGAGGATGATCTATGGAAGCGTCTTGAGTTCATAAGACGTGTTAGTTCTACTGTTAACAACACAGCAAAAAAGGTCACATTCGATCAGCTCTATTTGCTGATAATACTGTTTAATGATCAAATGAATAACAACTGATGTAAAAGGTGATTAACGTGAAAAGACTTGCTTTGTGTATTGGAAATGATGAATCTATAATATTTTACATTAAAATGAAGACGCAATCATATTATCCCACGGATAATTCTGGGATAAGAAACCACAGATAATATAGCTATTTTCTGCGATTCCTGATAGAATAATCCCAATATCTTGTAACACAGCAAAGCGTGTATCACTACATGTTGTTACCATAGACGAAACTAAATTATGGCTTGTATATACGATTTTTCCGTTGTATTCACTTAGCTTAATTGCTTTATTTGCTTATAGTTTTAATGGACCTATAAATATATACCAAACGAATCTTTTTACATATTTGGCTTTTTCGTTACTTTTGATTAATCTATTCATATTTTGGTTTATTAAGCAGGAATCTCAAAGAGCACTTGAAGTTCAGAAAAATGAAATGGAAATTGCTCATACTCAGGGTGTTGTTCAGTTATATGATCAAATAACAAAAGAAAGGGATATCTTGGGGAAACGAGAACATGAGTTTAAGAATACGATAACTGTACTAAAAAGTTTGATGGTAGAAGAACAATATGAGAAGATGAAAGAAATACTTGATGTTCAAAATACTGAGCTTGTAAATAACACCAATGTATTTGAGACCGGTAATCGTTTGATAAATACAATTCTCAATACTAAATATGCGGAAGCGAGAGAAAAAGGAATAACTTTCAGATTTGTTTTGGGAGATCTCTCGAAATTACAGATAGAAGACCGAGATTGTATCGTAATTCTTACTAACATACTTAATAATGCGCTTGAAGCGGCAGAACAGTGTCCTGAAGATGATAGATATCTTTCAATAAAAGCTGTAATAGAAGAAGGACAGTTCATTTTTGCTTGCCGAAATTCTTATATTTATGATGGCAATCCGGAGATTAATAGTAAAAAGGAAGATGTTTTTCTCCTGGTTACGGACTTACAAACGTCAAAGAAGCGGTAAATCGCAATAATGGAAATTTCTTTTTCGAAAAAGGAAAAACAGAGTTCGTATCAGTGGCCATAATCCCTATTCTAGACACCAAACTTGCCTAATTTCGACCAAACTTGCCAAATATAACTAAGCTTATTTTATTCTATTCTTGCCTGTGATATATCGTATATAGATATTATTGCAGGAGGATAGATGAATCAGGTTGCTACAAAGATAGTTGCCAGAATGATGATGGCAATACTTCTAGTGCTATCAACGCTTCTTTCATTTTCGTGTTGTAATTTGAACAATAGTAATAGCCATGCACAGAAGATTACTACTAAAATGCCTTGGTATAATGCTGAAATTACAGTATTCACTCCTGAAACAAACCCCAATAAGCAAATAGAGACTTTATATCATCAATTGGCTGGGTCAGATGATAAATATTTAGCTGTATATTCGGATGGACGGTATAAGATTCCAGATCCATCAGGTACGACAGATGCTATCCAGATGGTTACAATAATTGATAGAATTACTAAGCAAACAGTCAAGACGATTAATCTGTTTGATGTGGTAAATAGAAATGATAACCCCAAGTATGCTGCCTACAGTGCTGGAAAAATAATAGTCTATGTCGACTCATGGAATCCTGATACGAACGATTATTCATTTATGGAGTATGAATTTGATGTCGATACCGAAATGATTATTAACACATATGATTTTGGTTTTCACAATGTCGGTTTTCAATTTCCTTCAGAGTACTATATCGGCAAATATAGAGTTGAGATTGACCGTCCAGTAGCACAAGTTAATACCTCTTATTATGTTATGAGGATATTTACTCCTGACGGAGATATGTCTCAAATAGAGGTTAAAGATTTCGAAGGTATTTATGGTATACCTGCTGTTTTTGCACTTGATGATACCACTGTGCTCTTTCCTGCAGCTGTGAGCCGGAGTTACAAGTATTTTAAACTTGATTTAAGCACCTGCGAATTGACGGAAGTGAATTCCGCCGACTATTCTTGGATAGATCTGGATCAATTTCTCTCCATATATAATGATTCTAATGGTAATGCGTACTTTACGACAACTCAGGGTGTTTCTAAAATTGATATAAATAATAAAGCTATAGAGGAATGTTTAAATTATAGCAATAGTAATATAAATAGAAATTATACTTCTCGTCTTAATATTGCAGATTACTCAGAAGAAAAGATGCTTCTTTGTGGTCGATTTAATACATCGAATATGTTCGAACCTCAACTTGCTAGTAATTTTGTAATTGTAGAATTAACAAAAGCTGTTAAGAATCCACATGCAGGAAAGACAATTTTAGAATTATACATTAAAGAATCTGAAATGAATGATGTTATAGCTGATGCTATTCTTAAGTATAACGAAATAAACAAAAAGTATTATATTCGGATTACTGACAAATATAACATAAACAAATACATTGAATCCTATGAAAATATTAACAGCGATGATGAACTTAATGCAGCGTATATGAATGCAGATGCTCAGATGAGTTATGAAATTGCTATGGATATCATGAATGGAGAAGGTCCTGATATCCTTATGAACACACTTGGAATGGGACAACTTAATAACAATAACTATCTTATTGATCTCGCCCCATACTTATCAAATCTGGATTCTAATAAGTATTTTACTAACGTTATTGAGAAATCTTACACTAATGGTAAGTTGTATCAGTTACCGATAAGTTTTACTATCGAAGGTATTCAAACAGATCCTCAGTATGCTGGTATATCTGGCGAAGGGTTTACGACGAATGAATATGAGACATTCTTGCATGATGCATTGAATGGCAAGGATATTATTGAGTCCGGCCAGGTTTTATATTTTATTAAGCTATTTAATAGTATGAGTGATGAATTTATTAAAGATGGTAAAATCGATTTTTCCGGTCGGGATTTTGCAGCATTAGCAGAATTCGTTAAGGATAATGTCCCGGAAAACAGCGTAAAATGGGAATTTACAACAGATGAAGATATGCAAGATTCCGAGGGTGATGAGACCTCTCTGGAAAGGAATAAAATAGCATGCCTTTGCAATTGTCCTGGAATTGGAGGTTATCTAGTAAAGAGAGCAGACATCAAAAACGGAACAGCTATATTGGGCATTCCTTCTACCGATGGTAGAGGTCCTATGTTTGGCCCAGATATTTCAATAGCTATTTCTGCTGGTTCGTTGAATAAAGAAGCCTGTATTGATTTTGTTAATCTTCTTCTTTCTGATGAAGTCCAGTCAGAATTGGCATTAAGTGACAGATTTGTTCTGAATCGTAATGAATTTCGAAAGGTTTGCGAAAAGGCTATTGAATACTACAACACGCCTGAAGTTCAGCTAGCTGCAATGGATTATTCGCTTGGAACAACTGTAAGGATTAATAATAAATTTACTGTTGACGATATTAATAATCTTGAAAAGATAATTTTGAGTTGTTCAAAAATGGATTCACATGATTCATCTATATACATGATTTTTTCGGAGGAATTGCCCGCTTATTTTTCAGGACAAAAAGAGTTGGATGATGTTATAAAGATTATACAAGACAGGGCACAGAGAGTCTTGGATGAACGATTCTAGCACTTTATCCTTCACGTTTGATTGATTTACTTTTTGCTATAGCACTTGAAAGCCTCGAGCTATGGGCTTTCAAGTGTTTTTTGATTATTTATATTCAACTTTTATGAACAGACAATGTTTGTTATACTTTAAATAATAAAAAGACTGGAGGTTAACACTTTTGAGAATCTGCTTTGTTGGCGATGTAGTCGGCAGTGTCGGAAGACGCGCATTTAAGACTGTCATGCCTGGTTTTCTGAAGAGTAACCAGATAGATTGTTGTATTGTCAACGCAGAGAATAGTGTTAACGGTCTTGGAGCCTCTATTAATATTTTGAAAGAGCTTGAGGCATCAGGTGCCAATCTGTTTACTATGGGCAACCATACTTTCTCTAATAGAGAATTTATAAGCCAGATAACGAAGATCAGCAATGTTGCCAGACCTGCAAACTTTACTCCTTCATGGCCCGGTAACGATTACTGCATCTTTGAGAAGAACGGTGAGAAGCTCGGCGTTATCAATCTTTTGGGTCAGGTATATGCAAATGTGCTTCCTGATAATCCATTCGCATGTGCTGACAAGCTTGTCGAGAAGCTTAAGAACGAAGGCTGCACTTCAATTTTCCTGGACTTCCATTGTGATGCTACATCTGAGAAGTGCGCAATGGGATATTATCTTGATGGTAAAGTGTCCTGTGTAGCCGGTACTCATACCCACATTCAAACTGCTGATGAGACAATACTTCCTTATGGTACTGGATACATCACTGACTGTGGTATGTGTGGCGCAAAGGATTCCATTCTCGGTATGGATATCGAGACTTCTCTTAAGAGACTTGCATATAAGCTTCCTGCAAAATACGAACCTGCAGGTGGCACTGGATATGTTTGTGGTATTATTTTCGAGACTGACAGAAATGGAAGGTGTATCGCAATAAAGCGATTCTGTGAATATGAATAACGAAGTAACGAATGTAAAGAAATCCTGGATTGGTTCTATGGCTATTTTCACATTGCTATTAGCAGTGCTTGTTGTAGCTGACCAGGTAGTAAAGAAGCTTGTCGAAGCAAAGGTTAAGCCCTTGCCCGACAGAACTGTTGTTGTAATCAAGAACTTTTTCTCCCTCTATTACTGTGAGAATACCGGAAGTGCTTTCTCCATGTTTGCCAACCAGTCTTGGGGTATTTACTTTCTTTCAGTAGTTTCTGTAATTATGGGACTTGGCATCTTCATTCTTATGATTATTGCGCTCAAGAATAATATGAAGCTGATTGCACTTGCTTTTTGCCTTTTATCATCAGGTGCTATTGGCAATCTGATTGACAGAATTTCTCTCAGATATGTAATCGATTTCCTTAGATTTGATTTCGGTAGTTATACTTTCCCGATTTTCAATATTGCTGATATCTGTGCAGTATTGGGAACAATACTTCTTATCTGCATCATTATTTTCGGAGCCAAGTATTTCGAGAAATTCTGGGATATTATTTTTAAGAAAAAGGAGTCCAAAAATGCCGATTGAGTCAAGAGTATGTGATAACAATGGCGTTAGACTCGACAACTTTGTAACTGAAGTTTTTGACGCTACTTATTCCAGATCATTTTATAAGCGCCTGATTGACGATGGCAAGATTACTGTAAACGGCAAGGTAATTACCAAAGCCGGAACCAAGCTTTCAGCAGGCGATGTAATCGAAGCAGATATTCCTGCTCCTAAGGCTGACGATTCATTTGAGGCACAGGATATTCCGCTTGATATTGTTTACGAAGATTCTGATCTTCTGGTTATTAATAAGCCACAGGGAATGGTTGTCCATCCGGCAGCCGGTCACTATGAGGGTACTCTTGTAAACGCATTACTTGCCCATTGTAAGGATGATCTTTCAGATATCAACGGCGTATTAAGACCGGGCATTGTTCATCGTATAGATAAGGACACTTCCGGCTTGATGCTCGCATGCAAGAATAATTTTACGCATTTAAAACTTGCTGATATGTTGTCCAGACATGAGATCGTAAGAGAGTATAGAGCCTTGGTTTATGGTTTTGTAAAAGAAGACCGTGGAATGGTTGATGCTCCAATCGGCAGATCAAATAGCGATAGACGTAAAATGTCGATAAACAAGGATGGAAAATCAGCAGTTACACATTTTGAAGTCGTTGAGAGACTTGGCGATATTACTGATTTAAAGCTTGTTCTTGAGACTGGCAGAACCCATCAGATCAGAGTACATATGGGATATATCGGCCATCCTGTCGTAGGTGATCCTGTATATGCACCCAGACGTAAGAATTACGGACTTACAGGTCAGGCTCTTCACAGTCAGGCTATTACGTTTGTTCACCCTAGAACAGGTGAGACGATGCATTTCGAAGTTGATGTGCCTGATTATTACAAGGCGGTTATAAATAGCTTTAAGGGCTTATAAGTTGACGGAGCCTTTGATTAGCATAATAATTCTGATATAGGAGATCTCATTTGGAAGAAAGAATCGAACAGCTTAAGAATTCATTGCATTCGGCGAGCGTTTACGCGACTAAAATTGCCGACTTTTTTGATGTATCAATTGAGCATGATGGTAAGGGCTTCGTTATTGAAGGAGATACCGAGAATGTTCTTAATGCGAAAGATGTATTTCTCGCAATAGATAAGCTTTCTTCAGATTCGACGGTTGATGAGACAGATATCCAATATATCTTGAATATTGCAAAAGAGGGAATGCTTGAAGAATTCCTTAAGACTTCCGATGAAGTTTTCTATATGACACCATCCGGAAGAGCAATTAAGCCCAGAACATTAGGACAGAGATTCTATGTTGATTCACTTAAAAAGTCTGAGCTTGTTATCTGTGCTGGTCCTGCCGGTTCCGGTAAGACTTTCCTTGGTGTTGCGATGGCTGTAAAAGCATTGAAGAGCAGGGAAGTATCAAGAATTATTCTTACAAGACCTGCTATAGAAGCCGGTGAGAAATTAGGCTTTCTTCCCGGTGATATTGAAGAAAAGGTAAATCCATATATGCGTCCGATTTATGATGCGCTTTCAGCTCTTCTTGGACAGGAGATGTTTGAACGTTATTACGATAAGGGCGTTATTGAGGTTTCTCCGTTAGCTTTTATGAGAGGCAGAAATCTGGATGATTGCTTCGTCCTTCTTGATGAAGCCCAGAATACTACTCCTGAACAGATGAAGATGTTCCTTACGAGAATCGGAGTTAACTGCAGGGCATGTGTCTGTGGCGATTTTACACAGATTGACCTTCCCAGAGGTGTTCCGACCGGTCTTAAAGATGCCATTAGAGTTTTGGATGGTGTTGAAGGCATAAGGATTGTCAGCCTTAATGATTCGGACATTGTTAGAAACAGTCTCGTTGCCCGAATTGTTAAAGCCTATGAGAATGCTAAGCAAGGTGACTTATGACAAGTAACAAATCAACAAAACCAAAGTTCCATCAGATTATTTCCCTGGTGCTTGCTGCACTTACTATTGTTTTCCTTGTATTCTACGGATCACTTCCGGTAAGTTTCGATTATGAGGTCGGTTCCATTGCCGATCAGGATATCTACGCAACAAGAACTTTTGCAGATTCTTACGAGACAAAGAGAAGAGCTATAGTAGCAAGAGATACTGTAGAAGATATTTTCGTGCGTTCTGATAAGCAGTCTGAAGAAAGCATCGACAGAGTTGATGATTTCTTTGACCTTGCGAGTCAGATAAGGAAAACAGCTCTTGCGGCAGATCCACAGGAACCCATACCGTCTTCAGCGTCAGCTAGCCAGTTGTCAGTAAATGTGGAAAGAGCTTTAGGAAAGAAGATTGACCCTGAAACGCTTGTCATCTTTTTCGATATAAGCGGTTCGACATTTATTTATGTAAGAGAGAAGACAACTGCGATTGCAGAGCTTGTTATGCTTGGTAATGTCAGCGACGCTGTTTTGGAATCCAAAATCAGCGAACAGATAGATTCCTTCTGCGTTTCTAATCCTTCGTACACGAAGTTTGCCGGTTCAATGAATGCAGTATTATTAGCACTTCTTGAACCCAATACTGTATACGATGACAAAGCAACAGCTGATGCTGCTAACAATGCTTATACAGCTGTTATTAATGAGCCTGTAATGATCGAAAAGGGAACCAAGCTCGTAAGTGCCGGTTCTATAATCGATGAACATGTGTATAGCAACCTCGTTGAACTTGAGCTTATCAGAGCCCAGTCTTTTAACCTTGTCATCTTTGCCAGAGTCATTGTTTATGTGCTCATTATTTCGGCTGTTGTTCTTGCGTATCTGAATGTTGAGCGTAAGAAACTCAAGATTGAGACTCCTGTTTTCTATTTGTTGATTACAACTTTCCTTATTTCTATCGGAACTTCCGTTTATCTGTCTTCATTGTCATCGCTTTTATGCATAGTTATTTTCTTTGCTGCGGTTTGTGCGACATATATTGGAACACAAAATGGCATTATTCTTTCATTAGTAAACCTGCTTTTGGTATGGCCGATGTACGGCTTCGATCCGGAACTTTTCATAATTAATCTTGTCGGAATTATCCTTTGTTCTGTCTTTGCCGGAAGAACGGATAAGATTGTTAATAACGCATCACTTATTTTCTTCCCGACGATTGCAACAATTGCAACAAGTGTCGGATACAACTTCCTGATTGGTAATACGAGAACAGAATATCTTACTTCGGCTATTTTCACTTTTGTAAGTACAATTGCTTCACTTGTCGTAGCTATCGGTCTTTCACCGATTTTCGAGCTTGTATGTAATGCTGCTTCACCTGTTAAGCTCATTGCACTTAGCCAGCCTGGACAGCATCTTTTGAAGAGACTTTTCCTTGAGGCTACAGGTACACATCACCATTCAATGATGGTAGCTAATCTCGCTGACTCCGCAGCTGAAGCTATTGGTGCGGATCCACTTCTTTGTAAGGTTGCTGCTTACTATCACGATATCGGAAAGCTCGAGAATCCTGAGTATTTCACTGAAAATCAGCATGGTGGTGTTAATCCCCACGATTCGCTTTCTGTTATGGAGAGTGTTGCGATTATTACCAAGCACCCTGAAGATGGTGTTAAACTTGCCAAGAAGGAGAGACTTCCTAATGCAATTATCAAGATTATTGATGAGCACCATGGAACTACATATCCTTCGTATTTCTATCGAAAAGCTGTAGAAGACGCAAAGGCAAGAGGTCTTGAACCACCGGATGTAGCTAACTTCAGATACAGAGGCCATGTTCCTTCTTCCAAAGAGTCAGCTATCGTTATGATGGCAGATACTTGTGAAGCGGCAGTAAGGTCTATGAAGACGAACGATGTAGCAAGTGCTGAACAGCTCATAAGAGTCCTTATCAAGGATAAGATTGATCAGGACCAGCTTATAAATTCCGGCCTTTCTTTCGATGATATCGAAAAGATAATCGTTGCTTTTAAGCAGGTTTATGCCGGAGTCTTCCACGAAAGGATTAAGTACCCTGAATGAGAATTGAAATAGTAAACAACGCAGAAGGTTTTTCCGAGGAAAAACTTGCAGGATTAAATGAATTCATTGAGAAATTAAGTAACGCCATATTAAGTGACGAATATGCTGCTCCACAGGTAACAAGAACACTTAAGGACGCTTATGCGACTTTGACTTTTGTAACTCCTGAAGAGATTCGTGAAGTCAATAATGAGCAGAGAGATATCGATAAAGAGACAGACTGCCTTTCATTCCCAATGATGGAACTTGAAGACGGTTCTTTTGTTGCTTTGCCTGACAGTGGTGATTTCGAGACTGATGAAGATGGCAATCAGGTTCTTTGCTATGGCGATATCCTTATAAATCCTTTTGCTTGTGAAGTTCAGGCTGAAAGCTATGGCCATTCTTTCGAGCGTGAGGCTATGTTCCTTATTGCTCATTCTCTTTTGCATCTCTTGGGTTATGACCATATCGATCCTACTGATGAGAAGGTCATGATTGACAGACAGAAGAGACTAATGAAAGCTTTAGATCTTGCTTTTGACGATGAGATCAAAGATATCTACGAGATGGATAACCATAGAGATCTTATTCAGTCTGAAGGACTTATTCCTGCAGGAACTTTCTGTGAGCATTGCGGAACAGTAGCTTTATTGGGCCGTCCTAATGTTGGTAAATCAACTCTCCTTAATTACATAACAGGAATGAAGATTGCCATCGTATCTCATAAGCCTCAGACAACAAGAACTAATATTAGAACAATCTATAATACGGAAGATACACAGATTATCTTTACTGATACTCCCGGTATCCATAAGCCTACATCCAAGATGGGTGAGTTCATGGTAGACAGGTCTTACAAGGCTGCATTGGGTGCTGATGTCGTTGTGCTTATTGCTGACGGCAGATTCTCTGAGCCGGGTGCAGTAGAGAAGAGGCTTATGGATCTTCTTAAAGAGAGTGACAAGAAAGTTATCCTCGTTATCAATAAGTACGATGAAGCCGGACAGGAAAAGCTTCTTCCTCTTACACAGAAGTATTCTGAGATTTACAATTTTGAAGATATCGTTCCGATTAGTGCTAAGACAGGTAAGAATGTTGATCTCCTTTTGTCTGTCATCACGAAAATGCTGCCTTCCGGTCCCAGACTTTACGACAGTGAATATATGACTGATCAGACAGAAAGAGTCATTGCTGCCGAGCTTATCCGTGAGCAGGTTCTTCATTACACAGATCAGGAAATTCCTCATGGTACTGCGGTCATCATCAATGAGTTCAAGGAAAAGAATGATGATGGTGAGATTACTTCCGGTGAAGACAGAACAATGGCAGTTATTAAGGCTGATATTATCTGCAACAGAGATTCTCATAAGGCAATTATCATCGGAAGAGATGGTCAGATGATCAAGCGTATCGGTACTGCTTCGAGAAGAAATATCGAAAGACTTTTGGACTGCAAAGTGTATCTTGACCTTTATGTTAAGGTCAGAAACGATTGGCAGAACAACGATGCTATGCTGGGTTCAACAGGCCTTAGTAAAGATATTGACGAATAATGGATCCCTTTAATTGCCGTGGTCTTATAATCCGTTCAAGTGAATACAAAGATAAGGACAGACTCTTATCTGTATTAACTTCGGACAGAGGTCTTATAACCATTTGTGCAAAAGGAGTGGCTAAGCCTGGAAGTTCTTTAGGCTCTGTCTCTATGCCTTATATGCTTTGTGATTTTGTAGTGACTATATCTCATGGTTACTACTATCTCAAAGATGTTTCAATTATTGAGAGCAATGCGAAAATCATGCAAAGCCTTGAGCAGATGGCTGTTGCAGCGCATATTTCTTCCTGCCTTATGGATTGCACGCTTCAAAGTGAAAATTCCAAAGAAGCATATGAACTTGCCGTATATGCTTTCTATATGCTTGCGAATAACAAGGATAAGTATCTGTTTATCTATTCAGCTTTCAACTGGAGATTGCTTACTATAGCAGGTTTTACAGTCCTTTATGATCTTGAAGATTCTCTTGGCAAGAACTCGAAAACGCACATTATAAATATCGGTGGAGGAGACTCCGGTGCTAATAGCAGGAACTTTAACAGAGTTCTTGAAGAACCCGCTGTAAGAGCTCTCAATTACTTTGCGACAGCTGATTTGAAAAAGTTGTTTACTGCAAGAGCAGATCAGAAAACAGAGAATGAATTAAAGGATTTTACGACCGATTATCTTTCGATGCATTTCGAAAAATCATACGACTGCCTTTCTGTTCTTAACATCTGATAAACTCATTTTGTCGTTCAATTTGAATGGTTAATTAGTATAATCAAATTATTCCAAAAAAATGGGGAGGAATGAACTATGAATATTATGACTACTCCTGAACATCGTATCGGCAAAAGCGTTGTAAGAGTTGTTGACAAGAATGGCAACGCGGTTGCTGACAAAGACTTGGTTTTAAACCAGAAATCGCATCAGTTCCTTTTTGGTTCCGGCGCTTTTGATTTCCTTGAATTTGAAGGAAAAAAGGCAGATAAGGACAGACAGGAAAAGTGGCTTAAGCTCATGAATTACGGAACTCTTCCTTTCTATTGGGGAAGATATGAACCTGAAGAAGGCTATCCTAATTATCAGCAGCTTAAGGACGCATCTGAAATTCTTAAAGCAAACAACATCACTATGAAAGGTCACCCGCTTTGCTGGCATACAGTTTGTGCTGACTGGCTTTTGAAGTATTCTGATGAAGTTATCATGGATAAACAGCTCGAAAGAATTAACAGAGAAGTAACTGCATTTAAGGGCACTATCGATATTTGGGATGTTATCAATGAAGTTGTTATCATGCCTATTTTCGACAAGTACGATAACGCAGTAACAAGACTGTGCAATAAGTATGGAAGAGTAGGTCTTGTAAAGGAAGTTTTCGCTGCTGCAAGAGCTGCTAACCCGAATGGAACATTCCTTATTAATGATTTCAATACAACTCCCAAGTATGAGCAGCTCATTGAAGATTTGCTTGATGCAGGCGTTGAGATTTCTGCAATCGGAATCCAGTCTCACCAGCATCAGGGCTACTGGGGAACAGAAAAGCTCTATGATGTATTAAAGAGATTCTCAAGATTCGGTTTGCCGATTCACTTTACAGAGAATACTTTGGTATCAGGTACACTTATTCCTGAATATATCGAAGATCTCAACGACTGGCAGGTAACTGATTGGCCTACAACAATTGCAGGCGAAGAGAGACAGGCTCAGCAGTGGGAAGAAATGTACAGAATCCTTTTCGCAGATCCTAATATCAAGGCAATTACAGGTTGGGACTTTGCTGATGGTGCTTGGCTTAATGCTCCAAGCGGTCTTGTTACTGTTGATAACAGAACTAAGCCTGCATATGAAAAGCTCTTAAGCCTTGTTAAGGGTGAATGGTGGACCAAGGATGAGGTCATCCATACAAATAGCGAAGGTATCGTAACAGTTACCGGAACAAAGGGTACATATGAGATTACGGGAACAGAAGGTGTTATCACACTTGGTGATGAGCCTTCAGAAGTTACTGTAAAGACTCTTTAATAGTAATTCCGGACGGAAGGGAGATTTCAAATGGGAAGAGTTAATTTGGGTGTAAAGCCATATACGACACCGCAACCGGTATGGATTCTGGCTGCATACGATGAAAACGGAGTTGCAAATGCTATGAATGCTGCCTGGGGCGGAGTCTCTGAGTCAAACGAACTGTCCGTTTGTCTCACTCCCAGCCACAAGACCTGCAAGGATTTCATGAAGACAGGTGCTCTTACTATCAGCATGGCTGATGCTGAACATGTTGCGGCATGTGATTATGTTGGTATCGTTTCCGGTAACGATGTTGCTGATAAGCTTGCAAAATGCGGCCTTACAGTTTCTAAGAGTGAATTCGTAAACGCACCTGTAATCAATGAACTTGCGATTTGCGTTGAGTGCAATGTCAAAGAATTCAATGAAGAAACATGTATTCTTAAGGCTGAAATCGTCAATGTTTCTGTTGACGAATCCGTACTTACAGATGGCAAGGTGGATTTAGCTAAGGTCAGACCTATCGCATTTGATCCCTTTACCAATTCATACAATGTCCTCGGCGAAAAGGTTGGAACTGCCTGGGGCTCAGGAAAGCAGTTTATTTAACCTAAATTAGATTTTCCAGTGATCTGGATATAACATCAGATACTCAGGCTTTGCAAGTCTCTCGTCTATGAGAAGTGCGAAGCCTGTATCTGTTTCTGTGCGGATAACTCTTCCAACAGCCTGGAGCACTTTCTGCCAGCCGGGGAATCTGTATGCGAATGCAAAACCATCACCGAACTTCTCGGAGTAGTAATTGCTAAGTATCTGTCGTTCAGGTGTTATCTTTGGTATTCCCACGCCTACAATGACAACGCCTTTTAATCTGTCTCCAACAAGATCGATGCCTTCTCCGAAATGGCCACCAAGTACTGCAGCACCAATGAGGAGTCCGTCGTAGGGTTCACTGAAGCTTTTTAAGAATTCCTCTTTTTCGATACTGTTCATCTCAGTAACCTGTGAGATTATCTTGTGTTTTATATCTTTGTTCTTAGACAGGATGGAGTCTATTCTTGGCATGATCTGATTCATATACTCAAAAGACGGGAAGAAAATCATATGGTTACCGGTTCTTCCTGCAAAGCAATCAGCAATTTTCTGAGAAAGATCATACTCAGTAAGGGATCTGTTCTTATAAGCTGTTGATATGTCTGAATCGATCATTATCTCAAGATTCTCCGGAGGGAAAGGCGAGGGGAGTCTCAAGAATGATGAATAGTCACAGTCAGGTCCTACAAGACAATTTCTATAGTATTCGTAAGGTGTGAATGTAGCCGAAAAGAATATAACCGACATTCTGTCCTTGATAATCTTATCGAGCTTATTTGCACAATCCAGACAGTTAAGCGTAATAGTAATATCACCGTTTTCTTTCGATGCTGTAGTTATATATGAAGTATCGAAATACTGCTCAAGTACAGTAAGAAAATATCTGGCTTCGAAAAAGAATTTCATCGAAGTCTTTCTGCATTGTCCCTGTTCAAGATTATCCAGGATTGGGGTAAGATTCCTTAGTGTGTACCATAACTTTGCGTAAAGCTGCCTTGGAGGCTGACGCATAGCTTCCCAGTTTTCGGTCATGAGAACCTTTCGCTCATCAGCTTCTTCAAGCATTTTGAAACATGAGCTGGATGAATCAAACAAAGTGCCAATATTTACGAAGTAGTTTCGTAACTGATGGAGAAGAGTCTCGACTTTGGTATTGCGACCTTTGAAGTCTTTGATCATGGAATCGATGAGACTTAATGAGATGGAGGCAGAGAACATATCTCTGCCTCTGTCGATCATATTGTGTGCCTCATCGACGAGTACTGCGATTCGCTGGTTTCCGGGCTCTTTCGATACCAGAGTTACCCTCTGATTGAAGACGTGGTTATAGTCGCCGATTATAACCGTGCAGTATTCCATCGTATCAATCAGGAACTCGTGAGGACAGATATTGTGCCTTAATGCTATATCAGTAATCTTTTCCGGAGTTATCTCATCCAGTGCAAGAGATTCTTCCAAAGCATCCTTAAGTTTTCCATAGTAATCCTTTGCAAGTGGACAGAATTTGGCATCGCAATCCGGTCCGAAAGGACACATTTTCTCTTTTGAACGGAGCGTAATTGACCTTATGATAAGGCCTGATTTACGCATAGCATTTAATGTTGCTTCAGCAACACCTCTTGTGGCTTCTTTAGCCGTCAGATAGAAAATCTGATCGTACCTATTCTTAACAAGCCCTTTGATAGCGGGGTAGAGGACAGAAACCGTCTTTCCAATTCCTGTAGGTGCTTCGACAAAGAAGGCCTCTCCTGAGTTAAGAGCAAGGAGCGCTTTCTTCATGAATTCTTTCTGGCCCGGCCTTATTGAATCGAAAGGGAACTTGATCTGTGCTGCTGAGTCAAGAAGACTGTTCTGGTAATCAAGTAAAGTCTTAGCAAAAGCTGCATATTCACCTAATATTTCTTCCCAATACTTCAGTGCCTCTTCGTAAGACATTTCATATGTATTCTCAAAGCTGTCAAAACTTGTGATGGATACATATCTGAGAGTAAGTGATACATCTAACACATCTGAATTTGTCAGAAGATACATAGCACCATAGAGTTTTAACTGGGTAACATGTTCCGGACGAACCAATGCATCGAAGCTCTCTTTTGTCGAGTTGAAAGACTTGATCTCAAAGATCATCGGAGGTTTTCCGGGCTTCATCAACATTGCGTCAAATCTGCCGTTTACCGAGATTGTCAGGCCGGAAGCAGATATATAGTCGTAGTAAAGTGATTCTTCAGTAATGACAATGTCTCCGTATGCTTTCTTCAGATCCGAAAAAACCTTCTGGTGAAGTCTTGTTCCTTCGGCTCCGGAAACAGAACCGTAAGAACCGCCGGCGAGATTGCCGCGGCGCGAAATATATGACGCAAGTTCTGATACTGAGACATTTACTTTATTCATACGAAGATTATAACCTATAGCTATCTTTTGTCCTTATTGAAAAATGACCACTGTTGATATAAAATCTTACGCGCATGCAGATGTGGTGGAATTGGCAGACGCGCTAGCTTCAGGTGCTAGTGGGAGCAATCTCGTGCGGGTTCAAGTCCCGCCATCTGCACCAGAATCAATGAAGTTACCCTCGTTTATTGGACAGTAATGTTGAGATGAACGGGGGCACTTTTATTTTTCATGTATCTCTTTTTTGTTCTAATCTCAAAATAGCTTATATTGTGCGCTCTGTTAATCTACGCTTAACAGAGTTACTAGGACTTTACAAGTCCTAGTAACTCATAATATCCTATTAACTTTATGAGGTATAAGTTATGAAATCCATAAGAATTATTGCTGTTTTATTAGTTGTAGTTTCTATGTTAGCTCTGACATCCTGTGGCCCAAAGAAAGAGCCTTGTTCAGCAAGAGGATGTAACAAAGAAGGAACAGAAGAATATAATGGTAACTACTATTGCTCGATTCATTATGAAGGCTTCATACCAAAGCCTGAAACCGCAGTTGCAGAACAAGGTTCGTAAATGCGAAGAAGTCTATGGCAGAGTAGCAACAATTAATATTAGTTTTAAATAAATATACAGGGGCTGAAAACCGCAAGGTTTACAGCCTTTGTTATTTGTATAGGATTTTCAGAACAAACGCTTCGAGTGTTGTATAAATATCTGATGTACTGATGTATTGATATAAACGAGTTTTACAGATGTAATAATGATATATTGTCTGCTAGTTTAAATTGAATCCGGTATTTAATGTATAATCGATATATTAAACTTGAGTACCATTTCATTATCGGGAGAATTTAACTATGGAAAAGTCAAAGGTATACTTTACAGATTTTAGAACTGTTAATGGTGTTTCACTTACAACTAAGCTTCAGAAGCTTATTAAGAAAGCCGGAATCGAAACTATAGATTTTGATGGTAAGTTTGTTGCGATCAAGATGCATTTCGGAGAACTTGGTAACCTTGCTTATTTGAGACCTAACTATGCTAAAGCTGTTGCTGATGTAGTAAAGGAAAATGGCGGTTTGCCGTTCCTTACAGACTGTAATACTTTGTATCCAGGAAGCCGTAAGCATGCTTTGGAGCACATGGATTGCGCCAATATCAACGGTTTTAATACAATTACGACCGGTTGCCAGATTATTATCGCTGACGGTCTTAGAGGAACAGATGATATTCTTGTTCCGGTTCCAAACGGCGAATACTGCAAGGAAGCTTATATCGGTCGAGCCGTTATGGATGCTGATATCTTCATTTCACTTTCTCATTTCAAAGGCCATGAGCAGGCAGGCTTTGGTGGCGCAATCAAGAATATCGGAATGGGTTGCGGAAGCCGTGCAGGCAAGATGCAGCAGCATCAGAGCGGTCAGCCTCATGTAATAACTGATATGTGCAAAGGCTGTAAGAGATGTGCAAATGATTGTGGTTCTGACGCTATCATTTATGAGAATAAGAAGGCAAGAATTGATCCTGCCAAGTGTAAGGGATGCGGTAGATGTATCGGTGCCTGTGCTTTCGATGCCATTGAAAATGACAACTGGAATGCGCCTCAGCTTTTAGGTTGCAAAATGGCTGAATATACAGCTGCAGTAGTTTCAGGAAGACCGTGCTTCCATATCAGCCTCATTACTGATGTATCACCGAACTGTGATTGCCACAGCGAGAATGACGCACCGATTCTTCCTGACATCGGAATGCTTGCATCTTTTGATCCGGTTGCACTTGATCAGGCTTGTGTTGATCTCTGCTCCAAGGCTACTCCTATCAGAAACAGCCAGCTTGGAGATAATATGGCGAAGAAGAACTTCCATGATCACGGTGATCACTGGCATAACAGCAACCCTAATGTTTCATGGGCTGAGACTATTGAGCATGCCGAGAAGATCGGTATCGGTACTCGTCAGTACGAATTGATCACAATGAAGTAAGTTGGTTTTACTATTATCGAAGGCGTTTTGCGGACAAGTTAACTTTTTCAGGTTGCGTTAAAACCTCGCTAATATATAATACTAAGGTTATTTTGTAAGAGGCGAACTATGATTTATTTCGATAACAGCGCGACTACATTTGTATCTGAAAAGGTAAGAGCCAAGTTAATGGAACTCACGGAAGACAGCGTTTCTGCTAATCCCGGAGCTCTTCATAAGCTTGGTAATAAGGCCATTGATCTTTATGAAGGCATCAGAAAGGAAACAGCAGAGCTTTTAGGCGCAAAGCCGGGTGAGATCTTTTTCACTTCCTGTGCTACTGAAAGTGCGAATACCGCAATAAAGGGTTATATGAGCCGCAATAAGCGCGCCGGTAATGCTGTTATTTCTACAAGGACTGAACATAAGGCAACCCTTGAATGCCTTGAATATCTTTCCAAGCTTGGTTATGAGATTAGATATCTTAAAGTTGATAAGAGCGGAAAGCCGACTATGGAAAGTCTTGAGGAAGAGCTTACTAAAGGTGGCGTAGCTCTTGCTTGTTTTACATTAGTTAATAACGAGACCGGTTCGATTCTTCCGATTGATGATATTACAAAATCGATCAAGAAAATTTCTCCTTCGACTGTAATATATTTGGACTGCGTTCAGGCTTTGGGCAAAATGCCTGTAAACCTTTCAACGATAGGTGCTGATATGGCATCCTTCTCCGGTCATAAGATTCATTCTGTAAAGGGTAATGGCGTTCTTTTCATTAAGAACGGCGTGAAGATCGATCCTTTTATACTTGGTGGCGGCCAGCAGGAGGGAATGAGGTCAGGTACTCAGAGCCCGCTTCTTGCAGGCGCTTTCCTTGAAGCATTGAAGGAAGTAAGCGCAGGTATTCCTGAAGCTTATGATAAGACGACTGAGATTAATTCTTATCTTCGTAAGGAGTTAGTCGCAAGAGGAGCGCAGATTCTATCACCTGATGATGCATTGCCTTATGTTTTGAATGTTTCATTTAAAGGCTTTGAATCTGAGACGATGCTTCACTGTCTTGAAATTTACGATATATATGTTTCGACAGTTTCTGCGTGCTCAGCAAAGGCGAAAAAAGTTTCATATGTTCTGCTTGAGATGGGCATTGACAGGAAGACTGCTGCAAACGCTGTAAGGCTCAGCTTTTCGAGACATAATACAATGGACGAGGCTAAAGAATTCATTAGCCGTGTCGACGAGATATACGAACAATTTTTAATTAAGTGAGGAACTAATATGGCAAATGTCCTTTTGGCAAGAATGGGCGAGATAACTCTCAAAGGCCTTAACAGAGGATCTTTCGAAATTCAGCTTAAGAGCAATCTCAAGTACAGACTTAAGAGATTCGGCAATCTGAAGATCTATCAGAGCCAGAGCCGTATCTGGATTGAACCTAAGGATGAGGATAACCAGAATTTCAAGAGCATGGCAGATGCTGAAGAGATAATGAAGGCTGTATGCCAGGTTTTCGGTATCGTATCTGTAAGCCTTGCAAGAAAGTTTGAAGGTGACTTCGAATCCATCAAGGAGAATGCCATTTCCTGCGTTACTGAGCTTTTAGGACAGAATCCTTCTTACTGCACTTTTAAGGTAGAAAGTAAGAGAGGAAATAAGCATTTTCCTATGACTTCACCTGAGATCTGTGAAGAATTGGGTGGCGTTATTCTTGATAACTTCCCGAATCTGACTGTAAAGGTCAAGAATCCTGATTTCATCGTTAATGTCGAGATCCGTGAATCAAATTACATCTATGTAGGCAAGATGATGGCGCATAGAGGACTTCCTGTCGGTACATGCTCAAGAGGTATGCTCCTTCTGTCAGGCGGAATCGACAGCCCTGTTGCAGGCTTCATGATGGCTTCCCGTGGTATGCCTTTGGATGCTGTTTATTTCCACTCATACCCGTATACAAGTGATCTTGCAAAGCAGAAGGTAATCGACCTCGCAAAGATCGTATCCGGCTATTCAGGAAGAATTAATCTTCATATTGTTAACTTTACTCAGATTCAGCTCGATCTTTATAAGCATTCACCTCAAGACATGCTTACAGTAACTATGCGCCGTGTAATGCTTCAGATCGCTGAGCGCCTCGCATTGAAGAACGATTGTAAGTGCCTTATCACAGGTGAGAGCTTAGGACAGGTTGCTTCACAGACGATGGAAGCTATCGCAGCTACGAATGAAGTAGTTAAGATGCCCATTATGCGACCTCTTATCGGTCTTGATAAGCAGGCAACATGCGATATTTCACGTGATATCGGTGCATTTGAGACATCAATTCTTCCTTACGAGGATTGCTGTACTGTTTTCGTAGCAAAGCATCCGAAGACACATCCACATCCTGAGGATATCATTGAGGCTGAAAAGGACCTCGATATTGAAATGCTTGTAGAATCAGGCGTTGCAGGAACAGAGACTATTGTAATTAATCCTTTCGATTAATGCTTTGAGGAGAAAGATTTGAGAATAGGTAAGCTTACAGACGAACAGTTGGAATCTCTTGTTTTATCGAGATTGCCTCAGTTATCCAGTAACACACTGTCAGGTGCCGGTATTGGTGCTGATTGTGCATGGCTTAAAACAGGTGAGAATCTTCTTGTTACATCATCTGATCCTATTACAGCAGGTGGTAAAGAGTCCGGTACACTTGCCATTCACGTATCTTGTAATGACATAGCTGCCTGTGGCGTTAAGCCGACTGGTATTCTCATAGTAATTATTGCTCCACCTTCAGCTACTGAAGAAGAGATAGTATCCATTGTTGATCAGGCAAGCCGTGAAGCAAAGAAGCTTGGTGTGGATATTGTCGGAGGTCATACAGAAGTTTCTGATTGTGTAAATAGATTTGTAGTTATTTCCACTGCGTTCGGCGTAGTCGAGAAGGGCAGTGCTGTACCTCTTGGACACGCAATGCCCGGTGATAAGCTCATTATCACTAAAAGCGCAGCTATTGAGGGAAGCTTTATTGCTGCTAATGAACATAGTGACAGACTTGAAGGCAAGATTCCGGCAGAATTTATCGCGGAAGCAAAGACTTATAACGAATTGATCTCGGTTGTAAAAGAAGGTACTGTTTTAGGAACTTTGGCTTCTGATACATGCGAACTCAGAGAAGACGGATTTATGAGATCCTGCGTTAATCTCATGCATGATGTTACAGAAGGCGGTGTAGAAGGTGCTGCTTTCGAGATGGCAGATTTCTCAAAAACCGGTGTAACGCTTGATCAGAGACTCGTTCCTTTTACTGACTGCTCTAAGGCTATTTGCGAGGCGTTGGAACTTGACCCGTTCAGGCTTATTTCATCCGGAGCGCTTATGATTGCATCCCGAGAAGCGGACAAAGTTATCGATGCACTTGCCGCAGTAGGAATTAAAGCAACGGTAATCGGTGAGTTCACTGAAAATAGCGAAGGCGCTAAAACTATTGGACTTGACGGCGTTGCAAGACCTATGCCGGCACCTTCAGCTGACGAGATTTACAAGCTTTAAGTCAATTTTCCTTAACGATTTTTTGCTTGATTGATACAAGCTCTTATAATAATATATTATGCGTGATTTTAAGGTCCAAGGAGGATTTTGATATATGTACGACCACATCAAGGCCCAGGATTCTGAAGTTTACTCCGCAATTATGCAGGAGATTGGACGTCAGAGAAATAAGATTGAGCTTATTGCATCAGAGAATATGGTTTCCGAAGCTGTTCTTGAGGCAGCAGGTTCACCTTTAACAAACAAGTATGCTGAAGGTTATCCGGGAAAGCGTTATTACGGTGGATGTGAGTATGTAGATATCGTTGAGCAGCTCGCTATCGACAGAGCAAAGCAGCTTTTCGGTGCTGAGCATGTTAACGTTCAGCCTCACTCAGGCGCTCAGGCTAATACAGCAGTTTACTTTGCTATTCTTGAGCCCGGTGATACTATCCTTGGTCTTGACCTCTCTCACGGTGGTCACCTTACACACGGTATGAAGATCAACGTTTCCGGTAGAACATATCATTCTGAGTTCTATCAGGTTGATGAGAAGACACAGGTTCTCGATTATGAGGCAATCAGAGCTAAGGCTCTCGAGTGCAAGCCTAAGGTAATCGTAGCTGGTGCTTCTGCATATCCTAGAATCATCGATTTCAAGAAGTTCAGAGAGATTGCTGACGAAGTAGGCGCATACCTCTTCGTTGATATGGCTCACATTGCAGGTCTTGTTGCTGCAGGTCTTCACCCGAATCCGGTTCCGTACGCAGATTTCGTTACAACAACAACTCACAAGACATTGAGAGGACCTCGTGGCGGTATCATTATGTGCAAGGAAGAATACGCTAAGAAGATTAATTCTGCTGTATTCCCTGGCCAGCAGGGTGGTCCTTTGATGCACATCATCGCTGCAAAGGCTGTTGCTTTCAAGGAAGCTCTTTCACCTGAGTTCAGACAGTATGCTGAGAACATCGTTAAGAATGCTAAGGCTATGAGTGAGACACTCCTTGCTAGAGGCGTTAACCTTGTTTCCGGTGGTACAGATAACCACCTTATGCTCATTGACCTCAGAGGTACAGGCGTAACTGGTGCTATGCTCCAGGAGCGTTTGGATGATGTAAATATCACAGCAAACAAGAATACAATTCCTTTCGATCCTGAGAAGCCGACAGTTACATCCGGTGTTCGTATCGGTACACCTGCTGTTACAGCAAGAGGCTTTAACGAGGATGATTGTAGAGAACTCGCAGACATCATTGCTGACTGCGTTTTGGACTACGATAACAAGAAGGAAGAAGCTATCAAGAGAGTTCAGGCTCTTACTGATAAGTATCCTGTTTATCCCGATTTTAATTGATTACCAAGCCTGATAGCTTGATGCCCTGACCTATGGACAATAGTAGACCATTAGCATACAGAATGTCCCCGCAGACTTTGGATGAGTATGCAGGTCAGGAGCATATTATCGGTAAAGGAAAAATGTTAAGACGAATGATCGAGGCAGACCGTCTGTCTTCGATCATTTTGTTTGGGCCGCCCGGAGTTGGAAAAACAGCTCTGGCTCGTGTAATTGCAAACTCTACGAGTTCGCGTTTCGAACCATTAAATGCTGTTACTGCGGGAGTTTCAGATATTAAGAAGATAGTCGCAGACGCTTCTAATCCGCTCCTTTCCGAAGGACGTAAAACTGTCCTTTTCATTGATGAGATTCACAGATTTAATAAGCTTCAGCAGGATGCTCTTTTGCCATTCGTTGAGGATGGTACTGTTATTCTTATCGGTGCTACGACTGAGAATCCATTTTTCGAAGTAAACAAGGCTCTTGTTTCAAGATCTACTGTATGCCAGCTGAAGCCTTTGGAAGCTAAGGATATCGTCAAGATCCTCAAGAATGCTATTAGCGATAAAGAAAGAGGCTTTGGAACAATGGATATAAGGATCTCAGATGAGACCCTTGTTAAGATTTCTGAGACTTCTAATGGTGATGCCAGATCTGCTTTGAACAGCATAGAACTGGCAATTATTACTACTCCGCCTTCAGCTGATGGCTCCATTGTCATTACTGATGACGTAATGAAAGAGTGCATTCAGACCAAGACTGTTCTTTTCGATAAGGACGGTGAATATCATTATGACAATATCAGTGCCATGATTAAGTCCATGAGAGGTTCTGATCCTAATGCAACAGTCCTTTATCTTGCTCGTGCTTTAGCAGCCGGTGAAGATATTGAGTTCCTTGCCAGACGAATAATGATATGTGCTGCCGAAGATGTCGGTATGGCAAATCCCAATGCTCTTCTTATTGCTGTAGCTGCATATGAATGCGCAAGGGCAGTGGGAATGCCGGAAGCAAGGATTCCTTTGGCTGAAGCAGCTATTACAGTGGCCTCTTCGCCTAAATCTAACGCGTCATATCTTGCTATTGATGCTGCACTTAATGATGTTAACAACACAGACACCGGTGTTGTCCCGATGCATTTGAGAAATGCTCCTGCAAAGGGTATGGAAGATTTGGGCTATCATGTCGGATATAAATATCCCCACGATTTCCCGGGACATGTTACATATCAGCAATACATGACGGATAAGACACTTGGCAAAAAGTATTATGAACCTACAGATATCGGATATGAACGTAAGGTTTCTGAATATCTTGATTATGTTAAGAAGATAACTGAACAGGAGAAAAATAATAATGCGTAAGTTGCTTTCAGCATTTATTGCTTTGGTGTTCATGACATTTGCTTTCACAGGATGTTCCGGTAAGTCAGAAACATTTAAACCGGCTGAACTTGTAACTGTTGCGCAGCTTAATACTGACAGTACATATCTTGCGCGCGGATTTTTCGAGTCGCTTTTCACCAATGATGAAGTGTTGTTTACCAACTGCTTTCCTGAAGGTTATGTAGAATCTTTTAATGATTCTTATGGAGATAACTTCTATGAGGTTTTTAAGAATTACATGATGGTTGAAGAGACTTTCATGGGTTCAGTTGCCTCTGATTACAAGGTTTGTTCTGTTGAGAATGGATATGATGTAGCTACTATGAGATCAAATATCTGCAGAACAGTAGGTTGTGAATATGGAGATATCGGAGAGATAAGAATTCAGAAAATCCAGGTTCAGTTTATGGATGAAAAGGGCAGCAGTATCAACAATTTATATTTTGAAGTCTATGAACAGAATGGATTGTGGTATTTTTCCCGTCTGTGTAATGATGTGGAGTTTTGATATATGAGATTTTTGATTCAGGTTGTAAATCAGGCGTCAGTTGATATAGATGGTGAGCGTGTTTCCTCAATTGGAAAAGGAATGCTTGTTCTTGTCGGTATTGGCAAGGAAGACGATGAAGCTGTTGCAGATAAGATGATTGCAAAGCTTCTTAAGATGCGTATTTTCTCTGACAGTAACGGCAAAACAAATTTGAGCCTTGCTGACGTAGAAGGCGAGATGCTTTTAGTCTCACAATTCACTTTGTATGCGGACTGCAGGCACGGCAACAGACCATCATTTACAAACAGTATGGGACCTCAAAGAGCTGAAGAACTCTATAACTATGTTGCTGATTCTATAAGACCGCAGGTAAAGAAGCTTGGCCTTGGCGTATTTGGTGCAGATATGAAGGTCAGCCTTATAAATAACGGTCCGTTTACTGTAATCCTTGATTCAGAGGACATTTAATCCCGTTTTTGCCGTATTAGTCCCAAATTATCACCATTTTGAAATATTTATATATTTATTATTTGTTAAAATGGCAGGTAGTGATAAAATATCATGACTAAAAATATCGATTTTTGGGAGACTTTTAATGGCAAATTCGAAGAATGGCAACTATAATGGCGGCGATTCAAGAGAAGTCTTGACTTGTTCATTCTGCGGTAAATCCGAATATGAGGTTCCAAGACTCTTTTCCGGCGTCAATTGCTATATCTGTATTGATTGCATAAGAACAGCTTACGGCATTGTTGCTGAAGAAGAGAAGGTCAATAAGAAGCGCAAGATGCGCAATATCAAGCCTAAGAAGCTTGTTACACCTCATGAGATTAAAGAGAAGCTTGACTGGTATGTTATCGGTCAGGATGAAGCAAAGATCGCTCTTTCTGTTGCTGTTTATAACCACTACAAGAGAGTTTATTCTGACCTTCCGACAGATGATACTGAGATTTCTAAGAGTAATATCCTTCTTTTGGGACCTACCGGTTCAGGTAAGACACTCCTTGCTCAGACTTTGGCAAAGATTCTTAATGTTCCTTTTGCAGTTGCTGATGCTACCAGCCTTACTCAGGCAGGTTATGTCGGTGAAGACGTTGAGAATATCCTCTTAAAGCTTATCATTGCTGCTGATTACGATATTGAGCGTGCTCAGTCCGGTATCGTTTATATTGACGAGATCGATAAGATCACGAAGAAATCTGAGAATGTCTCTATTACCCGTGACGTTAGCGGTGAGGGTGTTCAGCAGGCTCTTCTCAAGATTTTGGAAAGTACTATTGCTAATGTACCTCCTAAGGGCGGTAGAAAGCATCCTAATGAAGAGTGCATCAAGATTGATACAACCAATATTCTTTTCATCGTAGGTGGTGCTTTTGACGGTCTTGATGAGATTATCGCTCAGAGAGTTGAACAGAAGCAGTATGGTTTCGGTGCAGAAGTACAGTCCAAGAAGGATCGTAACAGTGGTTTCTATTTCCACGATGCAAAGCCTGATGACCTTATGAAGTTCGGTCTTATCCCTGAATTTATTGGCCGTCTTCCTGTTACAGTTGCTTTGGATAAGCTTGATTCTGATGCATTGGTTAGAGTACTTACTGAACCTAAGAACGCTATCATCAAGCAGTATCAGAAGATGCTCAAGATGGATGATGTAGATCTTATTTTCGAAGAAGATGCAATCAGAGCGATCGCTGACATGGCTATTGAACAGAATACCGGTGCCAGAGGATTAAGATCTATCATTGAAGGTGCATTGAGGAACGTTATGTTCGACATTCCTTCTGAGAAGGATGTTAAGGAGTGCATCATTAAGAAAGAGACTATCGTTGACGGTAAATCACCTGTAATCATTTATAAGAATGGTACAAGCGGAAAGACTGTTGGTGATACGACAGGCACTGCATTAGGTGTCAGCTAATACAAATTACAGATTGTTTTGAAGGAGGAGTGAGTCATGGCAGAATCTTATAATCTTTGTCTGGATATCGGCGGAACCAAGGTGCTTGGCGTCGTGTTTAATTCCAAAAAAGAAATTGTTTACAGGCTGAAGAAAAAAACTAAGGCCGGTGGAGATTCATCTGAAAACGTTGAAGAGGTTATCATCAACGTGGTCAAAGAGCTCATTAATGCCTCCGGAATCAAAAAGAGCGACATTCATGCAATAGCAGCAGGTGCTCCCGGTGTTATTAACCAGGAGACAGGTGTTGTTCTTTTCTCACCCAATCTTCCATGGAAGAACTACAACATCAGAAAGCCGATTGAAGATGAATTTGGATGTCCTTTCTACATTGGTAACGATGTAAATGTCGGCGTTCTCGGTGAGTATAAGTATGGTGCTGCAAAGGGCTATAAGAATGTCGTAGGCCTTTTCGTAGGAACTGGTATGGGAGGCGGCCTTATCCTCAATGGTGACCTTTATACAGGACACAAGTTTAAGGCAGCTGAATATGGTCACCTTATCCTTGATCCTGAGGGACCTTTGTGCAACTGTGGTCAGAGAGGATGCCTTGAAGCTTTCTCAAGTAAGCAGGGTATGTCTTCATATATCAGACAGCAGGTATCAAGAGGCAGAGCATCTGCTATGGCTGAAGCAGTCACTAATGGCGTTTTCAAGTCTAAGGCATTAAAGAATGCATTAGCTGAAGGTGATGTAGTAGCTATTGAAGCTGTTAACCGTGCATGTCATTACCTTGCAATTGCTTCAGGCAACCTGGTTAATACTTTTAGCCCTGATGTTGTTGTATATGGTGGTGGTGTTATCGAAGCAGTTGGTGATATCTTCATGCAGAAGATTCTGGCTGAAGTAGATAAGTATTGTATGCCTTCTATCAGAAGCACAGTAGATTTTAAGAAAGCTGCTTTGGGGGATGATTCCATTCTCTATGGCGCTCTCTCGATGATAAAGAAGTAAGTAAGAGGAGTTTTCAGAACAATTATGGCAAGAATTGATTCAATCAACAAAGCATTTGATCCTAATGAGGCCGAAGCAAGGCTTTATACAAAGTGGATGACAAGTAACTATTTCCAGCCTAAGGCAGGAAAGACGGGAAAGAAGTTCTCTATTGTTATGCCCCCGCCGAACATTACTGGTCAGCTTCACATGGGCCACGCATTGGATAATACATTGCAGGATACCCTCACAAGATATAAGAGAATGGCCGGCTACGAGACTCTCTGGCTTCCTGGTACAGACCATGCGTCAATTGCTACAGAGGCTAAGATCGTTGAAGCTATGCGTAAAGAAGGCCTCACAAAGGATGATCTTGGACGTGACAAGTTCCTTGAAAGAGCTTGGGCATGGAAAGAGCAGTACGGTGGAAGAATCGTTGAACAGCTCAAGAAGATTGGTTCTTCATGCGACTGGTCAAAAGAACGTTTCACAATGGATGAAGGTTGTTCAGAGGCAGTCAAGGAAGTATTCGTTAAGTACTATAATCAGGGCTTGATCTATAGAGGCGAGAGAATTATCAACTGGTGCCCTCATTGCCTTACATCCATCTCAAATGCAGAAGTAGACTATGCTGACCAGGCTGGACATTTCTGGCATCTCAGATATCCTTTTGAAGATGGAACAGGCTATATTGATCTTGCAACAACAAGACCTGAAACACTTTTGGGCGATACAGCAGTTGCTGTTAACCCTAAGGATGAGAGATACAAGGATGTTGTCGGTAAGATGCTTGTACTTCCTCTTGTTGGACGTAAGATTCCTGTTATTGCAGATGATTACGTAGATATCGAATTCGGTACAGGTGCAGTTAAGATTACTCCTGCTCACGATCCTAACGACTTTGAAGTAGGTCAGCGTCATGGCCTTGAGGTTCTCACTGTTCTTACTGCTGATGCTAAGATTACTGAGGATTATCCGAAGTATGCCGGCATGGACAGATATGAAGCAAGAGAAGCTATCGTTAAGGACTTGGAAGAAGGCGGTTTCTTAACAGAGATTGAAGACTACTCACACAATGTTGGTACATGCTACAGATGCGGTACAACAATTGAGCCTCGTGTATCTTTGCAGTGGTTCGTTAAGATGGAAAGCCTTGCTAAGCCTGCAATTGAAGCCGTAAAGGATGGTTCCATCAGATTTGTTCCTGAGAGATTCTCCAAGAACTACTTCAACTGGATGGAAGATATCAGAGACTGGTGTATTTCAAGACAGCTTTGGTGGGGTCACAGAATTCCTGCATTCTATTGTGATGATTGCGGTGAGATCGTCGTAACTAAGGAGAGTTCATGCAACTGCCCTAAGTGCGGTAAGGAGATGCGTCAGGATCCTGATACTCTTGATACATGGTTCTCATCAGCTCTTTGGCCTTTCTCTACATTGGGTTGGCCTGAAAAGACTGAAGATCTTGCAAAGTTCTATCCTACAGATACTCTTGTAACAGGTTATGACATCATCACATTCTGGGTATCCAGAATGATTGTTGCAGGTCTTGCACACATGGATGATATTCCGTTCAAGGATGTTCTTATTCACGGCCTCGTAAGAGACTCTCAGGGTAGAAAGATGAGTAAGTCTTTGGGCAATGGTATCGATCCTCTCGAAGTAATTGCTACAAATGGTGCAGATGCATTGAGATTTGCGCTTGTTACAGGTAATGCTCCTGGTAATGACCAGAGATTCCAGGAAGATAAGATTCTCATGGGTCGTAACCTTTCTAACAAGATCTGGAATGCTATGAGATTCGTTGTCATGAATACAGACGACAGTTTCACACCTGATCTTGTTGATGAGTCAATCTTTACAACAGAAGATAAGTGGATCTTAACAGAGCTTCATAATCTCATTTCTGAGGTTACTATCAACCTTGATAATTATGAGTTTGGTGTTGCTTTAAGCAAGATCGTTGACTTCCTCTGGGATAACTTCTGCGACTGGTATATCGAGATTACAAAGAGCAGACTTTACGATGAGGCTTGCCAGACAAGAAATAATGCAATCTATCTCCTTAACTTCGTATTGAGCGAAGCTATGAAACTCTTGCATCCTTTCATGCCTTTCATCACAGAAGAGGTTTACTCAAATCTTGTTGTAGCTAATAAGGCCGAGTCTATTATGGTTTCTGAATGGCCTGAAGCTGATAAGATTTTGTCCAGCAACGAAGATGCTGAAATGATGAATACAATGATCGATGCAATCAGAGGTATTCGTGCTGTACGTAAGAATATGGATGTTGCTCCTTCACGCAAGGCTCATATTATTGTTGTTACACAGTCCGAGAAGATCGCCAACATGTTTACAATGGGTGCCGGCTTCCTCGAAAGACTCGCTTCTGTAAGCAGCCTTGAGACAAGAACAACTAAGGACGGAATTCCTTCTACTGCAGTTACAGCTGTCTTTGGTGGCGGCGAGATCTACATTCCTTTGGAAGATCTTATCGATATCGCTAAGGAGCTCGAAAGACTTGATAAAGAGAAGGAGAGACTCAATGGTGAGATCAAGCGTCTTAACGGCAAGCTTTCCAATGAGTCATTCGTAAGCAAGGCTCCTGCAGCAGTTGTTGAACAGGAGAGAGCAAAGCTTGCTAAGTACGAAGAAATGTATGCAAACATTTCAGACAGAATTGAAGTTTTGAGCAAATAATAAAGGAGGCATTTATGGCTAACGAACTCGAGAACAAAGAATTAATTGAAAAGCTTCCTAAAGAAGGCGTACATTGCTATCCTGCAAATGCGTCAAAGATTAACAGGAACAGAATTCTTTCTGCTATCTTCTTTGTAATTGGCGTATTTTTGGTGCTTATCGGTATTCTTAAGGTATCGGACAATATTGCAAAGCTTGCTTTGCTTGTAGTTGGTGCTATAAGCACGATCGTTAGCATTCTCGTTTTTGCACAGTCTTTCCTTATTGCAAAGTTCAGAGTTGCAGTTGACTATAACGAGAAGAATGTTGTTCTTAGATATCGTTTCAGCAAGATCGTAATTCCTTTCGAGAATTTTGACGGCAGAGATGGTACTCCTGATCAGGCAGAAGCTCTTATTGATAAGAATTTCAAGAAGGATTCTACATACTATCTTGTTCTCGATGATGTTTTCGAAGATGCTTGTTATCAGACTTCTTCTTCTGATCTTGAATCAGTTGAAGATTTCAAGCAGCTTAGAGCTGAGTGCTTTGAGATTGCTGAAGCTTATGGTGCTCGCGACAGCAAGGATAAGATCAAGTTTTACTATGAAAAGGATGCTGCTGACACAGGTTCAACCGATATCGATGCTGTAATTGAAGAAACAAAGGCAGAGAAGAAGGCTGAAGAAGAGGCAGAAGCTAAGAAGAAAGCTGAAGAGGCTTTAAAAGCTTCCGAAGAATCCAAGGACGATTCTGCTGAGTAAACTAACTGCAAAATCTATTGATTAATAAAGGCTGTCTCATTTGAGGCAGCCTTATTTTGTTACATCCTTAAGTAATTCGTGCTTTTCAGATTCGGTGAGATAACGCCATTTTCCGGTTTCCAAATCACCTAAAAGAATATTCATAAAACGAATACGTTTCAGCTTTATAACTCTATATCCCAAGTATTCGCACATGCGTCTTATCTGACGATTTAATCCCTGGTGAAGAGTAATCTTAAATGTCTTTTCACCTGAAGGTCTGACTTTGCAGGGAAGAGTCAATTGTCCTAATACAGGAACTCCTGTTTCCATATGCCTAACGAATTCTTTATCGTATGGGCGATTTACCGTGACGAGATATTCCTTTTCGTGTCCGTTTTCGGCCCTGAGAAGCTTATTCACAATTGAACCGTCATTGGTAAGAAGGATCAGTCCGGAAGAGTTCTTATCAAGTCGACCAATTGGGAAGATTCGATCATCCATACCTATGTAATCGATGATGTTTGAAGGATCTCTTCTGTCGGTCGTGCAGGTAATTCCTAAAGGCTTATTGAAAGCTATATAGATCATGTTGTCATCCGGTGTGATTTTTACGCCGTTAACAACTACCACGTCGCCGGGTAATACTTTTGACCCCTGAACTGCAACCTGCCCATTAATGGTTACTTTACCATTTTCAATAAGGGTGTCAGCTTCGCGTCTTGAGCAATGTCCAGACGATGAGATGTATTTATTAAGCCTAACGCTCTCATTATCAGTCCCAGACATCAGGAACCTCAGCTTTAGTTAAAGTAAATGTAAATGTAGCGCCTTCTTCATATTTGCTATTAACGGTGATTGTTTCACCCATGTATGTAAGAAGCTCTTTTGCAATGGAGAGACCTAAGCCGGAACCCTTTTTGCCACGCGCTCTGTCAGCTTTGAAGAATCGGTCGAAAATATGACCAATATCGTATTCGTGAATACCTTGGCCGGTATCAGCTACCGAAATATAAACCTTCTTTTCCGTCTCAATATAGTCAGTAAGAATTGTGATGCTCTTACCGGAAGGAGTATATTTTTTCGCATTGTCGAGAAGAATTACGAGAATCTGTTCAACACGGTCGGGATTGCCCATTACTGTAGGAAGATCGCCATAGTTGTTCTGTATGGAGAACTTGATTCCTGCTTCGCGCATTACGGGCTTAAATCTTATCTCGATATTGGAAATAAGGTTATTAAGATTAAAGGGGAATGTCTTGAACGCAAGAGTTCTGGACTGAAGTTTTGAAAGCTCTAACATGTCGTCGATGAGTCTTGAAAGTCTCATTGTCTCGTTGAGAATAATCTGATAGTAACGCTGACGATCTTCTTCTTTTTTGACCATACCGTCAGACAAAGGCTCAATGAGGCCTCTCAATGTCTGAAGAGGTGTGCGAAGTTCGTGTGAGATGTTTGCGACGTAATCCTGACGGAAACGCTCATTTTTCTGTTCTTCGAAAATATCACGGAAGAATCCTGTAGCTCCGATTACTTTAGTGCTGTCTGCTGAATCGTATTTAGGGATTATGGTGCACTGATATGCATAATCTCTGTTGTCGATCTGTCTTGTCTTTGTCTCGCCAGATTTGATGCAATCTTCGAAATCAGACCAAACGTCATCGAAAGGAATAAGCTGGAGTCTTTCAGTGAACATATTGTTCTTTTCGGCACGCTCGAAAAGCTTATGAATAGCTTTATTAGTTGTTACAGGAACGCATCTGTTGTCTACAACAACGATACCATCGGAAATTACATCGAAAATATCCTGAAGCTGGTTACGTTCAGCGGTGAGGTCTTTAATGGATTTCGAGAGTCTGTCAGCCAGGAAGTTAAATGATTGTCCAAGCTCACCAATTTCACCTTTGTGTGATTCATCAGCTCTGATATTGAAGTTTCCTTTACCGTATTCCATAGCAACTTCATTAATTTTCTGAAGAGGTAATACCATTCTGCTGACGAAAGCGTATGCAGGAACGAGCATTGCACATGCAGCCATAAGAGTAGAAAGGAGAAGGATATTAAGATATTTCTCATTAAGTCCCTGATAACCGTTAAGGTATGTAAGGGAATAGAGGTAGTAGTCTTTTCCTGAAAGAGTCAGAGGTGACTTTGAAATAAAAATGGTATAGCCGGACTTAGAATTTTCGTCAAACGCGAAACCGAGATTGTTATAATCCTCGTAGTCAATTTTATCTAAGATAGGGACCAGTCTCACTGAATCGTTATCATCAAGAGTTCTGTTCTCGTGTTTTGTTGCATTGATTATTTGACCGGACGAGTTCGTAAGATAGTAGTCGTGACCGGTCGCATAACTTGAGTCAAAGAAGAAATGCCTCAAGTCATCATTTTCGAGATATTCAGGGTGAGTATTAAAAATAACCTGAAATTCAGCATCCTGTTTGATTGCATTATCAACTTCCAGAGAAAGTGTCTGACGGTTTCCGGCAGCTACGAAAGCGATTGTCGCAAGAATAGCAGACGCCAGGAGCGACAAAACGACAAGAGACATTGTTCGCTTGAGAAGCGTGCTCTGAAACATTTATGATACCTCGAATTTGTAGCCGATACCGTAAATAGTCTGGATAGACCAGGGTGCATTATCGTAAGTAATCTTCTGTCTGATTCTCTTAATGTGGGTATCTACTGTTCTGGAATCGCCGTTAAAATCGATGCCCCATACGGATTCAAGAATCTGTTCGCGTCCGAAAACCTGTCCGGGGTGAGATGCCAGAAGATAAAGAATCTCGACTTCCTTAGGTGTACAGGGAACACCTTCGCCATTGGATCTGACGGAATAGTTGTTAAGATTAATCTCAAGACCTTCAAATGTAAGGAGTGAAGAAGGCTTGGGTGTATCGCCGAATCTTCTTAATACAGCTTTAACTCTCGCAATTACTTCACGCGGAGAGAAGGGCTTTACAATATAGTCATCAGCACCAAGCTCAAGGCCTACGATTTTATCAATCTCTTCACCCTTGGCAGTAAGCATGATGATGGGGGTAGCCATAGTCTTTCTGATCTCGCGGCATACATCAAGACCATTCATCTCAGGCATCATAACGTCTAAAAGAATAAGATCGGGCTTTGTAGCCTGAGCCATCTCTAAAGATTCTCTGCCATCATAAGCATCAGAATGGGTGAAATTGTCATTATCGAGATACAATGCTAATGATTCGTGTACAACCGGATCGTCATCGCAAATTAAAATAATAGGTGCAGCTGCCATATATACCCCCTGTATTTAGAAATATTATATTATTGTTATGGAAAAAGTGCATACAAATTTGTATGTTTTTTAAATTTGTCAACAAAATACATTAAATATACAATTTGAGTATATCTTAATAGGAGAGTAATAACCGTGAACAAGACTTTTATGAAGAAGGTTACATCACTGGCACTTACCGGAGCAATTATGTTTGGTTTTGCCGGATGTATGGATTTTGGGGGTAAGAAAGCTGTTTTGGAAGCAGCAAACGAACTCGGTGAAAGTATTATTTCTGCTGACGCTTCTGCAATTCTCGATTTGACTGATCTTGATGAAGACAGCAAAGAAGCAACTGCAGTAACAGATCGTCTTTCTACAGATATTAATTCTGATGATGAGATTGCATTTTTCGAAGCAGTAGAGAAGACTATGGAATTCTCTGTTGATGAGGAATCATTCGAATCCAAGAAGGGTGAAGCTTCCGTTGATATCGTAATTACAATGGCTGACTATGAATCCGTTTTGTCAGATACCTATACAAAGATAGAGGATTTGACAGATGCGGTTGCTAAGGCTGACACAAAGGAAATCACATTTACTGCTGAATTCAAGAAGGATGGTAAGGAATGGAAGGCTGACAATGTTGGAAGCAAGAAGTTCATGAAGATTTTCGATTACAGAAATGAGATTATTGACCTTGCACTTACTTCCAGCATGATTTATGGCTTTATTGATCAGGATATGAGCGCATTCTGGCTTGCTAATGATGGCAAGTATGTAGATACGATCCTTATTGAATATAGCTACTATTTTGATTCAGCTGTTACTGATTATAAGGATAAGGACGTAAAGGTTTTCTTCACACTTTCCAAGGATGGAACTGTTGTATATACAGGTGAAGATGTTCTTTTCGGTGAGTCAACAATCATTACCTGCAAGGTTACAAATGAACAGCTTGGTCTTGGCAAGAATGATTACCTTGAGGCCGGAACATATGAGGTAGCTCTCTATATGAAGGGCGAGTTCGGCGATGAGTTGATCGATTCTGATTCAATCACAGTTGAGAAGACAGTTAAGCAGCCTACTACAACTTCTAATGGTAATGGAAGCAAGCTTAAGGGTGAAGGTGAGTACTATAACTTCAGAGATACAGTATTCAGACAGCACGTTCTCCTTGGCGGTTGGATTAATGTTAATAAGACATTGAAGAATGCTAACACTTACACAACAGATGCTAAGTCAATTGTATTCTCACTTCAGGTTAATGACGTTAACATGGAGAAAGTAGATTATAAGTATTACTTCACAGAGAAGACTGATAAGGATTCCCTCAATGAAGCTTTAAAGAATCCTGTATACTCCGGAAGCGCTGCTCCTAAGCAGTTCACAGATGGTATCTTCTACGATTTCGAGTACAAGCTCCCTGAGGCAAAGCCCGGTTGTTATGTATGTGTAGTATTCAAAGCCGGAACAAATGAAATGATCTGCGTTGCAATCGGCTTCATTTCACAATAATCTGCCTAATTCTATCTGTAAGGTTTTTGATATAATAAGCAAAAAGGTGGCGTCTTCTTAATAGAAGGCGCCACTTATTGTGGGGGACATATAATTAATGCTTAATATAAAGAAATCGGTTGCTGCTTTTTTGATTGTTTGCCTGATGTTACCTTTGGCAGCTTGCAATCAGAATAACGACATTAGTGAAGCTACTTCCATTAGTGAAGCCTTTTGTGCGGATTTACGTGAAGGAGATTCAACTAAGCTGATATCTTATTTTGATGCAGATTCTATTACTGAGGCTGAAATTGATAGAATTATCAGCCCTGTTGATCTTAACCAGACTGAGATTAAATATCTTGAAGCAGTAAAGAATACAATTACTTATACTGTTCAGGAGCCTGTATACGATAAAAAAGCAGGAATTGCTACTGTATACACATCATGGTCTATGGTTGATTGTTCACAGGAGAATCTTGCTGATGACCTGAATCCCGATGAATTTTTGCAGGCTATATCAGAATCTCCGAAGAAAATCGTCACTGTAAAACTTGTTGTTGATCTTAATGGTGAGGCAAAGAAGATTACAAATCCCAAGGAAGCTTTAGAAAGTGTTTATGCTTATACATCTGAAGATCATAAGATAATGAGTGGAAAGCTTTCTGATTATTTTGTAGGTGCTTTCTGGGCTGTCGAAGCTGAAGAGGCTTATAAGAATATTAAAGAACTTAAGGTAAATGTTCATTTTAACGACAAGCTTTCTGCCTTGAGATTTGTTCCGGGCGTGACATACGAAGTGTTAAGAGATGACGAACTTTTATATAAATCAGAGGTTATCAGAATAGAAGAATCCGGTGCTGAACTGATTTTCAACCTGAAGAATGCAGATGAGACAGCTTTTAATGAAGATGAATTCTTAGTTGATGGTGCATACAAATTTATTATCAATGACGAATATTGCGAAGAACTTGCTGTTATCGAGTGCAATGTAGTTACAGAAGAGGTCGCAAAGGAAGTAGTTACTTTTAAAGATCTTAAAAAAGATTTTTACCTTTCTAACCTTGTCTTTGACATAAAGGACAGTGATATGCTTGCCAATGCTTATACTGATAAGTCTGGCTGGTGGGATTACGACAGTACTTCTGTAGGTAAGAGTGCTTTTGGTTCAGATACAAAAACCATCGGTTTCTCGCTTTCAGTTGATAAAACAAGCGATACTAAGCTTTATTACGACTACTATTACTGTAAGGATTCAAATTTTAAAGACATTTCAAAGACTGAACCGGTCTTTTCTTCAGATTGTATTCCTACAGTCTATGATGACCAGGCTTGCTACGATCTTGATTACACATCTGATAAATTCGAACCTGGATTCTATGGCGTCGTTGTATATGCGGATAAAGCTAAGAAACACATTATCTTTACGGCTGCTTGTATTGTTGTAAAAGAAGCAAGTAGTGAAATTAAGAGTAATTAATTTTTTGAGGATTAGTGTCATGTCTTTAGGCCAGTTACATGTTGCTAAAAGAATCATAGTGGCTGTTTTTTCGCTTTTGATTCTTGCATCTATGACTTCCTGTGATTCTCTTATTGAGGATATTTATGAGGCATATAATTCTGTAACTGAATCAGAAACTGCTTATACAGAAACATCACAAACAAGTGAGACATTTGAGTCATTAGAGCCTACAGGATCTTATGATGATGCTACTTATGAGACAAAGACGCTTACTTACGATTATTTGAAAAGCATATATATTCATTCAGTCTGGTATGACGTGGAGACCAGTAATCCTGCCAAGATTAATAATATAGCGACAGAAAAAGCTTTTGCCGTTAAGGGTGTTTTCTATTTTTCAGAGCCGCTTTATGCATCTTTTGATGCCAAGCTTTATAAAGGCGATGAAGTAGTCCTTACAAAAACAGTGAATATGTATGATAATGTAACCTGTGAAGTGGATTTTTCGGCTGGCTTAGAAGGCCTAGGTACTTTCGAGCCAGGAGAATATAAGATAAGTCTTCTTTTCGAAGGCAAGGAAATTGCTACTACAACAAATTTGAAGGTCATTTAATATGTTCATATCAGGCAACTGGAAAGATTATGAATTGCTCTATTGCGGTGGAGGCGAGAAGTATGAGCGTTGGGGAAATGTCGTTTTAAGACGCCCTGATCCTCAGGCGGTCTGGCCGGTTATCAAAGACGGCAGGGAAGTCTCTATGGACGCTCTGGAAAAGCCACATGCTTTCTATACAAGAAGCGATAAGGGTGGAGGAGCCTGGACCAAGCTTAAGAGCTTTCCTTCTACATGGAAGGTCGATTACGATTCACTTGGTAAAAAACTCACATTTATCGTTGAACCTACTGCCTTCAAGCATACAGGCCTTTTCCCTGAACAGGCTTCTAACTGGGACTTTTGCGGTGAACTTATCGAGAAGGCAAAAGCTTCCGGTAAGAAAGATATTAAGATTCTGAATATGTTTGCTTATACGGGTGCTCAGACACTCGCCTGTGCAGCTCATGGTGCTGATGAAGTTGTTCATGTTGATGCATCGAAGGGCATGATTGCCAGGGCTAAGGAAAACATTAAAGAATCTGGTCTTGAGGACCGTTATGTCAGATTTATAGCTGAAGATTGCATGAAATTCGTTGAACGTGAGATAAGAAGAGGCCGTAAATATGACGGTATCATCATGGATCCTCCGTCTTACGGCAGAGGACCTTCCGGAGAACTTTGGAAACTTGAAGATTCCTTCTATGATCTTGTCAAATTGTGTTCGAATCTTATATCTGATGATCCTTTGTTTTTCATCGCAAGTTCTTATGCAACCGGAATTACAGCTCAGGCTTCCGGTCAGATTTTCAAACTTGCTCTCCCCGGAGGCAAAGTTGATGCAGAGGAATTAATGCTTCCTGTCTCAAAGATGGGTGTTTTGTTGCCATGTGGGCAGACGGCAAGATGGACTGCGAAGTAATCACTATTGCCAACGGTGTTAAGGTTTTATTTGAAGATAACCACGTTATTGTGGCTATCAAACCTGCTGGCGTATTGTCACAAAGTGACGGAAGCGCCAGTCCTGACATGCTTACAATCCTAAAAGCCTATATCAAAGAGAAATACAATAAACCAGGTGAAGTATATCTCGGCCTCGTGCAACGTCTCGACAGACCGGTATCTGGTGTTATGGTTTTTGCCAGAACCAGTAAGGCGGCATCCAGACTTTCTGAACAGATAAGGAACAGAAGGGTGGAGAAGATATACAGACTCGTTGTTGAAGGTTCACTTAAAGGCTCAGGCCGTCTCGAAAACTTTATCTCAAAAGATGAGGATAGAAATACTGTAACTGTTCTAGACAGCGAAAAGCCGGGCTTCAAGGCCTGCTATCTGGATTATAAGGCCATATCAACAAAGAATGGTGTCACTTTGGCTGAGGTAAAGCTTGGAACGGGCAGATCTCACCAAATCAGAGCACAAATGGCTCATGCGGGTCATCCTATCGTAGGTGATCTTAAATATGGAAAAAAAGATGCTTCTTGCAGGGACATTGCATTGGAAGCATACAAACTCACTTTCGAGCATCCGGTAAAGCGTGAAAACATAACATTTGAAGCTCCAATTCCGGCTTCTTATCCGTGGAGTTTGTTTGCTTGATTTAACGACCGTAAAACCATATAATTATATCTTGCTAAATTATATATAAAGGTGAAGCGGTTTTATGTACAACAAAGTTTCAAAAGACCTTAATTTCGTAGAAAGAGAGAAGAAAGTTCTCGATTTCTGGAAGGAAAATGACGTTTATAAGAAGAGCATTGCGCCCAAGGCTGACGGTGCTCCGACTTTTACTCTTTATGATGGCCCTCCGACAGCTAACGGTAAGCCTCATATCGGACATATTAAGACCAGAGTTATCAAGGACGTAATCCCGAGATATCATGCGATGAAGGGCGAGACAATCGTCTTTAAGGCTGGTTGGGATACTCACGGACTTCCTGTAGAACTCGAAGTAGAGAAGGCTTTGGGAATCAATGGTAAGCCTCAGATTGAAGGTTACGGTGTTGAGCCTTTTATCAAGAAGTGTAAGGAATCCGTCTGGACATATAAGGATCAGTGGGAGCACATGAGCGACAGAGTTGGCTTCTGGGCTGACATGGAAAATCCTTATGTTACATACGATAACAATTATATTGAGTCCGAATGGTGGGCTTTAAAGACAATGTGGGATAAGGACCTTATCTATAAGGGCCACAAGATCGTTCCTTATTGCCCTCGTTGTGGTACAGCTCTTTCTTCACACGAAGTAGCTCAGGGATATAAGACAGTTAAGGAGAGATCTGCTGTTGTAAGATTCAAGTGTGTAGATGAAGATGCTTACTTCCTCGCATGGACAACAACACCCTGGACACTTCCTTCTAACGTTGCTTTGTGCCTTAATCCTAATGATGAGTACGTCAAGGTGAAGGCTGCAGACGGTTATACATACTATATGGCAAAGGCTTTGCTCGATTCTGTTTTGGGAAGCCTTGCTAAAGATGGCGCTAAGGCATATGAGATCCTTGAGTCTTACAAGGGTACTGACCTTGCAGGCAGATCTTATGAAGCACTTTATGAAGGCGCTACAGCTGAAGCTGCTAAGCAGAAGAAGAAGGCTCATTACACAGTATGCGATGAGTACGTAACAATGGAAGACGGTACGGGTATCGTACACATTGCTCCTGCTTTCGGTGAAGACGACGCTAGAGTCGGCAGAGAAAATGATCTCCCGATGGTTCAGTTCGTTGATACAAGGGGTAACCTCACAGAGGATACACCTTTTGCAGGCAAGTTCGTTAAGGATGCTGATCCGGAAGTATTGAAGGATCTTGATATCAGAGGACTTCTTTTCTCTGCTCCGAAGTTTGAGCACGAGTATCCTTTCTGCTGGAGATGCGACACACCTCTCATCTACTTTGCAAGAAGCACATGGTTCATTGCAATGAGCAAGAAGAGAGATGAGCTCTTGAAGTCTAACAATATGGTTAACTGGATGCCTGAGACGATCAGAGATGGCCGTATGGGTGACTTCCTTAGAAACGTTATCGACTGGGGTATTTCCCGTGAGCGTTATTGGGGTACTCCGCTTCCGATCTGGGAGTGCGGATGTGGTCACAGACACTGCATCGGTTCTATCGAAGAATTGAAGTCTATGAGTAACGACTGTCCGGATGACATTGAACTCCATAAGCCTTATGTAGACAATGTACACATCAAGTGCCCTAAGTGCGGTGACACAATGACAAGAGTTACTGAGGTTATCGACTGCTGGTTCGACTCCGGTTCAATGCCTTTCGCTCAGTATCACTATCCTTTTGAGAACAAGGAGTTCTTTGATTCTCACTATCCTTGTCAGTTCATCTCTGAAGGTATTGACCAGACAAGAGGATGGTTCTATTCACTTATCGCTATTTCTACAGTTCTTTTCGGAAGAGCACCTTTCGAGAACTGCATTGTTATGGGTATCGTTCAGGATAAGGATGGTATCAAGATGAGTAAGCACTTGGGCAATGTTGTAAATCCTTGGGATGTTCTTGATACACAGGGTGCAGATGCTGCAAGATGGTATTTCTATACTGCTAACCAGCCTTGGCTTCCTTCAAGATTCTCTAAAGATGCTGTCAACGAAGGCATCAAGAAGTTCATCGGTACATTCTGGAATACATATGCATTCTATGTAATGTATGCTGATATCGACAACTTCGATCCTACAAAGCATTCACTCGACAAGGCTTCTTTGAGCGCTATGGACAGATGGGTACTTTCAAGACTTAATACACTCATCAAGACTGTTAACGAGAAGATGGATGCTTATGACATCGCTCAGTCTGCAAGACTTATTCAGGATTTTACTGAAGAACTTTCAAACTGGTATGTCAGACGTTGCCGTGACAGATACTGGGGTGCTGATGAGACACAGGACAAGATAAATGCATACATGACGCTTTACACAGTCCTTGATAATCTCACAAGACTCTGTGCACCTTTCGTTCCTTTCATCACAGAAGAGATCTATCAGAATATCGTATGCTCTGTTGATAAGGATGCACCTATCTCCGTACACCTCGCTAAGTATCCTGTAGCTGATGAAAGTCTTATCGATTCTAAGCTTGAAGAGGAGATGGAACTTGTACAGCAGATCGTTACTTTGGGCCACAGCTGTCGTGAATCTGCATCTATCAAGAATCGTCAGCCTTTGTCTGAAATCTATGTTGTTTCTGAGATTGGTCTTGACGATGAGTATAAGCCGATCGTATTGGATGAGCTTAATATCAGAAAGATTGAAGTATTAAGCGATGCTTCAACTCTTGTTGATTACAGCTTTAAGCCTCAGCTCAGAACATGCGGCAGAAAGTTCGGAAAGAACCTTAACGATGCTAAGGAAGTAATTGCAAATCTTCCTGGCAAGGAAACATATAACGCTCTCAAGAACGGATCTGTAAAGATTACTGTTAATGGTGAAGAGTACGAGATGACAGAGGAAGATTTCCTCATTGAGACAACACAGCCTGAAGGCTTCTCAACACAGAGCGCAGGCAATCTTACTGTTTCAATTTCTACTGTACTTACTGAAGAACTCATCGAAGATGGTCTTGTAAGAGAGATGATCTCCAAGATTCAGAATCATCGTAAGGAGACAGAAGGTCTTACAGTATCTGACAGAATTCTTCTCATGTATGACGGCAACGATAAGCTCGCTGAAGTAATTGAGAAGAAGAAGGATTATCTCGCTTCAGAAGTACTTGCAGTAGATATTACTAAGGGTACTGGCGACAATTCCAAGGAATGGAATGTCAACGGCGAGAAGATTACATTCTCCGTAGTAAAAGCCTGAGGTAACTTATGCTGATTCAACTGCTCAGAAGCGGACTTGATGTCAGAGAGATTATTTACTTCGTAATTATTTACGTCATCGCGCTGATGCTTGCATTCTCAATTCATGAGTTCATGCATGCATCAGTAGCAGTATGGCTTGGTGACCCTACGCCCAGAAATATGGGAAGGCTTACCATTAATCCTTTAGCTCACCTGGATCCGATGGGTACTATTCTTTTGCTCGTTGCCGGATTTGGCTGGGGTAAGCCGGTTATGTATAACCCGTCTAACCTCCACAAGTTTAAGAGCCGTCGTTGGATGAACATAATGGTTCATCTTGCAGGTGTTACCGGTAATTTTATTCTCGCTGCTATAAGTGCTATTCTGACACTCCTTTTCGGCAGACTTCAGTTTGTTGCCGGAACAGGTGCACCGGCTATTGCTGTTACAGCTCTCGGTGATCTTTTCAGCTATGTATATGCTTTTTCAATGATGCTTCTTGCATTCAATCTTATTCCGATTCCACCTTTGGACGGATTCCATGTATTAGAAGAATTATTACCTTATAAGCTTAAGCACACTCCCGGATACAGGAAGTTTGCAAGCATGTCGCCCATGATTTTATGGGTAGTCTTTATTGCAAGCACATTTACCAACATCCCGATCTTAAGCAGTTTGGTAAGCATCATTGAGATTCCTTTTACTTATATTATCAGCTTCATTTGCGTGCCGTTTGAGATGTTGTTCTCTATTGTAGGATTGTAAGGTTATGCACGAGCAAGCGTTAAAGCCTGAGATCAAATTAAGACAATTCGAAGGCCCTTTGGACCTGCTCTTGCATCTCATCGAAAAGAACGATGTAGATATTTACGATATTCCTATTAGTACAATTACTAGTCAGTACATGAACTATATCGAATCAATGAAGGAATTTGATATGGAGCTTGCTTCTGATTTTCTTGTTATGGGAGCTACGCTTGTCTCAATTAAGTCCAGAATGATGCTTCCGGGAATGCAGGCTGCACTTGGTGGATCTGGTGAAGATGCAATTGACCCTCGTGAAGAACTTGTTATTTCACTTATGAGATATAAGAGATGTCGTGTTTTCGCAAATGATCTTAAGGACAGAAGAGAACGTTTTGACGGTGCCAGATATCGTTATGCATCTACTGCCAAGCAGCTTGGTATAAAGATTAATCCTGCTGAGCAGTCTTTTTCGAAGGACGAGTTTAACGATGCGGTTGCCCTCATAAATGAGCGCAATGAACACCGCTTCACAGATATTACATCCAAAATCAAGCATATCCTCAGAAGAGATAAGCTTTCTGTAAAGGAAAGAATCAAGTCTATCTGGAGGAGCATAACAGGAAAGGGAAAGATTCTGTTCAGCAGCCTTTTCGGTAAGAAGACGGAAAAGATCGACAGAGTTGTCAGTTTCCTCGCTGTGCTTGAACTCGTAAGAGATAACAAGATTAATGTAGAACAGGAAAGAAACTTCGGTGAGATTTCTATCGAAGAAAAAAAGGTCTGATAAATATGGAAGATGATTTTAAGATAACTTCACAGGAATTACCCGCTGCGATCGAGTCTATTCTTTTCGTATCAGGAGATCCTGTATCTATAGATAAACTTGCTGATATCTGCAATTGTTCAAAGAACGCAGTTTTAGAGGCTTTGAAGTCTCTGACGGACAGATATGCGGGAAATCCGTGGAGCGGACTTGAGATTAGAAAGACAGAAGATTCCTACGCTATCATGACCAGACCTTCCCAGAAGAAGATTTTGGACAGAATGTTTGGACCAAGACAGGTTCCGCCTCTTTCACAGGCATCTTACGAGACATTAGCTGTTATTGCATATAATCAGCCTTGTACGAGAGCTCAGGTTGAGCTTGTCAGAGGTGTGTCTTCTGATTCGATTATTTCGAGACTTTTAGATAGAGGATGGATCGAAGAAGCAGGTAATCTTGATGCACCGGGAAGACCATCTCTTTTTAAGACCAGCAGAAAGTTTTTAACCGAATTCGGAATAGAATCAGTAAAAGATCTCCCGCCGCTTGAGCTTATGAGTTATCAGACTATAAGAGATATGGAAGATTCCTTGAAGGAAGCTGCCGGTGGAGAGGATAAACAGATTTCCATCGAAAGCCTTATGTCAGCTGATAGTGATGATGAGTTAGAAGGTGAGACTGATGACGGGAACTCTTGAACTTATCGAAAAAACTGTCCCTCAAATGAGTAAGGGACACAAGGCTATCGCGAACTTTATTCTTGAGTCTTACGATAAGGCAGCATTTATGACTGCAGCAAAGCTCGGTGAAGAAGTCGGCGTATCAGAATCAACTGTTGTCAGATTTACTACTGAATTGGGATTTGAAGGTTATCCTGAATTTCAGAGAGCTTTGCAGGAAGATCTGAAATCTAAGCTTACTTCTGTTCAAAGACTTGGACTTACAGAGAAGTATGAAAGTGACAGCGAAGCATTTAAAGCCGTAGTTGCCCAGGATATAGCGAATTTGAGGGATTCTCTCAATTCAATTGACGATGTTGAATTTGAATCTGCTGTAAATTCCATACTTAAGGCCAAGAAGATATATATCATGGGAATCAGAGCGTCAGCGCCTTTGTCTGAGTTCATGCACTTTTATATGACTCTTCTTTTCGATGATGTTGTTCTTGTAAGAAGTACATGTACAAACGAACTTTTCGAGCAGATCATGCCGATTGGTGAAGGAGATGTCATGATAGGCATTTCTTTCCCAAGATATTCAGCAAGAACAATCAACTCAATGGGTTATGCGAAGAAAAAGGGCGCAACGATTATTGCTATTACTGACAAAGATGATACAGCTATGACAGAGTATGCCGATATTAAGCTTTTCGCAAAGTCTTCTATGGCATCTTTTGTTGACTCGCTGACTGCGCCTTTGTCACTTATAAATGCTCTTCTCGTAACACTTGGTATGCACAGAAAAGAGCATATTAAATCTTCGTTGGAGTCTCTGGAAACTCTTTGGTCACAGTACAGAGTATATGAGACCGGCAGAGACAGAACTACAGAAGACGGATCTATTTTGTAAAGGAGTAATCTTATGGGCATTTATCAGATTGCAATTGACGGACCTTCAGGATCAGGAAAGAGCACACTTGCTAAGGGTATCGCAAAAGAACTTGGCATTATGTACCTTGATACTGGTGCTATGTACAGAACATGTGCAGTCGCTTCTATTAAACGTGGAATTAGCGCTAAGGATTCTGATGCAGTCAAGCAGATGATGGATGACGTTAAGATTGAGGTAGCGTTTATTGACGGCGTACAGCATATGATCCTTGATGGTGAAGATGTAACAGGCGAATTGAGAACACCCCAGACATCTATTGCAGCTTCAGATATTTCAGCGCTTCCTTTTGTAAGAACAGCTATGGTTTCGCTCCAAAGAGAAATTGCAAAGAATCAGACTTTCGTTCTTGACGGAAGAGATATCGCGTCTGTTGTATTGCCTAACGCTAAATATAAATTCTTCGTTGTATGTGCTCCTGAAGTCAGAGCAGAGAGAAGACTTGCTGAGCTGGAAGCATCCGGTGATCATTCACAGAATTACGAAGAAGTATTAAGAGATATTAAGTATAGAGATGAACAGGACTCTACAAGAGCTACATCTCCTTTGATTCAGGTTCCTGAAGCAATTGTTATTGATACCGGTAAGTACGATATTGAAGGCACAAGAGAGTTCCTCTTGAGTAATTTGGCTGAAGAAGATAAATGATTGCAACTGTAGCTAAGTCGTCAGGATTCTGTTTCGGCGTTAAAAATGCCGTTACTGCCGCAGAAGATGCCGTAAAGGCAAATTCTGACGGAAAGACTTTGGTTATGCTTGGCGAGATAGTTCATAACAAGTATGTTATTGATTCTTTATTAAAGGGTGGCTTTGTTATTTGTGACAAGGCAGAAGACTGTCCCGATGATTCAATAGTAATTGTCAGGGCTCATGGCGTTACACCAAAAGAACTTGAAATCCTCAAAAGTAAGAATTGTGATATCAGGGATATGACATGCCCCTTTGTGTTTAAGATTCACAAGATAGTTCGCGAAAATGCCGTTAAAGGGATGAATATTATCGTAGCCGGAACAGAAGGTCATCCTGAAGTCATCGGAATCCAGGGTGAAACAGAGGGGACAGGCGTAAAATGTGCCGTAATTAAGTCTCCGGAAGACCTCGAAAACCTTGATTTTCCGCTTGAAAGTGCCATTTTGGTGTCCCAAACCACATTTTCGAAAAAAACTTTTGAAAAAATATGCCAAACTGTTAAAAATAAAATTGAAAAAATCAATGTTTTTGATACAATATGTATTACGACTGAAAGTAGGCAAAAGGAAGCCGCTTCGCTCTCTGAGATTTCAGATTCGATGATCGTCATCGGCTCTGCTCACAGTTCGAATACCACTAAGCTTTTGGACATCTGCAAAGGTCGTTGTGCAAGAACATTCCTTGTGAATTCTGGCATGGAAGTTCGAAGTCTAATCTCTTCGGGGAAGATACTTCCAACTGACAGAGTCGGAATCGCAGCGGGTGCATCTACACCGGAAGCTATTATTTTGGAGGTAGTTCAACAAATGAACGAAGAAGAGAAGATCACAAATCAGGGCTTTGACACAGAGTTTGCCAATGCTGTCGATTTAATTGCGCAGGTTAGAAGAGGTGCTGTAGTTAAGGGCACGATTACATCTGCTGACGACGACTATGTATATGTAGACGTACACGACAAGTCCGAAGGAAGAATTTCACGTAAGGAGTTTGATTCGGATCCTGACTTCGATCTTGACAAGGCTATTGCCGAGCACGTTGAAGTTACCGTTAAGGTCAGAAGCATCAAGAATTCCGATCAGGGCAAGGAAATCATCCTTTCTAAGAACGACGTAGAGTCCGAGAAGGGCAGAGCTGAGATCGAGGAAGCTTACAAGAATAAGACTCCTATCACAGTTAAGATCACACGTACAGTTAAGGACGGTGTTATCGGTTCTTACAAGGGTGTTGATGTATATATCCACAGAACACAGATCAAGACAGGCGATGTTAAGGATTTGGACGCATATGTTGGCCAGACACTTGAGATCCTTGTTACAAAGTTCGATACAGAGAAGGGTCACCTTAGAATCTCCGGAAGCCACAGAATCATCGTTTCCGAAGAGCGTCGTAAGAAGAGCGCTGAGATCTGGGACAACATCGAGGAAGGCAAGCACTATACTGGTGTTGTTAGAAGCCTTGTTGATTTCGGTGCATTCATCGATATCGGCGGTGTTGATGGACTCGTTCACGTTTCTGAGCTCTCATGGAGCCGTAATGCTAAACCTGCTGACGTTTTGAAGGTTGGCGAAGAGGTTGACGTTTACGTTAAGTCTTTCGATAAGGATACAAAGAAGATTTCTTTGGGCTACAAGAAGCTCGAGGATGATCCTTACTACAACATTGAAGAGAGAATGCCTGTAGGCTGCATCGTTCAGGGTACAGTTGTTCGTCTTACAAAGTTCGGTGCTTTCGTACAGCTTGAGCCCGACCTCGACGCTCTCTGCCACGTATCACAGATTTCTTCCAGAAGACTTGAGAAGCCTGAGGATGCTCTTTCTGTAGGCATGGTTGTTCAGGCTAAGGTTATTAAGATTGAACCTGAGGAGAGAAGAATCTCTATCTCTATCAAGGAAGTAAATCCTATTGATCCTGAAGTTGCTGAAGAAGCTACCGCTGAAGAAGCAGAGTCTTCTGACGAAGCTTGATTAATTGATTGAGTTTTCTTTAAGGGTTGTCTCATATTGAGGCAACCCTTTTTAATTTATTTAATTAAGTTTGAAAAAGAACTTGCATAAATCAAATTGTTGTATTAAGATTTATAGGCTTGTTAGAGGAAGACTCCATCGGGGTGTGGCTCAGGTGGTAGAGTGCCTGCTTCGGGAGCAGGAGGCCGTGGGTTCAAGTCCCGCCACTCCGACCAATTTTTTTCTTTAACAGGGCGTGTTCATCGGGGTGTAGCTCAGGTGGCTAGAGTGCTTGCTTAGGGAGCAAGAGGTCGTGGGTTCAAGTCCCGTCACTCCGACCATAAAGGCTGTCTCAATTGTGAGACAGCCTTTTTTATTTTCTTTTGTTTTGTTTATTGTTTTCTTGATATATCATTATATTGTTTTGACTTTCCGTATTGTTTAGGTGCTTTAGATGAACAAATATACAAAGAAGGATTGGATAATTGCAGCTTTTGCGACTTTGCTGGTACTTGTTTTAGGTGCCTTTAGTCTTAAGTCTGGTCTTTCTCTTTGGGGTGACGATAATGCTGCTTATATTTCTGAAGGCATCGCAATAGTTGACGGAAATTTAAAAGAACAAGCCGATCTGAATTTCTATATGCATCCTTCAAATTTGCCTGAAGAAGCTTTTGAATCAAGCTCTATCGTTTATGTTTGGGGATATCCTCTTGTTTTGTCGTTGATATATAAAGTTTTCGGCTTTAGCTATGACAATATAATCCTTTATAAATTACCTGGACTTCTAAGTATTGCTTTAACTGCAGGTGTTGTTTTTATGTTGTTCAGGAGAAGATTTTCTGAGCTTCTTTCTTTCGTTGTTTCATTAATGTTCTGTCTGAGTTCTTATTTATTTGAATTTGTTAATAGTATTTACTCAGATTTGTTTTTCCTGTTCGTGTCGGTTCTTTCTTTCTTTCTGATGGATTTGTTTTTCGAGAAGACCAGTAGCGGAAAGAAAAACTATCTTATCGGTATATTTTATGGAGTTACTTTGTGGCTTACGTATGAGACTCGCTTAAGCGGACTTTCTGTTCTTACAGCAGCATTTCTTTCTCACGCTATTTTGTTTATTACTCAGATTAAAGATAAGAAGAAACTGTTTCTTGCCAGTATTTATCCATACCTTCTTGCTTTAGTTTTAGTATTTGTATCAGAAAGATTCATTTTTGCTCCGGCGACATCTAATTTAAGTGATATAAGTGCAAAGGCGAATATCTGGGAGAATGCAAAGTTCTATTTTAGTCTGTTCCGTTCATATTTTGATTCAATAGTTGTTTTTGGATATATCCTGTATGCTCTGTTCCTGGTTGGACTTATTACTTCGGGATTTAAAAAGAACAATATCATCTTTACTGTATTTATCATCGGAACGATGGTAGTAAATATTAATCTCCCTTATGTCCAGGGACTGAGATATGTTTTTAATATTCTTCCTTTTGTATTCATGTATTGTGCTTACGGTATTAAATTCATCGCAGATCGTATCTGTAAACTTTGGAAGAAAGCTAAGCCTAAGGATGCAAAGTCTGAACTGTATGACTTCATATCACGTTTCATGCCTAAATTTCTTTATATTCTTGCAGCATTTGTAATCGTCTTGAGTCTTGTATATCCAATCGACCTGATAGTTGAGAATATGAAGAACCGTGGATATAAAAGTCCTGATGATGTTTATTCTTCAGAGGCGGTGGAAGTCTATGAATATATAAAGACTAATATTCCTGAAGATAGTGTCATAGCATTTGAAAAACCTCGTGCATTATATCTGAATACCGGACATAAGAGTTTCCGTAATGGATTTAATGAACATGATTTATTTGATGCTGATTATTATTTGTCGTGCAGAACAGATAAAGTTGAATTTGCTGAGCATGAAGATGTAACAGCCAGGATTGAAGACTGTGAAGTCGTTTTTAGCAATGAAGTGTTCTCTCTGTATCGTTTGCACTAAAGATAATGTTATAATCGAGTAATCAAATTAAAGGCGGTGACTCTAATGAGCCGAGCAGACGATATTTTCGATGAGAACATAAAGACTATCCTTAATTCAGGCTATTCGACAATCAATGACAAAGTAAGACCTCATTGGGCTGACGATGGAGCGCCTGCATACACATATAAAGCTTTTTCTATCGTTAACCGTTATAACCTTGCTGAAGAATTTCCTATGTTTACTCAGCGATGGATTAATTTTAAGGCAGCTGTAGATGAGCTTTTATGGATCTGGCAGAAGAAATCCAATAATGTAAATGACTTGAATTCTCATATCTGGGATGCCTGGGCTGATGAGACAGGTTCCATCGGTAAGGCTTATGGTTATCAGCTTGGTGTAAAGCATAAGTATAAGGAAGGCGAGTTTGACCAGGTCGACCGTGTTCTTTTCGATTTGAAGAATAATCCTTCTTCGAGAAGAATTATGACTAATATCTATGTTCATCAGGATCTTTCTGAGATGCATCTTTATCCATGTGCATATTCCATGACTTTTAATGTAACAGGCAATAAGCTTAACGCAATTCTTAACCAGAGAAGTAATGACATGCTCGTTGCAAATGCGTGGAATGTTTGTCAGTATGCTGTTCTTGTACACCTTTTCGCGAGATGCTCCGGACTTGAGGTAGGTGAGTTTGTTCATGTCATTGCAGATGCACATATCTATGACAGACATGTTGATATTGTAAAAGAACTTATCGAGAGACCTAAGTATGCTGCTCCTAAGCTCGTTCTTGATGAAGGAATTACTGATTTCTATCAGTTCACAACTGATAACATCAGACTTGAAGGATATGAGGCAGGTCCAAAGATTAAGGGTATTCCTGTAGCAGTTTAATCAGAAGGCGGTTCTTTTTAGTGAAGCTTATTTTTATCAGACACGGAGATCCTGACTATGAGAAGGATTCTCTTACCGAGAAGGGATGGCGTGAAGCTGAGATTCTTTCTGAGCGTGTAGCAAAATGGGATGTAAAGAATTTTTACTGTTCACCTCTTGGTAGGGCGCAGGATACAGCTTCTGTCACTTTGAATAAGATTGGAAGAGAAGCTGAGACATGTGATTGGCTTAAAGAATTCTATTACAGAATCAAAGACGAGCAGACCGGTGAAGACAGAATTGCATGGGACTTATACCCGAGATACTATAACGGCCGCGATGATCTTCATGACAAGGATAAGTGGCTTGACACAGAGCTCATGAAGTCCGGAAATCTCAAAGAACATGCACTTAATGTTTTTGATTCTTTTGACGCTCTCCTCGAAAAGCATGGCTACAAAAGAAATGATAAGAATTATTACGATGTTATTGAGCACAACGATGACAACCTTGTATTTTTCTGCCATTTCGGTGTTACTGCTTTGCTTGTAAGTCATCTTATTGGAGTTGCCGCTCCTACTATCTGGCAGGGAATGATGATGCAGCCTACATCAATAACTGTACTTGGTTCTGAAGAAAGAATTCCGGGTGAAGCAAGCTTCAGAGTACAGACTTTTGGAGACTGCAGGCATTTAATTGAAGCAGGTGAACCAATTTCACAATCCGGCTATTTTACAGACATTTTTGAGGGGTAAATAAATGATAGCTATTTCAGCAGTAGATAAGAATTGGGCAATAGGAAATAAGGGTCAGCTCCTGATTTCTTTACCTGAAGACCAGAAGGGCGTTTTCAGAAAATATACTTCCGGTCATACGGTCGTCTATGGTAGAAAGACTCTTGAGACATTTCCCGGACAGAGACTTCTTCCTAACAGAGTAAATGTAATCATGTCCAGAAGTTTTGATTATGAAAAGGAGGGCGCAATGGTCCTTCATTCAGTAAGTGAACTTCAGGATTTTCTGGCTCTTTCAGCTGATGACGTTTATCTTATTGGCGGTGCATCTTTGTATAATTCTCTCATTGATCTGTGTGATAAGGCGATTATCACCAGCATCAGAGCTGAATTTGAAGCAGATTGTTATTTCCCGAATCTTGACGAGAATCCTGACTGGGAGCTTGTTGAAGAAGAGGCTCCGATAATGAGTGAAAAAGGCGTTGAATTCACTGTCAGGCACTACGAAAAGAAGAAGTGATTTCTTCTTATAATAAATAAGAAATCAGCCCTTGCACTTGCAGGGGCTTTTTGTTAGAATACACGAGCATAAAAATCACGCATACATTCCGACTGTGGCCATTTGAGCTGAATATTACTTGATGTATGCGGAAGAAAACAGGAGGATTTATTTATGCCAGTTATTTTAATGAAGCAGCTTCTTGAAGCAGGTGTACACTTCGGTCACCAGACACGTCGTTGGAACCCTAAGATGTCTGAGTACATCTTCACGGAGCGTAACTCAATCCACATCATCGATTTGCAGAAGACAGTTAAGAAGGTAGACGATGCCTATGCTGCTATGCGTGAGCTCGCTGAGAAGGGTGATATCCTTTTCGTAGGTACAAAGAAGCAGGCTCAGGATTCCATCAAGGAAGAAGCACAGCGTTGCGGTCAGTTCTATGTTAACTATCGTTGGCTTGGTGGTACTCTCACAAACTTCGTAACAATCAAGAAGAGAGTAGCTAGACTTGAAGAACTCAGAAGAATGGAAGCTGATGGTTCTTTCGAACTCAGAACAAAGAAGGAAGTTGCTAAGCTTAAGCTCGAGATGACAAAGCTCGACCAGAACCTTGGTGGTATCGTTGGTATGACAAAGCTCCCTGCAGCTCTTTTCATCGTTGATACAAAGAAGGAGCACAATGCAGTTGCAGAAGCTAAGAGACTTAACATCCCGATCGTTGCTATCGTTGATACAAACTGCGATCCTGATGAAGTTGATTATGTAATTCCTGGTAACGATGACGCTATCCGTGCAGTTAAGCTCATCACAGCAAAGATGGCTGACGCTGTTATCGAGGCTCATCAGGGTGAGGATGCTACATCTGAGGGTATGGATCTTGATTCCGCTAACGCTCAGGCAGCTACAGCAGAAGTTGCTGAAGAGCAGGCTGAAAAGTCTATCGAAGAGATCGCTTCTGAGTCTTAATTTTCAGATCTAACTAATATCGCAAAGGAGAATATATATGGCAATTACAGCACAGCAGGTAAAAGAACTCCGTGAGCTCACAGATTGCGGCATCATGGACTGCAAGAAGGCACTTACTGAGTGTGATGGTGATATTGAGAAGGCTAAGGCTTGGCTTCGTGAGAAGGGTATGGCTAAGGCTGAGAAGAAGTCCGCTAGAATCGCTGCAGAGGGTGCAGTTGTTTCTAAGATTGCTGACGATATGAAGTCCGGTGTTCTCGTTGAGATCAACATCGAGACAGACTTTGCTGCTAACACAGATAAGTTCAAGGCTTTCACAGATACAGTTGCTACACACATCCTTACAAAGAAGCCTGCAAACATCGAAGAGCTTATGGCTCAGCCTCTTTTCTGCGACGAGTCCAAGACAGTTGAAGTTTTCCAGAAGGAAACAATCGCTGATATCGGTGAGAACACATCTATCAGAAGATTCGTAATTTACGAAGTAGAGGGCAATGGTGCAGTTACATCTTACATCCACATGGGTGGTAAGGTTGGCGTATTCGTAGAAGTAACAACTTCTGACGATTCCGTTATCACAAAGCCTGAGTTCGCTGATTTCGCTAAGAACATCGGCATGCAGGTTGCATCTATGAGACCTAACTGGGTTAATGAAGAGGATGTTCCTCAGGCAGAGCTCGACAAGGAAGTTGATATCATCAAGAATAAGGCTCTCGAAGAGGGTAAGCCTGAGAAGATCGTTATGGAGAGAATCGTTCCTGGTCAGATCAAGAACTTCTACAAGCTCAACTGCCTCGTTGATCAGGAGTTCTTCAGAGATGATGATCTTACAATCGCTAAGTACACAGAGCAGGCTATCAAGGCTATCGGCGCTGATGTTGCAGTAGTTCGTTTCACACGTTTTGGTCTTGGTGAAGGTATCGAGAAGAAGGTTGATGACTTCGCTGAAGAAGTTAGAAAGCAGGCTGGTCTCTAATAGATCAGAGTTATCTTCCAGATAATTTGAACTAATTCAAGGCTCTCTCAATTTTGAGGGAGCCTTTTTTATTCTGCTTATGTGGACACATTCCAATAACGCCTCCTTTTTAATACTTTTTTTACTTCACCTTAAGGCATATTATTGATAAAATCTGTTGTAAGAATATTTGGAGGTTCCTATCAGATGGGCGATGTTAAATATAAGAGAGTACTTCTGAAGATATCCGGAGAGGCTTTAGCCGGTAGTGCAAAGTCTGGTATCAATGATGAAGTTCTCAAAGAGATTTCTGCAAACATTAAGGCTGTTGCTGATTTAGGCGTTGAGGTTGCTATTGTTGTTGGTGGTGGTAACTTCTGGCGTGGAAGATCTTCAGAGAAGATGGACAGAGTAACGGCAGATCATATGGGAATGCTCGCTACATTAATGAATGCTTTAGCTCTTTCTGACGCTTTAGAGCAGCAGGGAGCTGTTACAAGAGTTCTTTCTGCTATCGAAGTAAGACAGATGGCTGAACCTTATATCAAGAAGAGAGCAGTAAGACATTTGGAGAAGGGTAGAATCGTTATCTTCGCATGTGGTACCGGTAACCCGTTCTTCTCTACAGATACAGGTGCTGCATTAAGAGCAACTGAGATTGGTGCAGATGTTTTCCTTAAGGCTACAATGGTTGACGGTGTCTATGACAAAGATCCTAAGATCTATCCTGATGCGAAGAAGTATGACACAGTATCTCATGACGAAGTTCTCAGACTTAACCTTAAGGTTATGGATGCAACTGCAGCAGCGCTATGCCGTGATAACCATACAAAGATTCTCGTATTCTCCATGAATGATCCTGAGAACATTGTAAGGATTGCAAAGGGCGAAAAATTAGGAACAATCGTTGAATAAATCTTTTATTAACAGGAGGCTTGAATTATGGCAATGATCGAGATTACAAAAAAGGATTACGAAGATATCGAAGCTAAGATGCAGAAGAGCATCGACAATCTTGGTGAGAACCTCAATACAATTCGTGCCGGACGTGCTAATCCGCATGTTTTGGATAAGATTACAGTTGATTACTATGGTGCACCTTCAGGCCTTAATGCTGTAGCAAATATTCAGGTTCCTGAAGCCAGAATGATCACACTTACACCTTGGGATCCTAAGATGCTCAAGGAAATCGAGAAGGCTATTCTCGCTTCTGATCTTGGTATCAATCCTTCAAATGACGGTAAGATGATAAGACTCGTTTTCCCTATGCTTACAGAGGATAGACGTAAGGATCTTGTTAAGCAGGTTAAGGTTTACGGTGATGAGACAAAGGTTGTTATCCGTAATGCTCGCCGTGATTCCATCGATAAGATGCGTGCTGCTAACAAGAAGAAGGAATTAACTGATGACCTTCTCAAGGAATTCGAAGAAAAGGTCCAGAAGATTACTGATAAGTTCGTAGCAGAAGTAGACAAAGTCTGCGAAGCTAAGAATAAGGAATTAATGGAAATCTAATAGATGGCTTTATTCGGCGATAAACAGGAAAAGACTTATGATACGGGTGACCTTAAGGTCCCCGTATCTTTGGGTGTAATAATGGACGGTAACGGAAGATGGGCTACACAAAGACATCTTCCAAGAACTGCCGGACATAAGGTTGGTGCAGAGAATCTTAAAGAGCTCTGCCGTAATTGCCTTAGATATGGCGTTAAGTATCTTACTGTTTATGCTTTTTCTACTGAGAACTGGTCAAGACCTAAGTCTGAAGTAGATGCTCTTATGGCGCTCTTCGTTGAACTTTTTGACCGTTATGATGCTGAACTTGCCGAAGAGGGTATCCGAGTAAGATTTACCGGAGATGATTCTGAACTTCCCGAAAAGGTCAGGGAAGTATGCAGAAAAGCTGAGGAGAGATCTAAGAATCGTCCTAATATGCAGCTTATTGTTGCATTGAATTACGGTGGCAGAAGAGAGATTTTATCCAGCTGCCGTAAGATTGCCGAACAGGTAAGAAATGGTGCTATCGCACCTTCTGATATTACAGAGAAGATGCTTTCAGATAATATGTATCTTCCTGATGTTCCTGATCCGGAATTGATAATAAGACCCAGCGGCGAGATGCGTTTATCTAATTTCCTTTTGTGGGAAAGTGCGTATTCAGAGTTTTGGGTATCCGATACTCTGTGGCCTGATTTTGGTTATGAAGAACTGACACAGGCTTTCAGGGACTTTGCCGGCAGAGACAGACGCTTTGGCGGCTTATCTAATAAAGAAAGTAAGACTTGATTTGAGACAAAGAGTAATTACAGGCATTATATTTACTGTTCTTGTGCTGGCATTCATTTTGCCTGCTTACTTTTTCCCTGTAACGGGAGTAATAATGGCTGTGATAATCGGTGTATTTGCTTGCATCGAGATGTTTAAAGCAATTAAGCATGGAGGATACAATCCTTCTAAACGTCTTCTTGTTATTGGTATGGCTCTTGCTGCACTGATTGTTGTTATCGGCCTTGTGTTCGGTCTCAGCATAGAAGGCATAATGTCTTTATATCTCATTGTTGTGTGCATGTATTGCGTTGCTTGTGGTATTAATCTGCCGCTGGTAAAACCTAATGATGAGAAGGCTTTCTTCGATGGTTTGTTCACCGGATGTACAGTTTTCTATGTTTCATTTCCGTTGTTCTGTCTGATTTGTTCATTGCTCTTTGTTCCGAACGGCTGGTTTTATGTGATAATCGGACTTTTCGCTCCGTGGGCAACAGATACATTTGCTTATTTCACCGGAGTAGCTTTCGGTAAGCATAAGATTGTTCCGCATATATCTCCTAAGAAGACATGGGAAGGCTGTATTGGTGGATCTCTTTTCTGTGCTATTTGCGTAACTGTATATTGCTGCCTCGTAATTTATAGAGTTGATAAGCTTGAGATTTCAATGCTTTTATATGGTATTACAACTTTCATCGTAGGATTGCTTATTTCAGTAATGTCGCAGCTTGGTGACTGGTTCTGTTCCGTTATCAAGAGAAGAACAGGAATTAAGGATTTTGGCAATATTTTCCCTGGCCATGGTGGCATGCTCGACAGATTTGACAGCGCTTTCTTCACGCTTCCTGTCGCACTTCTTCTTGCTATAATTGCCAACAACATATTCTAAATATTTAAGATTAAGGGTAGTAGGAATTAATATGCGTAAATTATCAATACTCGGCTCAACGGGTTCAATCGGTAAGCAGACGCTTGAAGTTGCAAGAAAGGCACCTTCAGATTTCACTGTAGAAGCTCTTTCATGCGAAAGCGACATTGATACTTTATTTGAACAGGTGGCAGAATTTAGACCTAAGGTAGTTAGTGTCGTAAACGAAGAAAAAGCTTTAGAACTCTCGAAAAGAATCAAGTCTTCTGCATTCAATACTGAAGTTCTGACAGGCAAAGAGGGAAATATTTCTATCGCAACGATGGATTCTTGTGATACCGTCGTCGGCGCTATAGTTGGTTTTTCAGGACTTGAACCTGTATATCACGGCATCTTAAATGGAAAAGATATCGCTCTTGCAAATAAGGAGACACTTGTTGCAGGTGGCGACATCATTATGCCTTTGATTAAAGAAAAAGGCGTTCAGATGCTTCCTATTGATAGTGAGCATTCTGCAATCTGGCAGTGCTTAAAAGGTGAGAAGAGAGCTGATTTAGACAGAATTCTGATTACTGCATCTGGCGGACCTTTCAGAGGAATGAAAAAGGAAGACCTTGAAAATGTTACTTTGGATGCTGCTCTTCATCATCCGACATGGAACATGGGCGGTAAGATTACGATTGATTCTGCAACCATGATGAATAAGGGCCTTGAGATTATTGAAGCTCATCACCTTTATGGAATCAGTTGCAAGAAGATTGATGTAGTTGTTCATCCGCAAAGCATTATTCATTCAATGATCAGACTTAAGGATGGTTCCGTTCTTGCTCAGATGGGAAAGCCTTCTATGGTATTGCCTATTGAAGTCGCTCTTTACTATCCTGAAAGAGGTCCATCTATAGTTACTGAATTCGATCCTTTTGCAGAGGGCATGAATAATCTTACTTTCGAGCCTTGTGATACTGAAGTTTTCAGGCTTGTAAGACTTGCTTATGAGACAGGTGATAAGGGTGGTTTATATCCTGTAGTTATGAATGCTGCAAATGAAGCTGCTGTCAGAAGTTACCTGAAGGGAAATATAAAGTTCCTTGATATTGAGAGAACAGTATTTGATACAGTCGAAAAAATGGATCCTCAGATTAAGAATGCAACCCTCAGTATCGAAACAATTGAGCAGGCTGATAGAGATGCCAGAATATATGCCGATGAGATTATTGGTGGAAAGATAAAGTAATGCAGATAGTTACAAGTATTATAGTTGTGCTCATTATGCTTGGAGTTCTTGCAACTCTGCATGAGCTTGGACATTTTTGGGTCGCAAGACTACTCAAAATCAAAGTTTTTGAAGTCTCATTGTTTGTTGGACCAAAGCTTTTGAAGTGGAAGCGAAATGGCGTTGATTTCTCTGTACGCGCAATTCCGCTTGGCGCTTATGTAAGATTTTCAGAGATAGATGAAAATGGTTATGCCGTAGACAGTAAAGATCCTGATCTTCTTGTTAACCAACCCAGATTTAAGAGACTTCTTGTTTCCTTGGCAGGTCCTTTTATGAACCTTGTTTTAGGTACATTGATATTCTTGATTATGTTTTGCACAACCGGTTTTACCAGTACGAGGATTTTTAAACCTGCCGAGAATACTCAGCTTGGCGCATATGCGTCTCAGATAAGTGATGGAGATACTATTACATCAGTTAACGGAGTAAGAGTGTTTTCTTCCTATGACATGATTTTCGAGATTGATTCTGCAGATCCGACTAAGGATATGAATCTTACTATCAAGTCTGGTGAAACGGGTAAGAACTTCGACGTTACACTTACGCCGATTATCAGAAAAAGACCAATGCTTCTTATTACTGTCGAAAACAAGAATTACGATAATAGCTATGAAGGTTGGAAAGTTTTTTCCGTTGATGAAGCCCAGAACGAAGGTAATCCTGTTTTGAAACCCGGCGACGACATTCTCAGTATTAATGGAAAAGCCGTTGATGACGAAGACTTTGAAGATTTCTTGTATAACACTACTGATGAGGTGTTGACTGTTAAATATAACAGGGATGGAAAAGAGACTGAAGCAGAACTGATTCCTAAGTATGTTGAGACTGTTAATCCTTTGGGAATCTATCCAATTGGATACAGTGTTAATTCCGCAGATACATTTTTCTCTGCGTTCGGTTATGCGGCCAAAATGCCGGCTTCACTCTTCAATATCACCATTAGAGGCATAAAAGATATTATCGCTGGAAAAGTTAAAGCTTATAATTTGGTATCAGGTCCAATAGGAATAACGACCATGGTCAATGATGTGGTTGCGGACGAAGAGGATACGATTGCGGATAAGCTTTATATTCTTGTAATGCTCAGTGCTGTTATTTCGATAGCTCTGGCGTTTTCGAATCTCCTTCCGATTCCCGGCCTTGACGGTATTCAGATTATCTTTATCGTTGTTGAGATGGTAATCGGCCGTAAGTTGTCGGAAAAGGCTGAAGCAAGACTTACCGTTGTAGGTTTTGTGATAATAGTGCTGCTACTAATATTGGCATTTGTTTCTGATATTCTGAGGATTATCTTCGGGTACTGATGAGTTTTGGGAGAGGCTATATGACAAAGAAAGTCTTAATCGGTAATGTTGAAGTTGGCGGAGGATCTTCTGTTAAGATCCAGTCGATGAATAATACGGACACAAGGGATGCTAAGGCAACTCTTGCTCAGATTAACGAGCTTGCCGATAACGGATGCGATATCACGCGTGTCGCAATTCCGGATATGGAAGCCGCAGAGAGTCTTAAGGAGATTACGTCAAAATCTCCGATTCCTGTCGTTGCTGACATCCATTTTGATTACAGACTTGCTTTAGCTGCAGCAGATTATGGCGCTTCCAAGATTAGAATCAATCCCGGAAATATCGGTGGACCCGATAAGTTGAAGCTAGTCGCGGATAAGTGCAAAGAACGCCATATCCCGATCAGAGTCGGTGTCAATTCCGGTTCAATTTCAAGAGAGATTCTTGCGAAATACGGTGAAGTCAATGCTGATGCAATGACAGAAAGTGCTTTAGGCGCTGTAAGACTCCTTGAAGATCAGGACTTTGATGATATCGTTATTTCTATAAAATCTTCTTCACCGAAGTTAACTATCGACACTTACAGGATTTTATCTAAAGCCTGTGATTATCCGCTTCACGTTGGTGTTACCGAGGCTGGTACCGTTCGTGAAGGTGCGATAAAGTCTGCAGTCGGTATTGGTGCGCTTCTTGCTGAAGGAATAGGCGATACCATAAGAGTTTCCCTTACCGGAAATCCTGTTGATGAAGTTATTACTGCTAAGCAGATTCTTAAAGCTCTTGATTTAAGAGATGGAGGAATTACTTTTATTTCGTGTCCTACTTGTGGAAGAACCCAGGTTCCTCTAATTGAACTTGCTGGACAGATTGAAGAGAAGATTTCAAAACTTCCCTATAACCTGAAAGTTGCTGTTATGGGTTGTGTAGTCAATGGACCCGGCGAAGCTCGCGAATGTGATATTGGTTTGGCCGGTGGCATCGATGAATTTGTTTTGTTTGAGAAGGGCTTACCGGTAAGGAAAGTATCTTCGTCCACGGCGATTGATGAATTTGTAAGGGAAGTGATCAGAGTTGGAGAAGAAAAGTGTAAAACTACTTGAGTTATTCAATGTAGAAAATGACAATTATAAAGATTTGGTCGACCTTAGCGTAGTTAAGGTTGATATTTACAAGGCTAAGGCATCTATTAATCTTATTCTCGAAGGTGTTGAGACGCTTGATAATGGCAGAAGTATTGTTGCTTTTGTTAAGGAATTAGAGCGTGATTTCGGTACAAAGGTAAACTTTGCCTTTAAGGGAGTTAACGAAGAAAATTTCTATAGTGTTTATGGCAAGCTTGAAGGACTGATCAAGCATTACATCGCTCGTGACAGTTCAGGCGGTGTAAGCAATATGGTTGATTTCTTAAGTCTTGGCTATGATGAGGATTTCGGCACTATCAGCATTGATATCCCTACAGGATGGTCTTCCATGTTGACTGGAGCTGACAGTCAGGACCTGAAGAATGTGGTCAAGATGTCTGTTGATACCTGTCTTGCCGATCAGGTGCCTTTTAATTATGAGATCGTTACAAAAGACAAAGAACTTGCAGGAAGTGATTTAGCACCTGAAGATGACATTTTACGTGCTATTGAAGATGGTAGGTTGGCTTTTCCTACAAATGAGGAGATTGAAGCCGCTTCTTCCAAGAATGCAGCTAAAAAGAGTAAACCTGAAGTTCAGACTGCATCTGATGAAAAGGCATCCAAGAATTCCTGGGCATTTAAAGCTGAACAGGTGCGTAAGGAAGCAAAACAGGAAGATAAGAAGTCCTTGTATAAGGCTCAGCAGAATGCAGAGAATCAGCTCTATGGCAGAGTAAAGAAGCAGGCAACCTTTATGAAGATTGCAAATCTGACTGTTGGTTGTTTTGATGTGAATATTGCAGGCAATATTTCTTTTAATGATGACTCATTTAAACTTACCAAGACCGGTAAGAGTGTCATTGTTAAGTTTATTTGCCTTGACGATACTGACGGTATTTCCTGTATCGCATTCCTTAAGCCTGAAGAGGCAGATGGTTTCCAGAAAGAATATGGTAAAGGTGGCTTTATTGGAATTCAGGGTAGCGTAGAGAATGATACTTATTCAGGAGATAAATGCCTGAAAGTATCTGGATTTTTTAAAGCAGAGAAACCGCCTAAGAGAGTGGATAATGCTCCTCGTAAGAGAGTAGAACTTCACGTGCATACCAAGATGAGTGAGAGTGATGCTACTACTGATCCTAAAGATCTTGTTAAGCTTGCATCTGCTCTTGGACACAGTGCTTGTGCTGTTACAGATCACGGCGTTGTTCAGGCGTTCCCACATGTATTTGAAGCTGCTAAAGATGTTAAGGTTGGTGAAGAACCATTTAAATGCATCTTGGGTTGTGAAGGATATCTTGTAGATGATGGTCCGACTGTTTTCTATAATCTGCCTTACGATGTCGAAAACGATAAGGTAAAGCCTTCTGATGTTGATGATGATGCTTCTTTGAACTTTATCACCAAAGCTAAAGCTGTAGGTTCTTTTGTATCTATCGTTATTAATCGTAATGGCGATGATGCTTTGAAGGATACATTTACTTCCGTAACTGCTTCCAAATTCAGATTAAAGGGATATAAACCGGTTAAGCCTGAAGAAGAGGGCGAATCTGATCAGGATGCTATGGAATTTGCATCTCACGATATCGATAAGTCTCTTTGGGACGAATCTGAGATTCCAGAGAAGTTGAGAGATGAGAATATCGCTCTCAAACCTTTGGAGCCTCATGAGCCTCTCGGAAAATCCTTTAATGTCGATCTTGATATTAATGGTGATTATTCTGATGGGTCTGATGAAGTTATTCCGGAAGAAATTGTTTTCGAGCATGTAGCTGATTTCTACGCAGCGTTTGAAGATCACATTTATGAAGGCAAAGGTGAACCCTGTGATTCATATTTTGCAATGGGCGAACTTCTCGAATTTATTGGTGATTCATATGTTACCGGCCCAGATATCTTTACGACACTCTCATTTTTGAGACGTGCCGGATATGGCATTAATATTGAAGACCATATTTATTACAGACATAAGTTTCTTATGCCTGCTACATCTGATGAAGATTTGCTTGAGACTTATTTCAAGGGTCAGTATAAGACAGTTGATGAAGCATTGAATGCTCTTGGTACTTCATTTACTTGTTCGACAGGCGAAGGTGACATCAGTATGCTGGATGCTTGCTATAAGTCAGCGTCCTTGCTTGCTGCATGCCTTATGGATGCAGGTACTGTGGATCCGCTTTCAATTAACTATACAGCAGGTCATAATACGCCTGAAGTTATTAAGTCAACTAAAGCACCTACTTACCACATTATTTATCTTGCACGTTCAAATATGGGCCTCTATAACCTGTACAGAATTGTGTCAGAGTCTCATATTCATTACTATTCACGAAGACCTAGAACACCTAAGAGCCTTCTTAAGTATTTCAAATCCGGTCTTATTGTTGGTGGTGCGTGTGAACGTGGTGAAATATTCCGATTCGTTATCTCTAGTTATAAGAATCTCAATAAGGACAAAGCTGCTACAAGGCAATTCCTAAAAGAATCTGAGGAATTTCAGAAGATTCTGAATCTCTACGATTATGTTGAGATTCAGCCTCTTTGTAACAATATGTTCCTCACTAGACAGGATGTATCTAAGTCCGATACCGGAGCTGTTGCTTTGGATGAGAATGATGTTCGTGCGATAAACGAACTCCTTGTAGAGACAGCTGATGACCATGGTATGTTGTGCTGTGCTACAACGGACTCACATTATCTCAATAAGGAAGATGGTATTTACAGAAAGTACCTCTTAATGAGTATGGGCTTCAAAGATGCTGAACTTCAGAGTGATCTGTATTTCAGAACCACTGAAGAAATGCTTAATGATTTCGATTATCTTTCTCCAGAGAAGGCGATGGAAGTCGTTGTCGACAATACGAATAAGATTGCTGACTTGATTGAATATGGCATTAAGCCATTCCCGGACGGATCTTATCCTCCGCAGATTGCAAGAGCTGCTGCCGATGTCAGAGATATTGCTTATACAAAGGCCAATAGAATGTATCGTCACAACGGTGTTCTTAATCCCGAAGTAAAGGCTAGACTCGACAGAGAACTTGAATCCATTATCGGTAACGGTTATGCGATTATGTATTACATCGCATATAGATTGGTTAAGAAGTCCAATAACGATGGTTATGTTGTAGGCTCAAGAGGTTCTGTCGGCTCTTCATTTGCTGCTACGATGTGTGGTATTTCAGAGGTTAATCCTTTGCCACCTCACTATAGATGCAAGAAGTGTAATTATGCTGAGTTTGATAATAGCGGTAAGTACGGATCAGGTTATGATTTGCCTACCAAGTTATGTCCTTGTTGTGGAGAAAAACTGATTCCTGATGGACAGGATATTCCTTTCGAGACGTTCCTTGGATTCCATGGAGATAAGCAGCCTGATATCGACCTTAACTTCTCTGGTGAATATCAGCCTAGAGCGCATGCTTATGTTGGCGTTCTCTTTGGCGGTACTCATACATTTAAGGCTGGTACTATTGGCGCATATCAGGATAAGAACGCATTTGGTGTATGCAGGAAGATTTGTGAGGAGAAGGGAGAACCTTTTACTCAGGCACATCTTGCATTTATGTCGAGAGATATCATTGGCGTTAAGAGAACTACTTCTCAGCATCCCGGTGGTATCGTCGTTATTGCTAAGGAAATGGATATTTATGAATTTACACCTATCCAGTTCCCGGCAAATAAAACTGACTGTGGAATTATTACCACGCACTTTGACTTCCGTGCTATGCACGACACTATCTTAAAACTTGATATCTTAGGTCACGCAGATCCTACGGTATTAAGAATGCTTAATGATATTACAGGTGTTAATATCACAGATATTCCGATTCCTGATGAGAAGGTTATGAGTCTTCTCCAGGGTACTGATGCTTTAGGATTCCCAATCGATGCAACAGATGCCGGTTCGGCAACTTTAGGACTTTCTGAGCTTGGCACAAACATGGCGCGAGGCATGATTAAAGAAACAATGCCTACAAGATTCTATGACCTTGTTCAGCTCATGGGCCTTTCACACGGAACTGACGTTTGGACTGGAAATGCTCAGGATCTTATCAGAAGTGGTACATGCGATCTTAACTCTGTTATCGGATGCCGTGACTCTATCATGACAAGCCTTATTTATTGGGGACTTCCTAACAAAGATGCATTTGATATCATGGAGGGCGTACGTAAAGGTAAGGTAGCAGCAGGTAAGGTCAAGAAGTGGCCTGAATATGTTGAGGCTATGAAAAAATGTGGTGTTCCTGACTGGTACATCGAATCCTGCCAGAAAATCAAATACATGTTCCCGAAGGCACATGCTGCGGCTTATTCAATCTCAACGTTAAGAGTAGCATGGTTTAAGGTTTACTATCCGGAAGAGTACTATTGCTCATTCTTCACTCATAGAGGTGAAGGCCTTTTCGACGCTGAGCAGATGTGTTCCGGACCTGAACAAGTTAAGAAGAGAAGAATCGAACTTGCTGATGAGATGCATGCTAAGAACGATCCTAACACCAAATTGAAATACTATTTCTATGAATTGATTGAGGAAATGTATGCAAGAGGTATTACTTTTGCTCCTATTACTCTCGAAGATTCAATGGGCACAAAGTTCACCAAAGCAGGTGATAAGCTCATAAGACCGCCTTTCTGTGCTATTAACAGCGTTTCTCCTGCAAACGGTGAAGCAATTGAAAAGGCACGTGCCGAAGCACCATTCAAAAATCGAGATGATTTTATGAAGCGAACAGGTGTCGGCCAGTCTGTAACACAGAAACTTCTTGATTACGGCGGAATTCTTAATGATCTTCCTGAAAGTGCTCAGATAAATCTCTTTGATCTGTTATGAGGTTAATATGTATTGCAGTGTTATCCTTAGAGGCTCTGTAAGGCAGACAGACAGGCTCTACACATATCGTATACCTGAGGAACTCAGAACCGGTATTTCGCTCGGTTCTCTTGTTTCCGTGCCTTTTGGAAAAGGAGACTCGCAAAGGGCTGCAGTAGTTGTAGATTTGAAGGAAGATGTTTCTGAAGATACGAGCAATATTAAAGATATTGCCTCTGTCATTTCTTCGCTTCCTGTTTTGCATCGTGACCAGATTGCTTTGATCGATAAGATAAGTGACAGGTTCAATTGCACCAAAGGTGATGTAGTTGAACTGATGGTTCCATCATGTGTTGTTAACCATAGTGATCCGACAGAAGTATTTGTCGATATAGCATTGAGAGATAAGGTCATAGAAGTTTTGGAGAGCGAGACATTAAGATCTATAGCTCACATTAATATTCTTGAATATCTTTTGGAACGTGGTAAGTGTAGCAGGAAAGAGCTAATGGCAGCTCTTTCCTGTTCAACCGCACAAGTGAAGTCTTTAGTGGATAAGGGGCTTATAGTGCTCACAAAAGAGTCTTCTGATTCTGAAGTTTCAGTTTTTCCGGTAGCTGGAGATGTCCCTGAAGGAAAGTTTACCCAAGAGTATGAATTGAGACCTGAACAGAAAAGTGCCATCGATACGATTCTCGAAGGTGTTGAGAGTAAGAATGGTAATACCTATCTGCTGTTCGGCATTACCGGCAGTGGAAAGACCGAAGTATATTTGAATGTTGCAAAGAAGGTAATAAGTGAAGGCGGAAGTGTCATTTATATGGTGCCTGAGATTTCACTTACACCACAGACTATTAACTGGATTAAGGGAAGACTAGGTGATAGTGTCGCTGTTTTGCACAGTAGATTAACTAATAAGCAAAGATATGAGCAGTGGAATAATATTCGAACAGGAAAGGCAAAAGTAATTGTCGGACCTAGAAGCGGAATATTCGCACCAGCAGTTGATTTAAGATTAATCATTTTAGATGAAGAACATGACGGTTCATATAAAGCGGAATCACATCCTAGATATTCTGCAAGAGATATAGCCAGAATGAGATCCAAATTGACTGGAGCTAGTGTTGTTTTAGGTTCAGCTACCCCATCTGTAGAGAGTTTCTATGCAGCTAATAAAGGGGCTTATACTTTGCTTGAGCTCAAATCCAGAGCAAGACAGGAAGCTGCACTTCCTGAGATAATTCCTGTTGATATGAAGGAACAGATTAAGCTTGGTGGCGGAGACATGCTTTCAATACCGTTAAGACAGGCTATGGCTGTTTCTTTTTCGCAGGATAAGCAGGTTATTTTACTCCTTAACAGGAGAGGTTTTTCCAGATCTCTTGTCTGTGAAGACTGTGGTGAACCGGTAACTTGCAAAAACTGTTCTGTAGCAATGACATTGCATAACAACCGACGCAACGGCACGCAGAATCTTATTTGTCATTATTGTGGATATACAATTCCTTCTTACGAGGCAAGATGTAATGTTTGCTCCGGTAATCACTTCACAAAGGCGGGATTCGGAACCCAACAGCTTGAAGAATTCATACATAAGATCTTCCCGAACGAGAAGGTATTACGAATGGATCAGGATTCTACGATGACACCGGGTGCTCATAAGGAGATAATCGAGAAGTTTGCTGAGAAGGAAGCTTCCATTCTTATCGGAACTCAGATGATAGCAAAAGGATTGGATTTTCCTGATGTAACAGTTGTTGGTGTATTAGGAGCTGACCTTATGCTTGCATCATCGTCATATAAAGCGTCGGAAAAGTCATTCCAGTTGATAACACAGGCTGCAGGAAGAGCGGGCAGAGGAGAAGATAAGGGAAAAGTATTTATTCAGAGCTTGAATCCTGACCAACCACTGTTTAAGTTTGCTTGTACACAGAATTACAGAGCATTCTATGAGCAGGAAATCGATTACCGTCAGAAATTAAGATTGCCACCATATAAGGCTATAGGCGAGATCGTTTTATCACTGCCTGATGAAAATCTGCTCATTAGCAGAGCAAATGAGCTTGCAAAATATCTAAATCAGTTTCTGGGATATCAAGACAAAAAGTACCAATTTGAAGTATATGGTCCAATTCCTTGTGTGATTTATGAATTAAGAGGCAAATACAGAATGTCTTTCGTTATAAAAGCCGTCAATAAGTCTGCAATTAATGGCGTATTTAAACGACTGATTGAGGATTTTGATCACAATAAGTATCCTATGTCATTTGATAATGATCCACAGGATAGCTGATATGCGAAAATGTGCACTGTAGAAGTACATATGTGCATCCCAGAAGTATAAATTGATATTTATAATATATGGTGATAAAATCCATTAGTTAAAATGTACTAATAGGCATTTGACTCTATTTTTGATATTTATTTGGGAGGCATTCTTATGTCCAAGCCTGTATTTGTAGGTGCCGCTGTTGCTATAGTTACTCCGTTTTATGAAGACGGTGGAATCAATTTTGAAGAGCTCAAAAAGCTTATTGAATTTGAAATAGCAGAAGGAATCGACTCCATTGTTATCTGCGGCTCAACCGGTGAAGCAGCCACTATGACTGAACAGGAACATATTGATGCAATCAAGTTCGCTGTTGATACAGTTGCTGGTCGTGTACCTGTAATTGCTGGTACTGGTTCTAATGACACAGCATTCGGTGTTGAACTTACTAAAAAGGCATATGAGCTTGGCGCTGATGCAGCTTTGCTCGTTACACCTTATTACAATAAGTGCACACAGGAAGGCCTTTTCCGTCATTACGCAAAGATCGCTGAGGCAGCTCCTGAACTGCCTATTATTCTTTACAATGTTCCTTCAAGAACTAACGTAAATATCAGTCCTGAACTTCTTAAGAAGCTTTCTGTTTATGAGAACATCGTTGGTGTTAAGGAATGCAACTTCTCTCAGGTTCCTGAGATTTATAATCTTTGCGGTGACAGATATGCTTTGTATTCAGGTGAGGATGGACTTGTTGTTCCTATGCTCTCTCTTGGTGCAAAGGGTGTTATTTCTGTAATCGCAAATATCATTCCTCATGAGACATCAAAGATGGTTCATGACTTTATGGATGGAAATATCGATGCTGCAAGAGAAGCTCAGATCAGATTCATTCCTCTTGTTAAGGCTATGTTCTGCGAAGTTAACCCTATTCCGGTTAAGGAAGCGTTGAACATCTTGGGTTGGAATGCTGGTCCTTGCAGGCTTCCTCTTTGCGAGATGGGCGCAGCTAATCACGACAATGTTGTAGAAGTTCTTAAGGATTACGATACTTCTGCAAAGAATGCATACATTGGAAAGTAATTGGAGAATTAACTGAAATGGTAAAGATTTTCCTTAACGGTTGTTGCGGAAGAATGGGAAAGGCTATTGCTAATCTCTGCGTAAATAACCCGGAATATAAGATAGTTGCAGGTGGAGATATCGTAGAGAATCCTTCTTACGATTTCCCTGTATATACGAATCTCAATGATTGCACAGAAGATTTTGATGCAATTATTGACTTCTCAAATGCAAAGGCTGTACCTTCTGTTCTTGAGTTTGCTTTGAATCGTAAGAAGCCTTTTGTTTGCTGTACGACTGCTTTGTCTGACGAAACAATCGCTTCCATTCAGACTGCTTCTGAGACAATTGCTGTATTTAAGTCAGCAAATATGAGCCTTGGTATCAATATGATGGTTGAGCTTTGCAAGAAGGCAACTAAGATTCTTTATCCTGAGTTTGATATTGAAATCGTTGAAGCTCATCACAACAGAAAGCTTGATGCACCTTCTGGTACAGCAATTATGATTGCTGATGGAATCAAGCAGGAGATTTCTGATGATGTTGAGTATGTTTACGACAGACATAGTGTAAACAAGGCAAGATCGAAGAATGAGATTGGTATTTCTGCTATCAGAGGCGGTAATATAGTTGGCGAGCATTCTGCTATGTTTATCAGTGATGAAGAGATTCTCACAATCAGCCACAGTGCGCAGACAAGAGATGTCTTTGCGAAGGGCGCTCTTACAGCTGCAAAGTTTATGGCTGGTAAGAATAATGGCTATTACACGATGTCTGATGTAATCGCACAATATATTGAAGAATAATTTTTTGGAGGATACATAAATGATTTCATTTGAGGAAACAGGTGTTACACAGTCTTTGTTTGGCGGAGAAACAATGGGATCTCTTGCTTCTTTCGGTATTTTGATTTTGATGTTTGTAGTTTTCTACTTCATCCTTATCAGACCTCAGCGTAAGAAGGAAAAGGAACTCAAGGAGCAGATGGGTAAGCTCGCAGTAGGTGACAGAGTAGTTACTATTGGTGGCCTTGTTGGTTTCGTTGCAAACATCAAGGACGATCAGGTTACAATTTCAACTTCTGCTGCAAACACTCTTGTTACTTTCACAAAGAGCGCTATCTCATCAGTTGTTAAGCGTGATCAGCTCAATCCTGATGGAACAGTTAAGAAGTCTGCTGAACCTGAGAAGAAGGGCTTGTTCGCCAAGAAGAAGGACAAGACAGAAGAGTAATTCTTCAGTTTTAGGCTTGAATTAACGGCCCGGAACATACACCGGGCCTTTTATTTATAAGGAAAAAGATATGGGACTTATACCTGATAGTGTAATTGAAGAAATTCTTACCAGGGCGGATATTGAATCCGTTGTAGGTCGTTATGTACTTCTTAACAGGAAGGGTGGAAACATGTGGGGACTTTGTCCTTTCCATTCCGAGAAGACACCGTCTTTTTCTATTAATCCCTCAAAAGGTATTTATAAGTGTTTTGGTTGTGGTAAAGGTGGCAATGCGATTAACTTCGTAATGGAAATGGAACACCTTAACTACCCTGAGTCCATTAGATTTTTAGGTGGTCTTTATGGGGTTGAGATTCCTGAAACAGGTTATTCAGGAAATTCAATTCAGAAAGAAGAAAAAGATCGCGTTAAGGAAATCCTCAAAGAAGCAGCTAAGTTCTATTACAAAGCTTTAAATGATCCTGAAATTGGTGCTCCTGCAAGAGAGTATGCTTCTAAGCGTGGACTCTCAAAAGAAGTATTAGATAATTTCGGCTTGGGTTATTCTCCTATCGCCAGATCTGCGTTATATGATTTCTTAAGGCAGAAGGGCTACAGGGATGAAGAACTTTTGAATTCCGGAATCTTTGCTAAGTCCTCAAAGACAAACAAGCCTTATGATCTTTTCCGCGGAAGACTTATGTTTCCGATATTTGATTCATTTGGAACGATAATTGCTTTTGGCGGAAGAGCTTTGGGTGATGAAAAGCCCAAATATATAAATTCACCTGACTCATTAGTCTATAACAAGCAGAATCACTTATATGCGATGAACTTTGCAAGAAAATTCCAGTCCAAGCAATTAATTGTTGTTGAGGGCTATATGGATGCCATCGCTATGCATTCTGCTGGTTTTAAGAATACGGTTGCTGCTTTGGGAACATCTTTTACTGATAGTCAGCTTAAATTGTGTTCCAGATATGCTGAAGAAGTAGTCTTCTTTTTCGACGCAGATAATGCCGGTCAGAATGCTGCATTAAGAGCTATCAAGATGATGATGGAGTATTTAAAGAAACTTACTGGCTTGAATATTACTATTAAGATAGCCAAAGTTCCTGATGGCAAGGATCCTGATGAATATATCAAGCAGAATGGCGCTGATAAGTTCAAAGAAGTCGTAAAGAATGCTCTTTATGTTGAAGATTATCTTATCGAAAGAGCAAAGCGCGATAGCATTGATCCTGAAACCGGAAATCTTGATAGAGGAAGATATCAGTCAGCCATTATGGAATATGGTTGCTGGATGAATGATGAGATAAAGATGAGCAGAATGGCAAATGCTGCTGCTCCAATTTTAGGCGCTACAGTTCAGGCAGTTATGAATCAGATGTTGAAGTTTCAGGAGGCAACTGATAAGAAACAGGAACAGACTGAATCCAGAGCACTTAATCGTGAACGACAGGATGATATTAATTCCAGAAATCAGGTTAATGATTTCGAAGCAGAAAATCCTTATGAACCTGCAGAAGTTGCGCCTTCCCAGCCTGAATTTAAGAAAGTAAATGATTCAGCAACAAAAACTGAAATAGATCTTTTTGCTTATGCGCTTTCTCTTGGAAGTGCTCTTGCAAAGAATTCACGAATTCAGAAAACTGACATTTTGCGACCTGATGATTTTTCCGGGGATACCATAAAAGAACTTGTTAGGATATTCCTCAATATCTTTGATGGCAATAACGAGACTCTATTCGCAAAAATGAGTGACTATTTCAGAAGACTTACGATTAATGGCAGGCCGGCTGAAGATGTTATGCTGTCGGCGGTAGAGACAGCGGATAAATGTGCTGATGTAAATGTTAAGAGTGATATGTATCTTGCTTTACTGTTAAAGGTAAGAGAATCGATAATTGCAAGGGAAGAAGAGCGTCTGTTTATTAGCAGGGGATCTGCTAGTCCTTCTGACAGAATCAAGATTGATGAGATGTTAACTCGTCTTGGTGATTATAAGCAGTCACTTAGAGATAGGATTGGTGAACTCTGATGCAGGAACTTACCGTAAGACTTGAAATGGTAATCGATCAGGTAAGATCCAAAGTCGATCCGGAGAATCTTGGCAGAATAATCGATGTTGGTTCTGACCACGGATATATAGCTGTAAGAAGCCTTGAAGAAAGGCTTGCTAGCAAAGCTATTTGTACTGAAATCCATGTTGGTCCGGCTAAAAAATCTGAAGCTACTCTGAAAGGCGCAGGTTTTGGTGCTGTATCAGAGGTGTTTGTCACTGACGGACTTAAAGGTGTGCCACTCAATCCTGGCGATATTGTTGTTATAGCCGGAATGGGTGGACTCAATATAGTTGATATTATCTCGAAAGCGATGAATGATAATGGATTCCATGTTTTCGAGAATGTAACGTTTGTTCTTCAACCACAGAAATCAAATGATCTGGTTAGAAAGTATCTCAGCAAGACTGGATTTGTTTTTGAAGATGAGAGTGTTTGCTGCGACAGGGATATATTCTATAATTGTATGCGCGTAGTATTTAAGGGGATAACTTCTACCATAACTGATGAGGAGGCATGCTACGGGCCTGTACTTATCAGAAAATATGGCGAAGGCGATGAAAAAGTCGGAAACTATTTCGATCATCTGAATGAGATTTTTGAGATCAGACAAAGAAGCAATCCGACTGTAAAGGCTGCATTAGAAGAGAGGAAAAGGCATGCAGGTAAATGATATTGAACAGTATTTGAGGGAAGTATTTCCTCAGGAAAATGCAATGGATTACGATAATGTTGGACTTATCGCAGGTAACAGAGACAAGGTCGTATCAGCAATTGTCGTTTCATTGGATCTTACAGGAAAGGCAATTGAATTTGCCAAAGAGTGTGGAGCTAATTTAATTGTTACTCATCACCCGATTATATTTGGCGGAATTAAAGCTCTTACGATGGATGACTATGTTGGTAAGACTTTAGTTGAACTTGTAAAATCTGGTATCTCAGTTATCAGTTGCCATACAAATCTTGATCTTACTGATGAATTTGGTAATCTTGCGATTGCGGATAAGCTTGAAGCAAATGAGCCTAAAGCTTGCGAAGGCGTTGTTTGCGGAGTTGTATATGAACTTGAAGAACCTACAACTCTTAAGGAATATTGTGCTTTGGTTACAAAATCCCTCAATGCAAGTGGAGTAATTACTATTAACAATCCTCAGAATAAAGTTAAGAAAGTCTTTATTCAGGGTGGCGCTTTCGACGAGGATTCTGTCGAAGGTGTAATGAAGAACGGCGTTGATACAGTTATCTCAGGAGAGATAAAGCATCATATATGTGTTGGTTTGGAACAGATGGGTATCAACACAATTATTGCCGGACATTCAGCTACGGAGCAGGCTTATCTTCCTAAGATGGCAAATCTGCTTTCGGAGAAGTTTAGTGGTATAAATATTACTGTGAATTATAACAATGAAGTTTCATCTATACTTTAACGGACTTTATTATTAAAATTAGTATGTTTTTCGGGCAGACCGAGACGATCGCGGGCGCCATAGTACGAAAGTACGGCGAATGAGGAAAGTCCGGGCTCCACAGGACAGGGTGCCGGGTAGTTCCCGGTGAAGGCAACTTTAAGGAAAGTGCAACAGAAAAGAAAACCGCCCGTTAGGGTAAGGATGAAAAGGCGAGGTAAGAGCTCACCGGCGATATGGAGACATGTCGGCCTTGTAAACCCCACCTGGAGCAACGTCGAGGAAAGGCATTAATCGTTGTCCGCGAGCCTTAGGAGACGGCTTGAACGTATTAGAGATATTACGTCTAGATAGATGATCGTCACATACAGAACCCGGCTTACCGGTCTGCACGGAAAATATTAAAATAGCATTTTTATTTGGAGGATATATATATGTCAGCAGAATCTTACTTGAGCAGAGGCGTATCACCTACAAAGGATGATGTAAAGGCAGCCGTTAAGAATCAGTCTAAGGGTGTTTTCCCCGGAGCATTCTGTAAGCTTATTGAAGACTTGGCAGGCGATCCTGAGTATTGCACAGCTATTCATGCTGACGGTGCTGGAACAAAATCCTCCGTTGCTTATCTTATGTATAAGGAAACAGGTAATTACGATTGGTTCAAGGGCTTGGCTCAGGACTCATTGGTAATGAATACAGATGACCTTGCTTGCTGTGGCGTAACTGAGAATCTTATGCTCTCAAATACAATTGGCCGTAATGCTCACAGAGTAGATGGTAAGGCTATTGCAAAGGTTATCGAAGGTTATGATGAGATTATCGCAAAGCTTGCTGCACAGGGCATCGACATTAAGATGTGTGGTGGCGAGACTGCTGATGTAGGCGACCTCGTTAAGACATTGATTGTTGACTCCACTCTTGTAGCAAGAGCTAAGAGATCTGAAGTAATCAATGCTGCTAATATTAAGCCCGGTAACGTAATTGTTGGTCTTGCTTCCTTCGGTCAGGCTACATATGAAGACAGATACAATTCAGGTATGTCTTCAAACGGACTTACTGCTGCAAGACATATGCTCTTAAATAAGCACTACTATGAGAACTATAAGGAATCTTTCTCTGACACATTGGGTGAAGACAAGGCTTACTGTGGAAAGTATCGTCTTACAGATAAGCTTCCCGGTGCTGATGTAACAGTAGGTGAGGCTATCCTTGCTCCTACAAGAACATTCCTTCCTGTTATTTCCAAGGTTCTTGCTTCATATAGAGAGAATGTTCACGGAATTATTCACTGCACAGGTGGTGGACAGGCTAAGTGTAGAGACTTTGGTACAGGCGTAAGATATGTTAAGGACAATATGTTCGAGCTTCCGCCGCTCTTCCAGGCTATCTATGAATCCGGTGAGATTCCTATGAAGGAACTCTATCAGGTATTCAACTGTGGTCATAGAATTGAATTCTATGTTGATGAATCTGTAGCTTCCAAGATTATTGATATCGCTGCTTCATTTAATATTCAGTCAAAAGTTATCGGACATGTTGAAATGTCTTCAAACGGTAACACAAATGAAGTCATAATCAAATCTAATAATGAGGAATATGTTTATAATTAAGTAAAGCAGGCTCTACCAATACCTGCTGAAATAATTATTAGGTAGGTGTTGTTATGGACGCATTCAAAAAGTGTATTGCCGAATTCATCGGTACATTTACATTGGTTCTTATCGGATGTGGTACTGCAATGTTGGTAGGATGTGACGCTGCTTCTGGTAGCGGTTATATTCTTACTGCTTTTGCTTTCGGTCTTGTTATTGTTGGTATGGCTTATTGTGTAGGTAACGTTTCTGGTTGCCACATCAATCCTGCTGTTTCTTTGGCAGTTTTGATTTCAGGCCGTATGAAGGTAACAGATTTTGTATTCTATGTAGTCAGCCAGGTTTTGGGAGCTATTTCTGGTGCTGCTTGCCTTAAGATTATTTTCAGCCTTGGCCAGGTTAAGGATATGACAGGTGGTCTTGGTTCTAATGGCCTTGCAGGTGTTAGTGGTAATGCAGTTGCTGGCCTCTTGGTTGAAATCCTTTTAACATTCGTATTTGTTCTTGTTATCCTCGGTGTAACAGATTCTGCTTACAATCACGGTTCATTCGGTGGTGTTGTAATCGGTTTCTCACTCGTTTTAGTTCACATCTTGGGAATTGGTCTTACAGGTACTTCAGTAAATCCTGCTCGTTCTATCGGACCTGCTCTCTTTGCAGGCGGTGATGCACTTGCTTCTCTCTGGGTATTCATCGTTGGACCTTTTGTTGGTGCAGCTTTGGCAGCTTTGATCTATAAGCTCATCGGCAAGAAAGCTAAGTAAGTCCTTACTGATTCATTATTAACCCGACCGGGTATAGAAAATCCCCTTGGCTGATGCTAAGGGGATTTTCTTTTGCGTAATTTTTCGAAAAAGATAACAATCGTTATCAGATCTGGTTGTCGCAGTAAATTTTGTACTTGTTCTTAAGCTCGATCATTGCATTCTTCATTGCTCGCTGATACTCAGATGTCTTTTCCCAGTCGCCAGCCTTAACAGCAGTCTTTACTCTTGTAAAGATTGAATCCTCAGAGTCAGTATCCTTAGCCAAGAGGCGCTTAAGGTCTTCAATGTCGCTCCAGAGCTTTTCGTCATAGCTGTTAGAACCATCATCAGTTCTTGTGATATTTCTGATGAGGGAGAGGTTAGCCGGAATAATCTTTTCCATAAGCTCCATTTCCCAACGAACGAGCATTGCCTGATAGTAAGAGTTAATGAGTCTTTCATCGAAAACTCCACCTCTGCACAAGATCTCAGCAACATTAGAATCCTTAAGTGTTGTAAGTGATTCATAAACTGTAGATGCAGGCATTCCGAAAAGTCTGTCACGCTCGCTTGAGCTTAAATCTTCGAAAATATCATCTTCGCAACGATAGAGTCTGTCTGCGTCGAGATAATCACTTGCTTCACCGTAAGGTTTAATGAATTCGTTCTCAAGTGTCTTTGAGTCCTTACCTGATTCAATAGCATAAGCGATACCGTCAAGCATTGCCTGATATACAGACGCAAGGCAAAGGTATGTGTTAGTATGCGGGTTAGGAGCACGGAGCTCAAATCTTGTTGCATACTTAGTATCTTCGCTTCTTACAAGTCCAAGAAGAACTGATCTGTTACGTGAAGGAGTGTTTACATCTTTACCGATAGAAGCTACTGAATGTGTAGGAGCCTCAAAACCGGGAGTAAGACGCTCAAATGCATCAGTAGTAGCAGTAACGAAGGGATTGATTACCTTGCTATAGTGCTTCATGATGCCCATAAGGCAACCCCAACCAAACCTGCTGAGGAAGTCAACATCTGTGTTTTCGGGTGCGAAGAGGTTAATCTTCTTGCCACTCTTAAGATAAGCTACAGCGTTTACGTGAGTGTGCTCACCGGAACCAGCAACACCAGGGAGGGGCTTAGCATTGAAGCTTACGTCAAGGCCATGAAGTCTGAAGATTTCCTTGATGAGGATTCTTGCGATGAGCTCATAGTCAGCACCCTGAAGCGCCTTAGAATACTTCCAGTCTACTTCGAGCTGCTCCATGATGAAATGGAACTCACCGGAAGAGTTGAGGGAAGCTTTTACACCACCAACTTCCTTGTGTCCCATCTCAGGATTGAAACCATAATTATCCAAAAGCATGATTACCTGCTCTAAAGCAGTTCTAACTACACCCTTTGTGCGCTTCCAGTAAGATTCTTTAAGTTCCTGTGAAATAGAAAGCTGTTCAGTACTGATAATTTCGTCAGGGGAGTTTACCCAGAATTCAAGCTCTGTTGCAGTGATGAGTGTAATGTGATCTAATTCATCTGCAGTAAATCCGTAATCAGCACATAAAGCCGGATCGTTCATGAATCTGTCGAATACACACTTTTCAAAATGCTCAGCACTGTTACGAAGGATAGATCTTGAGCAGACCTCATCGTTGTTATGCTTGAGGAATGAAGGGATTCTCAATGTTCCTATAGGTTTGCCGGTTTCAAAGTCCAAATGCTCATAATTGTAATCGATATACCAGATTACTTTGCTGTCTGGAATTAAGTCGACTTTACCATCGTTCAATGTAGCAATACCAGGGAGGACAACGGAAGATCCATCTGTTTGGACAGCTTTACCATCGAGGAAGTTCTCGATATTGTCAATGAAATCGGAAAGGGGAATCTTCTCGTCTGTGTCGTTTCCCATAAGATCGACTGCAGCTAGAGAGACGAATTTAACTTCCGGATGAGCGCTTAAAATGTTCCTAATGTCCTGTGCGGAATGCTTTTCTGCGGGAATAACATAGAGCAAATCAGGAATTACATGAAAATCAATCATAAAAATACAACCTTCTTAAAAATAATAAAGAGATTTTATCACAAGTCTATCTCTTTTGATATTATTCATACCTTTTCTATATTGTAATTATTCCTATTTTGACTTTAAAAAGTTATCAGTTTTTCGTAATATATCTTTATGTTTAGTTTGAGGTGAATGATGTTATTTGCTGCGATAAAGAACTTATTTGATATTGATAATGTCGGTAACAGATGGGGAGTGCGTTTCCTCTATATGTTTACGGTCATTTTAAATGCGGCTATTCATTTCAACCCATGGGCAGATACTGACTTCACTCCGCTTATGAGCTGGACTTCAGAAGTTTATGGTCTGACTGAATATGATACAGAGAAGTACGAAGCACTTTTGTCTGCAGTTCCTCTTAGTACCGGAAACATTATTTATCTTGCTACTTTGTTGCTCGGATATTTTATCCTTTTGGCAAGTGCGCTCATTTATGCCGGTGTTTTTGTCAGAGAATACAGGAAAGAGAGATTATCTTCTGATAATACTGATGAGGCTAAAGTTATAAATTATGCTGTAAATCATGTTCCTGATCAGCCGATTAAACCTATTAAACTTGTTTTTAGAGTGCTTTTGCTTCTTTTGATTGCAGCGCTGTTTTCTTTCCCGATTTTATTTACGGTGTCTTATTTTGCGTTGCTGCTTGTTATTGGATTGCCGTTTATATTTACTGCACCTGTTGCTTATCTTTCGGGTGATACAGGCTTTTTTAAATCATTTCCACATGCAGCAAAGCTTTCTGTTAGGTACTATTTCATAATTCTTAGAAGTATGTCATTAATCTTTATTGTGGCGGTCATTTTGTCGTTTGCTGTTCCGCTTCTTCAGTATGTGTCCGTTACTGCATATTACATTGTTCACGCGGCTGTAACTACTTGGTTATGGCTCTCTTTTGCCAGACTTGCAGGTGTTTCTTATTGCACTATGAAAGAATTTCCTTTGAAGGGTAATAAGAGACCTTACGCGATCTGATTTTTCTTTAAACTGTCAAAACGACAATATTTTGACTGTTTTGATTAAAAATTCTTTTAATCTCGAGATTGTTTTTGCGCTTATTTATATTTATTATTTGTAAGTCAGAAAATATGGAGGTTCATCATAATGGACAATAATGAGTTAGCAATTAAAAAGCATGAAGAGTGGGCTGGTAAGATTGAAGTAATCGCAACAGCACCTGTAGGTTCCAAGCAGGAACTCGCTATCGCGTATACACCTGGTGTAGCAGCTCCTTGCCTCGAGATTCAGAAGGATGTTGACCTCTCTTACAAATATACAAGAAGACACAATCTTGTTGCTGTTGTTACAGATGGTACTGCAGTTCTTGGTTTGGGCGATATCGGACCTGAAGCCGGTATGCCTGTTATGGAAGGTAAGTGTGCACTTTTTAAGGCTTTTGCTGATGTAGATGCTTTCCCTCTTTGCATCCGTTCCAAGGACGTTGATGAGATCGTAAATACAGTTGCACTTCTTGCAGGTTCTTTCGGTGGTGTTAACCTCGAGGATATCTCAGCTCCCAGATGTTTTGAGATTGAGAAGAAGCTTAAGGAAAGATGCGACATCCCGATCTTCCACGATGATCAGCACGGTACAGCTGTTATTACACTTGCAGGTCTTACAAACGCATTGAAGATTGTTGGCAAGAAGATGGAAGATATCAATGTTGTAGTTAACGGTGCTGGTGCTGCAGCTACAGCTATTACAAAGCTTCTTATCTCCAGAGGACTTAAGAATGTTATCCTTTGCGACCGTAAGGGTGCTATCTATGAGGGTAGAGAAGGCCTTAATTCTGCTAAGGAAGAGATGGCTAAGATTACAAACCCTTCCAAGAAGGCTGGTTCTCTTGCTGAAGTAATCGTTGGTGCTGATGTATTTATCGGTGTATCTGCTCCTGGCGTTCTCACATCTGATATGGTTGCTACAATGGCTAAGGATCCTATCGTATTTGCTTGCGCTAACCCTGTGCCTGAGATTCTTCCTGAAGAAGCTAAGAAGGCAGGCGTTAAGGTTATGGCTACAGGAAGATCTGACTTCCCGAACCAGGTTAACAACGTTCTTGCTTTCCCTGGTATTTTCCGTGGTGCTTTGGATGTAAGAGCTTCTGATATTAACGATGAGATGAAGATTGCTGCAGCTAATGCAATCGCTGGTATCGTATCTGACGAAGAGCTTAACCCTGATTACATTCTTCCTGATGCATTTGATGCAAGAGTTGGTAAGGCAGTAGCCGCCGCTGTTGCACAGGCCGCACGTGATACAGGTGTAGCAAGAATTTAAATAAACTGAATTTAGCAACAATCTCCCGCATTTTGTTGCGGGAGATTTTGCAATTTATAGAAAAGGAGTTCCACATGATTGACGATTTAGAGCTTTTAAGACTTATTGAGAACAACGCTAGACTTTCGGCGGAAGAGATTGCCGTAATGCTTGGCGCGACCGCCGATGATGTGGAAGCGGAGATTAAGAGACTCAAAGAAGAGAATATCATCTTGGGTTATAGCACAATTATCAACTGGGAGAAGAAGGCTCCTGATAATTGTATTGGTATGATCGAAGTAAGAATCACTCCTGTTAAGAATAAGGGTTATGACCATATTGCTCAGATTTTGAGCAAATATGAGAAGGTAACAGCTTGTTATCTTATGTCAGGCGGATTTGATCTTATGATCATCTATGAGGATAGAAGCCTCAGAGATATTGCAACTTTCGTTACTGAAAAGATTGCTACAATGGATGGTGTTCTTTCTACTACAACACATTTCATTCTTAAGAAGTACAAGGCAAACGGACTTATCTATGATAATTCCAATAATGATGACAGGCAGGCAATAATCTTATGAGTGTCGATTACGATTCCAAGATTTCCAAGGCAGTTCAGCAGGTACCGCCTTCTGCCATAAGGAAATTTTTCGATCTTGCAAATGAGATGCAGGGTCATGTTATTTCGCTTTCAATCGGTGAGCCTGACTTCGTTACTCCTTGGTCTATCAGAGAAGCGGCTATTAATTCTATTATTGATGGATATACGCATTATTCTCCGAATTCCGGATATATGGATTCAAGAGTAGCTATTTGTGAATATATTAAGAGAAGATATGGCGTTTCTTACGATCCAAAAACTGAGATCCTTGTCACAGTCGGTGGCTCTGAAGGTCTCGATCTTACTGCAAGAGCACTTATAAATCCCGGTGACGAAGTAATCATTGTTGAGCCTTGTTTTGTTGCATATAAGGCAACTGTAGAGTTTGCTCATGGTGTTCCTGTTATTGTTGAGACAAAGCCTGAGAATAACTATAAGCTCATGCCTGAAGAACTTGAGAGTGCTATTACTGATAAGACCAAATACATTATTGTTGGCTATCCTAACAATCCTACCGGTGCTGTAATGACATTAGAGGATTGGGCAAAGATTAAGGATGTTCTTTTAAGACATCCTGAAGTAATTGTCCTTTCTGATGAGCTTTATTGTGAGCTTAATTATCTTGATGGTAAGCCTGCTTCTTTGATCCAGTTTGCTGAACTTAAGGACAGAGTCATTATGGTTAACGGCTTTTCCAAGTCTTACGCCATGACCGGCTTCAGAGTAGGTTACCTTGCAGGACCTCGTGCTCTTATTTCACCTATGGTAAAGATTCATCAGTACTGCATCATGAGTGCACCTTCAACATCTCAGTTCGCTGTAATTGAAGCAGCTATGAATGCTGATGGTGAGATTAAGAAGATGCGTGATGAATATAATCACAGAAGAAGAGTTATCGTTCAGGGCTTGAAGGATGCTGGTTTGGATTGCTTCACACCGTATGGTGCTTTCTATGCATTCCCATCTATTAAGTCTACTGGTATGACTTCTGAAGAATTCTGTGAGAAGCTTCTTATCCAGAAGCATGTCGCTATCGTTCCGGGAAATGCTTTCGGTAAATGTGGCGAGGGCTTTGTCCGTATCAGTTATGCTGCTTCTTTGGAAGATATCAAGGAAGCTATGAAACTTGTTAAAGAATTTGTTGAAGAAAATTAAAAGGGGTAATCAATGCTTGAATTTGACAACATAAGACTCGAACTTGAATCTTACGAAGTGCCTATAACAGAGCTCAAGGATGCTCTTCACATTGACAGAGTTACAGATCAGATTTCCGAACTTGAGAATCGTATGCAGGAGCCTGATTTCTGGAACAATGTCGAAAAGGCTACTGAGATCCAGCAGACACTCGGAAGACTTAAGAAAAAGGTTGAAAGCTATGATTCCTTAGTAGCTGAAAGGGAAGACCTCCTTGCTCTTTGCGAGCTCGCAAATGAAGAAGAGGACATTGATTCTCTTGAAGAACTTAAGGCTTCAACAGATACATTTAAGGAAGATTTTGAGAAGATGCGTTTAGAGACGCTTCTTACAGGTCCATACGATGCAAACAATGCTACTGTTACACTCCATGCCGGCGCTGGCGGAACTGAAGCTATGGACTGGTGCTCAATGCTCTACAGAATGTATACCAGATGGGCAGAAAGCCATGGATTTGCTGTTGATGAACTTGACTTTGTTGATGGTGATACAGCAGGAATTCAGTCTGTTTCATTTATGGTAAAGGGTGATAACGCATATGGATTCTTAAGATCTGAATTGGGTGTACACCGTCTTGTAAGAATTTCACCTTTCGATTCTGCAGGAAGAAGACATACTTCATTTGCTTCATGCGAAGTTATTCCTGAGTTGGACCAGAAGACTGAAGATGATATTAAGATTGATATGTCTGATGTCCGTGTTGATACATATCGTGCGACAGGTAAGGGTGGTCAGCACATCAATAAAACTGATACGGCTGTTCGTATGACACATAATCCAACAGGAATCGTTGTTTCTTGCCAGGCTGAAAGATCACAGCTTCAGAATAAGGAAACATGTCTTAGAATGCTCAAGGCTAAGCTTTTCGCACTTGCAAGAGCATCTGAAATGGAAAAGATCGAGGACCTCAAGGGTAACCAGATGGAAATTGCATGGGGTTCACAGATCAGATCTTACGTTTTCTGCCCTTATACATTGGTAAAGGACAACAGAACAGGATACGAAGAGGTTGATGTTGATCAGGTAATGAACGGCAACCTTGATGGCTTCATTAATGCATATCTTTCAGGAATGAAGAACGAGAAGTAATTCCACGTATTCTAAAATTGTTTGAATGTAAAACGCTCTGAGGTTTTCTCAGAGCGTTTCCATATATGGTTTTCTGTTTTTAAAGTACACAGTTTCCGTAAACCCTAATGACTTTAGATATTCGGTCCCTTCTTTGAAGCAGACTCCCTGAGTTCCTTGGAAATGTGAGTCAGAACCAAGACAGATTAATTTTCCACCCATTTCGCGGTATCTGTTGAGGATGGCAGGATCTGGTAGTGTGTGTGTAAATCCACCATCAATGTGCTTTTTTATTGATTTTGTATTAATCTCAAGTGCTTTTTCTTTTGTTATCAAAGCCTCGAAAAAGCGGTCGAATTCTTTGGGACAGTCTTCGTATAAGACGAAACTATCCTTGTTGGGAGAATATCTGTTTATATAGTCGTAATGAGCTGCAACATTGTAGTTATTGCAGTTCTCACACATCTCAGCCATTAAGCCTATATATTCCTTATGGAGCTCTTTCTTGGGCAGTTCATAGCAGTCACGATCAACATAGAAATCCTTGCCTCTGAAAAGGTGGACGCTTAAAAGAACCATATCAAAGGGAATCTTAAGTGATAGTTCATCAATTGCTTTTGCAACATGCGTCTGATATCCGAATTCAATTCCCATAAGAAGCTCAAAGTCATTACCGGCTTTTTCACGCCATGTTTTAAAAGCTTCATTGTATTCGTCCAGATTAAACATCCAGTTGAGACCGTCGTCAACGTAATCTATTTCGTAATGTTCAGCGATTCCAAGTCTCTTAAAACCATTAGATTTCGCATCGTTGATCAGGCTTTCTATGTCCTGTTCGGCATCCGGTGAAAATTGCTTAGTATGATTGTGTCCGTCTGTAACCATTTTAGTCCTATTAATTAAAAGATTTTATTTTACTTTATGGTATCATAAGTTATTCAAAAAAGAGGTGATAATATGGCTAAGAAGAAAGAAACCAAAAAGATTAAGACAAGCGAGCTTTTCGCTGATTTTCCGAACCTTTATGAAGTAGCATCAGAAGATGATATGAACGCTACTTTTGAGTTTGCTGAAGAGTATAAGGCATTCCTGGATGATTCTAAGACTGAGCGTGAGTTTGCCGCTAATGCAATTGTTGCCGCACAGGAGCTTGGTTACGTTGATATTGCTACCAAGGATTCTTTGAAGCCCGGTGATAAGGTTTACCAGAGCATCAAGGGTAAGGGCTTTGCAGCAGCAATCATTGGTAAGAAGAGCCCTATTGAAGGATTCAATATCCTTGGAGCTCATATCGATTCACCAAGACTTGATTTGAAGCCGAATCCCATCTATGAGGATAATGATACAGTCTATTTCAAGACTCATTACTACGGTGGAATCAAGAAGTATCAGTGGACAACTATTCCTTTGGCAGTTCACGGTGTTGTATTTACCAATGATGGTAAGGAACACAAGATTGTAGTAGGAGAGAAGGATACTGATCCTGTTTTCTATATTACTGATCTTCTTCCTCACTTGGGTTCTGAGCAGATGACAAGGAAAGCTTCTGAGTTTATTCCTGCAGAAGATTTGAATGTAGTTATCGGCGGAATTCCCTGTAAGGATGATAAGAAGAAATCTAACATCTTCAAGGCAGGCATTTTGAAGATCCTTTTCGAAGAATATGGCGTTAAGGAAAAGGATTTCGTTTCAGCTGAAATCGAGATCGTTCCTGCTACACATGCAAGAGATGTTGGCTTCGACAGAGCTTATATTGCTGCTTATGGTCACGATGACAAGGTTTGCGCTTATCCTGCATTGAGAGCACTTCTTGCGCAGGAGAAGCCTAAGAAGACATGCGTATGCCTTCTTACAGATAAGGAAGAGATTGGTTCTTACTCCAATTCCGGTGCTACATCCAATCTTTATGAGAACTTCCTCATGGAAGTATTTGCTAAGGCTGAGGGTGGTATTGATAATTTCAATACTCTTAAGTTCCGTAAGGCTTTAGCTGCAACAAAGATGCTTTCAACAGATGTAACTACAGCTTATGATCCCAAGTATTCTTCAGTATTTGAGAAGAATAATACTGCTTTTATGTCTCACGGACTTAAGATTGAGAAGTATACCGGTGCCAGAGGTAAGTCCGGATGTTCAGAGGCCAACGGTGATTTCATTGCTGAGATTACTGACATTTTCGAGAAGAATTCTATCCCGTGGCAGACAGGTGAGCTTGGCCGTATTGACGCAGGTGGCGGTGGAACAATCGCTGCAATTATGGCTGAACTCGGTATGGATGTTGTTGATATGGGTGTACCTGTATGGTCAATGCATGCCCCTGTTGAAGTAATTTCAAAGATTGATCTTTATTATCTCTATCTCGGATATAAGGCGTTTATTGAGAATATCGGATAATGTCTAAAAGAACCGTTGAGAATAATACGTCGATTAAGAACAGTGTCGGAAGAATTATAGTCTTCGGATTGTTTGTTATTGCTCAAATTGTTGGATTTATTGTTCTCGTATATTTCCTCGGTAGCTATTTCCCGCCGTTGGATATTCTTATGAGAGCATTAGCTTTGATTGTGGCCCTTGGAGTTAATTCAAGGGACCATAACGGAGTGTTTAGGCTTATTTGGGTAATTGTTATCCTCGTGCTTCCTATTCCTGGACTTCTTTTCTATGTGCTTAATAACTACAGTAGTTCTAAGCGCAAGATTAGAAAAAGGCTCGAAAAGGTTGACTTAATGGTTTTTAGCCACATCAATTATAATGATGAGATTTTCGACCAGTTTAAGAAGGAAGATCCTGCAAGTGCTTCTAATGCCAGATATTTGAGGAACTATCTGTTTCCAATTTATGAAGGTACAGATATTAAGTACTATTCGGTAGCTTACGATAGCTACAAGAGTCAGATAGAAGATATTCTTAAAGCTGAGGAATATGTTTATATCGAATATCATGCAATCGAGAATAAAAAGGCGTTTGAACCTTTGCACGAAGCTCTGAAGAAGAAGGCCGCACAGGGAGTTGACTGCAGAGTTCTTTATGACGATGTTGGTTCCTTTACATTTATCAATTCTGATTTTATTAAGACTTTAGAGTCAGAAGGTATCAAGTGTAATGCCTTTAATCCTGCTTACCCCGTGCTCTCATTATTCATGAATAACCGTGACCATAGAAAGATTACTGTTATTGATGGTAAAGTTGGCTATACAGGTGGTTATAACATCGCTGACGAGTATTTTAACTTCGTAAATCCTTATGGAAAATGGAAGGATAATGGTATCAGACTTGAAGGACCGGCTGTTCAGAGCCTTACCGCAATGTTTATTCAGATGTGGAACTTTGCGGACTTAAAGCGTAAGGATGATGACATGCTCGATTTCGAGATAGTACCTTTGAAGTCCTTGCCGGAAGCTTCAGGATATTGTGTTCCTTATTGTGATAGCCCGTTGGATACTGAACCTGTCGGTGAAAATGTTTATCTCAATATGATCAACAATTCACAGGAATACTGCTGGTTTATGACACCTTATCTTGTATTGTCTGATGAGCTTGCAAGAGCTATGCAGGTTGCTGCAAAAAGGGGAGTAGATGTAAGGATTATGACTCCTGGAATTCCTGACAAGAAGTTTACATATGCGGTAACAAGGTCTTACTACCATATGCTTGTTAAATATGGAGTTAAGATTTACGAGTATACTCCTGGATTTAATCACGCGAAGACCTGTATCAGTGACGATAAATGTGCTGTTGTCGGAACAATTAATCTTGATTTCAGAAGCCTTTATCACCATTTTGAAAATGCGGTATTCATGTATAACACTGATTGTATTCCTGATATTAAAAAGGATTACCTTGATACATTGAAGGAGTGCCGTGATGTAACAGAAGCTTATGTTAATAAACCTAATCTGTTTATAAGATTTATAAAGTCAATTTTAAGACTTCTCGCACCTTTGCTGTAATTTGGATATGAAAGGATTATCTATGTCTGTAAGATTCTATAACGCAAGAATACTTAGTATGAAGGACCAGAGCATCACTGAAGGTGAGCTTTGTGTCGATAATGACAGAATTTCATATATCGGACCTGCTGTAGAGCACAAAGATAAAGTATTTGACAGGGAGATTGATTGTAAAGGCAATCTGTTAATGCCCGGTCTTAAGAATGCTCATACGCATTCTGCTATGACTTTCTCAAGATCTCTTGCAGATGAATATTGTCTTAATGATTGGCTCTTTAAGGCTATTTTTCCCAGGGAAGATAAGCTTACACCAGAAGCAGTTTACTGGTTTTCTAAGCTCGCTTATGCAGATTATCTCTCAGGCGGTATAACTTCATGTTTTGATATGTATTTCCACAGGGAAGCTTCAGCGAAGGCTGCAGTAGAGACGGGTTTCAGACATGTCTTCTGTGGTGCTGCTAATGATTTTGGCGGTTTCGAATCACTTGAAGAATACTATAAGACACTTAATGATTATGATCCTCTTGTGTCTTTTATCCTCGGCTTTCACGCGGAGTATACAACCTGTGAAGATAACCTTAAGTTTATGTCTGAACTTGCTCATAAGTATGAGGCACCTGTATTTACCCATATTTCTGAGACAAAAGATGAGGTTGAAGGATGCAAGGAACGTTATGGCGTAACTCCTGCAGTGCTTTTCGATAAACTTGGTATCTTTGATTTTGGTGGTGGCGGATTCCACTGCACATGGCTTACAGATGAAGATAGGGATATCTTTAAGAATAGAGGCCTTTGGTCAGTATTTAATGCCTGCTCAAATTTGAAACTTGCATCTGGTATAACACCTGTATATAAGTTCATCGAAAAAGATATGAAGATAGCAATCGGTACTGACGGTGCTGGATCGAATAATGCTTTGTCCATGTTCCGCGAAATGTATTTAGATACTGTTCTTTCAAATGTTGAGACTCATAATGCTGCGGCTGTTGATCCTTTCACTATATTAAAGGCTGGAACTACAGGTGGAGCTCTCTGTATGGGACTTAATGATTCCGATGTTCTTGATGTAGGTAAGAAGGCTGACATTATCATGATTGATATGAATAAGCCTTCTATGCAGCCTGAGAATAATATTCCCAGAAATATTGTTTATAGTGCTGATAATTCTGTAGTTAAGATGACAATGATCGATGGAAAGATTCTTTACGAAGACGGTAAATTTACTTCTATCGACATGGATGAAGTAATTAAGAATGCGCAGGAATTAATGGAAGGTTTGTCTGAAGTTTAATAATGAAGTTACTGTTCAGTCATATTGGTAAATATAAGGTAGCATCGATTTTAAGCCCGTTTTTCAAGCTTCTCGAAGCTTGCTTTGAGCTGATTGTTCCGCTTATTGTTGCGGGTGTCATTGATAATGGTATTAAGGCCGGTAACAAAGATTACGTTGTTTCTCACGTGCCGATACTTGTTCTTTTCGCTGTGGTTGGTTTTGTAAGTGCAATTACGGCTCAGTATTTTGCTGCTTATTCTGCAACAGGTATTTCTTCCAGTATCAGAAAGAGTCTGCACGACAAGCTTCAGACGCTTTCTGTTGCTGATTACGAGAAGATTGGTTCTTCCGGTGTCGTTACGTTATTAACTTCTGATGTTAACCAGATTCAGGCAGGTATCAATCTTTTCTTGAGATTACTTTTACGATCACCTTTTATCGTAGTTGGTGCCTGTGTTATGGCTGCTTTCGTAAAGCCATCAATGGCCTTGATCCTTGTGGGATGTACCTTAATCCTTGCTGTTGTAATTGTTCTTAACATGAAGTTTTCGATCCTCAGACACAAAGAGTCAAGAGAAGGTTTGGATCTGCTTGTAAAAAAGACTTCTAACGGTATTGCAGGTGAGAGGGTTATTCGAGGATTTAATAAGACTGCTGAAGATTATGAGAAATATGTAACTAAGAGCCTTAGTCTTAAGAATTCTCAGATAAAAGCAGCTGATTTTGCTTCATGGCTTAATCCTTTGACATATGCTGTTGTAAATCTTGCAGTATGCCTTCTTATTTACAGAGGATCGATTCATTTTAATGCAGGTACTCTGACTGATGGTCAGGTAGTTGCGCTTTATAACTACATGTCGCAGATATTGATTGAGCTTATCAAACTGGTTAACTTCATTGTTACCGTATCAAGAGCTTATGCCTGCCTTAAGAGAGCTGAAGGCTTTATGTCAATCAATAGTTCAGCTAATAATGGTTCAGTTGATCTTCCTGTAGATGAGGCAATTTCAGTTTCTATGAAGAATGTTTCATTTACTTACCGAGGTAATGCTGAAGAATCCATAAAAGACTTTTCGATAGATATAAAGCCAGGTGAGACAATCGGAATTATTGGAAGTACCGGATGCGGTAAGTCTACAGCGGTCTCACTTATTGCCGGTATTTATAACCCTGAATGTGGTGAAGTTTTATTGAACGGTGTCAATATAAAGGATATTTCAGCTAAGAGTCTTGCTGATTCTGTTGGTATGAGTCTTCAGAAAACCAGATTATTCAAGGGAAGCCTTAAAGATAACATTTCTCTTGGAAGAGATTCACTTACAGATGAGGATATAAATATAGCTTGTACTGCATCTTGCAGTGATGACATCGTATCCGCAAAGAAGGAAGGACTGGACTTCGTTATTTCTGATGGAGGAGCAGGTCTTTCCGGTGGCCAGAGACAGAGAATTGGTATTGCCCGTGCTCTTGCAGGTACTCCCGGACTTGTTATTCTTGACGATTCAACTTCTGCTTTGGACTGGGGCACGGAAAGAAGGCTTTTGAATAATCTTTCATCGATAGCCAATAAGCCAACTGTTATTCTCGTATCACAGAAGGTAAGAACCTGCATGAATTGCGACCGTATTATCCTTATGGACGACGGTAAGATCGAGGCTGTTGCACCTCATGAAGAACTGCTGAAGATTTCAGAGAACTACAGATATATGAATTCTCTTCAGTTGAAGGGAGGCACAAAATGAATACTAAGTCATTAAAGCGTCTCTTCACGTATTTAAAAGGTTCATCAGGATTTGTTGTTCTTTCTGTCATATTGGGACTTCTTTTTGGCTGCACGACTGTAGCCGTTCCGTATTTTGCAGGTCAGGCAATTGATAATCTGAGCAACTTAAATGAGCTTTTAAAGATGATCTTGATAATCATCATATTGATTATTATTTCTGCATTATTACAGTTTGCTCTGATTAAGATGAATAACAAGATAGCTTTCAATATTGGTTATAACCTTAGAAATGCTACTTATTCTAAAATGCACAGGATTAAGATGTCATATCTTGATCAGACTTCAGCAGGAAAACTGCAGAGCCTTATTATCAGTGATGTTGAAACTGTTTCTGACGGTATGCTTTTATTCCTGAATCAGTTTGCTTCTGGCCTTGCGACCATCTTAATTACTCTGGTCGTAATGTTTTACATAAATTGGAAGATTTCGCTTATCGTTGTTATCTTTACGCCTGTATCAATTGCTGTATCAACCTTTATTGCCAAGGGTGCATATAAGTCATTTGCAGGGCAGGCAGAGATCAGATCAAAGCAGACAGCATTTGTCTCTGAATCTGTTAATAACTTTAGAGAATGCAGGATTTATGATGTAACCGGTAACAGAATTGAAGGTTTTGATAAGATCAATGAAGACTACAGAAAGACTGCTACTAAAGCAACTTTCCTTTCGTCTATCAGTAATCCTTCATCAAGATTTATAAATGCTTTGATTTATGCTGCCGTAGTACTGACAGGATGTTTTGCCGGAATAGGTGGTACGGTTACAGTCGGTGCACTTACATCACTTTTGGCATATGCAAATCAGTTTATGAAGCCTTTTAACGATCTTTCAGCAGTTTATACTGAATTGTCAGACAGCTTTGCTTGTCTTGCAAGAATTTTCGAGTATCTGGATAGCCCTGAAATCGCTGTCGAAGATTTTGATTCTGTATTACCTGATAAGAGCGAAAAGTTCGATATCGAGTTCAAAAATGTATCTTTCTCATACGTTGAGGGAAGACCTGTTCTTAAGGACATTTCTTTCAAGGTTGGAAAGGGTGAATCCTTTGCTATTGCCGGTCCTACAGGCTGTGGAAAGACAACACTTATTAACCTTCTTATGCGTTACTATGAGCCTGATTCAGGAGATATTCTGATTAATGGTACATCCATAAAGGAGATTCCCAGAACAGAACTTCGCCGCTATATTGGATTTGTTACTCAGGATACTTGGTTATCTGATGATACGGTTATGGAGAATATCAGGTTTGCCGGTTCTCATATAACAGATGAAGAGGTTTTCAGTGCTTCAAAGAGGGCTGGATGTGATTCATTTATTAGAAAGCTTTCAAAGCGTTATAATGAAATGATGGATAACGAGAGGGATGATATCTCGGAAGGCCAGAAACAGCTTTTGACTATCGCAAGAGCAATGGCTTCTGATCCTTCTATACTCATCCTCGATGAAGCTACTTCGTCAGTAGACGTTGTAACCGAAGACCGTATCCAGAAGGCTGTTAGAAAGCTTCTTAACGGCAGAACAAGCATAATAATTGCACACAGACTGTCGCAGATTACTTCCTGTGACAAAATTGTCGTAATTGAAAGCGGCAAAGTGTCAGAGATAGGATCTCACGATGAACTGGTTGCAAAGGGAGGATTCTATAGCAGGCTTTATGCCTCCTATATTTCCGAATAAAGGAGATAACATGGCAAATTATAAATTTGAAGAGTTCAAAGAATACATTAAGGGCAAGAAGGCCGCTGTTATTGGTATTGGAATCTCCAATACACCTTTGATTAAGTGGTTGATTTCTTTAGGTTGTCAGGTTACTGCATGCGACAAGAACACTGAAGACGATCCTGTGCTCAGCAAGAATATCAGTGCGTTAAAGCAGATATCTTCTGATATTAAATGGTCTTTAGGAGAGTCTTATCTCACTCACTTAAGTGAAGAGTACTACGATATCGTATTTAAGACACCTAAGATGCGTTTTGAGACTCCTGAACTTAAGGCTCTTAAAGATATGGGTTCCATACTTACGACAGAAATGGAACTTTTTATGAATCTTTGTCCTGCAGAGATTTTCGCAATAACCGGTTCTGATGGTAAGACTACTACAACAACTCTGACTTCAGAGATTTTGAAGCATGCCGGTTATAAAGTATGGCTTGGAGGCAACATTGGTACTCCGCTTCTTGACAGAATTGCTGAAATCGAGCCTGATGACAAGGTGGTTCTTGAGCTTTCATCTTTCCAGCTTCTTGGAATGAATACTCCCGCTGATGTGGCAATCGTTACTAATATCACGCCTAATCACTTGGATTTCCATAAAGATTACGATGAATATATCCAGGCAAAGGTTAATACATTCAGAAATCAGGGCCCCGTTGGCAAAGTTATTCTTAATGCCGGTTGTGATCTTACCTATGATATGAAAGACATTGCCAGAGGCAGAGTGAAGCTCTTTTCGGCAAATAAAGAAAGTGTCATGAGAACTGATTCACCACTGTATGCGAGAGCATATACTGAGAATGGACGACTAGTTTATGACGTTAATGGTGAAGTTACTGATATCTGTGGAATTGATGAGATCTTCATACCGGGACTTCATAATGTTGAGAATTTTTTGGCAGCCGCATGTGCTGTAATTGACTATGTAAAGCCTGAAGATATTGCTTATGTAGCTAGAAATTTCAAGGGCGTTCCCCACAGAATCGAATTCATCAGAGAACTTGAAGGTGTAAGGTGGTATAACTCATCTATTGATACATCTCCAAACCGTTCATTAAATACGATGAATGCTCTTGCTGCTCGTAATGAAAAGGGTGTCCTTATCTGTGGCGGAGCTGATAAAAAGTGTATCTATACGAATCTCGGTGATGCTATTCTCAATGTTTGCGACAGGATTATTATCTATGGTTCAAATGGTGATTTGGTAACTGACATCATTGCTAAAGAGGCAAATGGTCGCAAATATGAAATTTATAGAATTCCTGATAAGGAAGGAGATGTCTATGAATTCCCTGAGACACGTGAAAATGTTGTAAATGCCTATAAAGAAGCTATCGAAAAGGCAAGGGAGTGGGCAAAACCGGGTGAGATAGTAATTATGTCCTCGATTGGCACTTCATACGATCATTTCAGACATTTCGAACACAGAGGCGATATGTTTAGAAGCATGATTAATGAGCTCTAAGCTTTGAGTTAAACACTAAATTTTGGAGTTTCTAAATGATTTGGGATTATTTTGTTGCTTTTATTTTCGGTCTTGTAGAAGGAGTTACAGAGTGGCTTCCTGTCAGTTCGACCGGTCACATGATTATTTTGAATGAGTTCTTAAATCTCAATGTATCTGCTGATTTTTATGACCTTTACCTTGTGGTCATTCAGCTCGGCGCAATTATTGCTGTATTGGTTATTTTCTGGAAGGATATTTGGCCTTTTGGCATTAAGAACAACGAACATCCATTCTCTGATAGTGGAATCGGCAGATATGTGATGAAAGATAAGATCATTATGTGGCTCAAGATTGTTCTTGCTTGCGTTCCAGCTGCTATTGTCGGTGTATTATTTGACGACTGGCTTGATGAACATCTGTATAACTATGTAGTAGTAGCAGTTGCGTTGATTGTTTTTGGTGTGGCTTTTATCGTTGTTGAGCAGCTCATGAAAAACAAGAAGACTATTGTCAACACAGTAAATCAGCTAAATTGGGGACATGCTTTTGCAATCGGCCTTTTCCAGCTTTTGGCAGCAATTTTCCCAGGTGCTTCAAGATCGGGATCCACTATTGTCGGTTCTATTGCCATTGGTATTAAAAGGGAAGCAGCAGCTAAATTTACATTTTTCCTTGCAATTCCTGTAATGCTTGGTGCGAGCCTCCTTAAAATCGTTAAGTTTAAGGGAGATGTGACCGGACACGAGGTGGGCCTTTTGATAGTTGGTATGATTACCGCCTTTTTAGTCAGCCTTCTTGTAATTAACAAACTTATGGCGTTTATCAAGAAGCACTCATTTACTTGTTTTGGCTGGTATCGTATCGCACTTGGTGTCCTTATTCTTATTTTAGGTTTTGCAGGTGTTATCGGAAGAGTAGCAACTCCTGTATAAGGGAATAGTCTCTTACGCATATTTATATTTTCCTGTACTGATATTGGGACAATTTCTTTATATTTAATAAGCATATTAATCTTCTTATGCTATAATTCATAGTGAATTATTATGCTAATAGGAGATGTCTCTTTGCGTAGGTATATTTACAATAGCCGTGACGTAGCTGCATATTTTAAATATTTCTCAGTCCCAAGTTATCTTGAGATGTCTTATATGCAGTATATTTTCAATCTTGGTAATAAGGTTTTGGCTGAGCCTTTAACTCGTGATTTCTCTTCATTTAAGCAGGAAGTTTACAGAGAACTTTATTTTCTGTGGGCAAATGGCTTTGAGGATGAGAAGGCCGATATTTCCAAGATGACTAATGAGGGTGATCTTTCTTTGATTTGTGATCAGGATTGTATCTGCCTTGAATCTTATATGAAGCTTATTTGTCTTCATCTTATTTTTTCTGGAAATCTTCCTTATATCACGCTTAATTTTACCGGCCTTATGACACAGCTCGGAATTAAGTGCGATGTGTCTTTATACGAAGCAAACTGCAAAACTGTCTGTGATGCTTTGCAGCTCGAAGTTTTCGATGCTTTCGGAAAGCCTTTTGATCTCTCGCTTGGCATTCCGGATGAGCTTTTAAGAGTATCTTTGAACTCTGAATTTAAGAGTGGCCTTAATGTAAGGAACTTCAAGGAAACCTTAAGAACTGAGCAGATGACTTGGCTTAAGGATCTTAAGGATAAGTCTTTTAAGTTGTTTGGAGCAAAGCCTACTCGTAAAGCGACAACTACCAGTTCCAAGAAGGGAACTACCAGAAAGAATTACGCCAAGTCTGATAGCAGCGTAGTTCGTAAGGGAACACAGCCTAAGGGCACTCCCAATACTAATTGATACAATTTGGAGGATATTTGATGAGCAAGGTATACAAGCTTGGTCTTGATATCGGATCTACTACGATTAAGGTCGTTCTTTTGGACGGCGAAAAGATAATTCACAGTGATTATCAGAGACATCATTCTGATGTTTCAGGCCTTTTGAATGATCTTTTCGAAGATTTAAATAAGAAATTTCCCGGAATCGATGTTGATGTCGTAATTACCGGTTCAGGCGGACTTTCAGTAGCTAACTGGTTAGGTTTTAAGTTTACTCAGGAAGTTATGGCCGAGACACAGGCTATTAAGACTTATCACCCTGAGACAGATGTAATTATTGAGCTTGGTGGTGAGGATGCAAAGATTACATATATGCATCCCGTACTTGAGCAGCGTATGAACGGTACATGCGCAGGTGGTACAGGCTCATTTATCGACCAGATGGCAAGTCTTTTGCAGACTGATGCTGATGGTCTTAATAATTTTGCCAAAGATTACAGATCACTTTATACAATTGCCAGCAGATGCGGCGTATTTGCTAAGTCAGATTTGCAGCCCCTTATCAATGAGGGTGCAGCTAAGGAAGATCTTGCTGCTTCAATCTATCAGTCAGTTGTAAACCAGACTATTTCAGGTCTTGCTTGCGGTAGACCCATAAAGGGTAACGTAACTTTCTTGGGTGGTCCTTTGTTTTTCAATTCTGAGCTCAGACATGCTTTTGAGCGCACATTGGAAGGTAAAGTTGATTCATTCTGGATGCCGGAAGAAGCTCAGATTTATGTTGCTCTTGGTGCTGCTTTATCAGCTGATGGCCAGAATCCTGTAAATCTTTCAGAGTTACTTGTTAAGCTTAAGAACAGAGACGGATTTGTTCCTGACATTATCAGAATTGATCCGATCTTTAAGGACAAGGCTGATAAGGAAGCTTTTGACGAGCGCCACAAGAAAGATCAGATTCCTGTTCTTGATATTAAGGATCAGCACGGCGAACTCTATTTGGGCCTCGATGCCGGTTCAACAACAACAAAAGCAGTTGTAATCAATAAGAACGGTGATCTTGTTTATACATATTACGCAAGTAACAAGGGTAACCCGGTTATGAGTGCTGTAACGATCATGAAGGAAGTCTATGAACTGATGCCTGAAGATTGCTACATTGCATATTCTTGTGTTACCGGCTACGGTGAGAACATTATCAAGGCTGCACTTAATATCGATGAAGGTGAGATCGAGACAATGGCTCACTTCCAGTCAGCCAAGTTCTTCTGCCCGGATGTTGACTTCATTATTGATATCGGTGGACAGGATATGAAGTGCATGAAGATCAGGAATGGTGTAATCGATTCCATCATGCTTAACGAGGCTTGTTCATCTGGTTGTGGTTCATTCATTCAGACATTTGCACAGACATTAGGACTTTCAACTCCTGAATTTGCTGCAGCTGCTTTGTCTTCCAAGAAGCCTGTAGATCTTGGTACACGTTGTACCGTATTTATGAACTCTAAGGTAAAGCAGGCACAGAAGGAAGGTGCTGAAGTAGGTGATATTTCAGCAGGTCTTTCATATTCTGTTGTTCGTAATGCTCTTTATAAGGTTATCAAGATTCGTGATACTGAGCAGCTTGGTAAGAATATTGTTGTTCAGGGTGGTACTTTCCTTAATGATGCTATCCTCAGATGCTTTGAGCTCGTTTCTGGTCGTGATGTAATCAGACCTAACGTAGCAGGCCTCATGGGTGCTTTTGGTGCTGCGTTGATTGCTCGCAAGAGATGCGGCGAGAATGCCAGATCTAATGTTTTAGGCAAGGATGAGCTCGATTCTTTCGTAATGGATACTGAAAATACTCAGTGTCAGGGCTGCACTAATCACTGCCGCTTAACAGTTGCTACATTCTCCAATGGTACTAAGTTTGTATCTGGTAACCGTTGCGAGAGAGGTGAAGATCTTGCTTTGGACAGAGCTCCTTCAAGCGAGAAGAAGTCTATTCCTAATCTTTTCGATTATAAGTATTCAAGAACTTTCAGCTACTATAAGCCTTTGAAGCTTGAGGAAGCACCTCGTGGTGAGATTGGTATTCCGAGAGTTCTTAACCAGTATGAGAATTATCCTTTCTGGTTTACAGTACTTACAAAACTTGGTTTTAGAGTTCTTATTTCTGCCAGATCTTCACATAAGATTTACGAAGGTGGTATGGAGACAATTCCTTCTGAATCTGTGTGCTATCCGGCGAAGCTTGCTCACGGACATATTGAGAACTTGATTGAAAGAGGAATTACAACAATTTTCTATCCTGATGTTCCTTACGAGAATATCGAGAATTCAAATTCCAATAATCACTACAATTGTCCTATTGTCTGCTCTTATCCTGAAGTTATCAGAAATAACGTTGAGAACCTCATCGAAAAGAATATCAGATACATAAATCCTTTCATGCCTTTGGATAATCTTGAGAACGTTGCAAAGCACCTCGTTGAGTGTTTTGAATATCTCGGTGTATCTTCTGACGAGGCAAAGAAAGCTGTTGAAGCTGGTGCTGAGGAGTATTTTAAATATAAAGAAGACATCAGAAAGAAGGGTGTTGAAATCTTAAAGGAAATGGAAGAGACCGGAATGAAGGGTATAGTCCTTGCCGGAAGACCTTACCATTGCGATCCTGAGATTAATCACGGCATTCCTCAGATGATTAATTCTTTGGGACTTGCTGTTCTTACAGAAGATGCTGTTGCAAAGCCGGGTGTTTTGAAGCGTCCTATCAGAGTTATTGACCAGTGGATGTACCATACACGTCTTTACGAGGCTGCAGCTTATGTTGTTACAAGACCTGATTTGGAACTCGTTCAGCTTACAAGCTTTGGTTGTGGACTTGATGCGGTTACTTCCGACCAGGTTCAGGAGATTCTTGAATCTTCCGGAAAGCTTTATACACTTCTCAAAATTGATGAAGTCAGCAACCTTGGTGCAGCCAGAATCAGAATGAGATCTTTGGTTGTAGCTATGAATGAGCGACTTGAGCTTGTTTCTAAGGGCCAGACATCAGTATCTGTTCCTTCAGATTCTGAGGAAGCACCTTATACTTTGCGTCGTGTTGAATTTACAAAAGAGAATAAGAAGAATCACACTATTCTTGCTCCTCAGATGGCTCCTATCCAGTTTGAGATGGTTGAGTCTGTATTCCATAAGCACGGATACAAGCTTAAGCTTTTAAAGCAGGCTACTCGTGAGGATATTGAGTGTGGTCTTAAGTATGTTAATAACGATGCATGCTTCCCGACAATTATCGTTGTTGGACAGATGATTAATGCTGTTCTTAATGGTGATATCGATCCTAACAATGTAACACTTGCAATTACTCAGACAGGTGGTGGATGCCGAGCTACCAACTACGTTGCTTTCTTGAGAAAAGCTCTTAAGGAGGCCGGATATTCACAGATTCCTGTAATTACAATTTCTGCTCAAAGATTTGAGAAGAATGAAGGTTTTGAGTACGAAGTTTCATTCCTTCTTGATGCTATTAAGTCACTTTGTGCAGGCGACATGATTTCTACTTTGCTTTTGAGAGTCAGACCCTACGAGAAGGTGCCTGGTTCTGCAAATGCTTTGTATTCATATATCAACAGAATCGGTAGACGTTTATTCAATCCTAAGCTTACAAATGACGATATTTCTGAGCGTTATGATGTAATGATGCCGAATAGCTATTTCTCTAAGTCTGAAGAGGAGAAGAAGGCTATTCGTGAATGTCTTTCATCAATTGGTGTTGATTTCGATAATCCGCCTGTTATTACTAAGTATAAGGAATTCGTTAAGTACGCTGTAGCAAAGTTCGATGCGCTTCCTTTGGCAGATATTCCGAGAAAGCCCCGTGTTGGCCTTGTTGGTGAAATTCTTGTTAAGTTCCAGCCTGACGCTAATAACAATGCAATTGACGTAATTGAAGCTGAAGGTTGCGAAGCAGTATTACCTGGCGTTTTGGACTTCTTCCTTTACTGTGCTTATAACCCGCTTTGGCAGGCACAGAATCTTGGTAAGAGCAAGAAGACAGGTTATATCATGAAGACTGCAATCAGATTCCTTGAGTCTTTAAGAAAGCCTATCAATAAGGAATTTGCTAAGACTAATGGAAAGTTTATGCTTTCTGAAAGAATCCAGGATCTTGCTGAGAAATCTTCTACAGTTTTGAGCTGTGGTAACAGCTGCGGCGAGGGTTGGTTCCTTACAGCTGAGATGATTGAGCTTATTCAGGATGGTGTACCGAATATCATCTGTGCGCAGCCTTTTGCGTGCCTTCCTAATCACGTTACCGGTAAGGGTATGATCAAGGAGCTCAGAAGACAGTATCCTACATCCAACATCGTTCCGATCGATTACGATCCGGGTGCTTCTGAAGCTAACCAGCTCAACAGAATTAAGCTTATGATCAGCACAGCACGTGCTGTTAGAGAGCAGGAGATTGAAGAAGAGAAGAAAGCCAAAGAGGGTTCTGTATGAGCACACTGCTTCTCGTTGACGGTAACTCCATAATCAACAGAGCTTATTATGCTGTAATCGGCAGAGCGCCAATGACAGCTCCTGACGGAACACCCACAGGAGCCGTTAATGGTTTCTTTAATTCTGTGCTCAGTGTAATCAAAGATTATAATCCGGACAGGATTTGTGTTCTTTTCGACAGGAGAGAACCTACTTTCAGACATAAGATGAGCAGTGAGTATAAGGCAAACCGCAAGGGCATGCCTGATGATTTGGCTGCTCAGATGCCTGTAGTCAAGAATATTCTTGATTTGTATGGCATCAAGCGCATGGAATTATCCGGCTATGAAGCTGATGATCTTATCGGTACTTTATCTAAGCAGGGTGAAGAAGCCGGAATGGATGTTTACATCTATAGTGGTGATCACGACGATTTCCAGCTTATATCCGACAAAGTTTCTGTAATTATGCCTCAGTCGGGCAAGGGAAAAGAACCAAGAGTTCTTTTCGATCGAAAAATGTTTGAAGACACCTATGGTGTTAAGCCTGAATTATTTGTTCAGGTAAAAGCTCTTATGGGTGATAATTCCGATAATATCAAAGGTGTCGAGAAGGTAGGCGAGAAGACTGCATTTAAGCTTATTGCTGACTATGGTTCTGTTGAGGAAGTATTTAATAATGCAGATAAGCTTTCTCCGGCATTAAGTGAACGAATCAAGAATTCCAGAGAGCTTTTGGATCTTAACCTCAAGCTTTGTACTATCGATCGTGAAGCGCCGGTTGATTCGAATGCCACTGATATGGCATATCCTGCTGATTCACGTGATTTTGCACAGCTTTCCGGTGTATTGAACCGTCTTGCATTAAGATCACTTATTAAAAAGTTTGATCTCGAAAATGTTAAGCCTGAGGGTTTTGCGCCTTCTTCTGATGTTCCTGAGCATATCAGCAGTATTTCATCTGAAGTAGAGAGTATTCTTAAATCCGGCGTACCCGTAAAGTATGAATTTCCTTCCAAGTTCTCATTACAGAATCTTGAATTTGGTGTTGATTTCGTTGACCTTCCTTCAGGAAGCAAGATAGTTCTTTTCGATTGGGCAACAAAAACTGTTTATGTTATTAAGCCTGAAGAGTTTGAAGCTCTTTGTGGTGATAACAAAGTAATACCTGTATCTTATGAATACAAAGACAGGTCAAAACTTATAGACAGACCTTTAAAGCCGGTCGAATCAGTATTTGATATTGAGATTGCCGGATACGTATTAAATATTCTTTCCGGAAAGCCTGATCTTCAGAGACTTTATGAAAGTGTGATGATGGCTTCTTATCCGGTTGAGGATAAGAGGGGACCTGCAAAGCAGCTTTCTTTGTTTGATGAGATTACTGAAGATGACGGTTCATCAAAAGTTGTAGAAGTAGCTGATAAGCTTGTTGCAATTACTGCGATTGCAAAGGTAATGGCTATTGATATTGAGAAGGATCAATCTCTTAAATCTTTGCTTTTCGATATTGAATTTCCTTTGGTTATTACACTTGATCTTATCGAGCGCAACGGAATGCATGTTTCAGGTGACAGATTAAAAGAGCTACATCTTGAATATACAAAGCGTTTAGAAGATATCAGTGCACGAGTTTACGACAGCTGTGGAACAGAATTCAATATTTCTTCGCCTAAGCAGCTTGCTGATGTTTTGTTTGGTGAGAAGCACCTCAATCTTCCTTCAGGTAAAAAGGGCAAGAGCGGTGATTTCTCTACTGGAATCGATGAGCTTAAAAGGCTCAGACCATATTTCCCGGAAGTAGATTACATTATTCAGTACCGTGAACTTTCAAAGCTTGATTCTACATATGCTGAAGGTCTTGCACGTGCAATTGGCAGTGATTCTCGTATTCACACGACATTTACTCAGGCAATGACTAACACCGGAAGACTTTCTTCTACTGAACCTAATCTTCAGAATATTCCTGTCAGAACGGAAGAAGGATCAAGATTAAGAGAAGCTTTTACTGCTGAGGATGGAAAGATTCTTGTAGATGCGGATTATTCCCAGATTGAGCTCAGACTTCTTGCAGCTTTAAGTGGTGATGAAGTTATGTGTTCAGCATTCCTTGAGGGCGAAGATATTCATAAGAGAACTGCCGCAAAAGTTTATGGTGTATCCGAAGAGATGGTAACCCATAAGATGAGAGCAGCAGCAAAGACTGTAAACTTCAGTATTATCTATGGCATTTCCGATTATGGATTGGCTCAGGATCTTGGAATCAGTTACAAGGAAGCATCAGACCTCATAAAGGAATATAACAATCAGTTCCCGGGTGTTACTTCATATCTCGAAGGTCTTCGTAAATCAGGCGAAGACAAGGGATATGCTGTTACCATGTATGGTCGAAAAAGAATACTTAACGAACTCAAGAGCCAGAACAGAAATATTAAGAGCTTTGGCTACAGAGCTGCAATGAATACACCAATTCAGGGTACTGCGGCTGATATCATTAAGATCGCTATGAATCGTGTAAGTAAGGCTTTGGCAGAGCGTTTGCCATCAGCAAAGCTCGTTATGCAAGTTCATGACGAACTTATTTGTGAATGTAATATTGAGGACAAGGATCTTTGTGCTTCTATTTTGAAAAGTGAGATGGAAGCAGCAGCTTCTTTGAGTGTTCCGCTGCTTGCAGAGGTCGGTGTAGGAAAGGATTGGCTGGAAGCTAAGTAATGTTTGTATTAGGTATAACAGGCGGTATAGGAAGCGGTAAGAGCACGGTTAGTTCCATTCTTCAGGAGCGTGGTCTTTTAATTCTTGATGCTGATGAGATCTCAAGAAGTGTTACAGGTCCTAATGGCAGAGCGATGCCTGAAATAGCTGAAGTATTTGGCAAAAAGGTTGTATCAGCTAATGGAGCTTTGAACAGACGTGTTATGTCTGATATTGCATTTACCGATAAGAAGAAACTTGATGACTTAAGTACAATTATTCATAAGCATGTTTTCGAGCATATCGATGAGACTCTTGCCAAAGAAAAGGAGAAGGGTACTAAGTGTGTTGTTCTTGACGTACCGATTCCCGTTAATAAGTTCCGTGAATTATGTAATCAGATCTGGGTTGTAACCTGTGATACTGATGTTAGACTTGCAAGGCTTCAGAAGCGTGGAATGGATAAGAGTGAAGCTGAAAGAAGAATTGCTGTTCAGATGACTGATGATGAATATTGCGAACTTGGCAATTATTCCATTGATAATTCATGGGATTTGGAAGACCTTAAAGAGAAGGTAGAAGTCTTGATTCGCGAACAGCTTTACGAAAGAGGCATCAGAATATGATTACATCATCTGTAATAGCTGCGTTGGTTTTCCTTCTTATATCAATACTGGCGCTTGTTTTCCTTTTTGTAGGTAAACTTCCTTTTTGTACGGGCAAGTATAAGTCATTTTACAGGGCTTCATGCGGTGTATATATTAGTGGCGTTCTTCTTGTACTGGTATTTACTTTGTTGATGAAGACATTGCCGGTAGCTTATGTCATTATTTCCTGTCTGACTATCACGGTCGTATTCTGCCTCACTGTAGGCCTTATTTACTTCATGACTAAGTCAATCGTTGAGATGGCTTCAAAGCAAGAGAATAAAGCAAAAGATGACAAAGAAAGCGAAAAGTAAGAGCGTCTTTAAGGTATTGCTTAAGATCCTTCTGGTTCTTTTGGTTTTGGCAATAATAGGTGCAGCTTCGCTGGTTCTTATAAATAAACACGTTATAGATAGTACCAGAGACGATGTTTATACTCTTGATGCCTTTATAGGTAACAATAACTCTCATTATGACTGCGTAATTGTTCTTGGATGCGCTGTATGGGGGAAATCTCCCAGTCCTTTGCTTAAAGACCGGCTCATGACAGCCGCTTCGGTATATAACTCAGGATGCTGCGATTATATTCTTGTCTCCGGTGATGGTCTTAATCCTTCAGATTATGATGAGATCAGTCCTATGACGGATTTTCTGGTTGAAGAGGGAATACCTGCCGATAAGATTAAGAAAGATCCTTTAGGATTATCTACATACGAATCAATGCTTCGTGCTGAAACGGAGTTTGGAATTTCAAGTGCTGTAATTGTTACTTCGGACTTCCATCTTGCAAGAGCTCTTTATGATGCTCGTGCATTTGATTATTTATCTGTCGGTGTTGAAGCTATACAATCTGGATATACTTTAAGTAAATCAAATTATGAGAGGGAATTTCTGGCCAGGGGAAAAGACTTTGTCTTTGCTCTGATTAAACCGGGAAGGTGATATATGAATCTGGATACGCCTAGAAGATTACCTGGTTATGTTGGTGGCTTATTTTCAGTCTTTATCGGCCTGTTCTTTATTGTTATGCCTGAATTTGCGTCAGGCATTATTGGAATACTTCTCGGAGTTTCTTTGCTGGTAGCAGGTGTTTCGGAAGTAATTGGATATTTTGTGTCTATCAAGCAGTTCAGGGAAGAGCATTCCGGAAAGTCGCAGGGTGCAGAGATTGTTCTTGTTTATTCATTCGTACTTGCATGTGCCGGATTGTTTTTCATTATAAGACCAGAGATTGTACTAAAGCTTCTATCAACGATATTAGGTGTAATCTCGTTGACTGATGGTGTGATCAAGTTAAGGCACACATTGGTTTTGTTCGGTAAAAGAAGAGTATTCAGCTTGATTCTGTTCGTAATGGCTTTGGTGCTGATTGTATTCGGAATTCTTTTGCTCGCACACGCATTGAATGGAACAACGCACATAGTTGTTTTTTCCGGAATATCATTCTTGGTTAGTGGTATTGAAACCTGCTTTGTATCCGTTATAAAAATGTTCGAAAATAAAGCCCGCAAGAATTAATCTGCGGGCTTGTTTGTTATTTTAGTTGTCTTGATAGTATTAGACGTTAAATCTGAATAATACAACGTCGCCGTCTTTCATTACATATTCCTTGCCTTCGGATCTTACAAGGCCTTTTTCCTTAGCTGCATTATAAGTGCCGTTTGCAACAAGGTCGTCAAAAGCAACAACTTCTGCTCTGATGAAGCCTCTTTCAAAGTCAGAGTGAATCTTTCCGGCAGCCTGAGGAGCTTTTGTACCTTTCTTGATTGTCCATGCACGAACTTCCTGAGGACCTGCTGTAAGGTAGGAAATAAGTCCAAGAAGATCATATGAAGCATTGATCATTCTATCGAGGCCGGCACTCTCAATTCCAAGATCTTCAAGGAACATTTCGCGATCTTCAGGAGCGAGTTCACCAAGTTCTTCTTCGATCTTTGCAGAGATAACTACAACGCCAGATCCTTCTTTTTCTGCAATAGCCTTAACTTCGTTAACATAGGGGATATTGTCATTTTTGATATCGTTTTCATCGATATTTGCACAATAAAGAACAGGCTTCATTGAGATCAACTGGAGATCTTTTGTAAATTCGACTTCATCATCTTCGAAAGTAAGAGTTCTTGCAGATTTGCCTTCAGCAAGACAATCGTAAATCTTCTCAAAAACAGCGAGTTCTTTAACAAAAGCCTTGTCGCCGCCTTTCATTAACTTCTTAGTTCTGTCGATTCTCTTTTCCATGATCTCAAGGTCAGAAAGGATAAGCTCTAAATCAATAGTTCCGATATCGCCTGTAGGGTCAGCGTGGCCGTTAACGTGGATTACATCAGGATTGTCAAAGCATCTTACGACGTGAACGATAGCATCGCACTCTCTGATATTTGAGAGGAACTTATTACCAAGACCTTCACCCTTAGAAGCACCTGCAACAAGACCTGCGATATCAACGAATTCGACAACAGCGGGAGTGTATTTCTCAGGATTATAAATCTCTGCAAGTTTGTCTAAACGCTTATCAGGAACAGATACGACACCGACATTCGGTTCAATTGTGCAGAAAGGGTAATTGGCAGACTCAGCGCCTGCTTTAGTGATCGCATTGAAAAGAGTGCTCTTACCTACATTAGGAAGTCCTACGATACCAAGCTTCATATATATACCTCGAATATAATTTTTTGCCCCATAATTTTAGCACATTCATTACATAAAACTTTGTATGTTCTTTGTCGGTATTTGTCGGAAGGTTTGTGTGTGTTTTGTAGGTTTTTGCAATAGTTTGTCGGAAACACGTCGGTTTTGTTCTAAACCTTGTCGTAAAAAGGCCTGATTTTTGTCGTAACTTCGTTCTGATAATTGCGAATTAAAGAGCGTATTCTCCTTGTTAAAGGAGGTGACTTTATGACATCAAAACCGAACATTGCGAGAATTTATTCGTGCTTTACTACGGGTGCGGATTCTACTGTAAGTCTGATAGAGGTTTCTATCTCACCAGGTATACCTACATTTTCAGTTATTGGTCTTTGTGATTCTTCGATAAGAGAATCAGAAGGAAGGATCAAATCAGCCTTCAAATCCACTGGATTTGCTATGCCCAAGGGACATATAACTATTGGAATCAGTCCGGCTTATATGAGAAAAGCGGGATCTTCTTTCGATCTTGCTATGGCCATGGGAATTCTTTTCGCTTCAGGACAGTTATATCTTCCACCTAACGCAAAGATATATGCTGAAGGTGAATTGACTTTAAGTGGTGATTTGATTAGAACACCCGGTGCTTCCATTAGACTTAAAACAATTAAAGAAATGGACTTTGACTATAAGCTTATTCCTATAAGTGAAGCTTCAAGTGCCGGACTGGTTGGTTTTAGAGGGCATGGTATTTCGAGCCTTACTGAATTAAATAGGATTTTCGATTCAAATGAATATTCGGAAGAAGCTTTCAATTACCGGTTTGAGGCTTCTAATGATGACTATATTGATATATCAGCGCTTAAAGGCCAGGAGAAAGCTAAAAGAGCATTACTTATCAGTGCTGCAGGTTTCCATAACATTCTGTTTCTAGGAAGTCCCGGTTGCGGTAAGACTATGTGCGGAAAGATTATGTCAGGAATTCTTCCTAAGCTAAGCGATGAAGAGCTTTCTGATGTCTATTCAATGAATGAATTAGTTAATGGCGAAGAGACTAAAATCACCGATGAAAGACCAATAAGACTTATTGGTCCCAATATAACTGTCGGAAAGTTATTGGGGAATGCAACTACACTGACACCAGGTGAACTTGCTCTCGCAAATCACGGAATACTTTTTGCGGATGAACTTCCTCTTTTTAAATCTGAAGTGCTCGATTTTCTACGAACACCTTTAGAAGAACGAAAAGTTCATATTCTAAAGAAAGGAAATCTGTATTCGTTTTCCAGTAATTCCATTTTCCTTGGTACCGGTAATCCTTGCAAATGCGGCATGTTCTTTGAGAATAGTAATCAATGCAAATGCAGAGAAGCTGATATAAAACGATATCTTTCAAAGATTAACGGTCCTTTTCTGGACAGGATTGATATCTATAGTGAGATGAGAACTATATCAGGTGATGACATGGCCTCAATATACCTTGATAAGAGTCAAAACGAAAGTTTGGAATACAGAAATAGAATTAATAATTGCTGGAAAATTCAACATGAACGATATGGTAATGGTTATTTGAATGGAACATTCCCTGAAGGCGATTTCAGAGATGCATTAAGGATTCCACAAAAGGCAATTGAGATGGCTTCGACTATGTCACAGAAAGGATTTTTTACCGCCAGAGGATTTACAAGAATTCTCAGAGTTGCAAGGACTATAGCTGATCTTAAAGAAAATAGAGATGTGAGTGTTGAAGATGTATCTGAAGCTGCTAAATTCAGAATGAGAGGTCTGACGTAATGAAAATGGAATCAATTTCGCTAAGAAGAGCTGATCTTTTCTATTCGGCAATAATGCTGAATACTGAACTGACCTATCGAAATATACATGATCTTACTGAGAATCATGCAATCAAGAACTATAGGGATCTCTACGATAAAGATAATCTCAAAAGAATTGTCAGTAAAAACTATGGTCTTAGAAAAGATACTGTTTTAAGAATTGATAAACTTCTGAATTCATTTGGGGATATTGATCGTATAGTCAATAAATATTTGCAGATAGCACATGCAAATAACATTAATGTAGTATCAGTACTTGATGGTTACTATCCTTATAACTGGAAAGTCCTGTCTGGAATGCCACAGGTATTCTATTACAGGGGTAATTACAACCTGATAAATGATATGACACTTAATGGCTCAGTTGCTGTTGTCGGCTCAAGATCTCCAAGCAAATACGCTCAATATGCTACTGACAAAATATGCAAAGAACTGGGCGAAAAGGGTATTACTATAGTTTCGGGAATGGCAACGGGAATAGACCGTCAGGCACATTTATCTTCCTTCGAAACAAAAGGTGGAACAATCGCTGTTTTAGCGGGTGGTGTTGATAATATCTATCCTCAAAGTAATAGGGATATTTACGAACTCATATGGGCAAATGGACTGATAGTATCGGAAATGCCACCAGGACAGCAGCCACTTCGACAGTATTTTCCATCAAGAAACAGATTAATAGCCGGACTTTCAGATTGCACACTGATTATGGAAGCTGGTTCATGTTCCGGAACTTTGCATACTGCTTCATTTGCTGCAAACCAGGGCAAGGAAGTTTTCGTTCTGCCAAATAATATCTACTATGAAAATGCCATGGGAGGTCTGAAATTACTGGAGGATGGAGGAAATGTCCTATTAGGATCTGAGAGCGTAATTGACAGTGTATCTGGTGCATTGATGTATAAACATATGGGAATGGGATGCCAGGCCGAAATGAAATTCCTTGATAATGAGACTGATGAGTTCTCAGGAGAAATAAGCATTGAGATGTTAAGAGAGCTGGCAAATATAAAACCAGAAGTGCTTTCTGACGATAATTTGAAAACGTTGATTAAGGATTTTCTTTCTCTAAGACCATTATGTGCAGATGATCTTTGTAAACTGATAAGTCTGCCATTTTATCGAATTTCGAGTCTGTTGACAGAACTCGAACTTAATGGGACAGTTTATCAGGAGAAGGGTAAGTATTCGTTGACATTTGTATAATGATGATATATTTTTTATTAAAAATATAGAGGGATATCTATGAGCAAGAAATTAGTTATTGTTGAGTCTCCTGCCAAGTCTAAGACAATCGGAAGATACCTTGGTAGCGATTATATCATTTCAGCTTCTTTAGGCCACATCAGAGATTTGCCTTCGGGTAATCTCGGTGTTGATGTTAAGAATAATTTTAAGCCTTTATACATCACGATGAAGGGTAAAGAGAAGGTCGTTAGAGATTTAAAGCTCCTCGCAGCAGATTGCGATGAGATTTTACTCGCAACCGACCCTGACCGCGAGGGTGAAGCTATTGCATGGCATCTTGCAAAGGTATTAAAGATTGATCCTGATTCAAGATGCAGAATTACATTTAATGAGATTACCAAGACAGCTGTTCAGGAAGCTATAAAGAGCCCAAGAAGCATTAATATGAATCTTGCTAATGCCCAGCAGGCAAGAAGAATTCTTGATAGACTTGTAGGTTATGAATTGAGTCCGCTTCTCTGGAAGAAAATCCGTAAAGGTCTTTCAGCAGGTAGAGTTCAGTCTGTTGCTACAAAGATCGTTATGGATCGTGATGCTGAGATTGATGCATTCAAGCCGGAAGAATATTGGCTTATCAAGGCTCTTGTAACACCTGGAAAGAGCACAGATAAGTTTATGCTTGGCTACTTTGGCACTGTTGACGCTGAAGGTAAGGTTAAGAAGGAAGAATTAAGATGCCTTGAAGATGCTCAGGAAGTTCTTGATGCTGTAGGATCTGGTCCTTTCGTTGTAGATTCAGTTAAGAAGGGTAAGAAGGAACGTAATCCTTATCCTCCTTTTACAACTTCTACTTTGCAGCAGGAAGCTTCCAAGAGATTAGGATTCTCTTCAAAGAAGACAATGTCTATCGCTCAGCAGCTCTATGAAGGTGTAGAGATTGCAGGTGTCGGTCAGACTGCTTTGGTTTCTTACATCAGAACTGACTCTGTAAGAATTTCTGATGAGGCAGTAGCAGCTGCCGGTGACCTTATTATGAAGAGATTCGGAAAAGAATACTGCTCACCTTACAGGAGACAGTACAAGAACAAGAACTCTGCACAGGACGCTCACGAAGCAATCAGACCTACGCATTTTGACCTTGATCCAAGGGATATCAGAAGTTCCCTTTCAAATGACCAGTATAAGCTCTATCAGCTTATTTGGGACAGATTCCTTGCTACTCAGATGGCATCCTGCAAGCTTGATACAGTTACATGCCAGGCTTCTTGCAATAACAGAATTTTTAAGGCAACAGGTGAGACCATTACATTCAAGGGATTCCTTGCTTTGTATGATGACATTGCTGAGGATTCTAATAAGGTTGAAGATACAGACGGTAAGGCTGTCATTCCGCCTCTTGAAGATGGTATGAAGCTTGAACTTTTGAATCTTAAGTCATTACAGAAGTTTACAACTCCGCCGCCGCATTACACAGAAGCTACGCTTATCAAGGCTCTTGAAGAATACGGTATCGGAAGACCGTCAACTTATGCACCAACAATTTCCACTATTCTCGACCGTAAGTATATCGAGAAGAACGGAAGACTTTTGCAGATAACTGATCTCGGAAAGATCGTTACAAATATGCTTTCCGAAAACTTCAGCGAGATTGTTGACCTTTCATTTACTGCTGATATGGAGACAAAGCTCGATGAAGTTGAAGAAGGCAAAGAAGAGTGGGAGCATGTATTAGACGGCTTCTATCCTGAATTCAATACTCAGATAAAGGCTGCTCAGGAATCAATTGATAAGATTACATTTGAACCTGAGAAGACAGGTGAGACTTGCCCTCAGTGTGGTGCTGAACTTGTATACAAGGAAGGACGATATGGTAAGTTCATTGCTTGCTCTAACTTCCCTGAGTGCAACTACACAAAGAATATTGTAGTTTATGCAAAAGGTGTTTGCCCTAAATGCTCATCACCTCTTATGGTTCATAAATCCAAGAAGTATAGAAATAAGACTTTCTATACCTGTTCTAAGGAAGGTTCTGATCCGAACTGCGATTTTATCTCATGGGATCTTCCTATTGACGGTAAGTTCTGTCCTGACTGTGGAAGCTTTATGGTTTTGAAGCATTTCGGAAAGAAGGCTTATCCCAGATGCTCTAATAAGGATTGCGTAAGTAATATCAGAAAGAGCAAAAAATCATCAGAAGATAAGAAGAATGACGATGAAGAATAATCCTGAAGTTACAATTATCGGAGCTGGTCTTGCAGGTTCTGAAGCCGCTAATATCTGTGCCAGACTTGGTGTTCATGTAAAGCTTTATGAGATGAAGCCGGTTAAGTATAGCCCTGCTCATCATTCTCAGAATTTTGCAGAACTTGTATGCAGCAATTCTTTAAGAGCTGCAGCTAGAGAAAATGCCATTGGTCTTCTTAAGGAAGAACTCAGACATTTGGGTTCACTTATTATGGAAGCAGCTGACAAGAGTCAGATCCCTGCTGGTGGTGCTCTTGCAGTAGATAGAGATGAGTTTTCAGGTTATATAACTGAATCGATCAAGAATAATCCTTTAATTGAGGTTATTTCAGGTGAGGTTACAAAGATACCTGAAGAAGGTATTGTTATTGTCGCTACCGGACCTCTTACCGAAGGTGAACTTTTTGAAGATATTTTGAAGGTTACCGGTGATACATCAGGTCTTCATTTCTTTGACAGCGCTGCTCCAATCGTAACCGGTGATTCTGTTGATATGACTAAAGCTTTCAGAGCTTCAAGATACGGTAAGGGCGGAGATGATTACATCAATTGTCCGATGACTAAAGAGCAGTATCTTGCTTTCAGAGAAGAACTCGTTAATGCCGAGAGGGCTGAAGTTAAGAATTTTGACAGAGAGATTGTTTTCGAAGGTTGTATGCCTATTGAGGTAATGGCTCAGAGAGGCGTAGATACAATGAGGTTTGGACCTTTGAAGGGAGTAGGTCTTATTGATCCTGCTACTGGTAAAGAGCCTTATGCTAATCTTCAGCTTCGTCAGGATGACAGAGCAAAGACTATGTACAATCTTGTAGGTTTTCAGACCAGACTAAAGTGGCCGGAGCAGAAGCGTGTCTTTGGAATGATTCCCGGTCTTGAGAACGCTGAATATACAAGATATGGCGTAATGCACAGGAATACTTTCCTTAATTCTCCTTTGTATCTTTCATCCCACTATAGCTTAAGGGAAAAGCCTGATATTTTCTTTGCAGGTCAGATTACCGGTGTAGAAGGTTATATTGAATCTACTGCTTCCGGTTTTATGGCTGGTTTCTATGCTGCTCAAAGAGCTCTAGGAATTGAGCCTGAATATGAACCTGATAGCTGTACTGTAATCGGTTCTATGGCTTTATATGTTTCTGATCCTACGATTAAGAAATTCCAGCCTATGAATGCGAACTTTGGTATCGTAAGTCCTATTGAAGGTCGTTTTAAGGGTAAAACAGGTAAGAAGGATAAGAATAATGCAATTGCTGACAGAGCTTTGGAGCATCTTATTCCTTTTGAAGAATCAGTAAAAAAGCTTTCATCAGTTTGATATGACTCATAGAAGTGGTGATAAAGAAGGATCTGTTAAGTCACATGGTCCTATTGTTCAATATTTTTCATCAGCATGGTCTCATCTCGTCAGATTGATGGGTGTTAATGCCTTGTTTGTTATTTTTAACATACCGGCAATTGCTATCTGCTATCTTCTTGCATTTCTTTTCCTTCCCGTATTGATTCCTGCTTTTGACTGGTATCAGCTTGTTCAACTTGGTACTAATGGTGCAGATCTGGAAGTTAATAGTCAGCTTTTATTTCTTTTGGTTGCGTTCTTTATAACCGTTCTAACATCTGGACTCCTCGTTTGCGTTGGCCCTTTTCAGGCAGGATTTGCTAGAGTTTATAAGGATATGAGAAATGGAACGTCCTTTTCTCTTTTTGGCAGTTTTAAGACAGGAATTAAAGGGAATATCGGTAAATCATTGGTATCAATGGTTTTGGGAATAATTGTTTCTTCAATTATCTTATTAGCAATTAGCTTTTATATGAATCTAAAGACTACTATAGGTACGGTAGTTGGAATGGTATTCATTATTCTTCTGGTATCATTCATTCTGGTACAGAACTTTGTTTATGTACTTATAGTCTCAACAGATCTTAAGCTCTCTAAAATATATAAGAATGCGGTGATTTTTCTTTTTCTGCGCTTTTTTAAAAGTCTTGGTCTCGGAATAGTCGTATTCCTGTTTTTTATAGCAATTCCATTCTATCTTTTGATGTCGGCTTCGTATCTGACTCTTGGAATATTCGTTTTCTTGTATTCGTTTGTTGTAGTCTCATGGATTCAGTATGCTCTAGCTTTCCATGCAGGTGAACTGATTGACAAATTCGTTGCAAATTAAAGACAGTCTTAAAATCTACTGATGTTGAGTTAAAATAGTATCAATAACCAACGTAAGGATAGATATAGAACTTTAAGATGTACGATTTCAGCCTACTTCCCGAAGATACTTTTTTTGCACTTCGTGTTGCGCTTGTGCTGTTTCTTGTTGCCTTTATTTCTTTTGTAGTGATAACTATTTATTCGTTGATTAAAACATCCGCTTATAATAAGCAGCATAAAGACAGATTAAAGCTTGTACCTGAAGTTGCATATTTCTATGAACGTGGAAAAAGAGGCAACCAGGAAGACGCTGTTTATATATCTCCGCTCGAAAACATTGAGAAATCAGGTCTTATAGCCGCTTGTTCTGATGGTATGGGTGGTCTTCTTAATGGTGAAGTTGTATCCAAATATGTAACAGACACTTTGCGCTCAAATTATCCATTGCAGTTTGATGCTACGTCGGATAATGCGAAGTTGATTTCTGATATTTCTGATCACATTTATGAGGAATATCATCTTAGTGCCGGTGCGACACTTGTTATGGTTCATATTCTCGATGACTTTATGAATTTCTATAGTCTTGGTGACAGTAATATAATCCTTATTCGAAATGGCAGAGCAACTCTTCTGAATTATAAACAGAATTATGGAGCTGTCATGATTAAGAAGTGCTCTGAAGGTGGAATTGATTCTTCTGATGCTTATAAGGATTCAAGAGCGAAAGGCCTTACTGATTTTATCGGTAATCACAAGTGTAGTGTCCTTAAAACATCTAAGCCCATGCGTCTTATTGAGAATGATATTATTATCGTATGTTCTGACGGTGTAACTGATGGTATACCGATGAATCAACTGGCAAATCATATTCATTTCGATCAGAATGTATCAGGAATTGCAAGATCTATTAAGTATGGTGTCAGAGCTATTAAGAATCCAAGGCAGGATAACTATTCAGCTATTGTAATCAAGATGGCCAGGAGCATTGCATGATCGAGTATTTTACATTCAAGCACAGGGGAGATGCTTTGGATTATCAGGATGAGGTATTTTTAAAACTCGTTCCGAATCTTACTGTTGCTATATTTTATGGAAGCGATATGGCGAATGCCCCTAAAAGTCAGGCACTCCTTTTTTCAGAACTTCTTAATAGTGACGATGGTACTAAAAGTATAGACAGTCTTTCTGAAGAATTTGATGAATGCCTTGATAGTGATTCAGAATATTTGGTCCTGAGAGTGTTTAAGGATGGTGTTGAATGTCTCAGACGTGGTGGTGTAGTAGCAAAGATAATCAAGGATGGACAGATATCTGTATTGCCTAATGGATATTTTGGTTTATCACAAGATGACAGGATTATTTGTGCGACTGCCAGGTTCTATAGATTCTTAACTGATGAAGGCATTCTTTCAGATGCACTTGTTTCTGAAAACTGTAGCGAATGGATGAATATGATGGTTAGAAGAGTGTCCGATCAGACACAGTTAAAGTGTGGAAATCTCTCAGCAGTTACACTAAGACTTAATTACTGATTTCCGGCTGTGTGGCTTTCCAGTGCGAGCTTGATGATCCGCCTTGCACTTCTTTCGATATCGGATGCGCTGATTTCGCCTCGCTTATAAGCTTTCAAGATCTTTGATCGTATTAATGGTGTGCCCGGCATTATAAGATCTGTTCCTGCTTTGCAGGCATGTTCATCAAAACTCTCATCGTGGCCGGTAGCAAACCAGTCCGTCATGACAATATCTCTAAAACCCCATTCATTTCTCAAAATACCTGTCTGAAGGTTGTAGTCTAATGCTGTATATATGCCGTTAAGCTTGTTATAACTGCACATTACGCTTCTTGCGTTTGATTCTCTAATAGCGATTCGAAAACCTTTGAGATAGATTTCTCTCATAGTTCTTTCATCTACATTGGAAGATGAAAGATTACGCTTTGTTTCGAGGTTATTTGCTGCAAAATGCTTCAAGGTTGCAAAGCATCCCGATTCGGACTGAACGCCTTTTACAATAGCTGCTGCTAAGAGACCTGTAAGCAACGGATCTTCAGAATAGTATTCGTAGTTTCTTCCACACAAAGGATTACGATGAATATTCAGAGCAGGGGCGAGAAGAAAAACTACGCCATATTCCTTCATTTCTTTTGCTATTGCTTCACCTTGCTGCCTTACGAGATCAACATCCCATGTCTGAGCGATAAGAGTCTCTGAAGGCCATGATGTGCAAAACTGATAGTATAGATTCTTGCCTGTCGGCTTTGCCTTTGGAGATAAGATTTTCAAAATTGCATATACATCTCTCAAAGCTGAAGGCAGTGTAGGAATCTGGAAGAAAATATTCTTTGGCTTATTCGACATCTTTGTAAGATTGATTCCCTGAGGACCATCGGCCATAGCCATACCATCAATTCCCTTTTTGTAGAGGCGGGAAGAAGTAAAACCTACTGCACCGATTACTCTGTGTCTGAAGGGGCCGAAGTAAGATCTTCCGACAAGAATATCTGCCATTTCCTTAATTGAAAGCTTCGATACTATATCGTCGATTTTTTCTGATTTCTCCATAGAAGGAATACTATAGTCATGCGTAAGTGTCTTTATGCTTGATGCATTAATTTCAAATACGGGTAGAGATAAGTCGCATCGGTCACTTTTGAAATCAATAAGATAATCGAACTTGCGATTAAGAGTGATCATGCTATTTACTTTCTCGGTTATAACATCACTAGCTAACTGAAGTTTTATTGCCGGAACTGCATTGAGGTAGATATAGTAGTCGCCTTTTTCGAGAATAAATGAAAGAGAGTTCTCATCGAAAGCAGCAAAGTCAGTAAGGTTAAAAGAAAGTGTAATCTCACATGATGCACCTTCATGAAGAAGTGGTGTTTTTGCAAATGCGGCAAGACTTTTGACTTCTCGTATGAGTTTGTTCTCAGGGCAAGACAAATATAGCATTACAACTTCTCTGCCGGAAACTTTGCCTGTGTTAGTAACAGATGTGGTAATTTCCACATTTGTTCCGGTAATGTTGGCAGAAACATATTCAGTTCTAAAAGTTGTGTAACTTAATCCATATCCGAAAGGATATCTGGGTTTAATTCCTTTTTTGTCAAACCATCTATAGCCGACGAAAATGCCTTCTTTATAATCTTCCTGATATTTTTCAGGATTTCTTTCTGAGAATGTATCTGAAGAAGGGTAGTCGTTATAAGAATAGCCCCAGGTATCGGCTAATCTTCCTGAAGGATTAACTTTTCCGGTCAGGATATCGGCAAGCGCATTGCCAGTCTCCATTCCGCCTTGCATAAGCAAAACAACTGCTGAAAATTTAATGTCATCAAGGAAAGAAAGGTCTATTACTGCGCCTACATTTAAAACGAGTACAGAATGCTTATAAAGCTTTGTAATTGAGAGCATTAAAGCTTTCTCGTCTTCGGTAGCATAGTAGTCACCGGGACAATCTTTTCTGTCTGCACCTTCGCCAGATTGTCTTGTAAGAACATAGATAGCGGTATCAGAAAAAACAGTTTCATCTTCTTTAAGGATTCTGCCTGCTGGCGCATAGAAAGGATTATCGGCTGTATAATCCATCTGCTCTGCGATAGGAACCTTTTTAAGACCCTTTTTCAGATTGATTCGATAATCCGTGAAAGCCTTCTTATAAAGAAGATCATATTCATTAAGCCAGTCTTCGGTAGTAATCTTAATGGAAGCTGCTTTAATGCCATCTTCCGGTGTTGTTGAATACCTTGGATTATTCTCTCCTGAACCGGTTCCACCAAAAGCAGTATGCCTTGCACCGGCACCATATAAAGCAACATTATCAGACTTTATAGGGAGAGAGCCGTCATTTTCCAAAAGAACTATGCCTTCAGCGCAAATCCTTCTTGAAAGGGCATAGTTTGTCCTTTCGCGATCGGTGATTTCCTGCGATCTGGAGGCATAGAGAATGGATTTCATTAATTAACCAAGTCTTTCGTAGAATTCTTTTCTGAAGTCACCAAGTCTGTCTTCAGCGATGGCTTCGCGAATTCTCTCCATAAGTTTCAAGAGGTAGTAGATGTTGTGATATGTGCAAAGTCTAAGACCGAACATTTCGTTTGCCTTTATGAGGTGTCTTACATAAGCACTCGAAAAGTTCTTGCATGCATAACAATCACATTCCGAATCCATAGGAGCGAAATCTTCAGCGAATTTCTTGTCTCTGATGATTTTCTTGCCATAGTCAGTAAGGATTGTTCCATGTCTGCCCATTCTTGAAGGAAGAACACAGTCGAACATATCGACGCCTCTGATTGAACCTTCAATCAGGTAATCAGGTGTTCCTACTCCCATAAGGTAACGAGGTTTGTCTTCAGGCATGAGAGGAACTGTGCAATCGATCATGTCTATGAAGAGATTTTTGGGTTCGCCAACGGAAATTCCACCGATAGCAAAGCCGGGGAGATCAAAAGAAGTAATTGCATCAGCACTCTTTTTTCTGAGGTCAGGATACATGGATCCCTGTATGATACCGAAGAGTGCCTGAGTATCAGTATTCTTATGAGCACCGATACAACGCTCAAGCCATCTTGTAGTTCTTGCCTGTGATCTGTCAGCGTAAGAATGCTCAGAAGGGTAGGGACAGCACTCGTCAAATGCCATAATAATATCTGATCCCAAATCATTCTGAACTTTCATGGAAATTTCAGGTGTAAGGAAAAGCTTGCGTCCATCGATGTGTGAACTGAATTTAACGCCTTCTTCATTAATATCCTTCGGTTTTGCGAGAGAGAAAACCTGGAATCCGCCGCTGTCTGTGAGGATGGCACCGTTCCAGTTCATAAACTTGTGAAGGCCGCCGGCTTTAGCTACGATATCACTTCCTGGCCTGAGCCACATGTGATATGTGTTTGTTAGCATGATTCCTGCACCCATACCGGATACTTCCTCAGGGCTCATTCCCTTAACAGAAGCCTGTGTTCCAACAGGCATAAATGCAGGTGTCATGAAAGTTCCGTGAGGTGTATGTACCTTACCGAGTCTGGCTCCTGTCTGTTTACAGGTGTGGATGTGTTCGTACCATACGGGGAATTTAGACATATTATTTCTCCAAATCTGTGATGAACATTGCGTCGCCAAAAGAGAAGAATCTGTATTCTTCTGCTACAGCGTGTTTATATGCGTTTAAGACGTTATCCTGACCAGCAAGAGCTGATACGAGCATAATCAAAGTGGATTCCGGTAAATGGAAATTCGTAATAAGAGAATTAACGCATTTAAATTCGTAACCGGGATAGATGAATATATTTGTATAGCCTGACTGAGGATTCATTTCAGGATCTTTATTAGCGACAGCTTCCAAGGTTCTTGTAGATGTAGTACCAACAGAAATGATTCTTCTTCCTTCAGTTCTTGCTTTACGAATTATATCAGAAGCTTCCTTAGGGAAATCGTACCATTCTGAATGCATCTCATGATCTTCGATAGTTTCAGCTTTAACGGGTCTGAATGTGCCAAGACCTACATGGAGTGTAAGCTCAGCGATCTCTACACCCATTTCTTTAAGCTCAGAAAGCAATTCCTTTGTAAAGTGGAGGCCTGCTGTAGGAGCAGCTGCAGAACCTGCATCTTTGGAATAAACAGTCTGATAACGCTCAGGATCATCAAGTTTCTCATGAATGTAGGGCGGAAGAGGTATCGTTCCGGCTTTATCCAGAACTTCTTCCCAGACACCGGAAAAATCAAATCTGATTATGCGGTTGCCGTTATCTAAGACCTGTTCACACTCTGCTTCGAGCTCACCGGGAATGAAGGTCATTTTCTTGCCTTCTCTTACTTTCTTTCCTGGTCTTGCTAGAGTTTCCCAGTGATTCTCATCAATTCTCTTTAAGAGAAGGAGTTCTACAGGGCTTCCTGTATCTGCTCTTACTCCCAAAAGTCTTGCTGGGATTACTCTGGTGTTATTGATTACAAGAACATCTCCTTTGTGGAGATAGTTCTTAATATCAGGAAAATGTCCGTCAATTGTCTTGCCGGTTTTCTTATCAAGTATTAAAAGACGTGAAGCTAGTCGGTCTTCTGTAGGAACCTGTGCAATAAGTCTTTCTGGTAAATCGTAATAAAAATCTGAAGTCTTCATTTTCGAGCCTTTATATTAAAAATAACTAAAGAAGTTTATCACATTTGGTAAGAAAATGCGGATTTGGATGTTATATTTGATATCAGCATTGCTTATTATTGCTAAAATAAAGTCATTTCAAGTGTTAGGAGACTTCATATGAAAGCATTGATCATCGGCGGAACAGGAACTATCAGCAGCGCTATCGTAAGAAAGCTTGCTCAGGATAAACAGTGGGAAGTTTGGCTCTTAAACAGGGGCAACAGGGCAGACACAGTACCTGAAAATATCCATCAGATCGTCTGTGATATTAACGACGAAGAAGCAGTTCTTAAGGCTGTTGGTCACATGAAATTCGATTCTGTATGCGAATTTATCGGTTTTACAGTTGAGCAGGTTGAAAGAGATTACAGACTTTTTAAGGACAGAACAAATCAGTATATCTACATCAGTTCAGCATCTGCTTATCATAAGCCTTCAGCAAACTATGTAATTACAGAGGGTACAACACTTGCAAATCCTCATTGGGAATATTCAAGAAACAAGATTGCCTGTGAAGAATTCCTTATGGCTAAATACAGAGAAGAAAAGTTCCCTGTAACAATCGTTAGACCGAGCCACACATACGATGAGAGAAGCATTCCTTTGGGCGTTCATGGCGATAATGGTTCATGGCAGGTTGTTAAGAGAATGATGGAGGGAAGACCTGTAATCATTCACGGTGACGGAGAGTCTTTGTGGCACCTTACATTTAACGAGGACTTTGCAATCGGTTATACAGCTCTTATGGGTAATCGTCATGCAATAGGTGAAGCTTTCCAGATTACCGGTGATGAAGTCCTTACTTGGAATCAGATTTATCAGACAATTGCAGATGCTTTAGGTGTTGAACTTAATGCATATCACGTATCTTCTGAATTCCTTGCTTCTATTGGCAAACAGTATGATTTTGAAGGCAGTCTTATCGGTGATAAAGCTGTTTCAGTTGCTTTCGATAACTCAAAGGTCAAGAAACTTGCTCCGGATCTTCAGACAAACGTTCCTTTCCACAGAGGTGTAAGAATTGCTTTGGAGTACATTCTTAATCATAAAGAGTGCATGAAGGAAGACATCGTATTCGATAAGTGGTGCGATAAAGTCATCGAAACTATCGAGCAGGCAAAGAAAAACTTCTAATATTAAAATTTGAAGTTTTTATACAAAAATCAGACTTTTGTTGTAAAATTGAATGAGTTTATTCGAAGGGAGCATATATATGTCCGACATTCCGTACAAAGTTTACTTATCCGAAAAAGAGATTCCTACAGCATGGTATAACGTTCGTGCTGATATGAAGAATAAACCCGCACCGCTTATTCATCCCGGTACAGGTGCAGCTCTTAAGGCAGAAGATTTGTATCCTATTTTCTGCGAAGAACTTTCAAAGCAGGAAATGAATGTTACTGATCCTTTCATCAGCATTCCTGGTGAGATTATTGATTTCTATAAGATGTATAGACCTTCTCCTCTTGTAAGAGCATATTGCCTTGAGAAGGCTCTTGATACACCGGCTCATATTTACTACAAATTCGAAGGTAATAACACTTCCGGTTCACACAAGCTCAATTCAGCTATTGCTCAGGCATATTATGCTAAGAAGCAGGGACTTAAGGGTGTTACTACTGAGACTGGTGCAGGTCAGTGGGGTACAGCACTTTCCATGGCTTCCGCTTATTTCGGAATTGACTGCCAGGTATACATGGTAAAGGTATCTTATGAGCAGAAGCCTTTCAGAAGAGAAGTTATGAGAACATATGGTGCAACAGTTACACCTTCTCCTTCAATGCTTACAAATGTCGGTCGTAAGATTAACGAAGAATTCCCTGGTACAGACGGTTCATTAGGTTGTGCTATTTCTGAAGCTGTTGAAGCTGCAACAACTCAGGAAGGTTACAGATATGTATTGGGCTCTGTTTTGAGCCAGGTATTGCTCCATCAGTCAGTAATCGGTCTTGAAGCCAAGGCTGCTCTTGATAAGATTGGTGTTAAGGCTGATATGATTATCGGCTGTGCAGGTGGTGGATCTAACCTTGGTGGTCTCATTTCTCCTTTCGTAGGTGAAATGCTCAGAGGTGAGAATCAGTACGAGATTATCGCAGTTGAGCCTGCTTCTTGTCCTTCACTTACAAGAGGTTCTTATGTTTATGACTTCTGCGATACCGGTAGAGTTTGTCCTCTTGCTAAGATGTATACATTGGGTAGCAGCTTTATGCCTGCTCCTAACCACGCAGGCGGCTTGAGATATCACGGCATGAGCTCTGTTGTTTCACAGCTTTATGATGATGGTTACATTAAGGCTACATCAGTTAAGCAGACAGACGTATTCGAAGCTGCTACTAAGTTTGCAAGAATTGAAGGTATTCTTCCTGCTCCTGAAAGCTCACACGCAATTAAGGTTGCTATTGATGAAGCTCTCAAGTGCAAAGAGACCGGTGAAGCTAAGAATATCGTATTTGGTCTTACAGGTACTGGTTACTTTGACCTCGTTGCTTATCAGAAGTACAACGAAGGCGTTATGGATGACTACATTCCTACAGACGATGAGATTGCTGCATCTCTTGCTAAGTGCCCTAAGTTCTGATATTCATCATTCAATTAGTTTTACAAAGGGTTGTCTCTTGATGAGGCAACCCTTATTTATTGAATAAGCGAAAAGTATTGAAAATATATGTCCTAAAGTAATAGAATTATCTTCAGTTTGATTTGGGGGAAATAGATAATGGGAGATTTTGATACAGATTGGAAGATAACTGGTTCGCCGGATCCGGCAACACCTGATCCTCAGCCTTCTCAGATTCAGGCACAGGCGCCAGTACAGACGTATACTCCGGCACCGCCCACACCTGTTTTTCAGGGATATAATGCGCAGGGCCAGCCCGTTTATGGCGTTTCTGATCCTCAGGTATTAGCTGAAAGAGATGCTAATATCCTTGAACTTAATAAGCTGATTAATTACTTTTCACCTAAGCTTGATTTATTCAAAGCTTACTATGAGACGATTGATGATATTTCAAAGTATTCTAAGACCAGTATTGCGCCTTTTGTATGGGGAGTTTTGGTCTGTGTACAGAGTATTGTCTTTATTTTTATGGCTGCAACTGCTTCTCATAACAATAACAAACTTATTTTTACGCTTATCGCTATAGGTTTTATGCTTATTGGTGCCGGACTTATTGCATTGCGAAATTTCAAGAAAAAGAGACACCAGAATAAGCTTGAAGAACTCTATGCAAAAATGGAAGAGCAGTCTAACAATCTTAAGATTTTGTACAACGGATACAGTAATTGTGTTTTGCCTTCTGATTATATTGATCCCAGAATTCTCGAAAAGATATCATTAATGCTTCAGTCCGGAAGATATTTTTCTATTGGTGCAGCTCTTAATTCTCTCCTTGGCGTTGCGGGTGTATTTACCAGGGTATCAAAGGAAAAGACAAACTTCTGCCAGGAGACAGCAGTGAAGTTTAATGGTACGGCTGCATATTTTTCAGCATACCGTTATATGAATATCAGGTAGTACTGTCGTTATTAATTTTGGAGAGCTGTTCTCTCTGCTTAATGACAGGGATGATGACTTCAAAGCAAGCTCCGCCTTCAGGTTTGTTATATGCTTTAACCGTTCCACCGTGTTCTTCGGCGATTGCTTTAGCAAGTGCGAGTCCGATTCCGTGTTTACCATCGGAACCCTTGGAGAATCTCTCAAAGAGGTGAGAAATTACTTCAGGTGAAATACCCGGACCATCATCTGAAATCTCATAGATTACGTTATTGCCTGATTCATCTTTAATGCATCTGAAAGTTACAGCACTTTTGCAATATCTTAAGCAGTTAGAGAAGATGTTTTCGAGACATCTGAACATATCGTTCTCATTTGCATAGATATATGTTTTTCTGATCTTCATGTCGATGATGATGGCTTTATCTTCGTGGATGAAGTTGCCTCTTACTCGATCGATAACTGTGTCGTAGATCCTTCTGGCATCGATATTCTGCTTCTTAACTTCATATCCGCCACTTTTACTCATATCCATCTTTGAAATGGAAAGCAGGTTTTCAACGAGGCCGGAAAGTCTTCCTGTCTCATCAATGATTACGTCAATAGCGTTATTCCTGTCTTCGTCACTATCGAAAACACCATACTTCAAGCCTTCGGCGTAACCCTGGATTGACATAAGGGGAGTGCGTAATTCGTGTGACGCATTCTGGAAGAAGGTCTTTTGTTCAATATCAGATTCTTCAAGTTTATACGCCATCTGATTCATGACATCGCCCAACTCAGATAATTCTTTACTTACAATATGGCCCTTAATTCGCTTGAAATTACCCTTGGAAATGTTCTTGGCAAAACGTGAAAGCTTCTGAGTCGAATAAATCAGAGGATAAGTCATGATGATACTTAAGATACCGGCAATTACGATCGAGAGAAGGGCAGCCTGAACGAGTGAAAGTGAGTTTGCTGCCATAAGCGAGTAATAGGAACTCGAGTTGACATAGACACACATGTAATATTTGGAAAGAGATTCGTCAATTGTGCTCTCGATACCTGCATCAAGAGTTGGAGTAGCTGCTTCAGTTGGAGTTAAATAGCCCGATTCATTCTTGTCTTCAGGTTTTACGAATTTGAATCCAACAGTTCTGTAATAGTAGATAGTTCCGTCGATATCGACTATCTGAGTGTTATTGAGTGATTCATAACCTTTAGCAGCAATAACATGTCCAACAATATTTTTTGCGTTCTTGGCATAAGAGACCGAGTTAAGGGGAGTAGGCCACAAAACGCTGAATTTACCTGTGTCATCGTCTAATGTATATAAAACGATATTTGCTCTAGAAGAGAGGTTGTCGGAAGCCGAAATTGAATCGTGAAGATAGGCTCTTATATTGTCATCGGTCCTGTCATCAGAGGCATCGACTTTCATAGCGAATGATTGTATGAAAGCCTGAGTGGAATTTACGGCATCTTCAAGACGCTTATTGCAGTCATCTGCAATAAAATTCTTGAAGATTGACTGTGAATAAATATTGATAATAAAAACGACAACTATGATTACAACAATCTCTACCGCGTAGAAGTGCAGTGAGATTGGAATGCTTATTGCCGCTTTATTATTGGTAGATTTTCTTCTTTTAAATTGCGCCTGTGTTGGCTTTTCAGACATTAGTCCTGATCGTCTCCGTCATCATCTTCAGTATCTTCGGTTCTATTAACCAATCTGAAGCCGTAACCCCAGATAGTAGATATTTTAGCATCAGATTTACTGATTTTCTTCCTTAATCTTTTTACTGTATCATCTGCAACTCTTGTTTCTACCTGAGTCTCATAGCCCCAGATCTTGTCCAAAAGTTCGGCTCTTGATACAGCTCGGTCCTTATTGGAGATAAGGTATGTAAGAAGCTGATACTCGTTAGGAGTAAGAGGGAGAGCTTTGCCTTGCATAGTTGTTTCTTTGGTTTTTCTGTTGATGATGATGTCAGCGAATTCATATACAGCATCATTATCAGGCTTATCGCCGGTCTTTCCGGTAATCTCTTCCTGTCTTTTAAGGATAGATTTTACTTTTGAAACGAGCTTGATAGGAGAGAAGGGCTTTGTAAAATAGTCATCACTACCCATATCAAGTCCCTGGATATAATCAGAGTCACTGTCTTTAGCAGTGAGCATGATAATCGGAACATTTGATGTCTTACGGATTTCTTTAAGAATGAAAAATCCATCGTGTCCCGGCATCATTACGTCTAATATAATGAGGTCAGCGGGTGAATTTGAGAAAACTTCAAAGAGTTTATCACCTGTCGGAAAGCCTGTAACGTGGAACCCTTCTCTTTCAAGGAAGGTCTTTAACAGGTTTCTAATGTTGTCGTCATCGTCAGCAATGTAAATAAGTTTATTCATTGTCAGCTCCGCTAGTCATATTTTTTCACCGCACTCATTTTATATGAAAACAGTTTTTCATATGTTTTTAAAATGGTGCAAATATGAGGAAAAAGTCATAGAAACTTTAGTTTCAATCTCTTTTATGGTTTAATTTTATTGTTTATAAGAATCGCTAAAGGAGGCGTTTTTATGTCTACAGTATTAGTAACCGGTGGAAACGGATATATTGGTTCCCATACTGTTATTTCTTTATTTGAAAGTGGTTATGACGTAATAATTGCAGATAATCTTGCCAACAGTAAGATGGAAGTTCAGAACCGCTTAGAAAAGATTACTGGTAACAGATTCAAGTTTTATAAAGTTGACTGTTGTGATCTTGAAGCTTTGCGAAAAGTATTTGCAGAAAACAAAATCGACAGTGTCATTCATTTCGCCGGCCTTAAGGCAGTAGGTGAATCGGTTAAGATTCCTTTGGAGTACTATTCTAATAACATCGGCAGCATGATCAATGTATGCCGTCTTATGACAGAATTCGGTGTAAATAATCTCGTGTTCAGTTCTTCTGCTACGGTTTATGGTTCTTCAGAAGATGTTCCTTTTACAGAAGAAAGTCCTTTGGGAACATGCACCAATCCTTACGGCTGGACTAAGTGGATGTTAGAGCAGATTTTGAGAGACTATGCCAAGTCAGAGCCCTCAAAGCACATCTGCCTTTTAAGATACTTCAATCCTGTAGGAGCACACGAGAGTGGTCTTATCGGTGAAGATCCTAGAGGAATTCCTAATAATTTATTCCCTTATATATCTAAGGTTGCTGGTGGCACACTTGAATGTCTCACTGTTTTCGGCGATGACTACAACACACCTGACGGTACATGTCTTCGTGATTACATCCATGTTGTTGACCTTGCAAAAGGACACGTAAAGGCCATTCAGTATATTGAAAAAACTGATGAACCTGTATGTCTTTTCAACCTTGGAACTGGTAAGGGAACTTCTGTAAAGGAAGCAGTAAGTGCCTTTGAAAAAGCCTGTGGTCACGAGATCAAGCATGTATTTGGTCCAAGAAGACCAGGTGATATTGCTGTTTGCTATGCGTCTACAAAGAAAGCAGAAGAAGTTCTTGGTTTTACAGCTCAGTATGGCATTGATGAAATGTGCTCATCTTGCTGGAAATGGCAGACAATGAATCCGGAAGGACTTAAAGATTAAATTATTGACAGTATTGTCTTTAAGAATTATATTTTGATGTGTTTAGCACTTGACCACTAAGAGTGCTAATACCAATAACATCGTATTGGAGGTCTTTTTATGACAATTAAACCTTTAGCAGATAAGGTAGTAGTAAAGAATCTTCAGGCTGAAGAGACAACAAAGAGCGGCATCATTCTTTCTTCAGGCGCTCAGCAGAAGCCCCAGGTTGCAGAAATCATTGCAGTAGGTCCTGGTGGAATTGTTGACGGCAATGAGGTTAAGATGGAAGTTAAGGTTGGCCAGAAGGTCATTATCCGTGACTATGCAGGTACAAACGTTAAGCTCGAAGGCGAAGAGTACATCGTTGTCCGTCAGGATGATATTGTTGCAATCGTTGAAGATTAATTTTTGATAATCAATTGGGAGGATAAATATGGCTAAAGATATAAAGTACGCTGAGGACGCTAGAAAGTCCTTAGAAGCAGGCGTAAATAAGGTAGCTGATACAGTAAAGATCACATTGGGACCTAAGGGTAGAAATGTAGTATTAGACAAGAAGTACGGCGCACCTTTAATCACAAACGATGGTGTTACTATCGCTAAGGAAATCGAACTTGAAGACCGTTATGAGAATGCCGGTGCACAGCTCGTTAAGGAAGTTGCTTCCAAGACAAACGATGTAGCTGGTGACGGTACAACAACAGCTACACTCCTTGCTCAGGCAATCATCCGTGAAGGAATGAAGAATGTGGCAGCTGGTGCTAACCCTATCATCATCAGAAAGGGTATCTCAATGGCTGTTGACGCTGCTGTTGCTGATATTCTTGCTAAGGCTAAGCAGGTAGACGGTTCTAAGGATATCGCTCGTGTTGCAGCTATTTCTGCTGCTGATGAAGAAGTAGGCAAGATGATCGCTGAAGCTATGGAAAAGGTTACTTCTGACGGTGTAATCACAGTTGAAGAGAGCAAGTCCATGCTTACAGAACTTTCTGTAGTTGAAGGTATGCAGTTTGACAGAGGTTATATCTCTCCTTACATGGCAACAGATACAGATAAGATGGAGACAGTCTTTGATGAGCCCTTCATCCTTATTACAGATAAGAAGATTTCAAATATTCAGGACATTCTTCCTATTATCGAGCCTTTGGCACAGTCCGGTAAACAGCTCGTAATCATCGCTGAAGATATCGAAGGTGACGCTCTTGCTACACTTATCGTTAATAAGCTCAGAGGTGTATTCACTTGTGTTGGTGTTAAGGCACCTGGTTTCGGTGACAGAAGAAAGGCTATGCTCGAGGATATCGCTATCCTTACAGGTGGTCAGGTAATCACTTCTGATCTTGGCTTGGAACTCAAGGAAGCTACTGTTGATATGCTTGGTAGAGCTCATCAGGTTAAGGTTAATAAGGACAACACAATCATCGTTGATGGTGAAGGTGAGCAGGGTGCAGTTAAGGCACGTGTTGCTCAGATCAAGGCTCAGATTGAAGAAACAAAGTCTGATTATGATCGTGAGAAGCTCCAGGAGCGTCTTGCTAAGCTCTCCGGTGGTGTTGCTGTTATCAAGGTTGGTGCTGCTACTGAGACAGAGATGAAGGAAAGAAAGCTCAGAATCGAAGATGCTTTGGCAGCTACAAGAGCAGCAGTTGAAGAAGGAATCGTTCCTGGTGGTGGAACAGCTTATATCAACGCACTTCCTGCTATTGCTAAGCTCCTCGAAGATACTGATGGCGATGTAAGAACAGGTGTTAAGATCGTATTGAGAGCTCTTGAAGAACCTGTACGTCAGATCGCTACAAATGCTGGTCTTGATGGTAGCGTAATTTGCGAGAAGATTAAGAATTCCGAAGTCGGCGTTGGTTATGATGCATATAATGACAGGTATGTTGATATGTTCGAAGCTGGTATCGTAGACCCTGCAAAGGTAACACGTTCAGCACTCCAGAACGCTGCATCTGTATCTTCAACACTTCTTACAACTGAAGCTGTAGTAACAGATATTCCTGAGAAGGAAGTTCCTGCTATGCCTCAGCAGCCGATGTATTAATCGATAAGTTTAAGTATATAGGCTTTATTAGGGGTTGCCGTTTGGTAGCCCCTTTTTATTCTTCTATCTGCATTGATTTCGTATATTTGTGTTAGAATAAACGAAGTTTGAGACAATATGAAGTGACCCCCAAATTGTAGATTCGTGGATTTACCTGTAAT
>JAKSRC010000019.1 GCA_024403855.1 Saccharofermentans sp. | reverse complement strand
TCTGAAACAAACTAATTCTACTTAATGAAATTTACACACAACTTTGGACTTGACTTGATGAACTGGTTGGTCGAGGTGGTGGGAAGCGTTTTCGAGCAGGCAGGAAGAGCGATTTTACAGGATTTCAAAAAAGTGTGCAAAATGACCCCTCAAAAGTGCACTTTTTCTGAAATTTCGGTAAAATTTCAGAATTTTTACCTATTTTGATGCCATTTTTGAAATCCTGGTGAAATCGAGCGTGAGTGGAGCTTTTCGAGCCGCTAAGATGGCGAAAACACAATGCCTCTAAGCATTTTCACAGCCCCTTCTTACTAAAAGAAATAAGGAGCAGCACTAACCATGCTACTCCTTACCTCTTACTTATAACACTTCCCTAAGCACACGTGTGATCTGTTGCCTTTTTACTTAATGGGTGATGAGGTTAAGCTTCCTCATCAATTTCAGGTATGAACACTGATACGCAACCGGAATCGTCGATAGAAGATTCGATTCTGGGCTTATCAATATCCTCACCAAAGGAGATGTCATTCTTAACGTAATTCCAGCGTGCGAACACAACAACAAACACTGTTGTGATTGCGAGCAAGAAGCCCGCAATCACAACGAATCCGCTCCCCATATTTGCGGCATAATTTTTCATCTTAATAGCTAAACCGGAAACCATGTTGAATCTCCTCCTTTGCATAACTTCTGTGCATATTATGGCAATGAAGAAAATCAAAAAAGCACTAAATCGGCATCAAAACGGCATCAATTTTGTGAAATCAAGATGTCTCAAGGAAACCGCTATAGTAATCGACATTAACAAGGATCTGGAAAACATAGTTCTTTTCATCCCTGAAAACAAGGCGATAACTAACAGGATACATATCAAGATCATCAACTCTCTTGTAGTTTACGAACTTTGCAGAAAGTTGTCTTGAATAATGGTTAAGTAAAGCATTGCCGAATCTCTCAGCAATGGGGATAGATTCGTCTTCTCCGTCTTCAACATAAGATAACAGCTGATTCCAGGTGGTTGGATCACCTTCAAGAAAGACACGCAGAATCGCGCCTGTCTTGTCATCAATAAAGCATGTAAAATGCCAATTATCGTATATGTATGCGTCAACTTCCCAGATTACGATCGTACCCTTATTGTTGCTTAAGTTAAGAAGCATCGGTCTTGCATTCAAAGCGTAATCAACTGAATGTCTGAATCCGGTAAAATCCGCCATGAACTCATTCATTATTCGGTTAATATCATTACTCTGATTGTAGATACCTTTATCAAGAGCAATCAGTTCTGAAGTGTTGATATAGTACACCAGATTGATTTTCTGGCTCATAGAAAGGTCATCTCTGTAAGAAAGATTAATATGCTCAATCGAAAGCTCATTTCTTCTTCCGTCTGCGATACTGTCTTCAACAGTGAACGCCGCCAAAGGCAGGAACCAGCCAAGAGCGACTGCCATCAGGAAGAATATCGCAGTAATTATTGTATTACGCTTCTTCATTCAGAGACCTCCTCAAAGACGACAGTTACACAGGTACCGCTTCCCTCTTTGGAGGCAAACGCAATAGTACCCTTGTGGAGGCTGATAACTTCTTTACAGAGCGTGAGGCCCAAGCCTGCGCCGCCCTGAGCTCTTGAACGGGATTTATCAACACGGTAGAAAGCTTCCGTAATGTGCTTTAAGGCGTCTTCAGGCATGCCTCGGCCGTTATCGATTACACGAATGCGATATTTTCCGTCCATCCTTTCGCCCAAGATCATGATGTTTCCGCCGTGATCTAATGCTTTTCGAGCATTATCGATAAGGTTGGTTAGGACTGAACTTAAGAGATCGGGCTCTGCAAGGCAGATGCCTGGTTCACATCTGCACTGAATCTGGATACCGTTCTTCAAATAGACAGGGCTTAAGTGCTTTACAAGCCTTTCGATCATCGGCTTCATATCCGTAGGAATCAGAGCGATATTCTCTTTCTTCATCATGAGGAGATCAAGAAGTTTTAATGAAAGTGACTCTAATCTTTTACCCTCAGAGAAAATATAATTTGCCGCTTCCTGAGCCTCAGGACCTGTCAGCGCCTGAGATCTCAAAAGATCGGCATAACCAATGATGGAAGTCATAGGTGTCTTAAGTTCATGCGCAAAGCTTCCCATGAACTGGTCCTGGTTTTCCATCGTCTCTTTAAGCTCGTTGATGTTATCAGCAAGCCTGTCCGCCATGTTATCAAAGTCGGAACCGAGCTGACCGATCTCATCGTTTACACTAGGATTTACCCTGGCATCAAGGTCACCCGAAGCCAAAGCTCTTGCTGTTCTGGATACTTTTGAGAGGGGCTGAGTCAAAAGATATGACATAAGCCAGGAAACCACGCCTCCGACAAGAACAAGGAGCAGGAAGATCTGATGGTATGTCTTTACCTGTTCATCACGCGCCTCGTAAATTGGAGAAACATCATATAAGATGATGAGCTCAAGCGCTCTGGACTCAGCCAACACCTCGCCTTTTATCTCGAAATAGTGATTGCCGTCCCGCATGAAAAGGAGCGACTCGAACTCATTTTTGTTCTCAAAATCAGTAACCGTCGTACCACTCTGGTATAACACGGTATCATGTCTCATAAGCTTCATTCCGATAATGCTTTCTGAGACATTCATCTTCTCGAGAGTCTGACTGATATTCGAAAAATCCTGCTGAATATCGACAAGGTTTACCAGCTGAATTGACTGCAGGATCATCTGATATGAGCTTTCAGCATTCTTCATGTTCTGCTTAAGGCTTGAATTAAAATTCTGCCCGATCAGAAAAGCACCACCCACGCCATAACTTAGCGTGAGCAGCCAGACCATTACAAGAAGCATCTTTTGGCGGAAACGCATTAATTAGCCTCCAGCCTGTATCCTACCTTGGGTACGGCGTGGATGACTTCCTCCCAGCCGAGCTTTTTCCTTAATCTTTGAACGTGCAGATCTACCGTCTTGCTTCCATAAGGGAATGGTTCATTCCATACACGCTCATAAATTGTCTCTCTATACATGGCAATGCCGGGATTCCTCGCGAAAAGAAGAAGCAGTTCATACTCCTTGGGAGTTAAAGGAATCTGGTATCCGTCCTTATAGACGATCATTGCTTTGGTATCTATTGTGAGACCGGCAATATGCATCTCAGTCTCTGTCTTGTTATAACGGCGTAAAACAACATTTACTCTTGCAAGAAGCTCAATAATCTCAAATGGCTTTGCAAGATAATCCTCAGCGCCTAATTCAAGGCCTCTTACTCTGTCTTCGACCATATTCCTTGCAGTAAGGAAAATTACAGGCACTTTCATAGGACGGATATACTGCATAAGCGTAAATCCATCAATCTTGGGAATCATTACATCAAGCAGGATAAGGTCAAATGCATTCTGCATTATCGCATTGTAAGCCTCTTCGCCATCATACGCACATGTGCATGAATAACCGGCCTTTGTAAGGCTCATCCTGATAAGATTAGAAATAGGTTTCTCGTCTTCTACTATTAGAATTTGAATCATAATCCGCACCTCATACCAGACAATTATACAGCATGAGGCGCATTTGGACTTCTGATTATTTGTGGCAATCAGCAGATGCCGGTTACTTTAAAATCCTTATCTTCAATTGCCTTAGTAAGAATATCGTCAGCGACATCCTTTTCGAGTGTGACGACTGCTGTTCCATCGTTGTGTGAAACGATTGCCAAAGTTACGCCGTCGATTGCCTCCAAAGCCTTCTTAACAGTAGCTTCGCAGTGTCCGCACATCATGCCTTCAACCTTGATTGTCTTTTCCATTTGTCCATTCTCCTTAATATTTAAATTTTCCAAATCCTTAATTCTTGTTCTGATATCGCTCTTTGCCCTGTCACGTGAACCACTGTACGGCTTAATAAGATTAAGTCTTAAGGCGTTCATGCAAACCGTAAAGCTCGAAATGCTCATCGCAGCAGCTCCAAGCATCGGCGACATAGTAACACCGAGCGTAGCATAAGCGCCTGCAGCAATCGGAATAAGAGCCACATTATAAATAAACGCCCAGAAAAGGTTCTCGTGAATATTGTTGATCGTCCTTCTGGAGATTCTTATTGCTGCCGCTGCATCCTTCAAGCTGGACTTCATAAGAACAACATCCGCCGCATCAATTGCGATGTCCGTTCCGGCACCGATTGCAATTCCTACATCAGCACTCGTAAGTGCAGGCGCATCGTTAATTCCGTCGCCAACCATGATGACTCTGCCCTGCTCCTGAAGGCTCTTTACAATTCGCTCCTTACCTTGCGGCAATACATCAGAGATCACCAGATCAACACCAGCAAGCTTTCCGATGCTTTGGGCCGTCTTATTGTTATCACCCGTAAGCATTACTGTATAAAGGCCCATATGCTTAAATTCTTCGACAGCCTGCTTCGAATCATCACGGATCTTGTCTGCAACAGCAATTATGCCTATGAGTTTGCCGTCCTTTTCAAAAAACATAGGTGTCTTGCCTTCAAAAGCCAGTTCATCCGCTTTGGCTTTCATGTCAGATGATATGGGTGTTGTTTTCGAGATGTAATTAAGATTGCCGCCTCTTACAAACTTACCGTCAAGGATGCCCTCAAGGCCGCTTCCCGCTTTGATCTTGAAGTTCTCAACTTCGCCTGCCTCAACAGCTTTTTCCTTGCAGTAGTCAGCAATTGCTTTACCTAACGGGTGCTCGCTCAAAGCTTCAAGAGAATATGCGCAACTTAAAAGTTCAGCCTCGTCTTCTGCGGGAATTACATCTGTCACAGTCGGCACACCGCTGGTGATAGTTCCTGTCTTATCAAGGACAATTATCTCGGCCTTACCTGTCTGCTCCAACGATGTAGATGTCTTAAAGAGAATTCCGTTCTTTGCAGCTACGCCATTACCTACCATAATCGCCACTGGGGTCGCTAATCCCAAAGCACATGGACAACTAACAACAAGTACGGAAATAGCTCTGGTAAGCGAATATCCGATCTTCGATCCAATCAACAGCCATATCACGAAAACAATCGCAGCAATTATCAGAACTACCGGTACAAAAACGCCTGATACCTTGTCGGCAATCCTTGCAATAGGCGCCTTTGAGCCTGAAGACTCACTGACCATCTTGATGATCTGGGCAAGCGTCGTATCTTCACCGACCTTCTCTGCCCTAGCCTTGATAAAGCCTGACTTATTAATTGTTGCAGCAGATACCTTACTTCCGACAGTCTTATCGCTGGGTACGGATTCACCGGTAAGTGCCGATTCATCAACTGCACATTCACCTTCGATGATCACGCCATCAACAGGAATGGCACCACCCGGCCTTACCACATAGATGTCGCCGACCTTAACTTCTTCTACAGGGACTGTCACTTCCTCGCCGTCACGGAGCAATACCGCCGTCTTCGGCTGAAGATTCAAAAGCCCCTTCAATGCATTCGTAGTTCTTCCTTTCGAGATGGCTTCAAGAAGTTTTCCTATCGTAATAAGGGTAACGATCATTGCAGCCGATTCGAAGTAAAGCTCGTTCATCAAAGCCATCTGTCCCTCATGAGTGCTATCGGAAGTCATTCTCAGAAGAGTTATAAAGCTGTAAATAAATGAGATTCCTGAGCCCATCGCAACCAGAGTATCCATATTTGTGCTCTTATGAAGTACTGCTCTGATTCCATTTACGAAAAACTTCTTATTAATAACCATTATGATGCCCGCTAAAAGCATCTCGATTATTCCTATTCCCACCATGTTGTGATTCAAAAAAGCAGGAACAGGCCAGCCCCACATAGACACGCCCATGGAAAAATACATCAGGATTATGAGAAGGATGGCAGAAGATATAAGTCTGTTTCTTAATACAGGAATCTCGCGATTTTCGAGCTGGGCTTCCATACTCTCGAAAAGATTCCCTTTACTGCTGTTATCTTTGCCACTCAAAGAAGCGCCATAACCGGCATCCTTTACAGCCTTAATTATCGCTTCTTCACTGGCATTGCCGGTTACAACCATCGAATTCGTCAGAAGCGAGACGCTGCATGAATCAACGCCTTTAACGCCCATGACCGCCTTTTCGACATGTGCCTGGCACGCAGCACAACTCATTCCGGTAACTAAATATTTGTCAGTCTTCATGTTAGCCATAGTCAGTTTATTTCATGAGCTTTTGCAAAAGCTCGACAAGCTCATCGGTCTTCTCATCAGAACCATTTCTGATGTCATCAGCCACGCATGTCTTAATATGGTTGCCCAAAAGCACCTTCGAAAAGCTGTTCAGTGAACACTTTGCAGCACTTACCTGAGTCAGAATATCAACGCAGTAGGCATCCTCTTCAAGCATCTTGCGGATTCCCCTGATCTGTCCCTCAATACGATTAAGGCGGGTGATCATATCCTTGAGTTCTTCCTCGGAACGATCCTTTTTCCTGCAATGCGGACAACTTTTCTCAGCCATAATTTTCCTCCGACAAGCATACCCCTACCAGGTATATTTACTATCGAAAATATATACCCTAAGGGGGTATAAGTCAACTATGTTTAGTCCGATTTTTGCTAAAACATCAGATAATCTACAATTCTTGCAAAACAAGGACTTGTAATATATATTTCATTTGCAAATCAGAACATATAAGGAAAAAACATGCGCAAAACTAAGCTTTCAGGAATTATTCTTCTTTTAATCACTGCGGTCATCTGGGGTTCTTCATTTGTTGCCCAGTCGATCGGTATGGAGAGCATCGATGCATTCACCTTCACAGGTATCAGGACCACACTCGGTATGCTCTTCCTTCTTCCCTTCACGCTCATTATCAACAAGGGATTTGACTCAAGTTTAAAGACATTAAAAGCAGGCCTTATCCTGGGTGTAGTTTTCTCAATTGCGCAAAACTTCCAGCAGTTTGCTTTCTACTATTCAACTTCAGGCAAGATTGCCTTCATTACAGCGTTTTATATGTTCTTCGTGCCGCTTTTCTCCGTGATCTTTCTACGCAAAAAAGTTGGCGTTCTTACATGGCTTTCAATTCTTTTGGGACTTGTCGGACTGTTCCTTCTCTGCATCAATCCTTCTGACATGACTGCCATTAACCTTGGCGACATTCTAGCTTTCTGCTGCGCGATCTTCTATGCAGTACAGATCATGCTTATAGATAAATTCCTTGATGACGGCGTTAACGGTATTCAGCTTTCATTCATGCAGTTTTTAGTTGCTGCTGTGATTTCAGTTGTAGCAATGTTCATTTTCGAAAAGCCCGTGTTGGCAGATATAAAAACCGCAGCTCCGTCCCTGCTTTATTCGGGAATCATGAGCTGCGGTATTGCATATACTCTTCAGATTGTAGGACAGAAGAACACAAGTCCTGTTGTTGCTTCTCTCCTGATGTGCTTAGAATCAGTTTTCGCTGTTATAAGCGCTGCAATCATTCTTCATGAGAGCATGCTTCCGAGAGAGATAATCGGTTGCGTCATTATGTTCGTCGCAATTATTCTTTCTCAGGTGTCGGAGTCTTTTTCTTCAAAGAAGAAGAATCCGGATTCGGCAGAACATATCTGAGAAGCAGAACCATTCCAACCATTAAGACAACACCGATAAGAAGTGAAACTGCTGCATTCGTTACGAAGCCTGCAATGAGGTATGTAACGAATGATACTGCTGCTGCGGTGAGAGCATAAGGCAACTGTGTTGATACGTGAGCGATGTGGTTGCACTGAGCACCAGCTGAGCTCATGATCGTTGTATCAGAGATCGGTGAGCAGTGGTCGCCGCATACAGCACCTGCCATGCATGCAGATACGCAGATGATAGCAAGAGGTGAAGAACCATCAAGCGGGAAAGCCTTCAGTGTAATCGGGATAAGGATACCGAATGTACCCCATGAAGTACCTGTTGCGAAAGCGAGGCCGCAAGCGATAAGGAAGATAACTGCAGGAAGAATGTTGATGAATGAACCCTTTGATGAGTCAACGATGTTTGCAACATATTCAGCAGCGCCCAAGGAATCTGTCATTGCCTTCAAAGACCATGCAAGAGTGAGAATTGAGATAGGCGGAACCATTGCCTTGAAGCCTTCTTCAACACAGGACATACAATCCTTGAATGAGAGAACTCTTCTGATGAGGTAAAGCAAAACTGTGAAAATGATGCCGCCGAAAGAACCGTAAGCAAGGCCTACTGAAGCGTCACTATCAGAGAATGCTGTGATGAACTTCTGGAAAATATTTCCTTCGATCTCACCACCGAAGAAACCACCTGTATAGATCATGCCGATGATGCAGCAGATGATGAGGATTACTACAGGAAGAACGAGGTCAATAACCTTACCCTTCGTCTCAACAGTCTCCTCTTCTTTTGCAGCAGGCGCATCAACTGTGAAGATATCACCATTCTTGGCATTAAGCTCGTGACGAGCCATAGGGCCGTATTCAAGCTTGAATACTGTCATGAGGATCATCATAAGGATTGTAAGAAGTGCGTAGTAGTTATAAGGAATAGCACGGATGAAAAGCATCAGGCCGTTTGTTCCTTCAGGAGCAAATCCAGATACTGCAGCTGCCCAGGAAGATACCGGAGCAATGATGCAGATAGGAGCTGCTGTAGCATCGATAAGGTAAGCAAGCTTTGCTCTTGAAATCTTCTGTCTGTCAGTTACAGGTCTCATAACTGAACCAACTGTAAGGCAGTTGAAGTAGTCATCGATGAAGATAAGAACGCCCAGGCCGATTGTTGCAAGCTGTGAGCCAACTCTGGAGTGAACGTGCTTTGATGCCCAGTTACCGAAAGCAGCTGAACCGCCGGCTTTATTCATCAGGGCAACAATGATTCCAAGGAAAACGAGGAAAACCAGGATACCGACATTATATGAATCGGAAAGCGAGGCAATGATGCCATCCTGGAAAATGTGTTCCAAAGCCATAACCGGATGAACAAACGGAGCTGTATTGCCTATTGTATAAAGCACACCACCGACTGCAATTCCGACGAAAAGGGAACTGTACACCTCTTTTGTAAGGAGCGCGAGTAAGATAGCCACAATTGGTGGAATCAGCGCCCAGAAGGTGTTAAATAGAATTGGGACAAATTCTGCATCCATAAAGGATCCTCCGTGAAAATAATGTTTGTCTTAAATAAACATACAAAAATTATACTTCACAACAGTAGCCATATTCTCTTTTCATAATGGAAAAAATGGAGGAAGGATTTATGGCATTATGCAAAAAAAGAGGCTGTATTGCTACAGCCTCTATATTATTTAAGTTTTCCGATAACTTATCAGAACTTGCCAGCCTTTGCAGCTTCCTCAACGGATACTGCTGTAGAAACTGTCATACCAACCATCGGGTTGTTACCAGCGCCGATAAGACCCATCATCTCAACGTGAGCAGGAACTGAAGAAGAACCAGCGAACTGAGCGTCAGAGTGCATACGACCCATAGTATCTGTCATACCGTAGGAAGCAGGACCTGCAGCCATGTTATCAGGGTGAAGTGTACGGCCTGTACCACCACCGGATGCAACGGAGAAGTACTTCTTGCCTGCCTCGAGGCGCTCCTTCTTATATGTACCTGCAACAGGGTGCTGGAATCTTGTAGGGTTAGTTGAGTTACCTGTGATGGAAACGTCAACGTTCTCCTTCCAGAGGATTGCAACGCCTTCCTGAACGTCATCTGCACCATAGCAGTTAACCTTAGCTCTAGGTGAATCAGGGTTCTTGGAATAGCATGTTCTGGATACTTCGTTGAGCTCACCTGTCTTGTAGTCATACTGTGTCTCAACATATGTGAAGCCGTTGATTCTGGAGATGATCTTTGCAGCGTCCTTTCCAAGACCGTCAAGGATAACTCTCAAAGGCTTCTGACGAACTCTGTTAGCCTTCTCAGCGATACCGATAGCGCCCTCAGCAGCAGCGAATGACTCGTGGCCTGCGAGGAATGCGAAGCACTCTGTATCCTCTTCGAGGAGCATCTTACCGAGGTTACCGTGGCCCAAACCAACCTTACGTCTGTCAGCAACAGAACCAGGGATACAGAAAGCCTGGAGGCCTTCACCGATTGCAGCAGCTGCATCAGCAGCCTTGCGGCAACCCTTCTTGATTGCGATAGCAGCGCCTACTGTGTAAGCCCACTTAGCGTTCTCGAAGCAGATAGGCTGAATGCCTTCGATGAGGTGATATACATCAAGACCAGCGTCCTTTGTAATCTTCTCTGCTTCTTCAATAGAAGAAATACCATACTTTGCAAGTGCTGCATTGATCTGGGGAATTCTTCTCTCGTATGATTCAAATAACTCTGCCATTTGTCGTTCCTCCTTTATTCCTTGCGCGGATCGATGAACTTAACAGCATCGTCAACACGTCCATACTTACCGGAAGCCTTCTTGAGTGCTTCAGCAGGCTCGTCACCCTTCTTGATGAAATCCATCATCTTACCGAAGTTAACGAACTTGTATCCGATGATCTCGTCATTCTCATCGATAGCGAGGTCTGTGATATAGCCGTCTGTAAGCTCGAGGTAACGGGGACCCTTAGCGAGTGTACCGTATGTTGTACCAACCATTGAACGAGCACCCTTACCAAGGTCCTCAAGGCCAGCACCGATCTGGAGACCATCCTCAGAGAAAGCGCTCTGAGTTCTACCATAAACGATCTGGAGGAAGAGCTCTCTCATTGCTGTGTTGATAGCGTCGCAAACGAGGTCTGTGTTAAGAGCTTCAAGGATTGTGAGACCGGGGAGGATCTCAGAAGCCATAGCTGCGGAATGTGTCATACCGGAGCAGCCGATTGTCTCTACGAGTGCTTCCTGGATGACGCCGTCCTTTACGTTGAGGGACAACTTGCAAGCACCCTGCTGAGGAGCGCACCAACCGATGCCGTGTGTATAGCCAGAAATGTCGCTGACATTCTTAGGGCTAATCCACTTTGCTTCCTCAGGGATCGGTGCAGCACCGTGATGAACACCCTGATGTACAGAGCACATGTTCTTGATCTCTGTTGAATAAATCATGTGAATTCTCCTTTCCGTTAACGGAATTACATAGCTGGATTTATTTGTTAAATACCGTGTGTAATTATATAAAAGCAAAGGGGCGTTTTCAACCGAAAATGCCCCTTATAATGTGTCAAAACTAAAAGTTTTATAAAACGTTCACTTTATTGCATCAACAATAGACTTTACATACTCTCCAACATGGGCCGGAGCGTCTTTACCATACTGTGCAACAATCTTAACGATAGCAGAGCCGACGATTACGCCGTCAGCGTTTTTAGCCATGGCAGCTGCCTGTTCAGGTGTCGAAATGCCGAAGCCGATAGCACAGGGAACATTTGTAGCAGACTTAACTGCTGTGCAGAGTGCAGCAACATCAGTTGTAATCTTGCTTCTTACGCCTGTAACGCCAAGGCTGGATACGATGTAGATAAAGCCTGAAGCTTCGGTAGCGATCATGGAGATACGCTCATTGGATGTAGGTGCAATAAGTGAGATCAGGTCGAGATCATACTTCTTGCAGATTGCATCGAACTCATCCTTCTCTTCATAAGGAACGTCAGGAAGGATCATGCCATCAACACCAAGTTCTTTTGCCTTCTGGCAGAATCTCTCGATTCCGTATGAGAAAACAACATTTGCATATGTCATGAAAACCATTGGGATCGTAACGCCAAGCTCAGTTCTAAGACGTTTTACCATCTCGAAAACCTTATCTGTCGTGCATCCGCCAGTAAGTGCTCTTAAGCTGGCTTCCATAATGACAGGTCCTTCTGCTGTAGGATCGGAGAAAGGAATACCGAGCTCAACGATTGAAGCACCGTTCTTCTGCATCTCGACAATGCACTGTGCAGTTGTATCAAGGTCCGGATCACCGCAGGTAATGAACGGAATAAAAGCTTTGCCGTTCTCAAATGCTTTAGCTATATTACTCATTGATATTAACTCCTCTGTAACGTGCGATTGCAGCGCAGTCCTTGTCGCCTCTGCCGGAAATCGTGACGATCATGATCTTATCCTTATCAAGAGTCGGCGCGAGCTTCATGGCATAAGCTACTGCGTGTGCTGATTCGATAGCCGGGATAACACCTTCTGTCTTTGAGAGATATTCGAAAGCATTAACTGCCTCGTCATCAGTAATAGCAACATACTGTGCTCTGCCTGTATCGTGAAGATTTGCGTGCTCAGGTCCGATTCCGGGATAGTCAAGGCCAGCTGAAATTGAATAAACAGGAGCGATCTGGCCGTATTCATCCTGGCAGAAATAAGACTTCATGCCGTGGAAGATACCGAGCTTACCTGTGTTGATCGTTGCAGCTGTCTCGAATGTGTCGATTCCTCTGCCTGCTGCTTCACAGCCGATGAGGTGAACGCCCTCGTCTCCGATATAGTTATAGAAAGAGCCGATGGCATTGGAACCACCGCCGCAGCATGCGAGTACGTAATCAGGGAGTCTGCCCTCTTTTTCGAGAATCTGAGCTCTGGACTCACGTGAAATAACCGCCTGGAAATCTCTTACGATTGTCGGGAAAGGATGAGGTCCCATTACAGAACCCAAGCAATAGTGTGTATCGTCGATTCTTGTTGTCCACTCACGCATACACTCAGATACGGCATCCTTCAATGTTGCTGTACCGGATGTTACAGGAACGACATCAGCTCCGAGGAGCTTCATTCTGTAAACGTTCAGCGCCTGTCTTTCGCAATCGACCTGGCCCATGAATACGACGCATTCCATTCCGAAAAGAGCTGCCGCTGTCGCTGTAGCAACACCATGCTGGCCTGCACCTGTCTCGGCAATGAGTCTGGTCTTGCCCATCTTCTTTGCCAAAAGAGCCTGACCTAATACGTTATTGATCTTGTGAGAACCTGTGTGGTTAAGGTCTTCTCTCTTGAGATAGATCTTTGCACCGCCAAGATCCTTGGTCATCTTCTCTGCATAATAAAGATTAGACGGGCGTCCTGCATATTCGTTAAAGAGTTCTGTAAGTTCCTTATTAAATTCAGGATCGTCCTTGTAATGGTTATAAGCTTCTTCAAGCTCAATTACCGCATTCATCAGAGTTTCAGGGATGTACTGTCCACCGTGAAGTCCGAATCTTCCTTTTGAATCAGGCATATTTACCTCCATGCTTTACAGCATTAATAAACTTTTCTATTTTAACCATATCCTTTACTCCGTCTGTCTCGACTCCGGAGCTGACATCTACAGCAAAAGGCTGCAAAAGATCAATTGCTTCGCCGACGTTGTCAGGATCAAGGCCACCTGCCAGGAAATAATCCCTGTGGAATGAGTTAAGAATACTCCAATCAAAAGTCGTTCCCGTACCGGCGCCGGAGTCAATCATAACATAATCGGCATTGCTCTTGGCGGCTTTTTCGAGAGCGCCCTCTTCACTGGCCTTATAAGCCTTAATAACCGGACGTCCCAATACTCGTCTGACATAATCGACATATTCATCGGATTCGTGGCCATGAAGCTGAACTATCTCGACTCCTGATACTCTTACAGCGAAAATCAGGCTGTCCAAAGGCTCGTTCATGAATACTCCGACGGACTTTACGTCAGTTCTTAAGTTTTCGATCAACTCTCTGGCCTTGTAAGGATCGATATATCTTTTGGACTTCTTAAAGAAAACGAAGCCTGCATAATCAGCGCCAAACTTATTTACTGCGAAAATATCCTTTTCACTGGTAAGTCCGCAAATTTTAATCTCAACGCCGAACATTATGCCAATCCTTTCAAATTCTTCAGGAACGCCTCTTTGTCTTCTGCTCTCATCATCGACTCGCCGATCAGGACAGCATCTACACCGGCCTTTTCAAGATTTACAACGTCTTCTCTTGTCTTTACACCGCTCTCGGCAATGAAAAGTGCCTTATCGCCAACATAGTCTCGAAGTCTTAAGCAGTTTGTAGGATCTACCGTAAAATCTCTCAAGTTACGGTTATTAACACCAATGACTCTCGCACCTTCGCCCAAAGCCATGTCGCATTCATTCTGGTCATGTGCTTCGACTAATGCCGTGAGTTCCAATTCATCGCAGATTCTTATGTACTTGCCGAGAGTAGCAGAATCAAGGATTGAGCAGATAAGAAGAACCGCTGATGCCTTTTTCGCGCGCGCCTCGAAAATCATGTATTCATCGATAGTAAAATCCTTACGAAGTACCGGAATAGATACCTCCGAAGCAATCTCATACATATAATCGAGTGAGCCCTTGAACCACTTGGGTTCAGTAAGGACGGAGATGCAGGAAGCACCCGCCTTCTCATAATCTTTAGCGATCTCAAGATAAGGAAAATCCTCAGCAATTATGCCCTTGGAAGGAGAAGCCTTTTTGCACTCGCAAATAAAGCTCATTCCCTCTTCCTTAAGCTTCTTCTCGAAAGCAAAACCAGTACCGGATGTGCTGTATGCCATATCCATTACGCGGGATAAAGATACATCAAGTTTCTTATCCAGATATATCTTTCTGTTATGCTCTGCTATCTCTGTCAAAATGTCAGCCATAAGATTCCTCTTGGTCTATTACTTGTTTGATTCTTCAATAAACTGATTGAGCTTCTCCAAAGCCTTACCACTGTCGATAAGTTCCTTAGCAAGTTCAATACCTGCCTTGATGGAGTCAGCCTTGCCTGCACTGTAAATAGCAGCACCAGCATTCATAAGAACTACATTTCTCTTAGGTCCTGTAATCTTGCCTTCGAGAATGCCCTTTGTAATCTCTGCGTTCTCTGCAGGTGTACCGCCAAGAACGTCGTCCTTTGTAGCTCTTTCGAAGCCGAAATCTTCAGGCTTGATCTCATATGTCTCAACGGTTCCGTCAGCCTTAAGTTCTGAAACGCATGTCTCAGAAGAACCGGAGATCTCATCGAGCTTATCCATACCGTGTACAACGAGTGCACGCTTAGCACCCAATGACTTCAATACATGAGCAACAGGCTCTGTGAGGTACTGATCGTATACACCAAGGAGGTAGAAATCAGGTGTTGCAGGATTTGTCAAAGGTCCAAGAATGTTGAAAACTGTTCTGAAACCGAGTTCCTTACGGATAGGTCCTACATACTTCATTGATGTGTGATACTTCTGAGCAAAGAAGAAGCAGAATCCAACACTCTTAAGAAGCTCAACGCACTTCTCAGGCTCAAGATTGATATTTGCACCCATAGCCTCAAGGCAGTCAGCTGTGCCTGACTTGGAAGATGCAGCGCGGTTACCGTGCTTTGCAACTTTTACGCCTGCAGCTGCGATAACAAATGCAGATGTTGTGGAAATATTGAAGCTTCCTGCCTTATCTCCGCCTGTTCCTACGATTTCAAAAACTTCCATGCCGCCCTTATCTACCTTCAATGCATGTTCACGCATTGCTGTTGCGCAGCCTGTAATCTCATCGATTGTCTCAAATCTTGCACTCTTTGTAGACAAAGCAGCGAGGAAAGCAGCATTCTGTGTCGGTGTTGACATGCCGCTCATAATCTCATTCATTGTCTCGTAAGCTTCCTCGAATGTGAGGTCTTCCTTGTTTACGATCTTCTCAATTGCACTCTTAATCATTTTCGGTTCTCCTTCCGATTTGTTCTGCCGGAAATAAAAATCCCCAGCAGGAATTGTGTTATTCCTGCCGGGGACGAATTAAAAGCTAATCCGCGGTGCCACCCTGGCTTTGCGTCTTTGGAACGCACACTTAAGGATACCAACATATCCCGGACTACTCACGCGAGTCTGACGTTGCACATTTAATGCACCCTCCGCGGTCCATTTGATAATCCGGTTCCCGCTTCACTCTCAGCATCGGAAGCTCTCTGTAGGGCCAAAAACTATCTTTATCTCCGCTTCAACGGTTTGATTGTTATGTCAAAAATAATACTTTGTGCATAAAATGTCAACTATCATAAAGAAACCGATGTCTTTTTACGCACTCATATGACTATCATTCATCGATCATTGATTCATATGCACTCTTTGTCACGTAATTCATTTTAGAGTGATTCATGAGATTTTCGAGATACAATGTCTGATCTTTACCCTTACCGTTCAATGAACCAATGTAATGAATCTCATCTTCATAATCGTAATCTTCGCCATCTACCATTTGAACACTGGGCTTGAAAACGATCAGGACAAGGCCCTCTTTATTGAGCTTTGAGTTAGCATTGATCAAGTCATCAACAGCTCTTTTGCTTAATCCGTATTGCGGCAATTGAGTAGTAATCTGAACGACTGCTTCAAATCCTACATAAATCTCATAGTCACCGTATACGTAGTTATCAAACTCATCAGTGTAATCCTCGTATTTTCTATAACTTGTTTCTGTCAAGAATGAGAGACCGGATTCATCGTTGGCATTAACCCAATCCTGAGAAATGATATCTTTGATTATCTTATCTTTATCGCCTGTATAGTCCTGGCCATCCTGCCAGATTTCTTCAAACAAGACACCAAAATTCTCGATCTTCATATCATCCATCTCCTTCTTGAGTTCAACAAAGAAGAAGGAGCCATAAATAATGCCTATAACCAGAATAATAGATGAGATGATTACACCTGCAATAGCTTTGCCCTTACCAGCCTGCTTCTTTTTCTTGCTTGAAGCAAGTCCTGCAAGAGAAAGGATCAATCCCAAAAGGCTCGTAAGACCAAATGTAAAAATACCGATAATGGATAACACGAGGCCTGCAACACATAAACCATTAGTCTTGGGACCGGCATAAGCCTTACCACGAACCTGTGTCGGAGGTGCAATAGGTGTTGCCATTACCTGCTGATACGGAACCTGGGGTGCAGGTTCTATCGGTACTGACTGCTGCACAGGCTGAATCGGAACAGCCTGCTGAACCGGCTGATACTGGGGCTGCTGGTACTGGGGCTGAGGTGCCTGCTGGTACTGCTGATACTGCTGAGGCTGCTGAACCGGTGCTTCTACAGGAAGCTGACCTCCACAGCTCGTGCAAAACTTGACGCCGGCGCTATTCTGCGCGCCGCAATTGGGACATACTGCCATACTTCTTTCTCCTTATTCCTTTTGTTGACTATATGCTGTTCTATTTATTTATGAGATCTGAATATCAGTTATTGTTCTTGTTATCTCTATTTCCCTTCTTATTGTGCTGCTTACTATGCTGCTTATTCTGCTGCTTGTTCTCTTGAGCACTCGGCTGATTATTCTGCTGATTATTCTGCTGTCTGTATTTATTTGATCTGGCCCTACGTCTGGCCTCATCAATTGCTTCCTCATCAGCATCATCTTCGTCTTTGGTCTTTTTTCGAAGTTTAAGCCACGGAACGACAATATCTTCGTAGATATAAGAAAGGATTGCTGCAACCGGAATAGCCAAAAGCACGCCCGGAGCACCCCAGAGTTTTCCACCGACAACGAGGAAAACGAGGATAAGGAATGCCGGCACTTTGAGTGCAGTACCAAAAAGTCTGGGCTTGATAAAGTATCCGTCAATAAGCTGGATTACAAGTGAGAATACCAGGAACGGAATAACGAATTCAGGCTTTGCCAAAAGGAGGATTACCGCACAGATGAACGCACCGACAAAGGGACCGAATGTCGGAGCGATGTTCGCAAGTGCGATAACTACCGAACAGAACACCGCATAAGGCATATGCATCGCAAACATGAAAATTGCATTTGCACCGCCGACGATGAGCGAATCGATAAGTTCACAAATAACAAATCTTGAGAAAATGTTATTAAAACGCTTCCAGATATTGCTTAAATTCTCATAATGCTGAGTAGGAATTACCAGGTAGAAGAACTCAGACAAAAGCTCGACGAGCTTCTTTTTACCGATAAGAAAGTAGAAAGACAAAATAATACCGATAAAGAGGTTCAAAGCTCCGGCACCGATATTCTTCGATAAATTGATAACGCCGGTAGGAGTTAAGTCATTACCAAGGACATACCTTCTGACAACTGCCGTAAAATTGGACTGTTCGTTGATAAAATCAATAGCCGCATTCTTGAATTCCTGATCCATCGTAGAATTAATGATGAGGGCCTTAAGGCTGTTCATGTATCCTGAAAGACCCAAAGCGAAGTTATTAATGTTCTCAATGAGCATCGGGGTGATTATTGCAATCAGGACAACAAAGATTACCAAAACTAAAATGAGCGATGTACTCGCAGAAAGAGCCCACGCAGCATTTTCTTTCCTTTTAAATACTTTTCGAAGTTTTTCATAGATGAAAACAGCAAGCGGATTAACGATATATGCAATTATCGCGCCGATAATGACCGTTGAAGTAATGTTCAGGAAGGAATCGAAAAAGCCTCTTAAACTATCAACATGCGTCAAAACCATGTAGAAAATAACAACGATGCACAGGGAAATCGTAAGTCCTGTCCATCTGTTCTTTTCGTATCTACTAAAATGACGCCTATAGTTAACCATAGATGTATTATATCAACTTGAAATTGATAAATCACTACAAATAGATATACCCTGATTCCGACAGGATACATAAAACTTAATTTAAATCAGCTGGAAAAATGCCCTGTCAGGCCTTCGGAGCAGGAATTCCAAAGTCCTTATCACCGTCACGGGATAAGAATGTCATAGCAGGAAGTTCGATCTCTCTTCCGTCAATGGAAGATACTGCCTTCATGTAGAAAGTCATCTCAGGATGCGGGCAGTTATCAACAGGCTTCATCTTGCCGTCGTAAAGTTCCTGAACGACAATCGGCTCAACATAGCCATCCGGTTTAAGAACATTAAGAGTGTCGCCCTTATAGAGCTTATTCTTCTGAGTGACCTTAATAAGTCCGGATTCGGAATCGAAGCTCTCTGTCACACCGACAACGAAGGCCGGCTTGTTGTATGACTTGTCAGGATCGATCTTTGCATCATCGGCAGGACTATCGAAAAAGAAACCTGTATCGTAGTCTCTGTGAACGACCTTATCCAGAATAACCTTCCACCTGGGATCAGCTTTGTAATTGTCAGGATCCTTGCAGCAGAGGTCTACTGCTTCTCTATAAACCTTAGTTACGGCAGCGGCATAATATGCGCCCTTGATTCTTCCTTCGATCTTGAAAGAATTAATACCGGCATCCAAAAGTTCAGGAATGTGATCGATCATGCAGATATCACGGCTTCCGAAAATATAAGTTCCACGACTGTCCTCTTCTACAGGAAGCGGGATATCAGGACGCTTTTCTTCAACGACGTTATATCCCCATCTGCAAGGCTGAGCACATGCACCGCCATTTGACCTTCTGCCTGTGAAGTAATTGGAAAGGAGGCATCTTCCGGAATATGAGACACACATTGCGCCATGGACAAAGCACTCAAGCTCGACGTCAGACGGGATAGCTGCACGGATCTTCTTAATCTGTTCAAGAGAAACTTCACGTGCGAGAACTATTCTTTTCGCGCCCTGGGAAGCCCAGAAATTGCAGGCAGCGCTGTTAGTAACACTTGCCTGAGTCGAGATATGGATCTCCAGATCAGGGCACAAAGTACGCGCCATCGTAAATACACCTGGATCAGATATAAGTACCGCATCGGCGCCGCTTTCACGACCGACGAATTTAATAGCATGCTCAAGGCCTGCCAGATCCTCTTCTGTCGGCATAACATTCAATGTTACGTAGCACTTTACGCCATGGTCGTGCGCATAAGCGATTCCGGCCTTCATCTCATCTTCGCTGAAGTTATCGGAAAAAGCACGAAGTCCATAGCTCTGGCCGGAAAGATAGACGGCATCGGCACCATATGCAACTGCGGCACGGAGCTTATCCGGATTGCCTGCAGGACTTAAAATCTCAAAACGCGAACGGTCGTAGGTCATAATTCTCTTCCCTGATATCAATCGTCAACAATAACAAGGCCTGTGCTCTCTGTAGGCTCAGTCTCATCAGACTCAGGCTCATCGACCTTAGCCCAGTTGTCCTTGTACTTGTTAACATTCTTCTGATGTTCCTTAAGCGTTGTAGCAAAAGCAGTACCGCCATCGATTCCGGTAGCGCAGAAGAAAATGTAGTTGCAGTTCGGTTCCGGATAAAGAGCAGCAGATATGGCATCGCTTCCCGGCATGCAGATAGGTCCGGGCGGAAGTCCCTTATTCGTATAAGTGTTATAAGGGCTGTTGATATCAAGCTCGTCATCTGTATGAAGGAGCGAAGTCTTTCCGCCACGTACTTCAACAAGATAGTTGATCGTCGCAGATGAACCCAGATAATGTAAGGATTCGTCCTTGGACTTAAGTCTGTTGTGGAAAACAGCTGATACGAGCATCATGTCGGCAGGCTTACCTGTCTCCATCTGGATTATGGAAGCCATTGTAATAACTTCATCCATAGACATGCCGAGTTTCTTAGCTCTCGCATAGTATTCGTCGTAGAGCTTGTTCTGCATGTTATTAAGGAATCTTCTGATGATGGTTTCCGGGCTCGCATTAACGTCGAAATAGTAAGTATCCGGATAGAGATAGCCGGAAAGAATGAAATCCCTTCCTTCCTTGATCTCAATCTGCGAAACGAATTCATAGTCGACAAAGAGGTTCGGTGAATTCATGCACTTATCGAACTCTTCGTCATCGAAGTTCATGCCTGATTCGTGGAGAATCTTCTTGATCTCATAGTATGTTGAACCCTCAGGAATAGTTACCTTGACTGCATCCGGTTCAAGCGTGAGGAAGAACATGAGCTCGTCGTATGAAAGGCCCTTAAGCAGATAGTGAGTACCGGCTACATATGCGCCATCAAAACCATTGAGCTTACTAATAATCGAAAAGAGCGTCTTATTGGTAATAAGCCCCTCATCGTAAAGCTTGTCAGCAATATCAGATGTGGATTCACCGCTCTTTATGACGACCATGACCGCACCCGGAGTATCAGCCTTGATGTCGATATTACCGTCCTGAATGCCTGTCTTCAGAGTATTGAAACGCTTGTCCTGTGAGATGACATAGTTATAGCCGACGTAAACGCCGGCTACTGCAAATCCGAATATCAGTGTTATAACTATCAAAATTCTGAGAGCGACTCTGACTTTGTTAGATAACATAAGTTAAAGACTACCCCCGTTTTGTAATTGATTATACGTCCCTCTTCTGCTTTGCGAGAGTCTTGGCACGCATGTCGTTATTCAAAATCTTCTTGCGAAGTCTGATGCTCTGAGGAGTTACTTCACAAAGCTCATCATCTTCGACGAATTCCAAGCACTGTTCAAGGGAGAAAACGAGCGGAGGTGTAAGACGCATTGCGTCGTCAGCACCTGCTGAACGCATGTTGGTTACATGCTTCTTTTTGCAGACATTAACGGTAATATCGTCGGGCTTAGGGTTGATACCAACAATCATGCCTTCGTATACCGGTGTGCCTGATCCGATGAAGAGTGCACCTCTATCCTGAGCATTGTACAATCCGTAGGTAACTGCTGTACCAGTCTCGAATGCAACGAGCACTCCCTGACCTCTGGTTTCAATGTCACCTGCGAAGGGTTCAAAGCCCGAGATAACGGAATTCATTATACCATTGCCCTTAGTGTCGGTCAAAAACTCAGTCCTGTATCCGAGGAGTCCTCTTGAAGGAATCTTGAACTCAAGACGTGTATATCCCTTTGTAGGAGGAAGCATATTGAGGAGCTCACCTCTACGCTTTCCGATCTTCTCCATAACAGGACCAACGAAGTCCTCAGGTACATCGATTACGAGCTGCTCAACAGGTTCATGAAGAACACCGTCGATCTCCTTCATGATTACCTTCGGCTTGGATACCTGGAACTCATATCCTTCACGACGCATTGTCTCGATGAGGACTGAGAGATGGAGCTCACCTCTGCCCTTTACGGTGAATGCTTCTGTTGTATCTGTCTCTTCAACTCTCATGGAAACGTTTGTCTCGATTTCCTTGAAAAGTCTGTCTCTCAAGTGACGTGAAGTAACGAACTTACCTTCCTGACCTGCAAAAGGGCTGTCGTTTACTGAGAATGTCATAGCGATTGTAGGCTCATCGATCTTAACGAACGGGAGCGGCTCAGGATTAAGAGCATCGCAGAGTGTGTCACCGATATTGATATCAGCGATACCTGCTACGCAGACGATCTCACCGATTGAAGCTTCAGAAACTTCCTCACGGCCGAGGTTGTGGAATCTCATGAGCTTAACGACTCTTGCATTACGCTTGCCGTCTTCACCGTATGTTACGAGAGAAACTGTCTCACCCTGCTTGATTGTACCTCTCTCAACTCTGCCTACGCCGATTCTGCCTATATAAGGATCAGAGTCGATGTTGGATACGAGAAGCTGCATAGGGCCTTCAGGATCGCCTACCGGGCAAGGTGTGTACTCGATAACTGCATCAAGGAGAGGAGTGAAGTCAAGCTCTTTGCCCTCTGTGTATTCCTTGAGGTCCAAAGTAGCGATACCTGTCTTACCGGATGTGAAGATAACAGGGAATTCAAGCTGGTCGTCATCAGCACCGAGCTCAATGAAGAGGTCGAGAACCATGTCTACTACTTCGAGAGGTCTTCCGTCAGGTCTGTCGATCTTATTGATGCAGACGATAGGCTTAAGACCAAGCTCCAATGCCTTGTGAAGAACGAATCTTGTCTGAGGCATAGGACCATCGAAAGAGTCAACAACGAGGAGAACTGAGTCAACCATCTTAAGTACACGCTCTACCTCACCACCGAAGTCAGCGTGGCCGGGAGTGTCAACAACGTTGATTCTGATTCCCTTATAATCGATAGCTGTATTCTTTGCGAGGATTGTGATACCTCTTTCACGCTCAAGATCGTTAGAGTCCATTACCTGCTCTACGACTGCTTCGTTCTCACGATAAACGCCTGCCTGCTTAAGCATGGAGTCGACGATTGTTGTCTTACCGTGGTCAACGTGAGCGATGATTGCGATGTTTCTTAAATTCTCGATTGTTGTGACTGCCATAAAATCTCTCCGTAAAAATAACCGGGCAAAAGCCCGAAGCTATACTTCTAAATAATATTGAATTAAACCGAGTAATATTTTGCTACTTAAACTGGCAGATTTGTCACTGTGATATTACACAAAATATCACTCTTCTTCGCCACTCTTATTACGCAAAAGGAGACGGAGCGGAACACCTTCGAAACCAAAGTTCCTTCTAAGCTGGTTTTCGAGGTAGCGCTCATACGAAAAATGGGACAATTCCTTGTCGTTTACAAAGAGCACGAACGTAGGCGGCTGAACAGAAACCTGTGTGCCGTAATAGATACGTAAATGTCTGCCCTTGTCCTGAGGAGTCGGAACCTGAGTAACAGCTTCCGAAAGCATACGGTTCAGAACGCTTGTAGTAAGGCGCTTCTGAGAATTGTCATAGACAGTCTTGATCAGCGCGAAAAGCTTATCTACGCGCTGTCCTGTCTTAGCTGAGATGAATAATACAGGCGCATAATCCATAAAAGGAAGGCGCTGCTTAACGATCTTGGTCATCTCTTCCAAGGTACCGGTCTCTTTTTCGATGAGATCCCACTTGTTAATAACGATTACGGATGCCTTGCCTGAATCGTGAGCCATGCCCGCAATTCTTGCATCCTGCTCCGTAATGCCGGCTTCTGCATCGACAAGTATGACGCAGACATCAGCTCTGTCGACAGCAGCAACGGCTCTGACCATTGAATAACGCTCAATGACGTCTTCGATCTTGCCCTTCTTGCGCATACCGGCTGTGTCTACAATTGTAAATGAGCCATATTCATTCTCGATAAGAGAGTCAATAGTATCTCTTGTCGTTCCGGCGATGTTGGAAACGATACTTCTCTCAGCTCCTGCAAGTCTGTTGGACAATGAGGACTTGCCGGCATTAGGTCTGCCGATAATTGCAACTCTGATAGTATCGTCTTTTCCTTCGCTCTCATCTGCCGGTGGGAATTTGGATACGACCATATCGAGCATCTCGCCCAAGCCAAGCTTGTGAGCTGCCGAAATAGCACAGACATCTTCAATTCCCAAATTATAGAATTCATAGAATTCTGCCGGAGGCTCGCCGACATAGTCTGATTTGTTGACGCAGACAACAACAGGACGTCCGGCCCTTCTGAGCATTACGGCAATTTCTTCGTCAGAAGCCGTAAGTCCGCTCTTGAGGTCGCACATAAAAAGAATGACATCAGCAGTCTCGATAGCGATTTCCGCCTGGATTCGCATCTGCTGCAAAATAATGTCATCTCCCGTGTCGGGCTCAATACCGCCCGTATCGATCATAATGAAGTCTCTTCCGCACCAGGAAGTCTCGGCATAGATACGGTCTCTCGTAACACCAGGGGTGTCATGAACGATGGAGATACGCTCTCCATAGATGGTATTAAACAATGAAGATTTACCTACGTTAGGTCTTCCTACAATAGCCACTACCGGCTTACCCATGACGATCAACTCCTTCCTTTGCAAAAATAAGAGGCGATGCCTTATTTCCAAACACCGCCTCGTTAACTAAATACTTCAATTAAATCAAACGTCTTCGTCGACTTTGATAACCTGCTTACCGTCCAAGTAACCGCAGTTCTTGCAGACCGTGCGGCGAAGCATCTTAGCATGACACTGGGGACATTCAACGAGACCCGGCATGTTAAGTTTCCATGCGCTTCTGTGACGAGCTGTCCTTGCCTTCGACCATTTACGCTTCGGATGTGCCATTCATCTTCACCTCTTTCTTTTCACAAATGCTTGAAGATAATACCTTATATTTTCTCAGAATGCAAGAGCCTTTTTATAGAAAACATATTCCTGATCGGTTCTCCGCTATCCGGATCAAGAGTATAACTGATTTCTGCCCCGTCAATCAAGCCTCCCGGGAAGTTAATAAAATCAGTATCAATCACTACTTCTATAGGGCCAAAAGCCGTATTCATGGTGCTTGTTGTCTTCTTTCCTGTCTCGAAAACCATTCTCGATGTGACATCACCATTTCTGACAACAATTGCTTTTGACTCATCTTTTATAAGAGTCAAAATAAAATTTGTTTCTTTTTCCTGCTCGTTATGTTTCTCTGTCCAGGTATAAACAAGTCTTGTACCTTCAGTCTTAGCCGTACCCTTTGTTACGAGCGGTTCAGAATACATTCCTGACTTAATCTCGAAAAGGCATTTTTCTTCAGTTAAATTTTCCATCAGACGGTTACCTCATATCTGTCAGTCGTGAAATGCTTTGTTCCGGAAGGAAGTCCGGCGCCCAAAAACGGTGTTGCCACCTGCTCGAAAAGCGCAGGCTCGTCGCTCGTATAAAATTCTCTTACAGGGCTCTCAAGGCTTTCTGAAGCCGTTCCCTCTTTTGCAAGAAGTTCTTTTACAACCTTGGCTGTCGCCTCACCTGTATTAATAAGAACTACATCTTCACCCATTACTTCCTGAATAACCTTTGAAAGCAAAGGATAGTGCGTACAAGCCATAACGAGTGTATCTACATGAGCTTCCTTCAAAGGCTTCAGATATTCTTCAGCCGTAAGTCTTGCAACTTCCGTATTCCACCAGCCTTCTTCGGCAAGCGATACGAACAGAGGGCAGGCCTGCTGGAAAATCTCAATATTTTCGAGTCCGAGTTCAGCGGCACGCTTCTCGACTGCTGCCTTATAAACACCTGTCGATACGGTAGCTTTGGTAGCGATAATGCCGATCTTGCCATTTTTTGTGGCACGGCAGGCAACATCTGCACCCGGTGTTACCACTTCAACAACCGGCACCTTCGCGCGCTTTTTCAATTCTTCGTATGCATAAGCACTGGCGGTATTGCAGGCAACGACGATCATCTTAACGTCCTTGCTCTCCAAGAACTTCATATTCTGAAGTGAATACTTGATTACAGTGCTTCTGGACTTGGTACCGTAAGGCGTTCTCGAATTGTCACCGAAATAAACAGTGCCCTCCTGAGGTACTGCTTCCCAGATCTCACGAAGAACTGTAAGTCCTCCGATACCTGAATCGAAAACACCGATAGGTCTTTTATCAGTCATTTAATCCTTCTTTCCCTTATTAAGGGCGACATTATAATCTGGTCCTATTTTAAAGGTTTTACCTGACACGTCAACGTGCATGTTATCGCCCGGAATCCTGCCGAACATAAGCTGGCATGAGAAAAGCTGCTGGTATCTGACCTTTTTGCCGTCGACAGTCTCAAAGTGCATATTTACCTTATTGCGGCCATAGTTGCCGTCACCGATTACCGGATGTCCAAGATGTGCGAACTGCGCTCTGATCTGGTGTGTTCTTCCCGTAACGAGCTCCAATTCAAGATCGGATACGCTCTCACCGTCAGGCCCTGCACCATTAAAAGTCTTAAGGATCCTGTACTTTGTCGCGATATCAAGGTCGCCCGGCTGCTTTGCGTCGTGGATAAACACTTTACCGTTCTTGGTCTTTTCGAGATAGCCGGTTACTTCCTTGAAAAGCGTTCCGTCCTCGCCTACCGCCGGCTCACCTACGGAAGGTTCACCAAGTACGAGTGCTCTGTAGCGCTTCGTGACGAGGTCATTCTTAAAAAGAGCAACGCAATCTGCCAAAGCTTTCTTGTTCTTGGCAATAAGGACAAGTCCGCCCGTGTTCATGTCGATTCGGTGGCAGAGCTCTGCGTCCTTGTATTTTGTAATACTTCTGATCTGGTCGATGAGCGTGTCGTCAATGTCGGACTTGCCGGAATGAACGGCGATGCCCTGTGATTTGTTAACGATAAGAAGACCACGTGTCTCAGCTACTATCTCGAACATCGGAGCAGCGGGCTTTGCCTTGGGAGCTGACTGAGGGTTCTTTTCGAAAAGACTGTCCGGCAGCCAAACCTCTACTTCACTTCCTGTCTTAACCGCAATGTCCTTGTCGGTCTTCTTGCCGTCGATCCTTATATCCTTGCGCTTCAAGGCGTGGAACAGGTCAGAACTTTTGAGTTCCGGAAATGCCTGTCCTGCGGCTTTTACGACGTGAAGTCCGTCCTGTGATTTAGTAACTGTAAATTTACGCATATCTTATTCCTTAACAATGACTTATAAGCATTGCATTATACTACAACTTTTCGCTCTTTCTTCCTGCGATAAACTTTGTTGAAAATGAATACGCCAAAGACTACGAAGTCCAAAACAAATATCTCGATAAGATAGAACCACGGTACATGCTGATTCGTCAAAACATCTGCCGTGAATGTTCCCGTAAGTATCGGAATAAGGTTGTTATTTAAGAAGTGCATAATTACGCATACCCAGATATTTTCCGTCTTAAGGTATGCAAATCCGAAGAAGATTCCGATAAAGACGCAGGTGATGATCTGTCCAATGATCATCTGAGGAACAGAATCTTCAGTGTAGAACATGGTATCTACCGGAATGTGCCACAAGCCCCAGACGACGCCCAAAAGGATAACGCCAAGCTTTAAGCCAAACTTCTTCTGCATGATGGGCTGAAGATAATATCTCCATCCGTACTCCTCACCCAGGAATGCGATAGCAACCAGGAGATAATTAACAGGCAACGAAATAATTGACAGGAAGAACAACGGATTCTTTGCAATCTCAAGATAACTTCCGATTGTCTGCGGCAAAGTCTTCATGAGTGCAGCCTCTAAAAATTCAGGTCCAAGCATTCTGATTACATAGAGCACAACGAAAACCGCCACCAAAAAGATTCCGCGAACCGGTCTTCTGTTCGAAATTCCAACGAACTTGCGTCTCTCCCTGCCTGCAACAAAGTAGCTGATCCAGAGGAGCACAGAAAACAGCATCAGGAATGACTCGCCCATCGTGTTATAAATCTGAGTCATCGGATAAGTCACATCACCCGCAAGAGTAATAACATCCTCTGCTCCGAAAGGCATATAGAAAACGCTTGCGATACCAAGCAGGAGCTGGACAATATAATTGATCAGAAGAACGCTCATGAAAAATCTCGGAACTTTTCTCTCGCCCTTCATAAACAAAAGATAGCCCAAAGCAACGCCTGCAGCAGGTGAACACATCTGCGCATTAACGATCTGCGTCAGATCAAGCCCCTTAGTCTTACCTATATACATAGGGATCATCATCAAAAATGAAACGCCGTAAGCAATTGCAATGAACGCGAACAGACGCTTTTTATCAACGGATTTGTTTTCTTCAGTAGTCATCTGTGAGTCCTCCTTTTCGAGCCTGTCACAACTATACATTCTACTTCTTAAGGAGTTATGCTGCCATAAAGAAAGTGTTGGTAAACGCCAGCTGACTGTCAGCAATAATTCCTGACCTTACCAACTGATACATAATTTCCAACAATCGCACCAAGATCAGTACCTTCAGCCCCCCACCAGTTGCGGTCGAGGTTCACCTTATAAGAGATCTTCTCGCCGTCCTGGGCTACGATCTCATATCCACCTGCATAGAAATCATCCTGCGACACCTTACAGCCGTACTTGATACCAGGGCATTCATCAAGGTGGCAGCCAGGGAAATTAACGTTCCATATTTCATTTCTGACAGCCGGCTTGTCGATCAGTTCAGTGATAATCTCTTCAATATATCTGTCGGTAGTCTCATGAATACCTTCGTGCGACTCCGAAAAAGCAATCGTGTGGATGCCGTGATTCGCTGCTTCAAATGCCGCACCGACAGTCGCCGAATACTGAATATCCGATGCAATGTTATAGCCAAAATTGATACCGGTCATGACAACATCCGGTCCACCGGGCACAACGCAACTCAAACCGATGCAGACACAATCCGAAGGCGTACCTGAAGTCGCGAAAGCGTGAACTCCCTCAACAGGAAAATCCTTAACCGGCCAGACATCAATAGGATCCCAGAAAAGAGCCGAATGAGATGTGGCGCTGAACTGCTTTGCGGGTGCTACGACCCACACTTCACCGAACTTACCGGCGACAGAAGCAAGCCTTGCCAAACCTTCGGAATCTATTCCGTCATCATTCGAAACAAGAATTTTGCGCATACCTATCCCCCCTCTTATTTGATCAGTTTAATAATTCCGGCCTAGTTCATTGATGCGATTTTCGCAAACTCGACTCACTGTCTAGTCAGCTTATAAACCGCATTAAGATTAAGCCTCTTAAAATTTCCATCATCCGGTGTGAGTGTCCTTGTGAACTTGATGCCCTTATGTTCAAGGCAGAGATCCAAAAACAGCATGAAAATACCGATATCAATGCCACCATAAAACGCCAAAAGGAACGGCGGAATAATACCATGTCTGCCAGGGCGTCTGTAGCGATAAACATCAAGTGTGCCATCGCCCTTATTTACAACTCTCCACGGCTGAATATTGCACGCAGTCGGCGTAAGTCTTACAACCTCAGTAATTCCCTCGATCGGTTCGCCTTCCCAGAATTCCTCGACCGGCACTCTGTTAAAAGTCGAAAGATCACCCGGCGTCCTGAACTTCGAATCGTCGTCAATCTTCCTTATAGCCATCATGATAACGTAATCGAGTCCCTCAAATTTTCTGACTTTCGTCCTGCCGACGCCAAACCACAACGGTCCGATTCCCTTCTTAGTCAGATAAAGATCCAGCTGCTCACCGATATAACCGATATTCTGGAGATAGCCCGGCTTCTTCTCGCTATAAATAAGGATGCAATATTCCTCACCCCTGTTGCAGCTCGTCTGCTCGCCCGGCACGATATGAATCTTAGTTTCAATCCCTTCGAAAAGCGGCTCAAACTTGTACCACATCTCGCGAATCTCATCCAATTCCTCAGCCGTAATCTTCTTACCGTCCGGCTCTCCATACCTATGGAAAGACTTGCGCTTAAATATCATGTCGTAATATGAAGAATCCATACGGTCACTCCTTGGGGATGTTTTGTTTTATTCTAACATATCGAGTTGGTGGGTGTAGCGCAGGGTGCGTGAGTGGGCGGCGTGTGTGGCGAGTGTAGGCAAGTGTAGGCAATCAGCGAGGGGACTTTGAGTGGGGCAAATCATCCAAAATCGACTTTTTCGAGCATTTTGGTTGAGTCATCCCGAAAATAATCAACCAACATCAGCTTTTTCGAGCATTTTGGTTGAGTCATCTCGAAAATAATCAACCAAAATCGACTTTTTCGAGCATTTTGGTTGAGTCACCAGTCAAGTCCAAAGTTGTGTGTAAATTTCATTAAGTAGAATTAGTTTGTTTCA